>CAJSZQ010000006.1 GCA_910574185.1 Lachnospiraceae bacterium
CCGCCGGGATTTATAGGTAACAAAAAAATCGCCTCCAGTCGATTGAAATAAAATATAATCAATCGGCTTCGCCGCAAATTTTGAGCGATTTGTCAAGCGTTTTTTGCAAAAAAGTGGGTGATTTTTTGAGATAGGGATCTGAAAGCCTTATAAAATCAGGGCTGAAGATTCCGAGAATATATATCCCTGGAACGGAGGAAATGATTGCCCAAAGAGCCTTTGCATCCTTCGGGAGCGTTTTCCCCTGAATCATCAGCGTAATATAAGTACCCAGCGAGATAACCGCCGTATCCTCATTCACCAAACCGGCGCCTAAGCCTTCTGCCGCCTTATCGTTGGTAGTACTCACAACCGGAAGTCCTTCTGGAAACCCAGTCTCCTTAGCCGCCCAGGAAGTTACATACCCCAGTATCTCTCCCGGCCCCACTGCCTCAAAGAGCATTTCCCTTGGAATCTGATAACGTTTGATAATCTCTTCGTTCTCGCTCCAGTTCCACGTCTCCAAATCTACCGGCCATTCTCCAAAAGCATTTCCAATACAGTCCTTCCGTTCGCCTGTCAGTCTTGAAGAAAGATAACCGGTAGACGATGTAACATATGCCGTCTCTGGATTTGTATGCTCGTAGGGATGCGCCGTACGCGCATCCATCCAGCTTATCACTGGCTGAGCCAGCGTGCCATCCCTTTTAAGCAGCGCTCTGCAGCACCGGATTCCTCCGATTCCGACTCCGATAATGTCCTTCTTATCTCCCTGAAATTCTTTCATGGCCCGCCTGCTCGCCTCACACAAACTGTCCCACAAATCATCATCTGGATGTTCCACAATTCCTGGTTCTGCCAGATGCATCGGAGCCAGCTTCTTTCTGCCTCGGGCTGCAATATTCCCTTTTAAGTCATAGATTAATATCTTTGCACTCTGGGAACCCACGTCAATTCCCACGATATATTTCTGTCCCATTATTTCATCTCCTGATTATCGAATCAGATATCCGCCGTCTACTGCCAGAATATGTCCGTTCACAAATCCAGCGGCCTCGCTGGCAAGGAAAACAACCGCTCCCATCAGGTCATGCACCTCTCCCCATCTGTTTGCAGGCGTGTGATTCACAATCGCTTTGCTTCTCTCCGGATCATTTACAGAATATTCTGCTGCCTTAGTCTTAAAATATCCGGGCGCTATTCCATTTACCTGAATGTTATACTGTCCGAGTTCGTCACAGTACGCCTTGGTAAGACCGGCAATTCCATGTTTTGTCGCAACATATGCAGGCGAGAGCTGGCAGCCAAGGAAAGCAAACAGTGAACAGATATTAATAATTTTTCCATGATTCTGAGGAATCATTACCTTTGCACACTCATGGCTCATCTCAAACGCTGCGGTCAGGTTGATATCAACCATCTTATCCCACAAGTTTCTGCCGAATTTTGTAACCTCCTCACAGAGACAGATACCGGCGCAATTCACCAGAATATCAACCGAGCCCAATTCTTTCACGCAGTTACTTACAATTTCTGCCGGAACTCCTTCTTTTGTCAAGTCCGCATGCATATAAACTGCTTTGGAGCCTTCCGCCTCAATTAACTGGTTAAATTCCGAATTGTCTGGTTCAATACTCGGCATGAATATATTAGCTCTCGCTTTTGCTAACGCAAGAGAAAACGCCTGCCCTAACCCCGTATTTCCTCCTGTAACGATTGCGTTCTTTCCTTTTAATGAAAAATAATTCATATTAAAATCTGTAATGTTCATAATTTTTTCTTCCTTTCAATTTTTATTTTGGTTAATTCTTTTTGTCAGTTTCTCAATAAATTCCACAGCATCGCCTTCGACTACAATTTCTGATAAACTGCAAATCGGCGCGTTTCTGTTTGTGTTGACAGAAATGATATGCTCCACGTTCTTCAGGCCTTCGATATGCTGCATAGAGCCGTATATCCCCAGCGCCAGATAAAGTTTCGGACTTACCGTTCTGCCAGACTGCCCTACCTGTATGCTTCTTGGGGCTATTCCTTCATCTACCAGCTTTCTGCTGGAGGAAACCATTGCTCCTAATGGCTTTGCCAGCCGCGCCAACTCCTCAAAGTGATTCCGTACTCCGCCTCCGCCGGATACAAGTATTTCGGCATTACAGATATCCCGATTTTCGTCTTTCCGGGTACATGCAATCAACTGTACCCCTCCGCCTCTTGTATCCCTCATCTTCGCTCCCTGCTCCATGATACACAGCTCCCGGCTGTAAGGCTCCTTCCGGCAGGTACAGACACTGCCGGCCGACGCGTCATACTCATCGTTCCTTACATTCTCAGTCAGCCTTTTCTCCCTGATACCATGCGCCTCCTCGTCCGCCAGCTCATATGTAATGATACACGTACTTCTGTCTGACGTTCCATCATACCGAAACACCCCCGGACGTACTGTCATCATTATCGGGCCCAGACCCTGATTCGTGATGCATGCCATCAGCTTTCCCTCAAAGGCAGGCCGTATCATCTGAATCTCTCCGCCTTCGATGCAAACGTCTACCACATCCGCAACCAATCCTGTCCCCAGTTTCGCAGCCAGCGCCGCCGCTGTCATTCTTCCCATAAAGACTGCCGCCATAATGATACAGGAGAAATGCTTCTGCCTTTCCAGCTTCTCTATACAGGAAGCCATAAAGCGCGCCTGATATTTCTGACTTTCGCTGGCTTGAAAATAGTGAATCTCATCAAAATATCCAAGAAGCGATTCCTCTGGTTTTGCGAAAGCTGCCGCACACAGTTCTATTTCATCCAGCGGATACATCCGACGTACCACCTCAATCAACTCCAGAGAACCTTTTCCACTATTTTCATCCAGATATATCAACACCCTAATCATCGTTTAAAAATCCCTTTTCCAGCAAAAACTGATACACATACTCAATTCCCGCTTCATCATTCTGCACCACTCTTTTTTCTTTATCCGAGAACTTCTTCGGATAGGTTCGGAGTACTCTGGTTCTGGAACCTGCAAGCCCGGTTTCTCCTTCCCCAAAGCAAAGTTCTCTGTTCGTCAGAACTTTAAGCCGGTCAGACATATCCTTTTTCCAATCATCATATCGGATATAGAGAAGCTTATACCCACTTTCCCCGCTGATTCCAATCACTGCCGGCAGGCTGATTGAAAAGGTTAGTTTCTTCTTTCCGTCTTCTGCTTCAGCCAGAATACCTCTGTCTGCCTGCTCATTCCGCCTAATCTCTGTGACATGACTCATAATCTCTGCATCCAGAAGTTCTGCAACCTGCGGCAGAACCTGTCCGGTATCGCCGTCCAGAGAATGGGTTCCGCCAATTACCAGGTCAAATCCACTTAATTCTATTCCTTTCGCCAGTATCCGGCTTGTCACATAAGTATCGCTCCCCCGGAACATCTCATCCGAAATCAGAACCGCTCTGTCCGCCCCACACCTGATAAAATTTTCCAGATATTTCTGATTGGACACCGGCCCCATACTGACGACGGTTACTTCAGCCCCGCATTTCTCCTTCATCCTAAGAGCCGCCGCTACTGCACAAGAGTCCTCTGGATTCACAACTGATTTCTTATTTTCCCTTACAAGAATGTTTTTATCATAATCGTAAGTAAAATGTTCCACATCCGGGATAATCTTGACCAGACATACAATCTTCATCCCCTATTCACTCTGTCCTTTCGCCTCTGTCTTTTTCGTCATCTTCATAAATATTGCTATCAAAACCACACCCACAATTCCCATTGCCGCGCTGCCGATAAAGTAAGCGTTGTAACCTCCGTTTGGTCCGAAATTATCAAACATTGCAGTATTAAATATCGGTATCACAATATCCGGAAGATATCCCAAAAGCGCGGTAAATCCTAACGCAGTACCGATAATATTCGGATTCACTTCGCAGTCGTCCATCAGCGACCAGTAAGTTCCTCTTACCGCATAGATGAAGAAAGACAGCACCAGAATCATTCCGATAAACAACCCATTTCCCAGCGTAACCGGAAGCAGGGAAACAATAATCAACCCGATAGCAGAACATAACAGTACTGTAAAAATAGTCTTCGCCCTTCCGGTCTTGTCGCCGACAAAGCCGCCGATAAAACCGCCCACCGGCCGAAGCCAAAGCACAACCGTCATTACCACGCCAACTGTTACCGCATCAATCCCTACGTTTGACTGTAAAAAACCGCTGAAGTAGTATAATGTCCAGGTAAGAGAATAGGACATAAAGATAATTCCCGCCAGTACAAATATGGATTTATTCTTTATCAGCTCTTTACAGTCGCTAAGCCGAATAACATCCCTTTTATATTCCGAACCCTTCCGAAACATACTATCCGGATTTTTGTCATCATCCATAAAGATAATAATCAGAACCATCACTACAATGATAGCAATTGTATAGAGGTATACCAGCGCTACCATAGCGCTTCTCTTCTCTGCAATTCCAGGATTGCTCCCCATGAGCTTTGCAAAGATTGCAACGGCAATTACAGCAAGCACCGCTTCAATCAGACCTCTGCCGCCGTCTAAGATTCCAAAGAATCTTCCCTGCTCTTCCGGTCTTGCCAGCAGCTTAATCAACTTCATATGCGCCGACCAGAAAGTAAGAATGGAAAATATTCCCCAGAGCATATAGATAACTACGACTCCGCCAAATCCAGGAACTCTTGCAAACCAGAAGCCTGCCGCCGCCGTTCCAGCCAGAGACAGAATCAGAAGTTTCTTACAGGAAAACTTATCGCACAGAATCCCGCTTGGAAAATACGTTATAACCGATATAATTCCCAGCGCCAGGAAAATCGTATTTAAGTCCTGAACAGAAAAGTTATAGACCTCCAGCAGCGTTTCCTGATAATTATTTTTCAGGTATGCAATCGGATAAATTACTCCTGCAGACGCTACAACCAGCGCCAGTTGAATGTAACGCTTTATACTCTCTTTATTCATCTCTTCATCTCCTTATTTTTGGTATTTCTCCCCCTCTTTCTGAGGAAAAATTGTTCCAAAGTTCATAATTCCATTGGGGTCGAATGTTTTTTTGAGCGACTCCAACATATAATACGCCGAGCCATGTTCTTCTTTGGTCCATTCGTTCCGATATTTGCCAATTCCATGATGATGGCACATGGAACCGCCCTCTTTCAGCGTCTCTTCAACAATAATCCTCTGAATCGGATGATGATAAACTCTTAATTCATCTTCCGGCGCACAGTTAATATTGTAGTTATAGACAAAATACATATTGGTTCCATTTACATAACTGTGTGAAGAATGACCGCCCAGCATAGTTAAGTCGTCCGCCATCTCATATTCATTCCGGATTCTTTCTATTACGCGATAATATATCTTCGTAATACTTTCCCAGTCAGCCGATATCTCGGTTGTATAACCATCGTGACGGTCATTCGTAATCATACCCTGCCGCTCGTCTTCCAAATCCTGCTCGGACCAGTTCAAATGGTTGAACCATTCTTCAATTAACTGACTGTCCACCTGCTCTATAACGCCTTCTCCAAACTTTCTGACAGCCGCCTCAATCGCGTCGCCGGTAGCCTTTACGATTCCTTCCGGGCCTTCCGCCATAAATATCAACACGCACTTGCTCTTATAAAAATGGTAGAAATGTTGTCTTGCATCCTCCTCCGAATAGGTTCTTGCCACAGATGGGCGGAACCCTTCTGTTACCACTTCCCTCAATATTTTGATTCCCGTATCCACATCTTCAATCAGATAACCATAGAACCGGTTATTATCTGGATAGTATTTAAATATCTTAATTGTAACCTCTGTTATGTAGCAAAGTGTTCCTTCATTTCCAAGAACAATATGACGGATATCCGGCCCGGCAGACCTGCGGGGAACATTCTTTATCCTTGCAATATGTCCATTTGGAAATACACACTCAAGGCCAGCCAGCATATCCTCGATGGCGCCATACAAGGTAGAGAACTGACCGATACTTCTGGTCGCCACAAGTCCTCCGTACTGTGCCACTGGCTTAGACTGTGGGGAGTGCCCGGTCGTATATCCCAGTTTCCGCAGCTCATCCTCTAAATCCTGAAGTCTTACTCCAGCCTGTACAGTCGCCTGCATATTATACGTATCAATCTTAATAATCTTATTTAAATTCTTCGCATCAACTACAATTGCCTGTTCTTTCCAGTTTTCCAGTCCTCCCTCTGTTGCTGTTTTACCGCTTCTTGGTATTACATTAATCCGATTTTCATTACAGTATACTAATATCTTCTGCACTTCTTCTGTCGAATATGGATAGACAATCGCCAGCGGGCTAGGAACATTCAACGCTTTTTTTGCCCTGGCGTACTTCTTATAACGGTCTGCAGAAGACTCATATAGTTCGTCTTTATCCAAATTAATCTGTGACTCTTCCAACATCCCGCCTAAATCTCTTATAATCTCTTCATTTCTCTTTGCCAATTTTACCATCCTCCAGTTTCACATATTGTCAACATCAACCAAATTAAGCGCTTTATTTTTTTATTTGTATGTTGCTTTTGTCAGATTCAGAGTATCATACTCATTTTCCATTATCAATACATTTTTAGAAAATTTTCTTTAAATTGTTGATTCTTATTTTTTTACGGAAAATTTTCCACTCTATAGACACTATTATTGCTTACAGCATATTATTCGGCCTCCATTTTCTTACACCTCTTTGTAAAAGACATTTTTCTGCGCAAAAAAACCACCTGCGGGTATAATGATATGATACCATCCTACCCGCAAGCGGTTTTCAAAGCATATTGAATTTAATATCTTTTCCAGCATCCTATTTACAGCAATCTCCCAGCGTTCTCACATCTGCCATCAAGGATATCCTGGAATAAGCGCTTCTACTACATTTTCAGAAACTTTATCCCACTTTTTTTCTTCTATCCACTTCTTTGGAGCTATACCGTTTCCTATTCCTGCTCCAATATAACCTTCCTTCAGCTTAGCTGGAACTTCCGTTATAGTAATTCCTCCTACGGCAACGAACTGCGCGCTGGGAAACGGTCCTTTTAACTGACGCAGATATTGTTCCGACACTTCGCATGCCGGAAATAATTTCAAAACATAAAACCCAAACCGGAGACACCTTGAAATATCAGAAGGCGTGAAGACTCCGGGAATAAGCTTCCGTCCCTTCTCCCGACACAGTTTTAGTATTTCATCATCCGCAGACGGAGACAAATAAAAGTCAGCATTCACTTCCTCAGCTCTGAAAAAGGATACCCTGTTAACAATCGTACCAGCGCCTATCCGAACATCTTCCGGCAATTCTCTTCTCAGCCCTAAAATCTGACGTTCGGCAGACGAATCCGTCATTGAGACCTCAAACAAACGAATCCCTCCCTCATATAGCGCCTTCGCATAAGAAATGTAAATATCATCCGAAATCCCTCTGAAAATTGCGCATACTTTATGTTTTTGAAACAACTCTTCCAATCCGCTCGCCCCCTATCGATATACAATATTTTCATTTCCAAGAATATCTTCCATCATCTCTCTTGATGGAACACCTTCTGTATCCCCATGGCTTTCTGTCGCCATAGCTCCCGCTACCGCCGCCATCTCCCCGCATACTTCCAACGGCTTCTGTTCAAGAATACCGCACACAAACGCTGCGTCAAATGCATCGCCCGCTCCAACCGGCTCAACACACCGACAGGGATAGGAATTGATTTTTATCATCTGCCTCCCATCACTTATAAAAGCTCCCTTTTTTCCCTGCTTCAACGCTGCATATTTCATGCCGGAGCAGACAAATAAACTGTGAAGTACTTTTCCAGGCTCTTTTGTTCCCAGCAGAATTTCGGCCTCTTCTTCTCCCAGACACACAATGGACGCACGCTGCATCATCTCTCTCAACATATCTGAATAGTCTCTGCCCTTCCATAGCTTTCGTCTGATATTCGGGTCAAAGCTAACCGGAATATGGAGCTCTTCTGCCAAATCAAACAATTCCCAAATTTTCCCTTCGCAGGACTGACTTAATACCGGCGTTACCCCCGTCAAATGAATCAGCCTTGCTCCCTCAAAATATTCTCTGTGTAAAAAGAGACGTTCCAGATGACTGGCTGCGGAATTATCCCTGTAATAAAACACACTGGTCTCCCCGTTCATTTTACTCTGTTTTACCATTAAACCCGTACGAAATTCTTCATCAAACTCAACCTGCGAAGTATCGACGCCCTCAGCCCGAACAGAATTTAAAATAAACTTTCCAATTTCATCTGTCCCTAAACGACTGACCCACCCGGACGAATGTCCCATTTTACTGACGCCAATAGCGAAATTACTCTCCGCCCCTGCTATATGAGCCTCATACTCCTTCATATATCGAAGCATTCCTGTTGTTTTAGGCGCGATGCAAAACATAGTTTCTCCCAAAGTTATGATTTCCGGCATGAATTTCTCCCCTCTACATTCCCAGAAGATTTGGAACAAACATCACCAGACCTTCCAGATATGTCACAAGAATAAGTGAAATGAACAACGGCAGCAGCCATGGAAGGATTGCACTTACTATGTATTTGAAAGGGCGACCTGTTGTTGTTACAAGCAAATACAGCGACATTCCAACCGGAGGAGTAAGAAGCCCAATCATCAGATTCAGACAAAGAATCACACCAAAATGAATAAGGTTTATTCCATACATTTGCGCTACCGGCGCCAAAATAGGAACCAGAACCACCATAGAAGCGCTGGGGTCCAATATCATTCCAATTATAAGCAAAAATATATTGACGAGAAGCAGGAAGAAATATTTGTTCGTAGTAATTCCCGATACAAAACTATATATGATTTTATTCAACCCTACATAGTTAAATATAAATCCCATTACAACCGTTACAAGAACAATGGAAAGACAGGGCGCCATCGCTTTAAATCCATCTATCATTATTTGAGGGATTTCCCGGATTCTGATATCTTTATAGATAACAATTCCAACAAAGAAGCTATACACAACACAGATAAACGCTGCTTCTGTCGGAGTAACCCATCCGAACCATATACTGCCGATTAAAATAACCGGAGAAAGCAGCGCCCAGAAACTATCTAAAAACGCGCTCCCTATTTCACGTATCTTATAACAGTCTCCCACTGGATAATTTCTCTTTTTTGCAAAATAATAGTTCATAATGCTTAGTACGACTACCATGATAACCCCCGGCGTAAAACCTGCCAGGAACAGTGTTCCCAAGGAAACATTCGCAAACAGCGCATAGGATACAAACGGCAGGCTGGGCGGAACAATCGGTCCAATCGTCGACGATGCCGCAGTAATGCCAACTGAAAATTTTTCATCATAACCCGCTTTTTTCATAGCGTCTATTTCTATAACTCCAAGCCCGCCGATATCTGCAAGCGCCGAACCAGACATACCGGAAAAGATAAAACTCGCCAGAATATTCACATAACCAAGCCCTCCATGAAACCGCCCAACCAAAGTGTCTGCAAATTTAAATATGCGTCGGGTAATCCCTCCCCGATTCATAATCTGCCCCGCAAGAATAAAAAACGGGATTGCAAGAAATGGAAATGAATTCATTGCACTGACCATCTTTGTCGGGAGCATCATTACATCAAGTCCGGGAGTTGATATAAAGAATGCAATACATCCAAGTAAAAAACTAAAAAACAAAGGAAAACCAAACAATGTAGTCGCTATTATGATAATTACCATAATCGAAAGGCCCATCTATTTCTCCCCCTTTCTTATCAACTCGAAAATCAATTCCTGCAAGGAGCGTAAGCAGCATAGTCCCATCCCAATCGGCGCGCTGATATTTAATACCGTCATGGACACATCCATAGCAGGCGCACGTTTTGCATGACCAAAAGGTATAAAACGCACTGTGATATAAAACAGATACAGGAATGCCGCAACCATGACAATCTGAATAAATAAGCGAAAGACGTGCCTGTATCTTTCCCCCATACGGCTGATTATCAAATCAAAAGCAATATGCCCCCGCTCCCTGATGCAATAACTGATACAAAAAAAAGTAAACCATACAAATGAAAATCTCGCCATCTCTTCTGTCCAAGAAAAAGACGCGACCATGACTCTGGTAACCACCTGCAGGAAAACGGAAAGACAGAGAATCCCGCAAAAAAACATCATGCATATTAGTTCAATATACTTATTCAAATATGATAAAATCCGCCTCATCGACCAACCCTCCTCGCCAATCACAAGCCCCTCCTATTTTCGGAATATTTACTCTGCACATTCCTTCACTGATTCATACATTTTCACATAAGCCTCGTCATCTCCGAACTCTTTCATGAAAGCTTCCCCACATGCATCGATAAATGCCTGCTTGTCTACGTCTTCTACAATCTTCATTCCATAATCACTTTTAAATTTCTCAAGAAGCTTATCATTCTCTTCCTGAAGCTTTTCTGGAAACGCCTTAAAATGTTCTACAAATGTTGTTCTAATTAACTCCTGATATTCATTTGGAAGTTTATCCCAGAAATCTCCGTTCGCTGCAAATGTACTCATGGAATATAAGTGTTCTGTAAGACTCAGCGTATCCTGTACCTCATACAAACTTCCCGCTTCCATAACTGTATTTGCATTCTCCTGTCCCTGAACCACGCCTGTCTGAAGCGCAAAATACAGTTCACTCCATGCAATCGGAACAGCAGTCGCACCCATTGCATTCGTTCCGTCTACATATATTTTACTATCCATACAGCGAATCTTTACGCCGTCCAAATCATCTGGTCGCCGTACTTCAATCCCTTGCGTCGTAACATTCCGCACTCCGGTAAAACCAGTTGTAAGAATCTCTATCCCCGACTTTTCTTTTACCATATCTTTCAAATACTGTGAGCTTTCTCCCGTCCAAAAATCATTAATATTGTCGGCGCTCTCAAACACATACGGCCAGCAGCAGACACTCATCTCCGGCGCTACGTCCGAAAACTGCGTCGGCGCCACATTACACATATCTATAGAACCGCTGCGCAGCATATCATACATCTCACTCTCTCCAAAAAGCGTCGAGCCCCCAATCGTAATATCAAATGTAATCCTTCCGTCACTTTTCTCTTCAATCTCCTGTGTTATCCGCTGCATCTCAGGTGTTGGCTCCTCTCCTTCCAGAGACGTACAAACTATCTTAACGGTAACCGGAGCTAAATTCTCAAAAGAACTATCCCCTTTCTCCGCCTCTGTTGCCGCCGTTTCTGTCGGCTGCTCACTCTTCCCAGACTGACAGGCTGTTGTACAGCATACCATCACCAACCCAATTACTACTGCTGCTAATCTTTTTTTCATTGAACCTTCCTCCTTTTTTGTTTCGCATCATGAAACTATATATCATATTATGGTACATCTTTTTTATAACACTTTCTTTTAAATTTGTCAATTATATATACAATTTTTATTTAATATATATATTTTAAGTATAATATTGCTATAAATAATTTTTTATGGTAAAATACCATAAAACAAAAATTAATTTCACAATACGAAATAGGAGGTGGAAAGTTTAAATGAAAAAAATATTTCTCCAACATGCCGACGTATACGCTCAATCAGACCCTGGTTTTCTTCAATTCTTAAGGAGCCTGAATGTAACACTGGAATATTTGCCGGAACACCCGGAAGCAACCCAAGCAGAGATAGACGCCAAATTCTCAAACTGCGATATCTGTATCGTATGCGGAATGCCTGTTACTGCAAGACTTATGGAACTCGCTCCAAACCTTCAGCTAATAGCAGTATTTGGCTCCGGATATAATAATGTCGATACGGACGCCGCATCCGCTCGCCGCATTTACGTAACCAATGCAAGAGGAGGGAACGCAACAGCGGTAGCCGAATTTACCATAGCTTCTTTACTTAACCTGGCTCGCGGCTTTATTGATTCTTCTGTTCAGGTAAAGCAAAACCACTGGCATTCTTACATGGGGACAGAATTATTCCATAAAACATACGGTATTGTCGGAATGGGAGCAATTGGAGGAGAAGTCGCCCGTATCGCCCGCTTTGGATTCCAAATGGAAATTACCGCTTACGACCCATTCCCCAATCCTGAATATGCAGAACAATACGGAGTCGAATTTACCACATTGGAAGATTTATTTACTCGCTCAGATTTTATCAGCGTGCATGCTCCTTTGTCAGGAACTACTGATTCCTGCATTAATTATTCTCTTATGAAAAAGATGAAGCCTTCCGCTTTTCTTGTAAATGCGGCCAGAGGAGGGATTATCTGCGAAGCCGACTTAATAAAAGCGCTAAATGAGAATCTATTACAGGGAGCGGCTCTGGATGTATTTAAACACGAACCATATGATACTCCGGAGAACGTAAATCCATTTTCTGGTTACAATAATTACCGGCTTATTACAACGCCCCATATGGCTGCCTGCACGTACGAAGCGGTAGAGCGCATCGGCACAATCGTAAAAGAAAATGTACTGGACGTATTAGACGGCAATCCACCCAGACATAATATTGTAAATTATTTTTAAAACATTACCAAAAAACAATTCTTAAACATTTAGAAGGAGGTAACACTCATGACAATATCATTAAAAAATGCACGAGGCAGCGGCGCTATTCCAATGATTCCATTTACCGAAGATTACCAGATAGATATTCCTGTTTTAGAAAAAGAACTGGAATTTATCTGCGCTTCTCATGTAGGAAATATCTGCACGCCCGTTATGGTTTCTGAATTTATGACTCTAAGCGAAGAAGAGCGACGGCTGTTAATCCGGATTCCTGTCGAAATTTCCGATGGAAAAATTCCGGTTATCGCCAACGCTGCCTCCACCAATATTCATATTGCCGTATCCTACGCGCAATATGCTGAAAAAATAGGCGCCGACGCTATCATTTCTATGGCTCCATGGTGCGGCGACAGCAACAAATCTGGTATCATTACGTATTTCAGAACGCTTGCTTCCCATACCAGCCTTCCGGTTATGATTCAAAATATTGGCCTTCCAGGCGTATCCCTTACAGTAGATGAGATTCTTGAATTATGTGCGTCCGTACCAAACATTAGCTGGGTAAAGCAGGAAGTTGCTCCCGGCCCCCTTTCTATCGATGAGTTAAATCAGAGAAAGACTCCTAACCTGGAAGGCATCATGAGCGGTTTCGGCGGAGCCTATACTCCTCTTGATTTTGCCAACGGCGCAACTGCCACAATACAGGCATGTGAATTATGCGACGTCACACAAAAAGTCTGGAATCTGTTCTTTGAAGGGAAAGAACGAGAGGCAAGAAAACTTCACAGACAGATTCTTCCTGCATTACAGGCAGAACTGCTCTACGGAACGGCATTTGCCAAAGAAATCATGGTTCGGCGCGGAATTTTCAAAAATACATTAATGCGTAACAAATCAACCTATTTTTCCGCTTCTTCCATGCACGAAATCAACTGTTTATGGGACGAGATTGAGCCCTTGCTAATTACCAAATTATAGGATATACTATCTGTATTAAAATGAAGGCAGGTAATTTATGGATAATTCAACTGTTCAATCTGTAGAAAGAGTTTTTTCAATCTTAGAAGCTCTTTCAGAATACCCAAAAGGAATCTCTCTCGGTGATTTAGCTGAAACTGTTTCTCTACATAAAAGTACCGTATTCCGACTTCTTTCTACGCTTGGAAAGATGAATTATATTACAAAAGACACTTCCAACGGAAAATACAAACTAACCATCCGACTTTTTGAAATAGGAAGCAGGGCTTTGGACGGATTCGATTTGCTGACTGTATCCCGTCCCTATCTTGAAAAATTAACTGCTCTTACAAATGAAGTAACGCACCTGGTCGTACCGGACGAACAGTGGGTTGTTTATTTGTACAAACAGGCGCCACATAATTTTTCTATCATGTCCTCTGAAATCGGAATGAGGAATTATATGTATTGTACCGGCGTCGGAAAGAGTATCATGGCTGCGGGCAGCGACGAAGAAGTGATAAGAGTCTGGCACAACAGCGAGATAATCCCTTATACTCCCAGCACTATCACTTCCCTTGCATCCATGCAGGAAGAAGTAAAAAAAATACGCCGACTAGGGTATGCCATTGACAACGAAGAACACGAACCAGGAATCCGTTGCGTCGCCGCTGCGATTACTGACTTTTCCGGAAGAGCCATAGCCGCTGTTAGCCTTGCCGCCACCGTTTACCGGATGCCAGACGAACGCATCCAGGAACTTGCGCCACTCGTTATTTCTACCGCTAAGAATATATCCAGTGTTTTCGGCGGAAATTAATCTATTCTAACAGAAAATCGTTCAGACATTCTTATATGAACATCGGATTGAATCAGGCGGATATCTCGAAATAGGCAATTTAATAATTCCTTTGGAGAGATATCCTTCTAAATTCAATCTATGTACGCCGGGAGCATAACCATTTCATTACATTTCCAGCACATTCCACGACAAATTTATTGTTTTCCTTCACTGTTTTTGTTATCTTAATGACAAAGTGTGGTGATTATAATGATAAAAATCGCAATTTGCGATGACGAACCGTATATGAGAGACGCCCTTGCTTTAGCCATTTCCGACTACGCAAAAAATGCAGAGCCTCTAACATTCGCCATAAGTAGTTTCACAAACGGCTCTGCCCTTCTTACAAGCGGAGGCAACTATGATATCATCTTTTTAGATATTCAGATGGAAAATCCAGACGGCATGGAAACTGCCGAAAAACTACGGAAATCCGGCTACAGCGGTCTGCTGATATTTATAACGGTATTAAAAGAATATGTTTTTGACGCTTTTGAAGTACAGGCTTTTGATTACCTTGTAAAGCCTCTGGAAAAGAAGCGCTTCCAGCGCACAATGGACAGAGCTGTCAAAAGCATTCAGCAAGATACAGAACGCAGTCTTCTGATACAGAAAGGAAACTCCTGCATGGTGATTCCGCTGTCCCAAATCGTATATTGCGAAATAATCGGACGAAAAATATATCTTCATCTTGCAGACAACCAAATCATTGACTATTATGAAAAGCTGGATAAACTGGAAGCCAAAGTTGACGGACGGTTTTTCCGCTGCCATCGAAGTTATCTTGTTAACCTCGATTTTGTACGTGGGTGCAGCGACAGACAGGTCCTGCTGCCACTTTGCGACAAAATTCCTGTCTCAAGGCTGCGGGAGCAGGAATTGCTTCAGGCGCTTTTGCGCCGCATGAAAAGCTGAAAGGATATTGCTGTATGTATTGCTGTTCCTGGCTACACTCGCTGCTTTTGGACTCTGTATGCTCTGCTGCACTCTGCTATTAAAAATATTGGCGTTTGATGAAAACGCCGCGCACTTGAGTATCCAAATTCTCCTGATATCCGGCTTATTCTATTTTGCCGCGGAACTTTATGTCATACAGAACGATCTTCTGGACGCAGGCAGAACGGAGGCTGCAAAAAACTACTTAAAAAACTGGAAATTCACTCTACAGCTCTGTCATTTCCACATCATACCGGCAATCCCGCAATAGATGTTTTGCTGGAAGAAAAACTCGAATCAGCCCAGTCAAACGGAATCCATACCGAAATTTCTCTTGTCCCGCCAAAACATTCAGTAATTGACGATTTTGATTTATGCGTCGTTTTTGCCAATGCTCTAGACAATGGAATCAATGCCTGCTCGTCAGTGGAAGGCAGCAAAACCCTGCGTATCATCGGCCGGTGTCAGGGCGACTTCTATATGTTGGAATTTAAAAACACCTGCGACATGAGTTCTCTTTCCCCTGTGGGAACCGGACTGTCCAACATCAAAACTATTGTTGAAAAATATCATTGCGTCATGACAACAGAAAAAAACGAACGCACATTCCGTCTCAGCCTGCTGCTAAATCATACCTGGAAGGTATAATCTTAAAGCCTGCTGAAATTGTAACCATTTCAATACCAAAAAATGACTGTTCATAGCAAATAACTTGCAATTCCATATCAATCCCTTATCCTTAAAATAGAAACAAAACTATACAGACTGGAGGAAAACATATGGAACCGATTTTCAAAACAAATCCTTATACAGATTCCACAAATCCGGCCGTTGCCGCCACCGGTATAAAAGAGACGCCGGATACATCAAAAACGCATGACAGCCCGAAAACTATTTCTGCCAAACCTGACGTTGACAGATACACGCCAGAGGAAAAGCATACATCCATCGGTTTGTACCATGTAGACGCCGATGACAGCGGCAAACGCAAGATTTCTTTCGACGCCCCAGAACATACTGACGACGAAAGCGCAGCTCCGTCAGAAGCAGCTCCCAATCCTGCAAAAGAAACATGCCGGGGCAATACCGATAAAGTAGACCGGGAAATCAAAGAACTGAAGCAAAAAAAGAAAGAGCTTGAATCCAGACTTCGTACTGAAACGAACGAAGCCCAGGCCGAAGCTCTGGAAAAAGAACTGGCTAACGTCGAAAGAGAACTCAGCCAGAAAGACAATGATTCTTACCGGCGACAGCACACCGTATTTTCTTAATACTGATATAAAATCCCTTTCAAGGCCCCTGCAAGTATCTGTTCTTATACCATACAGCTCTGAAAGCAGACAGAGAAAATGTATTTTTACACTTTGCACAAGAGCAGATGCCTGCAGGGGTTCCTTACGCCATCAAATACCAGCGTTTAAATCGGACCACACTGCCAGACACCTTCTCGTCCGCCTTCGATGGAATATCTATGTACGGGAACATACCAGAGAAATCACACCCACAATCGCGAGAACAGGCAGCGCAACATAAAATACTCCCGCAAACACAAGAATAATCAAAAATAACGGCAGCAAAAGAATCGTGAACAGTATCTTCACAATCCCCCACGACGCCTTAACCGCAAACATAAATAATTTGCCAAATATCACCAATGTAAAAAGTATAAATATCAGTGTAAACATCTCTTACCTCCATGAAATCCGGTACTCCACTCCCGCCATACGGCCAATCTGCTGTATATAATTTGCAATCAGCTCTTTTGCCTGCATTCTGGCTGTATTCAAAAGCGCCGGATTATTCTCTACTTCTTCCTCCATATCTGCCTGCGCTCTTTCGATTGCCCTTGTCTGATCTCCAGCCGTTATCGGGTTCCTCTGAATCCACCGGTCTTTTGAAATAACATAAGAATCTTCATTCCAGGAAGCCGGCTCCACGTTACAGGTAATCTTCGGAGGAGGAAGCGTTATAATAATCTCATTGCCGCTTTGCTCCATCTTGATTAAGTCAGATTGATAACTAATCTCCGCAATCCCTGTATATTCTATCCAAAATGGCCGCTCCTTTTCTCCGAAATGAATCAGTCCCACCCCCGGCTCTTTGATTGATTTTGCCACGTTATGGTAATAACACTCCAAAGTTGCCAATTCACATATACTCTGAACCCGGCCCAGCTCCGGCACAGGCGCTTCTGTATTTCCCATAGAGACAGATTGGGATACGTAGCTCCCCTCTTCCGTCTCTGACTGTATTTTCTCAGAACAGCCTGTGATTGTAATTGCAGATACTATAACATATAATAGCACAAAAGTTTTCTTTCTTCTACCCATCTTCTTTCTCTTCCCCATATGCCAGAACTTTAACCTTATACTCCTTTCCATCATTTATCTGATTCACCCATGGCTCCACAAGCGCTTTTTCCGCTGCTTTTGCCGATTCTTCCGCATTAGCCCTGATATTCGCGTCTCCTTGTACCCTTTCCGCCAAATCCTCGCAAGCCGCCCTGTACGCCTCCTGCGCAACGGTCTCAGTATTGTATTTCTCATCTTCAAAGATATACTCCATCGTCCCCGGATTCACCCGCGGCTCCGTTACTACCGCCTTCGGCAACCGGATAAAAATGGTATTGGTATCTTCCTCCAGAGAAACTTCTATTTTCCTTACATCAATTCCAGCTTTCACCGTTCCCTCATAAGCCACATAATATTTTACCGTTTTCTGGTCCTCCTCATATACAGCCGTATAACCGTTATATGGATATTCCGCAGTATACAAGCTCCCTTTCCTTACCGTCTCCTCCAGGATACTTTCCGTAACCGTCGTAACCTCCCCTTCCTCCCCCGCAAGAAAATCCTTTCCCTTCCCCGCAATATCAGGCAAATCCGCATGTTTTATCCTCCAGATAACAATCACAGCTATCATAATCAGAAAAACCGCAGACAACGCCCGGATTCCTGTCCCAATATCCCATTTCAGTCTCTTCCTTTTTTCTTCCATCTTTTTGTTTTTCAGTTTTATCATTTGCTCCCCCTTTCGGTTACGGTTCGCAGGCTCTCGGTCTGACTTGGAGAACTTTGACACTAGGAAACAGGGCATTTCTGAGACGATTTTAATGAAGGTGAAATCAGTGCTTATGTAGTCTTAGGAGCGAAGGCATTCCTGAGCTTCTTAGACTACGTTTGCACTGCGTTCAACGAAATGTTGTCTCGCCCTGCTTCCTAGTATCAAAGTTCTCCAAGACAGGCCGAGAACCTGTGAACCGTAATTTTTCTAACCACAGTTCGCACATTTCTACTTTCATTTTATACTTTTTTGTTTCAAGTCATGATATAATCATGGAAAAAGGAGAATCTTACCATGCATGAACACAATCATTCTCATAACACAGCCGGTTCGCCGGAAGAGACTCTGGCCCTGCTAAACTATATGCTGGGCCATAACCGCCGCCACGCCGAAGAACTTCACGAACTGGCTCATAATCTGCCGGAAACAGAAGCCGCCCTGCTTTATGAGGCTGTGGAAGATTTCAACCGGGGCAGCGAAAAACTAGCCGGAGTCCTGGCCATGATGAAAGGAGTATAAATCTATGTGTCTCTCTTCAGTATATGAACACC
Organism: Lachnospiraceae bacterium; assembly: GCA_910574185.1. Taxonomy (GTDB): domain Bacteria; phylum Bacillota; class Clostridia; order Lachnospirales; family Lachnospiraceae; genus Claveliimonas. The sequence continues at coordinate 18,822 of CAJSZQ010000006.1, forward strand.
GGCCCGAAGGGGAATCCCTTTTATGCCGCAATATTGCCAATGTCCGTATCCAGCCGGACAAACTGACTTTTATAGATATCATGGGATTTCAGACCGAATACAGAGGACAGCTCTGCAGTCTGGATTTCATGGAAAATAAAATCATTGTCAGCGGCGCTGACAACACATCGATTTGAACCAAAAAAATGAGGATGTTACATAGCCGGCGCAGTTTGCAGCTTCTCAGAGCGCAAATACTTTGCTTCACAAACTATGTGTCATCCTCATTATTCCATACGATATCATTTTCGCTTATAAGTGTGCACGTCCTTCTTTCTGTCAAAAGTAATCCCAGCATTCGTGTTCACTGCTTTTTTCTCCCGAAATGCAGTTCCCTCATTCCCTCTACCTCATCGCACACTGACTTTAGACTGCAGCTGCCGCAGTCCGCAGGCATCCCGTCCAGGATATGCGTCAACGTCCTTGTAATGTCCGCCGTCTTCTTTGCATTACCCTGCAGCTCTTTATAGGGAACCCCCGCCGCCGTAACAAATATCACTTTTACCTGCAGCACATTCGGATTCTTCAGATATTGCCGGATGAAATCAAACCCAACGCTCCGAAAGGATATCCCTCTTTTCAGAGCTGTCTTACTTACCCGCACCTGCTCCCTGAAATCCTCCGATGAAATACGAAACATATATCCTCTGGGAAATACATGGTATTTGACAAATTCCATATCCCGAATGGCCTTATAAGCCGCTTCCTCATCCTCTCCTAACTGCGCCGTCCGAATCAGAGCAATCCGGGCGTAGGGCGCGTCCTTCTTGATTTCTCGCAAATCCAATCCATATAGCACAACCTGATTCTCTCCAATCAGACTATCGTCTGTTGTCACGCAGGTATAATTCACCGCCGGCAGGCCGCCTCCTCCCAGCTCGTAGGCGGCGTCCCGCTGCAGTACCAGCTCGCTTACCCCTGCGTCCGGCCAGGCTCCCCGTTCATCATAATTCCATATCCTGGGCTTTTGCAGGCTCAGCAGCTCTCTTGTTGAACGAATAACAGAATCATACAGCTTCATAACTTCCTCAGAACTGAATATCCCTCAGAGAGTCTTTCTTGTCGTGGAACTTATTGAGCCAGGTATAAATGAATCCCACAAGCTTCATATCCAGATTCAACATATAAATCGTAAATAACACGCCAAACGATATGCCGATAATCCTGAATAATATTTTCAATACTTTTTTCATATCAACCCCCGCTTTTCCGCATCAATTCCAGCAGGTCCTTCAAGACCTGGCCAGTCCTTTTTTCCTTGCATATTCCGCAGCTCCCAGCGCTCCCATCAACTGGGGATCTATCGGCAAGTCGATAACTTTTAGCTTCAGCACGTGCTCAATAGCATTCTTTAACCCTGCATTTTTCGCACAGCCTCCCGTCAGAGTAATCGCTGTCGTAGCCCCAGCCTTTTTTGCCATAACAAAGCAGCGCTTTGCAACCGCCATCTGAATCCCTGCCGCAATCTCGTCCATAGGCTTTCCTTCGCCCACCAGCGTAATGACTTCGCTCTCGGCAAATACCGTACACTGCGCAGTAATCGGAATTACATTCTTTGCCGTAAGCGAAAGATTCGAGAAATCTGTAAGAGACATCTCAAAGCTTCTGGCCATCGCCTCAAAAAACCGCCCCGTTCCTGCAGCACATTTATCATTCATAGCGAAATTCTTTACTGTTCCGTCTGAATCGATACTGATTCCCTTAACGTCTTGACCTCCGATATCAATAATTGCCTTTACATCCGAATCCGTCACATGCACTCCCATTGCATGACAGGAAATCTCGGAAATATTCTCGTCTGCAAATGGAACCTTATTACGGCCGTATCCCGTTCCAATCAAATAAGATAAATCCTTAGCGCTCTTTAACTCAGGCACCTGCCCTACCACTTCCTCCATAGACATTTGGGCAGATACCTCCGAATTAATCTTGCTCCGGATTGTAGTATGAGCGACAAGTTTACCATTTTCATCTATAATCACTGCTTTCGTATAGGTAGAGCCTACGTCACATCCTCCGAAATATTTCATATTCTTACTCCTTTCCGATGACGCTGTTACCAGGTTACATCATCTTCAAATTCTACCAGCGACGGATCTAACGGCTCCTCCTGGAATACATTGACCATATAATTATTCACTTTGCTGCGCATATCCCGGCGTGAAACGGTGCGTGGGTCCATCAAGTCATGTTCCACCCAGATTAAGTGAATGCCCTTCTCTCTGGCTTGCTCGTCAAATAATCCCTGCAGGCCGCTCATCGTCTTACAGCAAACATGCTGATACATGATGACTATCTCCACGTTGAACTCCTCCACCTGCTTCCACAGTTCCTCCAACACATGAACATGGCCGCCGTTGGTGTGCTTACGCATAACCATCCTCTCATACAGTCTCGCCAAATCTCGGATAGCCTCTTCCTTATCGTCGGTATTAAGCATCTTGGTAAAATTCAGGCTCTCCATCTCTACCAATACGCCGATTCCCCAGCAGTTCTGCAGCCAATTAGAGAAATTCGCATAATAATGAGCCGGACAGCTCCACACAATCGCCCGGTGACGAATCGGCGCCCGATATGGATTCATCTTCTTCTCATAAGCCTTCATCATCATCTTATCAACCCGTTTAAAAGTCTTGCTGGTGCGTGGATTCAAGCCTCCGTCCATCTCGTAGCTCCACTTGCGGAACAGCTCATAGGCCGAACCAATCACCTGCGGATAGGGCGTCTTATTCACATCCCACTTGTTCATCTCATAATTTGTCTGCTCATTAAAACGGCGGATGACCTTAAAATAATGCTCCCAATCCCAGGTTTCTCCGGTAAGTTCCTCCACCCATTTAATACAACGTTTCATATCTTCTGCGCCACAGTCCACCGTATCCTCGTCATCGTACCGCACAGGCAGAGTAAGCGGGTAAGTCGGCAGCTTAAAACGCCTGTCCTGATAAGACGACGCCATATCCGAACCATCACAAGGCGTTGAAGTAGAAATAAAACCCAATCCGCAATGTGGAAGAGCGTCCATAATCGCCGCCCCACACTCAGAAGTAGGGACCGGACAGGTATCCGACGGCAATCCAAAGCTCTCCACTGCATCTATGTAAGGAATACATACCAGCTGGTCAATCTCTGAGACCATAAACACTGGCATCAACTGATAAGGGATTCCCTCAAGCCCCGGAAACCCAGCCATCATCTGGCTCATAGTCATCTCATCAAACAACAGCAGTTTCTCTCGTATCTTCTGATTATTACCCAGACGCTCATCGGCCTTCAGCAACGTAGCAATCGTGTCCGCCCCATAACGGAACATTGGCAGAAATAATTCATTCGCGATGGTCACATGGGGACCTCTAAGCCCTAAGTTATTTCGGTCTGCAAATGCGGGCAAAGCCAGATAAGAGCTGAGCCACCGGTATTCAAACAGCCCCTCCGCAATGGATACCGGGTCCTGCATCACCATCCCCGCCATCACGCCCCAGGTCTTCAGCCAACCCACAAAATCTCTGGCGGTGCTCTCTATTCCACGCCATTCCCTCCTTGTAAACGCAATCTTTCCCGATTGGTAGAGCCGCCCCAAGTGTTTCTCCCCGTTAACCAGCACATCCATCCGCTCTTTGCCTGACATAGCGGCAAATGTCTTCGCCTCGTCGGTAATCCGTTCTTTTGTCGCCTTAAAATCTTTCTTAACCTTCCTGCCCACGTCCTTCCAATCCACTTCTGAAATCAATTCTTTCCAGAGCTTCAAATCCTGGGGAACGTTCTTCTTCGCCCATTTCAAATTATTCTTTAACATTGCCGCTGCCTCCTCCCTTTTGGATGCGCTTAATCTCCAAAGATTCTACAAAGGCCTGCATCCGGGTGCGAAGCTGACCGGAAGACCGAGCGTTATAAGGCCGGTCAATGGAAAGTACCGGATGATGGTAATCCGTCTGCTGGATATGACTTGCCAGCGCCCGCTCAAAAGCCCAAAAGTCACAGAACTTAATCTGCTCAAAGATAATTCCCTCTGCATGATATTCTCTGGCCAAACGGTCCGCCGTCACCCTGCGCTGTTCAATCTTTTCATTGCTCATGAACCGCGGACACTCAGACACTTCCAGATAATGACGGCACACCTGAATCAGCGCGTCCTCTTTCTCATTTAAGAGAATCTCCTCTCTTCCCGGAGTTGAGCCGAAGCAGAACCGGTCCGCCACAATAAATGCTCCCGCATCCTCAATCAGTCTGGTCAGGCCTAAATCATCCACCTCGCTTCCCACCAGCGCAACTCTGGCGCGGTACCATAGCTTAGAATCCGGCCTGCGAATCTTAATCTCTTCCAGCGTCTCCCTAAGCTTATCCAGAATCAGATACTTGGGACAACAATAAGTCGCTATATTCAGCACGTGGTACTCATATCCTGTAATCGGCGGATTCTCAAGCTTCCGGTATTCTCCTATCTCGGTAATAATCCGGCAGATTTCGTTGTGTTCATCTACCGCCTTTCGGATGGCTTCATCGGAAATATCCACTCCGTATACCTCATGCAGCTTATCCAGAACCCGATTCTTAATCTGACGCACATAATGAGTTATGGTAAAATCCTCCACCTTATAAGGAATATCCGCATGGGTCACAAAAAACTTCTCATTCGGTATCAGCTTCTGAATCTCAATATTCTCAATACACCGATTCATCTCCGCGCAGGCGTCCACTCCCGCCAGAGCGTCCAGAAAGTTAAACCCACCCTCAAAAGACCGCTCCAATAACGCCCTGCAAAATTCACAGGTATAATTAGACATATAATAAGTAGCAATATCCATAGAGCCTGTATTCGGCGCCCGCAGGCGAACCGAAAAACAGTTATCCAGATTCAGCAGTACCTCCGGCATGTGAAAACAGGTATAGCCGATTGCAAGCCGTCCCTCTTTTCTGGCCTCTTCAATGAGGGTGTTGTTGGCCGTTTCCAACAATTTCTCAAAATAAATCAAATGCTTTAAGTCTTTCAACTATCACACCTCTCTCCGTTCTTCTGTATTTTCTTATCTCTTCCTTAATGTTCCTCTTACCCTTTTGCCTCTGAAGAATCCCTTTCTACACGCTCTATATATTGTTCTTATTTTTCTTGCATGTGTTTTTACATTCCCTTTCTATTCGTCTCCTTCAGCTCCTCGTGTAATGACCGATTATCTCTGTCCAAACCACACTGACTATACCCTCCATCTGCCGCGTTGTTGTCAGTCAGTAAGCCTCGGCGCTACAGAATATCCCAGCGCTCAAGCGCTTCTCTGACACCCTTTAAAAGCGGCGCGTCTTCACCTAGTTCAAAGATACTGAATCCTCTCACTTCATTCGCCGCATGCTTCTGGTCGCCTGGAATCGCGCTAAGTATCTCAATCGGAGATAAATCTACCAGTTCAAGCAGGGATAAATCCGACAACCGGTTGACAATTGCACCGCACATCCTGTACATCACAAGCTCCTTTGCCACCTTTTGAATTGTCTTCGCCACCTGCACGCCTTTGCGGCTGGAATCTGTCACAAGAAGCAGATGCGTCACCTGCTCCATTACTCTGCGGTTAATCTGTTCAATCCCCGCCTCGCCGTCGATAACCACATAATCAAAATCTTTTGCCAACAGAGAAATTACTTCCTTCAAATAAGCATTCACCTTGCAATAACATCCTGCGCTCTCTGGCCGCCCGATAGCAAGAAAGGAAAATCCATCCTGCTCTACCATAGTATCAAAAATCCGGAACCTGGCCTCACCCAAAAGCTCCACCGCTTCTTTAGGCCGCCCCTGCTCCACACTGACTACAATACTCTTACGGATATCATCCAGCGTAGACTCCGCCTCCACGCCCAGACCAGCCGCCAGTCCCACCGCTGGGTCCGCATCTACCGCCAGTATCCTTGCTTCTGGATGATTCTCCGCAAGCAGGCGTACCATAGCCGCGCAAATGGAAGTCTTCCCTACACCGCCCTTGCCCGCCGCGGCAATAATCGTTGTCTTGTGCAATGGTCCCACCTTCCTCTCTTCTAATCCACTTTGCAATCTTTTCATCATTTTACCACAGTTTTTGTATATTTGCAACAAAACAGAGTCGAACATTAGCCGTTTTTGTTGCAGTTTGACTAAATATTTGTTATAATAAATTCATTATAGATACGCACCAGGCACATACTGCGAGAGGAGATGAACTAAGTATGAACACAAAACTTGAACCGTTATTTACCCCTTGGAAAATCGGAAACTGCGAAATTAAAAACCGTATCGTTCTCACTTCCATGGGCGGAACGGATTTGTTCGGATGGATGGAAAAACATCATTTCGATAGAGTCGGCGCCCGTTTTATCATGGAAGTCGCGAGAAATAACGCCGGGCTTGTATTGCCAGGCTGTCAGCCCGTATACAATCCTATGGGCGGTCAGTGGCTGCACAAAGAAAAGAAGATATATCAGGATTTAAAAAAATGGATGCCGGAATTTCACAAGACCGGAGCGAAGCTGTTTGTCCAGCTTACCGCAGGCTTTGGCCGTTCCTTTACAATCAGCGAACTGATGGAAAAACTCTATACCAGCCCTATGTTGAGAAAGATTTCTAAGCCATTTATGGATTTGGATAAAATAACTGCATCCGCGAGTCCTTCTCCTAACCGCTGGTCAGATAAAGTTCCTTCCCGTGAGATGACTATAGATGAAATTCACGAATTTGTAGAGGCATTTGCAAAGACCGCCAGGCTCTTAAAGGACGCCGGTGTGGACGGAGTAGAAATCCATGCCGTTCACGAAGGGTATCTTCTGGATCAGTTCGCCCTAAAATATGTAAACAAACGAACCGACCAGTACGGCGGTTCGTTTGAAAACCGTTACCGCTTCGCCGCAGAGATTGTAAAGGCCATCAAATGGACCTGCGGCCAGGACTTCCCTGTTTCTCTGCGCTACAGCGTTCTCTCCAAGACCAAGGGGTTCCGTCAGGGCGCCCTGCCGGATGAAGAGTATACGGAAGCGGGACGAGATATGGAAGAGTCTGAACGGGCAGTCAAATATTTGCAGGACGCCGGTTATGATATGCTAAATTGCGATAACGGCACCTATGACGCATGGTATTGGGCGCATCCGCCGGTGTATATGCCGGAGAACTGTAATCTGGCCGACGTAGAACACATCAAGGAATTTGTAGACATCCCCGTAGTCTGCGCGGGACGATTAGACCCTTACACAGCCGCAGACTCCATCGCCGCCGGGAAGCTGGACGGCGCCGGTTTCGCAAGACCCTTCCTCGCCGACCAGAAGTGGGTAACCAAGCTGATGAAGGGGAAAGAAGCGGATATACGTCCCTGTATCCTGTGCCACAACGGCTGCTTTAATATGTGTCATTATAAGGGCGTTCCGAATGACCAGGATTTAAACGACAGCCTGCATCTGGCCCGCTGTGCCGTCAATGCCGAGACCATGCAGTGGGGAAGACATCGCATCATTCCTGCCAAAGAGCCAAAGAGAGTCCACATCATCGGCGGCGGAATCGGCGGCATGGAAGCCGCAAGAGTATTGAAAAAGCGCGGTCATACTCCGATTATCTATGAAAAAGCTGATGTGTTAGGCGGCACATTTATCCCTGCCAGCGCAGAATCCTATAAGGGTAAGCTTCGTGATTTGCTTGCCTGGTACCGTCGTCAGATGGAGCTTTCAAAGATTGAAATTCATCTGAACGAGAATGTAACTGATTTATCCCGGTTTGGAGACGAACCAATTATCATTGCAACCGGCTCTACGCCTCGCATACTAAAAAACGTTCCGGGTTACGAACGTATGATAGAAGCATGCGAATTTCTAAACGGCAAAGAAGTCGGACAGAAGGTCGCCGTAATCGGAGGCGGACTGACCGGAAGCGAAATTGCCTATGAGCTGGCTCTGATGGGGAAAGAACCGATTATTATTGAGATGAAGGACGATTTGGTATCCCAGAAGGGCGTCTGTCTGGCAAACAGCTCCTACCTGCGCGAATGGTTTGCATTACATAAGGTTCCGGTACACTTGGAAACCAGCCTGAAAGAAGTAAAAGAAGGCGCCGTAGTATGTATTGACAAATGGAAAAAGACCATCACGATTCCTTGCGACAGCGTTATTTCCTCAGCAGGATATATCGCTAATCCCATGATTGTTGACAAGAAGAAGAAAAATGTATATTTCGTGGGCGACTGCCGGAAGGTGGGTAATCTGCGGAGCGTAATCTGGGGAGCTTATGAGACTGCTATGAAGATTTGACAGATGTATCCCAGAGGATATAGAGGTTATCTCAAGATAATACTATAACAAATTATGAATAAAGCGCTTCCGGCGCAGATAACACAGGTTATTTGCGTCAGAAGCGCCTATTATGTCTCATTTTCTTAAGTATCGTCCCAAAAATTCTGCCATTGTCACAATTTCCGGTATATCCATGTCCAGAACCAGAAAATCCTTATCACCCGTCACGAATACGTCAACGCCATCCATAATTGCCGTTGCCAGTATCGGAGAATCTTTTGTATCACGCATTTGGGGGAAATTATTCAAGTCCAGTGCTTTCGGAGTATAGACCAGTTCAAAAGGAAGTTCCAGAAAGAAACGGTCAAGGAATTTCCTCTTTGCCGGGAACTTTCGATCTGTCACAAGCCGTAATTCCTCAACCACATAGTCGCACACTACAATCTGGCAGCTATCTGTCAGCCGCCTTGTAAGCTCCCTTGTCTGTGCGTACGGAAAGAAAATCATGGAAATAAAAATGTTGGTATCAAGCATTACCCGCAAACTAATACCCCCTTACTTCCTTCCGAATTTCCTTCATATATTCCTGCATCTCTTCCTCGGACGTAAAGCCTGCTTTCTCTGCTTCTCCGGCAAACGCTTCTTCCGCCCGCTTGAACGCAAGCATTGCAGAATTTTCAAAATAGAATCTGCCGTTTTCCTCCAAAATTACAATCTTATCCCCGGCTTTCAGCTTCAGCGCATTTCGCACTGAGACGGGAATGGTAATCTGCCCTTTGCTGGAAATCTTTGCTACTTCCATGCATCGTCACCCTTTCAAAAAATAGCCGCTTGGTTTCCTTTACTTTCTTTACATTTCTATTATACGCAATAGTACGGATAATATCAATCTTTTTCAGAGTCCATTTCTGTGATTGCTCAGTGACAGAATTTATGCACGTCATCGCAAGATCGACAAAACCTCCTGCCGACGTTTTTAATTCCGCTGAAAAAGAATAATCTTTTTGTTCGCCAGCGCACTGTACTAACTCAATTTCACTGACTTCAATGGCAGAATTAAACTGCTTAACCAATGCAATACTTTGGTAAAAGGTCCGATTCATTGCAAGTCCTTCGATGCATGCACCTGTCATGGAATCGCTAAACTGTTCTATAAGGTAATCCTGTAGTTTATCATCTTGTATCAGCCCGGTCCCATCGGCTGCCGCTGATTCCATAACCGCCTAAGTTGTCTCTGCCGCCGCATCAAAATCCTCTGCCTGCTGCAGAGTGCAGGATAGAAGCTTCTTAAGAGCTGCCCGCGATTGCCGCTCCAAATCGGCGCTGCCCCGCTTTTATCCAATTACTGTAAAAACAACTTCTTTCCCAACTTTTATTCCCAATTATTTAAATGTTAATATATTGGGAATAAAGTTGAAATAAAAATCCTTGGAAATATCATGAACTAATTCAAAAAATAATGCTTCATCTCTTTCTGAAATGAAGAATGCCTCGGGAATTTCCTCTTATATTCTGCAAAAATTTCCTGCCTCGCTCCCGGCGTCCCCATATCCTCTTTTATCTCAGCCACCATTGCCAGCAATTCCGCAGAAGCCCCATAATGATTCCTGTGCTGTCCATCCACAATTGCATCCGCCCTGCCATACACGATTTTCTCCGCCCATTGCAAATACCGCTTCCGCTTTGCCTGTTCCATCGGATAATATTTCTTCCAGCGCTGAAAATAATTCCAGAACACGCTTACTTCCCATTCGCGGCTCTCTTCTTCTATCTCACGCTCAAATCTCAAAGCGTATCTTGCGTCTGCTTCACTGTAAAACCCCCATCCAAGATAGGAAGCAATCCCTGCCGCCGCCTTCGACGGCTGTTTTCTCTCATACAGATACAACAAAATCAGACGAATCCCTTCCCGAATAAATCTGGAACTCCATCCCAGCGAACCTTTGGGATTTTTCGACATTTTCCTTACCAGTTGAAAATCTCCGGTATAGAAGCTCAGTCTGTAATATTGAAAATCATTGATACTATTCTGACGCAATTCCTCATTTCTAACATATTCTTCCTTCTTAACTCTTATCCCCTCATCCAGAACTTCCTTTCCTCTTATCCCATACTTCTCTGCCATTTCCTTCGTACCAAATAAACGCAGTAAATTCTTATCGATAGAATCCGAACGGAAGCACTCCCAGCAAAACCGCATCATCGCTTCCTCGTGCATCAGACTGGAAGCGGCATACGCCGCCCTTAACGCCGCCTTACTCCGAATACTCAGTCTGACGTCAATTTTCTCTAACGCCCGTTCGCCAATCTCTTCTATCTTCCCGTAATCATGGGCTTTCTCAGACTCTTCCATCGCCGCCAGATACAGGGACGGATGAGTCTGACAGTTTTCATCCGCCATTCGCAAAAGTCCCTCCGCACCTTCATGATACAGAATCGCTTCCTGCAAAAGCCTGCTCTCCGCATCGCCGCTCCTGGTTTTCAAAAGGGCAATCCAGTCCTGCCAGAACCGCTCCGTTCCAGCCAGAGTCTCCCGCCCCACAAAGAACATATCGTCAATATGTAACTTCTGAAACGAATAACGTGTGAAATAACCATACATATCTTCCGCCCGCTTATCCGCCTCCGTCACCTGATAGTCCGCATACAGCGTCAGCAAAGCCACCTGCTCCAAATCAGTGCGTATAATCTCCTTCTCTTCCAGCAGCTCCAAATCCGCAGCTTCGTCGTCGCCAAATTCACTGTCTGTACTCACATACATATCCCATAACCACTCGTAGAGCCAAACCGCCTCCTCATACCGTCTGTCATCTACACAATCCTTCGCAAACTGAATAATAGACTGAATCTTGTTCCCGATGTCCTGATTGTCATAATACTCTGTAATCCAGTCCGGATCCCAGTATCCTGTGGAATAATCCTCATATTCCTCTGTATTCAGATATAGCTCGCCTTCGTCAATCTGCTCCATCCAGACCTTATATTTTGCTAATTTCTCCTCCACATACTCCTGAGACATACGGCTGGGCAGATGATTCGCTAAAGGCTTTTCAGATTCACCGGATTCTGTGGTCTCAGTCTGGCATTCTTCAATAAAAGCTTCCAACTCCCGATATTGCTCGTCCGACAAATGTTCGGACATTTTCAGGATGATTTGCTGAAGGTTTTCTTTACTTAAATTACTAATCTTTTGTTCCATAATCATTAAATCCTTTCAGGTTAGGAACTGTGAAAAATTATTGATTCACAGTTCCTTATTTCACAATCCACTTTCCTTTTCTGCCAAAGCGTGTCTGAAAATTGCTTTCTGCAAGATGCCGTCCCAATTTGCATCAGATTTTACGCTGGGTTTGGGAGGTGTAGCGGTTGGGTGGTCTGGGTGGCGCTTGGTATGACCATGTCCCCTAAATTTTCTTCAACGGTACGATAATCCGGAATATATCTTCATCAATAAATTCGGGATCTCTGCCAGAGTAAAATTTACTGTATTTAAACAAATTTCTCACGCCTGAACCAAGCTGATCTGCGTACCCTATATTCCGAAAGAATGCTGCAATAATCGGGTTCTTTGGAGACGGTTCCATATTGTCCGGTGTAATTACTGTATTTTGCGAAGCCCGATTGGCATTCTCCACATACATCCGTTCCCGCTCAATCACAAATTTCGCCTGATAAGAGCTTGTATATTCCCGATGAATCAATGTATTCGCAATAATCTCACGAGTAATAATATCCCTCAGGCTTTTCCGCTGGTCAGCTTCCAGAAAAAATTTATCCGGCAAGTGCTTCCTCCCAAATTCCATCAACCGCTCATAGCTTTCTATCAGATTCGTCTGCACAATTTCTCTGTCGTCATAACGGTCTGTATCAACGCGCCGAAGCAGTGCGTCCGTAACATAAGCCGGCACAATATCCATAATTACATCATCTTTCCCCAGAAGCATAACTGCAGCCAGATTAAATCCCTGCTCGCCAGTCACGCGGTCCATTGTATAAAGCCTTGCACTTTTCAGCAATTCATCATCCGTCATACTTCCCCATAAATGTCCTCCTCCGCCACTTCCATTATCTGCCATAACCCGAATCTTTGAAAGCAGCTCAAGCCGAAGATCCGTCTTCGTTACATACGGGTAAATTTTCCGCTCTGTAAAGATTTCCTGTTTGCGGATGTACATTTGTGCAATCTGTGAAGTCGCAGTCACTTTCACATCCGCATCATCCACGCGGTCATAAATGACCTTCTTATAGCTATGAACCTCCGCGCTGGGAAGAACATGAATGTGAATAATTGTCTTTCCATTATACTGTAAAATCTTGGGAGACAGATAAACTGTTGGTGTAAATAACGCAGGATTGCTTACACAGCTAATAAAATTCTTCACCATATCAGGCGCCGCCTTTTCAGGCACACCGGAAACTGTCCCGTTATCTTGTATACCTAAGAATATGTCTCCGCCAAAACGATTCAGAAAAGAACATACCGTCTCGTATACATCGCTTTCGATGCCATTTCCGCAGCGTTTAAATTCAACTGCAATGGTTTCACCGATTTCTAAGATTGTTCTAATCGTCTCTGTATTCAACTTTTCTGCCTCCTATCCTTATTTTATCTAAACCCCTTATACAAAAGTTTTTTGTAATATTATTTCAGTTATACCCTATATTTCAAAACAAAATTCATCCATTGAAAACCCGTTCTCCCTGCCGCATCTCCAGAATACCATACCTCCTCAACCCTTAAACTCAGATTCGTCTCTATGATTTCCTGAAAAAGCATTTCATCAAATTCCAAAAAAAATCTTCCGTCCTCACACTTCCCGGTCTGAATCCCATTCTTTCCAGACACATATATGAACCCGCCCGGTTTCAGATACCCGCCAATTCCTGCAAAAAACTCCAGCAAATTCTCTTTTGTCAGATGAAGCAAGGACGCGCATGCCCAAATTGCATCAAATCTCATGACTGGATGATATTCTTCAACCGGCAGACATACAATCTCTCCGTCAAACTGTCTCTTCATCCACTCGCAAAGCCTCTTTGAAGGCTCCAGCGCTGTAACTTCATAGCCCTGTTTTCTAAAATAAACGGCGTCTCTCCCGCTGCCGCTTCCCAAATCCAGGATCTGGCAGCCTGCCGGGAGCCTCGGAAGAAAATGTCTGTATGTATCTGTCATATCCGCGTGAAATGTCTGTATAAAGTATTCTTCCGCATACATGTCATAATAATTCAATCCACATTTCACCTCATAACCCAACTGTTGAATCCGGCATTTCTGGCAGACTGATAGACCGGAAGTATTACTTCTTCAAGTCTTTCTGAAAACTCCTTTTCACTAAGCCCCTGCCGATACAGCCTGCCCCGGATTTCCATATTATTCAAATGCTCTTTTGCACACTTTTCAAACTCTTCCTGCACCCGGGGAAACCTCCACATCATTTCATAAGAAGCATATTCTGTCTTACATAGCAGGGGAAAATATAATTCCCAGTCTGGAAGATGATTGCTCTTACTGCTGTTAATACTTTTTGTTGTCGGATGCAGATTCCAAAACTCATCATGCGCTACATAGGACCATGGTACAAAATGGTCTATAGAGACATCCTTCTCACTCAGTTCTGTATCCGCATAAATCTCATGAATCGGATGCAAATGAATAATCAGCTTCCAATATTTCTTAACCTTATCCAGCTTGCGCTCTTTCGGCGGATAAAGCTTATCCACAATACCTGGAACACTTGGATTTCTGCGCTGAAGATAAGTAATCATATTCAGCTCAATCCATCCCTGAATAATCTCATGATTCTGCCGAATGTAGAAAATCCAGTCCGGCTGAAGCTCTATTCTGGTCTGAAGCCCCTCAAATGCCTGAAAATAATACATTAAACGCTTTTCCTGATTAATTCGTTCAGCCAGCTCTCCCTCGGTACGCTTCCATTCGTCTCCCCGCATAGACTCCATAAAAGGCGCCTGCAGACGATAAGGGACATTCCGTATCAAAGTCCGCTTCATTCTCATAACGTCCCTGTCTCTGCAGTTCTCCAGATACTCCAGAAGCGCTTCTTTCTTCTCACTGGACTTCATGGCGCTGATCCCGGCCAAACGATTCACTGCCTTTTCCAGCGTGTCGTTCGGTCCGAGATTTAGATGGTACTCTGTTACCATATACCATGCGTCCGCAATCATCTCATTTATCAATTCCTCGTAGGTAAACATATTCTTCCCCTGCATGATTCTGGATACAATTGCCTGAAACCAGAATAGCTTGTAACACTCGCTTTTATTGTCAAATAAACGGGAAAAATGTGCTATATCAAGTTTTTCAGAATAGGGTAACTGCAATACGCACACCTCCCCTCACCGTTAAATAAATTAATAAACATAACCTGAATATGAACCACAGTTTCTTGCGCCTGCACTAAAGCGTGTTTGAAAATTCCCTTATCTCCCCAGCAAGGCTAAACGGAATAATTGTTCCAGATTCCGTCTCCTTATAAGCTCTCTCCTCATGCATATAATCTACAATATCCGAAGCTTTATATATCTTGAATTTTTTAACAACCGCATCCAATACCGCTCTTTCTTCTTCGTCCAAAATAGAATACTTTACATTTTTGTTTGGATATACATGAAGCATCGTATCATAATGATACCCCATTTCTTCCTGAACATTTATATTCTCAAGATTCATAAGGCTATAATGCCCAACTGGTAGCGCTCCCATTGCCTCATGTCTGTATACCAGCCCAGTTATTGCCTTTCCGGTTCTCTTATAACTTAAAGCATCTGCAAACCACAGCATTTTCATAAGCTTAACCTTATAAAGATTGGATACAGTTTCCGCAAAATAAGATATCACAGCTTCTAGTTTATCTATATTCAAAGGAACATATCCATTCAAATCGGAAGGTTCTTCAAAACTAACATACTCCCCTTCAAATATCTGCCTTGTAAGGTATTCCTTTCCATACGTATCTAATTTTTCTACTATTCTTGAGCGAATTTCCTGTCTTTTTAACCCTGAAAACTTATCCGAGTTCTTCTTTAAAAATTCCAATGCCTGCAGGGGGTTATCCTTAATCAGGCGGAGCATTGTATCGTACGCCTCATCCTGAATGGCTTTGCTCTCATATCTGGAAATCGTAGCCTCTCCCCATCCAAGCAAACGCGCCAAATCCACTTGCGACAGTCCATAGCCTTCTCTTATTTCTATAATTTCGTCAGAAGTAAGCAAGCCATGTTTCACCCGGTATGCATTTCTGGCATTCAGGAGGTTCTCATTCGTCATTGCCCCGATTTCAAATTCATTCTCTTCATCGCTTGCGTTGGTACAGAAGTAAAACCTTTCTTCATAGGTTACTTCTTCGCCTTTTATAGTCAAAACCGCAGTGCGCTTTCTTTCTTCAACTTCATGAATCCTATCGCATACCGGGCAATTCATACAAACTTTCCTGATCAACATATTGGCTTTCATTCCTTTCTTCCTTTTTATTCATTGATACGGAAACGACATTACTTTCTCTGCATAATGAAAAGACACACACAACACACGCCTATTTATCTCTCCTTTAATCTTTAGCTTCACATATACTTGCTTATTATTAATATTTTTTCCGAAAACAAATAATAACGGCGGATTTATATCATCTTTATCAACTAAAGTTTCTGAATACTCTCCAACCGTTAACTCTCTTAATCGTTCTACAACATCTTCAATATCATATTCTAAATCCACCATTGTATATGGAGTTGAAAACTCTCTGTTTTTCTTTTTCTTCTGAATAAATACAAACTCTGTATTTATATCAAATGTGTCCTCCTTCAAAATTGTGTGAATTTGGTTCAAGAAATCAACAATTTCTTTTCTTCTAGACTGTATACTAAGTTTTATTCTAACCGCCTCCAAATACATGCTATCAATTGATAGTATATCAGTTGATATATAATATGTCAAGTAACGCCGCGCCCTATTATTTACATAATTCTTCCTCTATTACGGTGAACAGAGTAAATAGTAACGCTGCTAAACAGCAAATTAAAAAGCCTTGCACAATGAAAATCATTTCTTTGTATAATAGCCTCCCCTCCGTCACCGAAACACCTCCCGGTTCTTCTCAAAAAATTCATGAAAGAACCGTATATTCTCCAGCTCATACCACTCCGTTTCCTCCATGCAGTCCGAATCCAGATTATATATCTTCGCCTTAAGCGTCCCAAGCATGAAGGGCGAATGGGTGGCAATAATAAACTGGCACCCCAGAAAACGTGCCAGCTTATTAATCTCTTCCGCCAGCTTTACCTGATTCTGGGGCGACAGCGATACCTCCGGCTCATCCAGCAGATACAAATTATCCGGAGCCATCGCGTCCATAAGAAGCTGCATCGTCGTCTCCCCATTAGAATACTTCTCCTGAGCAAATTGTAATATTTCTTTTCTCGTCCAAGCTCCCTGCCCATAACTGCGGAACTCACTCTCCGCGGTTTCCCTACTCATCCCTTTTTGTTTCATAACCTCGAAGACATAACCCCTTTCCAGCGCCTCCTCCTGCTGTATTTTCTTAATCTCAAAAAGAATATCTTCGCTCTTGATATACAAGCTGTTCTTCGGAATACGCAGCTTTCTCCCGAAATCATCTTCCCCTGTATCGAATTTACATTCTCGGACAAATTTATTAATGTAATCCTGACCATAGGCATAAGTCTCGCAGCCTCTGGCCCCAATTTTCTGCGCAATGATATTTAACAGCGTAGACTTCCCCGAACCATTATTTCCATAAATAATAGTAATCGGTGCAAATACCATAGGGTAAATTTCCTTATTACGAAATACATGATACGGATATACATTCGGATTTCGCATCCTGTGGTCTGATACCATAAAGCTGCTCAAATATATCATTACCTTTTCTCCTTCCTTCGCCGTCTCCCGGTTTCGAAAAGACCGCTGTATTTATCCGTAAGAACTATTATCCATCCTTCTTTTGTCCGGGGAAATCTGCAAAATGTTACCGGCCACATGTGACTTCGGATAATATCACTCTCAGTTCTGTTCAAATCAAAAATCTTCCTCGCATTGCGGTATGCCTTCTCCGGATGCTTCAGTCCATGCCACCGCTCCCCGGTTTCTTTTGCGTGGGTATGCCAGTCATACAGGAACAAATCATGGAGCATTCCGGCCCTTGCCGCCGCTCTTGCATCCAGCCGGAGTTTCCTGCACAGCACATAATTCTGGTACGCCACCCGGAGACAGTGTTTATAGCAGGAAGTATTCCCATGATGAGGATAACGCTTCATCTGCCTCACCACCGGATGTTTTGCAATATCTTTAATTGTCTCATAAAATTCCCTGTAGTAAATCTTGTTCATCATCGGCCCCCAAATCCATTGATAACTGCTTCCCCTGTCATGTATACATTCTATCAAAAATACAGGCATAATAAAAGCCCTGATGCTTTTTCCATCACATCAGGGCTTAATTTGCTGTTCACCAGTAACAATGAAGCCGCAGGCATACGTTCACAAGGCGCCTGTTACAGGTTTCCCGCCGGTTAACTCTTATATTCCTTCAGTTCTTTCCGAATCCATCCTATCCACTCTTCAAAACCTTCTCCGGTCTTTGCAGATATGAAAATCACGCCCGCATTTGGATTTAACCGATGGATTCTCTCTTCTACCGCTTCTTTACTGAAATCATCAAACACGCTTAACGTATCGCATTTGTTAATCAGCACCACGTCGCAGACAGAAAACATCAAGGGATACTTTAACGGCTTGTCATCCCCTTCCGGCACAGACAAAATCATAGCGTTTTTCGTACTTCCGGTGTCAAATTCTGCCGGACACACCAGATTCCCTACATTTTCCAATATAACAAAGTCTAAATCCTCTGTACCAAATTCCCGGATACCCTGTCTGGTCATATCTGCATCCAGATGGCACATACCGCCGGTATGAATCTGAATAACCCGGACTCCTGTCTCGGAAATAACCTTCGCATCCACGTCAGAGTCAATATCCGCTTCCATAATTCCGATTTTTAATTCATCCTTCAATATGGCAATCGTTCGTTTCAGCGTCGTCGTTTTCCCAGCTCCCGGAGAAGACATCAGATTCAAAAGATACGTTCCCTGAGCTGCAAGCTCCTTACGGAGCTTTTCTGCATCTGCGTCATTATCCTCAAATATACTTCTTTTTACCTCAATAATCTTGTAGTCTTTCATATCAGGTTACCTCTATTTCCTTAATTTGATGTTCATTCCCCTGTATCAGGAAAGTATGTTCACTACCGCAATAAGGACAAGTTTTTCCATACTCAACCGTCCCATAGGTCTCCTCACAGTCCTCGCATAAGGTAACAGCCGGAATGGTTTCAATCTCCAACTCGCAGCCGTCCATCACTTCACTCTTTGAACATTTCCACTTCCAGCAGTCCTTCAGATAGTAAGGAATAATCGTAGATACTTCCCCAATCTGAAGGACCACCTTATTCACCTTCGACGCCTGATTCTCTGCTGCGATTTTCTCCACTGATTTCACAATATGAAAGACTATTCCCAATTCATGCATTTTTCTTCCTCACTCTCGATATCCCAGAGCGTGTTTAAAAATCCTTATACAAACATTTCGGTCTGTTTTTCCGATTGCACAAGTCCAAAATACCCAGCATACACCGCTGCGCCTTCTCTTCTGAACTTGCACACTCGAAAAATATCCTCAAAAATCTGCACAGGTACTTCAAATACGGAGTACTGGAATTACTTTTTTAATCCCCGTAAGGCATTTCCGGCCTTCTTTACCGCTCCTGCCGCCTGCTTTGTCACAACCGGAGCCTTTTTCATCACCTTTACAGCCTGCTTCTTTACCACAGGAATCTTACCGGCCGCCGCCTCCGCTGCAAGTCCCGCGCTCTTTTTCGCCATATATTTGCCGATTTCCTTAAATTTATCCTCAGAACGCACCATCTTTGAGCACTCCGGATGATCCCGGTGCAGCTTAATCGCGTCAAATTCACATTTAGTCGTACATACGCCGCAGCCGATACACTTATTCTCATCCACCACAGACGCGCCGCAGCCAAGACAACGACCCGCCTCTAAATGCACTTGTTCCTCGGTCAGGATTCCATGAGCGTCCCGGAAGGAATGCTTGTGGTCAGTCTCTGCATTCATTGCCGCTTCCTGACGCCCAATGGTATCATAACTCTCCACCAGTATATCATCTTTATTCAGTTCATGGAAATCTCTTCTGTTGCGGCCAATAGTCATGCTTGCGCCTTCATGCACGTAGCGGTGCAGGGATTCCGCCGCATTCTTCCCTGCCTCGATTGCGTCAATGACAAATTTCGGCCCGGTATACACGTCGCCGCCCACAAAGATGTCCGGCTCTGCCGTCTGGTAAGTCAGCCCGTCCGCTATCGGATAATTTCCATGCCAGAACTCTACCTTAGAACCCTCTAATAATCCGCCCCACTCTATACTCTGTCCGATTGCGAAAATAATATGTTCGCACTCTACCGTAACCGTATCCGCTTCATCATACTGTGGATTGAATTTTCCCGTCTCATCCTTCACCGAAGTGCATTTCTTAAATACAACCGCCTGAACCCTTCCTTCTGAAGTTTTAATAATCTCTTTCGGCCCCCATCCGTTCTGAATGGCAATATCTTCTTCCAGGGCTTCCCGAATCTCATCGTCAGTAGCCGGCATGCTCTCTCTGTCTTCCAGACAGTACATTGCCACATTACTGCCGCCAAACCGGTATGCAGTTCTTGCACAGTCAACCGCTACATTACCGCCGCCGACTACTAAAACCTTACCAGTCATTTTCCGGGTATTGTCTTCTGTCGCATGATGCAGGAAACTTACTGCAATGTCGATACCCTCCGCGTCATTACCCGGAATCTCTGGAATCCTGCCGCCCTGACAGCCGATTGCTATGTAAAATGCCTGATAGCCTTCCTCGCGCAGTTCATTTAACGTTATGTCTTTCCCGACTTCGATACCGCATTTGATTTCTACTCCCAGCGCGCGCAGCACGTCAATCTCTGCTTCAATCACATCTTTCTCCAGCTTATAAGAAGGAATGCCATAGGTCATCATGCCGCCCGGACGGGCATTCTTCTCAAATATCACCGGTTTATATCCCTTCGTCGCCAGATAATACGCCGCGGAAAGACCCGCCGGACCGGCCCCGATAATAGCAATCTTCTGCTCCCACTGTGTCAGCCGGTTGGAGGCAATCACCACTGGAGGAACATATCTGGTCTCTTCATGCAAATCCTGCTCCGCGATAAATTTCTTAATCGCGTCAATCGCAACTGCTTCGTCTACCGTTCCCCGGGTACATGCCGCCTCACAGCGCCTGTTGCAGACACGCCCACAGATAGCCGGAAAAGGATTATCTTTCTTAATCAACGCTAAAGCTTCCCTGTACTTGCCCTCCTTCGCCTTACGGATATATCCCTGCACCGCAATATGCGCCGGACAGGCCGCTTTACAGGGCGAAGTTCCAGTCTCATAACAGTTAATCCGGTTATTATCCCGGTAATTTTCGTCATATTTTTCCTTACCCCACGCCAGTTTATCCGGAAGCTCATGCTTCGGATACTTCACCTTAGTACCGTCCTTCTTACAGAGCTTCTGACCCAGCTTCACCGCGCCTGCCGGGCAGTACTCCACACATTTGCCGCAGGCGACGCATTTATCCTTCTCAACCTTTGCGGTAAATGCGCTTCGGCTCATATTCGGCGTATTAAATAACTGGGACGTACGCAGTGCATTACAGATATTTACATTACAATTACAGATGCCAAATATCTTATTCTCCCCGTCAATATTGGTAATCTGGTGAACGAAGCCATTGTCCTCCGCTTTTCGGAAAATCTCCATAGCCTCCTCATAGGTTACGTCATGGCCCTTGCCCGTCTCCCTGCAATAATCTGCGAAATCACCTACGCCCACACACCAGTTCATCTCGTCGTCGGCGCATCCGTCCTCAAGAATCCCCCGGCTTACACGACAGGAACACTGGCCCACGCCGATATGTCCCTCGTATTTCTTAAGCCAGTAAGAAATATGCTCCAAATCAATGGTCCCCGGCTCCATCTCGATTGCCTTCTCAACCGGAATGACATGCATACCGATTCCGGCTCCGCCCGGCGGCACCATGTGTGTGATTCCGTCCAGCGGGACAAATGTCATCCGCTCGAAGAAGCTTGCCAGCGCCGGATGCTCCCTTAACCGCTTATTGCCCTCCGGTCCTTCCTCCATGTTAAATAATTCCGCAGACCCCGGAACAAACATAGGCAGACAATACCTCCGGTCCGTCGGTCCCGGAATCGACCCGTTATGGTCATAGTTATTGCCATAATCATACTCCAGAAGCCCGATATAGCTCATTTCATCCAGAAGCTTCTGAAAATCTTCTTTGTCCGCTTCCGCAATATCGTTCATCTTCCACAGTTCTTCAATCTTATAATGACGGCGCACCTTCATCTTAAGCGCCACATCCGCCATTTCTTCCGTTACAATCTCTGCCAGCCCCCAATACTCTGGATCATCCGCCGTAACACCTTTTAGCTTGTGCGCCGCTACATCCGTAATCTTACGGCCAAGTTTTAAAATTTTCTCGCTGGGCTGCTTGTCTCCCATATGCGGCGGGATAACCGCTTTGCTTAATTCCGGCATTGTCTACCACCCTTTCCTTTCCTGTTCATATACAATCAATCACCTTTTGTTAATCTATTCTTATGTCTATTTTCTAACAAATCCGCCTTTTTGTAAATTGACAGAAGTCCCAAAGATTCCCCTTTATTTTTGTCTGGTCGTGGTCAGACCATGTTTTTCTTGACATTTCGCCCCATCGTCCCTATTATTACTGTAGAAACGATATTTGCCGATATATTTTTTTTGATCATTCGTACCGCATATATTGGATAGATTTCCGGAGACTTAACAACGATTTCAGTTAGAAAATCAAGCGTGTCATTATTTTACATAAAGAGGTTTTGCTGATATGAAATTTAAGAAAATTAATACTCTCTCAATTAAAGATATGTTTCTTGCTCAGATAGAAGAAATGATTCTGTCCGGCGAACTGAAACCCGGTGACAAACTCCCCACTGAACGTGAAATTGCCGATGCTATGAGCATCAGCAAAACTATCGTTCATGAGGGTATCCGCGAACTGGCCCGCATGGGGTTTCTCGACGTTATTTCAAGGCAGGGCGTCTATGTTGCTGATTACGCCAGCACCGGCAACCTTGATACTCTTCTCGCCATTATTCGTTTCCGCGGAGGCATGCCGGATAAAAAAATGATTAGCAGCCTTCTGGATATGCGCATTTATCTGGAATGCCCGGCAATCGAACTGCTCGCTGCCAGTCATACCGCTGAAGACATTCAGAAACTGACGCAGCTAGAGGAAACCATGTGCCATGCCATGGATAAAAGTATCAAAATCTTTGCCGAGACGCTGTTCCTCTACCGCCGAACACTTGTCGTACTAAGCGGCAACTGCATTTCCCCTCTGGTTATGAATGCATTCTTTGACGCTTCTATCTCTGCCTGGGCCGATTACTGTGAATTTATCGGCCGGGAAGCTACCTATGCTTCACTGGTACAGACTACTGATTATATTAAGAACGGTAACGCTACAGACGCAATCACGCTGTTTAAAGGACAGATTGAGCAGTACCGGAGGCATCTGCATGCCTCCTAGGAACTCATATCAGGCGCCCCGGCAAGGATTCCTCTGGCGCTGCTTGTCCCAATCCTTGTCGCCCCTGCGTCAATCATAGCCTTTGCCGCGGCATAATCCCGAACGCCTCCGGAAGCCTTTACTCCCATATCCGGACCCACAGTCTGTCGCATCAGCCGGATATCCTCTACAGTCGCTCCTCCTGTAGAGAATCCCGTAGAAGTCTTTACAAAATCTGCGCCTGCAAGTTTTGCCACCGTACACGCCTTCACCTTCTCCTCATCCGTAAGCAGGCAGGTCTCAATAATCACTTTGACCAGCGATTTCCCGGCAGCCGCCACAACAGCCTCAATATCTTGCTTCACATACTGCCAGTCTCTGGCTTTTACCGCGCCCACATTGATAACCATATCCACTTCGTCTGCCCCCTGGCTGACAGCCAGAGAAGTCTCTGCCGCCTTTGCACTGGTCAGACATGCTCCCAGCGGAAATCCCACTACACAACAGGTCTTCACACCGGAATGTGCAAGTTCCTTCGCAACCAACGGCACATACCAGGAATTTACACATACAGACGCAGTTTTATACTCCCTCGCCTCCTTACAGATTGCAATTACCTGCTCTGGCGTTGCATCAGCTTTCAGCAAAGTATCGTCAAGATACGCCGCCATATTCATCTCAGAACCCATCCGCATATGCGGCACAGACTCCTTCTCGGAAGAAACCCTGCTCACAATTTCATCCGTAATTTCTGCAATTAATTTTTCAATATCCATTTTTAATCTCCTTTATTCGGGAAGCAATTGCTCAATCTGGCGCTCCATCCCTCGGCTTCTACAAATTCTTCCGCCAGATTACACAATCAATCCCCTTATTTCCTTTCCCATTATAGTATTGCCAGGATAAGTTAGCAATAGAAGATTTTTTGCATGTATCCGTCTGTCAATCCTGTTTTTGAAAACAGCCTCAATACTTGTAACAGTTCAGCCTTCCGGCTCACTGTTACGGAATCCGCCCATTTTAAAGTTTGCCTACGGCAAAGGGGCGGATTTTTGGCTACTCAGGTTCATTGGCTGCTAACTGCGCAGCAAGTGCGCAGTTGCAGGCTGAACTGTTACCAATACTTTCCTGCGATAATGGAACAATATACTCCTATTTTGTAATATTTTCAACCCTGCTTCGCCCATAAAGCACTACAAACTCAAACGAAGTTTTATGATATAGATTATTCAATGTTCGTAATTCCCTTTCTCTCCCGACAAAAATTTCTCTCTCCTTAATATAGGTAATTAAGTGAATTATAACAAAACTATTTATCTACAATTAGATTACATTTTCTTTTATCCCATCTGTCAACAGATAAATTTTTATCAACAGATTCATATGCAAAATAGAATTGACACATTTACCCAATAACTGTATTATATTTATTAAGAAAATATAAACAAATGATAAAATATGTTCCTGAATCTTTTATTTATGGAAACAAAATATATAGACATGTTATAATATAAGTAGACAAACGTTTACTCTAAGCCGAACATTAAGTAATCGATTAAGTAAAAAAAGTAATTAAAAAGGAAAAGCATGGTGAATTGTGGAGCATCTTATTATGTGGAAGCAAATTTATATTTATAAACTAATCTATAAGGGATGTGATATGCTTGAATTTAATCATATTCGAGATATATTAGATAACGAAAACATTCCATATAAGTATTTTGTGAGGGACACTAAAATGGGCTGGCTGGATTTTTTATTATTCATGCCCGCTAAAGCGATATCTATCAATCGTGAGTCAGTAAATTACAGTAAAGAATATTATTTGTTTGTCTCCAAAAAAAATAAAGATAAAGCCTTAAAAATACTGGGAATGTTATAGTCAGCGTAATAGCGGGAATTGTAACAGTGTATTTGTCACCTTTAACACTTTTAAAGGAGAAAAAGAAGCAAAAAGTATTAGGTGGGAATGTATAATTATAAGGGTTAACTATATTGCCGCACTAAGGAACAATGGCACAACACTTCATTAATTTCAAATTATGAAAATAATGTGATATTACATTTTTCCTTAATGCGGCTGTCTTTTTTACATACATTAATCATCCGTTTCCGAATAAAAACACAAATGGAGAATTGTTATATGGGCGTTATTTTTAATCTTACAATCCGATACATGAAGAAAAATCGGAAAAGAACAACAGCCGCTATCGCAGGCATCATGGGAACAATGATTATTCTAACGGCGGTAAATACCTTTGCATCCACCTTTCTAGGCATCATTAAAAACAATATTATATCGGAGGAGGGAAGTTATCACGCAGTATTTCATGAACTTACTTCCGGCCAGTGCGAAGATTTAAAAAAGTCAAAAAAGCTCAGACTTTGCGCAAATCAAATCGAATGTACAGAACACCCGCAGGGGGAGTCCTTCTGCGCTGGCATTGAGATGAATAAGGTAAACCGGAGAATTTTCAGCGCTACTCAGAAACTTGCCAGAGAAATTGGTATGTCCAAAGTCCCGGATGAACTGCAAATAACGCTGCCCAATCGGAGGAACGCCGAATATAATATTACTTATCACATGGAATTACTGGAATATTATGGAATAGATGATTTGAATGAGACCGGCGTGGGAACCCTGATTAACGCGGTTTACTGGATGCTGGTTCTTATGGGATGCGTACTAATATATAATGCATATGCCATCTCGGTATTTGAGAAGCTGAAATACCTTGGAACATTAGGCAGTATCGGCGCTTCAAAGTATCAGAAAGCTCTGGTTGTATACTGGGAAGGCATTTTGGAAGGATTGATTGGACTGCCGCTTGGCGTTGGCATCGGCATCGGACTCTCAAAGGGTATCATCCTGCTTCTGCAGAATGCGCTGCTATATGACGAAAGTATTCGGATGGAAGTAACGCCGGGCGCCCTTGTCAAACTGGTATTAACAGGAACATTCATGATTTTTCTTGCATGTTTTTTCCCAGCCAGAAAAGCAATAAAAACCTCCAGTATGGAGCTTATAAGACAGCAATATTCTATAACAAGGAACATACAGGACAGAACGGATTTACTAAAAACTCACAACTTATTGGGAGTATCTGGAACACTTGCGCTAAAAAATATATGGGTGAAACGGAAAAGCTATCTTGCAAATGCATTGCTGTTAGTTGTAACATTTTGTCTGCTGTTAGATGGATTTGCCGCAATGCGGGGTATAAATGGGGACTATTACCCAAAAGATGAGCGTGAACGCCCAGAACTGCAGCTTTGGGTGGAACTATATACGACCGATATTGAAAAAATACATAATTTTTATCAAAAAATACTTGAAATGCCAGAAGTAACAAATGTTAGTCTGGAAAGAATTCTTGATTTAGAAGGCGCTTTATTAGAAAGAAATCAGATACAGGAAAATTTAAACGAATTTGAAATACAGGAACCCGTCCGATTTGCGGACAGTATTTCACAAATAGAAGAAGCCTCTACAGAAAAACTCTTTCAAAACTACTGGATTCATCCTTTTATTATAGGCTTAGATAATCATTCTTTCCAGAAGTATCTGGAAAAGTCCGGGTATACATATTCCGGCAGCGAAGAATACCCTGTATTAATCGAAGACCATATTGAAATCAAAGTCGAAAATGAAACCTGTCGAAGAAGTATTCTTAATTCATCGCCAGGTTCAGGCTTTTCATTTTTGTACAGCCGATATGGAGATTTAAGCTCATGGGTCACAACAATCAAAAATCAGGTTGACGAAATAAAAGAGGGGAAATTCTATCTCATAGGGACTACCGAGGAAGCTCCGCCTTACCCATATTTTTCCGGAATGCAGGATGATATTAATGGATATCAGGAGCGGACTTTGGGAATCCATCGCATCTATATGCCCATGACAAGTTTTGAGAAATTGTTGGCGGACCCAGATTATAAAGATACATACGGGGAACATCCTGTGGATACGGCTGCTTACAACTATATTTCCTATAAGTGTATTCCAACTTATCTCAAATTTGACCTAAAAAGAAATGCAGAAAAGGAAGAAACTTCCTTTTTTAACCGTTTATTTCATAATCAGAAATTAGCTCTGCGTCTTGAGCAAGACAAGAAAGCAGAACAATTCATTGAACAGATTGCCTCAGAAATAGGATTACGGAAAAGTTCGGCAAAAAGTATGGACCTCAATCTCGCCGACTCACGCCTCCCTGAAAATGATACCTACTGTTTTAATAGTCAGTCTATCTGGCAGAAGAACCAGTATTTTCATTCAGAAAAATTCCTTTTGCTGATTTTAGGATATGGCATTATCCTGCTGATTACCGCATTATCCCTGACCAATATGGTTCAGAATATATCTATGAGCATGCGAATCCGCAAACGAGAATTTGCAGTCTATCAGTCCATGGGTATGTCTTCGGCATCCTTAAAGAAAATGCTGATTATAGAAAATTCCATGTATGGCTTAACAGGCTGTTTATTCGGAATACCAATAAGCATGGCGCTGTTATATGAAGTCTACATGGAATTTAGCCATAGCTATGAGATTGTATGGAGGATGCCCTGGGATATTTTTCCTATTCAGTTTATGATAGCCGTTTTACTGATTCTGATTCCGGTTATTCATACGATTAATCAGATGAAACATCTGAATATTATTGAATCAATCCGGGACGAAAATACGTAACAGGAGAGAGCAAATCATGGAAGTGTTGAGAACAGAAAATCTGACAAGAGAATATGGAATCGGAGAGAACAAAGTAATCGCACTGAATCAGGTATCCTTTTCTGTTCAGGAAGGAGAATTTGTAACGATTCTGGGACCATCCGGCTCCGGCAAATCAACTCTGCTGCATTTATTAGGCGGTCTGGATAAGCCGACTTCGGGAAAAGTATATATCAATGGACAGTCTATTTATGAAATGAAAGAAAGTAAACTAACCGCCTTTCGGAGAAGAGAAATCGGGCAGATTTATCAATTTTATAATCTGATTCCCGTACTGAATGTGGAAGAAAATATCTGTCTTCCTGTATTGCTCGATAACCGGAAGGTAGACCGGGCATTCCTGGACAATCTACTTAATATACTGGGACTGGAAAACAGAGTGAAGCATCTTCCGGGCGAACTATCCGGTGGACAGCAGCAGCGGGTTTCCATCGGAAGAGCGATTATCAGCAGGCCGAAGCTGATTTTGGCCGACGAACCGACCGGCAATCTTGACCAGAAGAACAGTAGGGAGATTATGAGTCTGTTTCACGAACTGAATGAAGCATACAAACAGACCATTCTCCTGATTACACATGACCAAAATATCGCAAAAAACAGTAAGAGAACGATTATCATTGAGGACGGACAGTTAAAAGAAGATAACGAGAGGTGAAAGAATGCGGTTTCATAGCCCGTCTTGGCAATGAACATGCCGACGGGCTATTCTAATTTTAAATATTCTACAAGGCCGAGCCTCGTTTCCTCTTAAGCCTGCAGACAGGTAATCGCTACAACCCCAACAATATCCTCGGCCACACAGCCCCTGGACAAATCATTCACCGGTCGTTTCAACCCTTGTGTAACTGGTCCGTACGCTTCTGCCCTGGCAAGCCTCTGCACCAGCTTATATCCAATGTTGCCGCTGTTCAAATCCGGGAATATCAGGACATTAGCGTTGCCCGCAACATTACTTCCTTTACTCTTCATGCTGGCAACTTTGGGCTCCACCGCCGCGTCAACCTGCAGTTCTCCGTCAATTTTCAAATTTGGGTACTTGCCCTTTACCCGTTTAGCCGCTGAAATAATCGGCTGTAGCCTCTCATTTTTAGCGCTTCCCTTTGTGGAATAAGACAACATTGCTACGATGGGCTCTCCCTCCGTAATTTGCTCGAAGCTTTTTGCAGACGCCACTGCAATATCAACTAACTGGTCTTCTGTCGGAAATTCCACCAATCCCGAATCAGCAAAGAGAAATACGCCCTTATCGCCGTATTCGCAATTCGGAACCACCATAAGAAAAAATGCAGACACTGTCTTCGTTCCGGGAGCCGTCTTTACAATCTGAAGCGCCGGTCTTAACGTATCTCCCGTAGAATGGCATGCTCCCGCAACCATTCCGTCCACCTTTTCCTTATGAACTAACATTGCGCCGTAGTAGAGCGGGTCCTGCATAAGCGCAAAAGCCTTTTCTCTGGTCATTCCTTTTTTCTTGCGAAGTTCACAGAGCTCTGTTACCATCTCATCAAATTCCGGACTATTCTTATAATCCAGAATCTCGATGCCGGACTGCCTTAAATTCTCCTGTCCAGGCATGTCCTTTCCGTTATCTGATAAAAGCAAAACTCTTGCAATTCCCTGCTCTGCAATCATTGCTGCGGCAGATGTAACTCTCTCATCATAACTTTCCGGAAGCACAATCAGACAATTCTTTTTTGCCGCTCTTTTTTTAATCTGCTCCATAAAATCCATAAAACAAATACCTCCAATATTTCTCTCAAAATGCTTCCGTAAATCCCATATCTTCGGAGCGCACTTACTGTTTATACTGGACCTTCCACTTGCTGCAAATACCCCTTTTATGGCAGGCTGCCTTCTGTAGTACTGATACTGTCAATAATTGCAATCACCGTTCTATCAATAGGCCCCAGATGATCACAGCGCGCCGCGAGCCTTGCAGAACCGCCTTCCTGAATAATCAGGACATAGTCCCCAACGCCTGCATCCGCGTCCGCTCCGTCGCAGACAACCATTTCATTTCCATATAATTCTCCATGTAAATCCACTGCACGTACAATCAGTAATTTCTGCCCTCTGTAATCATCATGCTTTTGTGTGGACACTATATTCCCAATTACCTTTGCTATAATCATATCTTTCTCTGTCTGCCTCCATCCAACGTGCGCCTCTGATGTTCTACGCAGAATACATACTGTCAATAATTGCCGTTATTCCGGCGTCACAGCAGGCTTCCGGGTCCGGAAGGCAGAATGCACCCTCCTTACTGGTTGCGTATATGACAGTCTCGCCAATTCCGCTGCCGATTGCATCTCCTGCAACGATAGGCGCGCCTGTATTTTCACCTTTTGAATTACAAGGCTGTATTACCATAAGCCGGACGCCAGATAATCTTTCATCCTTCTTCGTCGCAACCACAGTGCCAATCACCTTCGCAATCTGCATATCTATCACCTGCTTTCTTCCATACCGATAAACTTCCGGGATTCCTCATAATCTATATTACGCTTAACCTGTACCGTCTCTGTCATATATCAGCGATTGCATCCAAGAATCCGCCGCTCGATTTCATTAATCTGATTTACCCTCTGAATATTCCGCTCGCCGGCTAAATCTGTCTCCAGCCAGGTCTTAATCACCTCTTTGGCAACTCCGTCGCCAATAATCAGACTTCCGATACACAATACGTTTGTGCCATTATGAAGCTTGGCGTTTCTCGCAGAATATATTTCATTTGCAACTGCCGCTCGCACTCCCGGCACTTTATTGCACATTACAGAAGAACCGATTCCTACTGCGTCAATCATAATTCCGTATTCACACTTTTTAGAAGAAACTGCCGCCGCAACCTGAAATGCATAGTCAGGATAATCACATCTCTCTGTACTGAAAGTTCCTACATCCATACATTCATATCCTAACTCGCTGATATATTTCTTCATTCTTTCCTTTAATTCATATCCGCCATGATCGGCACCGATTGCTATTTTCATTAGGAATCACCTCCCGAATATTTTTCAAATACCTGCCTGCCATTAATATCAATATAGTCGACCACAGCCATAATTGTCGCATCAACCGGCATATTCGCAGTTACCGCAGTCTGTCTTGCAGAACTGCCCCCAACCACAAGGACAATTTCCGACTCGCCAGCCCCTACCGCGTCAATTGCAACCACTGGTTTCCCTTCATTCTCCAGCGTCAGCAGGCTCACCGGCTGCACCACCAGAAGCTTTAATCCCACAAGCTTCTGCTCCTTACAGGTGCAAACCGCACTTCCGATAATCTTCGCTGCATACATAAAAACACCGTCCTCCTATTGTAAACTTCTCAGAAAAACCGTTCTTTCTTTCATTCCATTTCCGGAAATACAAACAAGAACCATTCTTCTCCTACGGCTTCCCCAACACATTTCGCGCGCCGCCCGGCTTAGTCTGTTCAGACTGCTCCATATAGTAAGCAAGGCAATTCAGAGACGCTTTTAATGGAAGTGAAATACACTGCTTATGGAGACTTAGGCGCGAAGGCATTCCTGAGCGTCTTAGTCTCCGTTAGCAGTTAGTTCACCGGAATGTTGTCTCGCCTTGGTTACTATATGGAGCAGTCTGAACAGACTAAGCCGGGCGGCGCACACATCGTATCTTTTTAATAATTATTTGCAGCTACGATATCCACTCTTCCTGACGGACATTTCTGTTTGCATGCGCCGCATCCGATACATTTATGTCCGGCTGCCTCTGGCGCTCCGGAAATAATTCCTTTCGCACTGCTGGTTCCAATCCTTGTTGCTCCCGCGTCAATCATCGCTTTCGCCGTCGCATAATCACGAACCCCACCAGAAGCTTTCACGCCCATATCCGGGCCGACTGTCTGGCGCATCAGACGAATGTCTTCTACTTTAGCCCCGCCTGTAGAGAATCCGGTAGAAGTCTTTACAAAATCTGCTCCTGCAAGCTTGGCAATGGTACATACCTTAACCTTTTCTTCATCCGTAAGGAGGCATGTCTCAATGATTACTTTCACTAAAGCTTTTCCCCTTGCCGCAACAACAACCTCCTCAATATCCTGTTTCACATAATGCCAGTCTCCAGCCTTTGCAGCGCCCACATTAATTACCATATCCACTTCGTCAGCGCCTTTTTTGATTGCGTCAATGGTCTCGGCAACCTTCGTACCGGTTGTGCATGCTCCTAAAGGAAATCCGATTACACAGCAGGTCTTAACCCCTGAGCCCGCCAGTTCCTTTGCAACCAACGGTACATACCAGGAATTTACACATACAGAAGCCGTCTTATATTCTCTCGCTTCCTTACAAATGTTAATAATCTGTTCTGGCGTTGCATCTGCCTTTAACAGCGTATCATCCAGATACTTTGCCATATCCATATTGGAAGATGAACCGCTGCCCGAAATAAAACCTGTATCAGAAGAAACTTTATTGTATATTTCGTCAGTAATCTCCGCAATTAATCTTTCTATATCCATATTTAAATCTCCTTTGTTCTATATAGAGTCCTAATCCTTAAGCCTGTGGCAAAATTCCTTCCACGTCGTCATGCGGACTTGCGATTACATGTACAGATACCACTTCGCCCACGCGCTTTGCAGAGGAAGCGCCTGCTTCTACAGATGCCTTTACTGCGCCCACGTCTCCGCGTACCATTACAGTTACCAGACCGGAACCAATCTTTTCTTTTCCAACAAGGCGTACATTCGCTGCTTTTACCATTGCATCTGCCGCCTCAATCGCTCCTACCAGTCCTCTAGTCTCAATCATTCCCAATGCTTCTTTTGCCATTGTAATTTCCTCCATCTTCATTTTAAATTTTCTTCCTCACATTACGATTTATAGGGTTACAGGGCTTGCCCGTAAAACCTTAGTACAGGGTGCGGGGCAATTCAGAGACGCCCTTAATGGAAGTGAAATCGCTGCTTACGTAATCTTAGGAACGAAGGCATTCCTGAGTTTCTTAGATTTACGTTAGCAGGGAGTTCGCTGGAATGTTGTCTCGCTCCGCACCCTGTACTAAGGTTTTACGGGCAAGCCATTTCTCCTGTAAACCATAACATTTCCTGACTATTTCTTGCTTGCTGCCTTTGGCTGTGGTAAAATTCCCTCAACATCGTCGTGCGGACTTGCAATTACATGTGAAGAAACCAGCTCGCCCACGCGTTTTGCTGCGGAAGCTCCTGCTTCTACGGAAGCTTTCACTGCGCCGACGTCTCCGCGTACCATTACAGTTACTAAACCGGAACCAATCTGCTCTTTGCCTGCCAGACGTACGTTCGCTGCCTTTACCATTGCATCCGCCGCCTCGATTGCTCCTACCAAACCTTTTGTCTCAATCATTCCTAATGCTTCTTTTGCCATTTCATTCACCTCTTAAAATTTTTTATTTTCAATAATTCATCTATCAACACTTTATCTCTACAATAAAGCCTGATACAAATCCGGATGCAGGGACGGAACTACCGTAATATTCAATACCATTCCATCCTTCGCAAGCTGTGCTCTGGCATATTCCGTTGCTGTGGCAACATCGCTGACTTTACCGGTCACAACAACAAATGCCTTACCTCCCAGACCTCTTCCAAGCCGCACCTCAATCAAGTCGATTGCCGCGCTCTTAACCGCATAATCTGCCGCAAGCACCGCGCTGGCCAGCGAAAATGTCTCTATCACTCCGACAGACTCTCTCTGCTCTGGAGCGGAAGTTCTCATAATCGCAGGTATGACCTCTTTATCAACGCTTGGAATCATCAGCGTATCAACCACTTTGTCTCTGCCTTCTGATTTCCCTGCCGCTACGGCAGTTTCCACACTGGAGGTATCTCCTGCTACTATTACGATAAATTTGCCCGGACACGTAGGCTGGGCCACAACCAGCTCTACATTTGCTGCCTTAAGCATCACATCGCCTGCAACAACTCCGGCCGCTACACTATTTAACTCTACAGCTCCTATTGATACTCCCATGATTCAACTCCTTAAGCTTCCATAATATCAATATAGTCCTTACTTACAGTTACAACGCGTCCACTCATGGAAGCATGAATATTCGCTCCAAGAGCGCCTTCCGGAATCTGTCCGATGCACTGTCCTACTCTCACCATATCGCCCTCGGAAACAACCGGTATACAAGGAGCCCCAATATGCTGTTTCAGCATAATTCTTACAGCTCTCGGCGCGTCATAGGAATCCACATATGGAACTTCCCTGTCGTAATCCGCCAGTCCCGTTCTCTGAATCACCCTTTTAGACGGAACTTTCGTATCCTCTCGGAACAGATTCACAGGTCCCGGCTCCCGGTTACTTTTGACCTTTTTCGCGAGAAGCTCAGTCCTCATTCTGGCAATAAACCTGCTGGGACTAAGTCCCATATTACAGCCTACATAGGTACAGAGTCCGCAATTACAGCATCCAAGCGCCGCGTTTCCATCCACCAGCACTCCCGCGTTGCTAAATGTCAGCGCCTGCATTACTTTGTGGGGCATAACGCCGAGTCCAAGATTACTTCTGGGACACACCAGCGTACAATAATTACACTGGCAGCATGCCGCTTTCGCTATCTTAAGCTCCTGTTCCAAACTGGAGGTCTTTTTTCGTACCAACTCATGGTTCGTGGGAAGTACAATCACTCCATTTGTTGTTTTTGTCACAAATTCAGATTTTACATCCTCTGCAGCCCGCCCCATTAAAGGACCCCCGATAATTACCGTATAATCCTCACAGGTAACTCCGCCTGCCAATTCAAGCAGATAAGTAACCGCCGTTCCGATGGGAACCGTAACCGTAAGCGGCGAATGAACTTCACCAGTAATCGTTACATTTCTTCTGATTACCGGAGAACTTTCCATCGCTTCAGCCACATGAAATGCAGTCTGCGCGTTGATAACCACGCATCCTGCTTCGATTGGAAGCTTGCCTACCGGAATCACACGCCCGGTCACTTCATAGATAATCTGCTGCTCATCACCTGCCGGATAGTAATTCTCCAGCAGATGAACGGATATCTTTTCGTTTCCTGACGCCGCGCTCTCAAGGGCGCCGACCGCTGTTTTATTTTTATGTTTTACAGCTAATACCCCGTATTTCGCACCGGTACAATCCATGACCGCTTCCAGTCCCGTCACAATTGCCTGACTATGCTGTTCCATCAGATATTTATCTGATTTAATAAGGGGTTCGCATTCCGCACAGTTCACAATCACATATTCTGCCTTGCAGGCAATCTTTACATGAGTAGGAAATCCTGCGCCGCCGGCGCCCGCTACGCCAGCCTGTTTTACTTTTTCTAACACCAGTTCGTTCATATCCAACCTCTTAAACGATTCTGAAAGATCCGGAAAGCGTACATCTGCGTGACCTTGTAAAATTCTTCGCCGACGTCAGGCCCTCTCCTGTGGGCGTTGCAATAGAAAGTGTGGTATATCCTTCCCCGTCGATTGCCAGTCCTGCATAAGACGGTGCATTTTTCACAAAAATCGTCGTGTCTATCGCTCGCCCCATTCTGGTTAAGTTATCTACGTTCTTCGAGTGCATCATCGCCGTATGGTGGCATCCGTTCTCTGCAATTACGGCCTTCTCAATGGCTTCATCTACAGTTGCCGCTCTGGTTACCGGCACTACCGGCATCAGCATCTCTGTCATCACTAACGGATGGTCGAAAGGAACGTCACAGATTACTACCTTCGCCTGCTCTCCTCCGTAAATTCCCGACTCCTTTAAGATATAAGACGCGTCTCTTCCCACAAAATTCTTGTTAGGCGCCCATTTTCCATCTTTTGTCGTTACCATAACTGTCTTGCAGACTTTCTCGATTTCAATTCCGTTCAGAAGATACGCTCCATTTTTTACCATTTCACGAATCAGTTCATCCGCTACAGAATTTTCAACAATAATCTCTTTTTCTGCAATACATAAGATGCAGTTCTCATAGCTGGCGCCTTTTACAATATCGGCCGCCGCTTTCTTAATGTCTGCTGTCGCATCTACCACTACCGGCGGATTTCCGGGTCCTGCCGCAATACATCTCTTACCGGTTTTCATAGCGACCCTTACTACGCCTTCTCCTCCGGTTACCGTCAGGAGACGAATCCTGGGATGATTCATAATCACTGCGCTGGTATCCATAGTCGGCTCTTTCGGCGCGCATAAAAGATTTGTGGGACCGCCTGCCTTTGCAATCGCCTGATTCAGAATCTGAATCGTCCTTCCGGATGCTCTTTTTGCCCCCGGATGCGGGTTAAATACAACCGCATTGCCAGCCGCAATCATACCGATTCCATTGTTAATTACCGTTGCCGTCGGATTGGTAGACGGAGTAATTGCTCCAATCACGCCAAAGGGCGCCATCTCTGTCAGCATTAACCCGTCGTCTCCTGTCTTTGCAATCGTAGTAAGATCTTCCGTACCCGGAGTCTTATTAGCTGCAAGCATATTTTTTACTATCTTATCCTCTACATGCCCATATCCTGTCTCTTCATGGGCAAGCTCTGCCAGTTCTTTTGCATGGTCTCTTGCCGCCTGACGCATAGCAGAGATAAACTTCTCTCTGTCTGCAAGACTGAAACGCATCAGCTCTTTCTGTGCGGCAAGAGCGGCTTCAATGGCCGCTTCAGCTGTATCAAACAGCCCAGAGTCTCCTTCTCCCCTGCCGGCATACGCCGAGCTGTCTGTTCTTCCCGCCGATGTTCGTCCCAGCTCGCTCTGTACTTCATTGATATACCGCGAGATATCTGAACTGGAAATCCCCATAACAATCCCTCCAATCTTACGGACTTTGCAGGAAATACAAAATCCTGATATCAATACTTCTTTTATTGCTCCACTTACAATCTGCTGTTCCTGCCTGCTGTAATTTTTGTCACTGTCCTCTTCATTTGCAGAAACATGCATGAATACGCCCCTGCTTATCTTCGTCAACGGATGTCCATACAGGGCTCATCCTTTGATAATGCTGATGCCCTTTTCTCTCGCTTTGTCGGCGGCGAGAGGTGTTATTACAGCCGTCTTCGCTGCACAAATCAATTTTTTACCTCTTTTATAAGCCTTCTCCACCTCTTCCTCCGTCACAAGGGCAAGAGCTCCTCCCTCCCCTGCCGGAAGAAATTCACAAAAGCCCGGCTTCA
The DNA here is from genome assembly GCA_910574185.1 of Lachnospiraceae bacterium. Taxonomy (GTDB): domain Bacteria; phylum Bacillota; class Clostridia; order Lachnospirales; family Lachnospiraceae; genus Claveliimonas. The sequence goes on from CAJSZQ010000006.1 coordinate 55,645, forward strand.
AATCCAGAAAAGTGATTCCCATATCCCACAAATCTTCCTTCAGCTCTCTGGTTATTCTGCCAAACACACCTCCAGACACAGAATCTATATCGTAGGGAAGTCTGACGATTACCGGCTTGCCCGACATCAGAAAGTAAATAGAAATCTTGGTAAAGATATCCGTTTCCTTTCCCTCCTTCAGCGCTCTTAACATATCCAAAGACGGATCATAGAGCTCCAGTTTCTCATATGCCAAAAGCCCGTTCAGAATATAACTGACGTCCCTCTTGTCGTATGTGTAAAATATCCTGCATCCGGTAATATCAAGCGCCTCCAGCCCTTCTTCCTCTAATAGAAAATCTACAGATTCCAGTTCTCCATATAGCTCAAATTCCGCAAGCAGCTCCTGTAACCCTGCCGGAAACTTAGGAATCAGAAACAGCTCCTTCCGTCTTTCCAGTCCAAGCTCTCTCTTTCGCAGATAGTAAGTAATTACACGTCGGATTACCTCTCCAATTTCACTCTTACTAAATTTTGTTCCCATTAGACCTCACTCGCCAATCTGATTATATTCCCAAAGCTGTCTGCTTTCAGGCTTGCCCCTCCAATCAGGAACCCATTCACATATTTCACAGAAGCAATATCCCGTACATTCCCGGCATTGACGCTTCCTCCGTATAAAATACGAATCTTCTCTGCCAAAACGCCATAGCTTACAAGTACCTGATGGATATATTCATGTGTCTCGGAAATCTCTTTCAGCGTAGGAATCACGCCTGTGCCAATGGCCCATACTGGTTCATAGGCAATCAGACAATCCTTTACCTGGTCTTTCAATTCCCCATAGACCGCGTCTAGCTGCTCCTTCAGAACTTGCTCATACCGATGACTCTTCCGTTCTTCTAAGGTTTCGCCAATACAAATCATCGGCGTAATTTGATGCTCTAACGCTGCCTTCGCTTTCTTTGCAACAATTTCCGAAGTATCTCCGTAATAGCTTCTCCTCTCGGAATGTCCCACCAGAGTCAGAGGACAGCCCATATCTCCTAACATGGCCGCGCTGACTTCGCCTGTATAAGCTCCTTTTTCTTCTTTGGCAACATCCTGTGCGCCATAGGCAATTCTCTCGTAGCGAAGCATATCCCTGAATAGATATAAATAAGGATATGGCGGGAAAATCATCACTCTGATATGCTCCGCAATGTTGACGCCCTTCATTTCCTCAAGAAACTTTCTTGTCTCTTTGTCGGTCATATTCATCTTCCAATTTGCCGCAACGATGTATTCTTTTTTAGGAATTGCCTCTGAATCCATACCTAAATCCTGAAGATGACGTCTCACCAACATCTCAATATCATTTCTGTCTATCACTTTGCTCATTTTCGCTCATCCATTCCATTGGGATAGAACATTATCTTGTTATAAACCAGTTTCTTTTCATCAATCTGTTTGAAAATTTCCGGAAGCTCAGACAACTCTAACCTGTGAGAAATCAGCAGATCCGGATTGAAGCCCTTCTCATTCATCAGCTTCGCGGCCTCTGTCCACTCAAATCCCGGATATGGATTGGAGAAAGAATTCCAGCTTCCAATTACGCTAATCTGGAATCTTTGAATCTGATCCACTGCCTTTTCCGAAAGTTCCAATGGCTTATGAGAAATTCCAAGATATACAACTCTTCCCATCTTTCCTGTTCCAAGGATTGCCTGATGCTGACAAATCGGCGCGCCGGACATTTCCAGTGAAAGCGTAACTCCCTTTCCATCTGTATATTCCTTAATCTTATCCACTGGATTTTCCTTCATAGAATTAATCGTCAGTGTAGCGCCACACTTAGCCGCATCCTCTAATTTCCCATCATCTATATCAACTGCTACAATTTTTTCACATCCCAGATATTTTGCATACTGAATTGCGAAAAGTCCGATTGCTCCAAGTCCGTATACGGCAACCGTATCTTTTCCGTTTCCATCTGCGCGGAGATAAGCATGAATCGCATTTGCAGCCGGGTCGATTGTTGCGCCCCAGTCATAAGGCGTATCTGCATCCAGGCGAAGCAGACACTCTTCCTTTACTGCAAGATACTGTGCATATGCGCCGTCATTGCGTGAACCATAGTATTTATAGTCTTCGCAGAGAGAATAGATACCCTTCTTACACCACTCGCATTCGTTACAGGGAAGCAGCGGAGCAGCGCTTGCCTTATCTCCTACTTTCCAGTCCTTTACACCTTTGCCAACTTCCACGATACGTCCGGCAAACTCATGTCCGGGAATTATCGGAAGCGTATGCGGTCCTGATACAAGGATTCTAGGAATATCTGAACCACAAACTCCGACTGCCATAATCTGAAGTAATACTTCATCCTCCTTTGGCGTCGGTTTCTCTACATCCACATAATGCAACTCTTTGATTGCTGTCATCTGTACGGCTTTCATACTTAATCAACCTTTCTACTATTTTTTATTAAATTCAGCCGGGTCATAGTAATCCATGTCCACAGCCCATTTATCTAATCTTTTCAAAAATTTTTCATCTTCCGTCACAACTTTTATCGGCTTATTATAATTAATCGCCATCAGGCCGAGAATGGATTTGGCATCCGCAATCTGACCGTCCTCCGTATGAACGCCGATATCGCTTACACACTCGCTTGCAAGCTTCATAAATTCTTTCAAATCATCCAACACTGTAATTTCAATTAACCTTACCATACCCGCTGCACACCCTTTCCTCCAGAGGCAGTCTGTCAGCCGCCCGTTCTGTATAAGGCACACCGAAAAGTCTGATGCATCAGGCCTTTCGGTGTGCCTTATGCAGAGTGAGCGGCGTCCTACACACCGCCCACTTTTTTAGAATAGAATTAATCCGAATAATTCGTTATGTACCAATTATTTCATCTCAGCAAAATCGCCGTCTCCAACATACTCTGCAACGTTATCTTTGTTGATGAGCCCTGTTCCTGCATCTACTTCTGTCTCAACGCTCTCGCCCTTAATCAGCTTAATAGCAGTATCAATACCAACACGAAGCTCTGTAGCCGGGTCGTTCATGGTTGTACATACATACTTGCCTGATTCAATCATCTTAACTGCTTCCATCAGTCCGTCAACGCCGCATACCTTAACGTCTGTAAGATTCTTCTCAGCGCAAACCTGAGCTGCGCCAACAGCCATATCATCATTATGTCCATAGATAGCTACAACGCCGTCATTTGCCTGCAGAAGGTCCTGTGTTGCTGTAACAGCTTTTGCTCTTGCATAATCACAGTTTACAGACTGCACAATCTCGATACCTGCAACATCCTTGAATACAGACTCAAAACCGTCTCTTCTTGCCATCATAACCTGGTCGCCTGCTGTTCCCTGGATTTCAAGAATCTTTCCGGACGCCTTATCTGCTCCGCCAAGCTCTTCTAACAGACACTCGCCTACCATACGTCCCATTTCTTCATTGTCACGCACGATTGCTGCAGTAAATCCACCTGCTGCCAGACGGTCAACAGTTACAACTGGAATCCCTGCCTCTTCACATGCTGCAAAAGCAGTAGCACATCCTTCAGAGTTAACCGGATTTACAATCAGACACTGAATCCCGCTCTGAATCATATCGTTGATGTCGTTGGTCTGCTTAGTAACATCCTCATTCGCATCTGCAAAGCTTAATTCAATTCCCAGCTCCTCTGCGTAGCTCTGAGCAGTATCCGCCATTGTGGTGTAGAACGGTGAAGCCATTGTTGCCTGTGAGAAACCAATCTTATAAGTCTCGCTGTCTCCGCCCTCGCTATCGCCTGCGTCTTTTGCATCGCCCGCATCTTCTGTCTGAGCGTCATCTTTCGTCTCCTCGTTTCCGCCAGAGCCGCATCCCATCAGCATTGTTCCAATCAATGCTACGCACATCAACATACTCACTACTTTTCTTTTCATACTTTTTCCTCCTTTAAAGAATGATATTTTATTTCTGCAAGGCTTCTTAGCCCATTGCATTCCTGTACATAAGTATTTTATTAATTCTTCTTATTAGAAACAGCCTTGTTCAACAGCAAAGCAATAATAATAATCGCACCCTTTGCAATCTGCTGATAAAATGAAGAAATACCAACCAGATTGAAAATATTTGTGATAATCTGAAGCAGTACAACGCCTCCAAATGTACCGACTACATTACTGATACCGCCTGCAAGACTTGCGCCTCCTATAACTGACGCTGCAATCGCATCGAGCTCATACCCGTTACAGGCTGTAGGCTGTCCGGTTGACAGATAAGATGCTGTCAGTACTCCTGCAAATCCTGCAAGAGCGGCGCACATCACATACGCGATTGTATAATTACGCGTTACCTTAATACCTGAGAGTCCCGCCGCCTCTTTGTTACCGCCGATTGCATAAAGGCTTCTCCCAAATGTGGTATACTTCATCATCAAAAAGATTAATACGGTAAGTCCTATCCAGATTAAGCCGGCAATTGGAATTGTATTCGCAACTTTTCCTCCGCCAAGCACATGGAAACTCTCACTTAAACCAAATATCGGCGAACCCTTCGTAACCAGAAGAGAAGCTCCTCTGGCAATCTGCAGCATAGCCATGGTGGTAATGAAATCTGGCAGGCCACATTTTGCAATCAACACTCCTGTCACAAGACCAAGCGCTCCGCCCAGCGCAATACCGGCAACAACCGCTACAAAACTATTGGTTTCATTTCCTACCATGATAGAGGTAATCATGCCAGAAAACGCCGCCACGCCTCCCACTGACAAATCAATACCGCCCAGGGTAATTACAATCGTCATACCGATTGCGATAATACCCGGAATCGCGCATTGCTGCATCATGTTCAGCATGTTATTCAATTTCAAAAAGTTCGGTGATAAAACTGACGAAATTACAATAAATACCAACAGCAGCACCAACAAGTTATATTTCTTCAAAAACTCTCCAGCATTTAATTTCTTCATTTACTCATTCCTCCCTGTAAGTGATGCCTGCAAAATCTTATCCGACTCGAAACTTCCCTTTTCCGCAGTCATAATCTGCTTTCCATCATACATAACCATAATGTTGTCACACACTGTCAGCAGCTCGTCAAGCTCCGAGGAAATAACAATAACACTCTTTCCTTCTTCCTTTGCCAGACGTGTGATAATTTTATAAATTTCGCTTTTTACCATAACGTCAATTCCCTGAGTCGGTTCATCTATAATCAGAATATCACTGTCCTGGGCCAGCCATTTGGCAAAGATGACCTTCTGCTGATTACCGCCGGAAAGACTTCCAACCAGAGTCTTAATAGAAGGCGTCTTGATATTTAAATTCTCCTTATAATCGTTGCATCTTTCGTCAATCTTCTTATAGTCGATAATCTTGCCTTTCAGGAATTTCTTAAGCGCTACCATGGTAATGTTCTCCCATACAGGAAGGAGAAGCACCAGTCCTTGCGTCTTACGGGATTCTGGCATCATTCCTATCTTATTCTTAATTGCTTCGGCAGGGCTCTTGAATCTTACCTGCTGCCCGTTCAGCAGAATCTTTCCGTCTATATAAGGATCTACGCCAAATATGGAGCGAATTGTTTCGGTTCTTCCGGCTCCTACCAGACCGTACATTCCAAGAATTTCACCTTTATGTAATTTCAGACTGATATCTTTAACCTTGGAGTTGCTCATATGTTCCAGTTCCAGCACTACTTCTTCCGTCAGGTGAGCCTTTTCTTTGGAGAGTTCTCGTTTCTCGACCTTAGCCCCCGTCATATACTCCACCAGCATGTCCTCGTCCAGCTCTGAAGTTGGCTTGCAAACCACAAATTTACCGTCTCTCATAACCGTAACCCGGTGTCCGACAATAAACAACTCCTCTAAGTGGTGTGAAATAAAGATAATCGATACCCCATGGGCGTTCAAATCTTCAATTACTTTTTTCAAAATCTCAAATTCATTCTTAGAAAGTGTAGACGACGGTTCGTCCATAACAATTAGCTTCGCATCCGATGCAAGAGCCTTCATAATCTCCGTAAGCTGTCTGTGACCGATATTTAAATCCGATGCTTTTGCCTTGACGTCAATATCAATATTCAGCTTATCCGCCAGCGCCTGCGTATCTGCATATACCTTTTTCCAGTCGACAGTTCCTAACGGCGTCTTCGGATATGCATTTACAAATACATTCTCTCCTACCGTCAGCTCGTCAAACAGCGACAACTCCTGATAGATAATTGAGATACCTTTGTTCTTCCTCTCCAATGTTCCATGAGGCTTTAACACTTCCCCATCAAAGATAACCTCTCCTTCATCCTCTACATATGCGCCCGAAAGCACCTTCATAAGCGTTGACTTACCTGCTCCGTTTGCACCAATCAGACAATGAACCTCCCCGCGTTTTACAGAAAAATTCACGTTGTCAAGAGCCTTTACGCCAGGAAAAGCCTTTGTAATTCCTCTCATTTCAAGAATATTATCTGTTTCCTGCAAGTCATTTCCTCCTTTTATCCCTTTTCCATCATCCTCTTAAATGTTAATCCTTCATCATTTCTCTTAAATTCCCATACAACCTTTTATATGTATCATACGGCTTCTGATAAAGAGCATGCTTCTCCATATCTGGTTTATAGGAGGTCTTAACCTTAACCATCGCGTCTGCAGCCTCGAAAACAGTATTGTAATAACCGCCTCCCACTGCCGCCAGAATACAACACCCCATAGTCCCGGCCTGCAATGTCTCATTTACCACGAGCTCCTTACCTGTAATATCCGACATAATCTGCATCCACACTTTATCCTGGGTTACCCCTCCGCAGGCAACGATGGTGTCCACGTCATACCCCTGGTCAATCTGATTATCTACAATATTTCTTGTCCCAAAGGATATGGACTCAATCAGCGCCCGATAAATATGCTTCCAGTTATGCTTGATATTCAGTCCATAAATTACGCCTTTCGCATCCGCATCTTTATAAGGCGTCCGGTTGCCCTGGAAGAAATCGAGCACTGTAACCCCTTCTGCTCCCGGCGGAGTCTCTTCTGCCGCCCGCATCAGCAGCTCGTACGGATTTCCTTCTACACCGTCTATATGAAAATTCTCCCTGAACCAGTTCACCAGTCCGGAAGCGGTAATCTGTCCTCCCTCTAACAGCCATTTGCCGTCAATGACCGCGCTGTCATAAGGTCCCCATATTCCCTGAATGGATGTAGGTTCCTCATCTACAAGACTCAGGTGCACGAAACTGGTCCCCATGATAATACCCATCTGACGCTTTCCGATTACATTCATGCCAAACATTGCCATGTGTGCGTCAATTCCTCCCTGAATCACCTTCATATCCGGATTCAGTCCAAATTCTTCGGCCAGCTCCGGCCGGATAACGCCGATACAATCGCCCACTTTCCGGATATCGGTAAGCATCTTATCTTCAAATTCCGGAAGTCCGATTGCTTCAAAATAATCCCTTACAAATCCGCCTTTTGCCTTCACATAATTCCATTTACACGCCGCATTGCAAATAGAGCCTGCCCACTGACCGCACAGCTTATAATTAATCCAGTCAAGCTGTTCAACAATCCGATAACAGGACTGATAAATGTTCGGCTCGTGATTCTTAATCCACAAAATCTTCGGCACAATCCATTCAAAAGAAACTGCGCCTCCACAATACTTCAAAACCTCGTGCCCTGTCTGGTTGATAGCTTCCGCTTCTTTCTTTGCGCGGGCGTCCATCCACATAATTGCCGGCATCATCGGTTCACCGTCTTCTTTTACCGCAAATGTAGTAGAAGAGGTTGCACATACACAGCAGGATACAATATTCTTACGTTCTTCCTCCGTAAGTTCCTGGGCGCATCTGCCCATCGCCTTGCAAATGCTGTCCCACCAGTGCAGCGGCGACTGTTCTACCCAGCCTTTTTTCGGGTACTGTGTATCCCATTTCTCTTCGTGACTGGCTACCAGGCGACCATCCGACGCAGCAATACTAATTCTGATTCCCTGAGTTCCGGTATCTACTCCCATAAACAATTTTTCCATGTTTTTACCTCGCCTGCACTACGTAACATATGTTACAAGCATAATCATTTGTTAACTCCATTGTATATAATTTACACATTTTTGTCAATATCAATCAATAATTATCAGATATTTTGTTTATATTCTACAAAATCAACCCATTTTCAGCCTTAATGGGGGAATGGATTTAGTAAATTTAACAACTGACAAATTATTAACATGACAAAGTCAGAAATACAGAGTATTTTCTCATCAAAAAGGGAGACACGATTGTTAAAACCAACCCGAAAAAGCTGTATAAAAATGAAAATATAGACATAGAAAAACGGCGGCTTTGGCTCTCCAAAACCGCCGCTGTAATTATTTAATTTGAAATGAACGCTGCTTCTTTGATTTTTTTCCATGCAAAATATATTTATTTTAACCGCTCCAGCACATACCCCGCCGTTTCTTCGTCTATAATCAGCACATTGATAATCTCTGCCCGGATAGCCGCGCAGATGCACTCTACCCTGCTCTGTCCACAGGCGACGCCAATACGGTTTTTCTTCCTTTTTATCACCTCAAGCGGGACGGCCATCGTCCTGCCATCCAGTTCCGGATCACAGAGTTCTCCGTCCGAATTAATGACATGGGTACAGATATCTCCTACCGCTCCTTTCTCCGTAAGCGCGGCAATTTCCTGCTCATTTAAGTATCCGGCCCGGTAAACCGCACTCTGCAGACCAAAAGCTCCCAATGCAAGCAACGCAATATTAGAGTTATAACCGTAAGTCATTACTCTGTTTATATCATAATCGCTTAAGAAAGCCTCCTTTAACCGGCTGCTGCTAACTACCGCCGGACAAGTTAAAACATAAGGCTTTGCTTCCCAGGCTCTGGCAAAATTACGGGCAATCTCAAAACAGTATATGTTATGCTCCAAATTACTGATACCTCCGCATAACTGCGCCGCAATGATATCCGGATATTTCTGCCCCTGTCCCAGAAGTCCGGTCACAGTGTGAATCGTATTGCCCCAGGAAAATCCAATCACATCCCCGTTCCGCACAATCTCTTCCAAATAATCCACTGCCTTCCTGCCCACGCTGTGTATATGCGAAGATTTCTGTGTGACCGGCGCAACAATCACCTTCTCAAGCTTCGTTTTACTCCGAAGCTTCCTCTCCAAATCCGATTCTCCCTTTAGCGGATCAATAATCCGAAACTGAACGATTCCCATCTCTTTCGCTTCTGTCAGAAGCCTTGAAACATAGGGCCTTGACAGCCCTATGCTCTTTGCTATAGCTTCCTGCCCCATATCTTCCTCATAGTATAACTGCGCAACTTTTACAAGAAGCGCCGTCTTTCTCTCATCCAACGGTCTTCCGTCTAATATTGGACTCATAGTTTCCCCCTGCTTACTCTCTTTTGTATCTTTAATATCTGACGCTAAACTTCCTCTCATCCTCCTTCACTGGAATATCTTCACTGTCTACCCATTCCACCCGGATAAACCGGTCTGTATTCAGCCGTACCATCAGCTTGTCCACTAACATTTCGCGGCCCTGAACTTCCATCAGCACACTTCCATCCCACTCATTCTTTACCCAGCCGGTAAGTCCTAACGACTCCGCCGCAAATCTCGCAGTATAGCGAAAACCCACGCCCTGCACTCTTCCATGGAACACGACTCTTCTTCGTATATCTGCCATAAAACCCCTGCCTTTCTTTCACAAGACGCCAGCCTCCTAATATCGGTTATGCACATCCTCCGCAAAACACATCATATCCTTAACCTCGATTACCGTTCCGTCATCTAAAACTGCCTTTCCGCTCATCCGGCCGAATACCTGATGCTGGTCCGTCTCAATAATAACCGCCGCCGTCTTAGCCGCTCTGTCCAGCACCGGAACGAAATCCATCTCAAACCTGCCGTCGCTTGAAGAAAACCTCCAGGGCCTCATATAATCCCCCTCCGGAATATGGAAGGCGACGTCATCCAACTTGTGACATTTGCCGTCATAGAACAGTATATTCTCAGTCGCCGCCGAAGTATCACCGAAGCCATAACCGATATTAAATCCAAAAGGCCTGCCGTTCACCACCGTATTGCCGGACCCCCAGTACCAGCGGTTATCATACGTCCACACACCCCTGCCCCAGTCTAACGTACCAAAGTCCGTCTCCTTATGAAAGCGGTAGACCTTTCCGTCAAATTCCATCTTCCCGCTTGCGGGCATACAGTTAATCTTCTGGTTATAATAAAACGCTGTCTTTTTCTCCTTCCAGGGCGTAGCGATTACCATCGTATCCATCTCAGGCTGTTCCAGGGTTATGTCACACCGAAACGTTTTCCCCTGCCAGAACTTGTCAAACTTACAGCGAATCCGGCGTTTCCCTTCTTCTATCGTATACTCCATGTGAAGCCGCTTGTCCCGGTATACGGTATCCCCGCGCTCAGAAGTAGGCGGAAGGTCAAACTTCCCCATAGGAAACGCATTCAATATCGTCTCTGTATGCTCCCAGCCTTCCTTAAAATTCAGCAAAGACACCGACTGAAGACCAATATATCCATCGTCTGAAATGGTAAATGCTCCCGCGAAGTCCTCATTCAACACCAAATAATAGTCCCACTCTTTAATGCGGAATCTCGGCGCCTTAATCTGCCTGCGGTCATACTTCTGAATCAGCCGCTTAGACCAGCCAGGCTCCGTCAGCGAACCGTCTTCCTTCAAAAGCGGCTGCTTTGTAACAACTTCATGATTCCTCATACCATACTTCGCCTCCTTTTCTTCTATGAGCGCGCATCCCCAAAAGGGACATCTTCGACTCTATCCTATTCATCCTTCACGTCGCCAAGCTGAATATGCTGGTCAATGATTTCCTTCATCTTCTCCCAAACCTGCGGAGAGGTCTCCTCAATCTTCTCATTCCGCTTATAAATCTGGGACTTTTTCACACCATGCTCTCTCCAGCTCAAACCCCCGCTCTCATGATTTAAAAGCAGCGGCTGAAAATTATCCAGAAGGTGCGCATACTTCGCGTCCGCGCTTTCGTACCTTTCAAATTCCTCCCACAACTCTCTGAAGTATAGCCCCTGATCCTCCGGCAGAATCCCGAATATCCGCTCGGCAGCGGCCTCTTCTCTGGCCCGCTTTGTCTCTGCTCCCTTCGCATCATAAGCATAAGTATCTCCCGCGTCAATCTCTACCAAATCGTGAATCAGCACCATAAGAATCACCTTCAGCACATCCACCTCCTGCGCGGCATACTCCTTCAATAGAAATGCCGCAACCGCTAAATGCCAGGAGTGCTCCGCGTCATTCTCCTTCCGATTACCATCCGCAAGCCAGGTCTGACGAAAAATATTCTTCACCTTATCAATCTCCATCAAAAACTCAAGCTGCCTGCTCATTCGCTCCATATATGACACCTTCTTCCCTTTAGAATAAAAGTGCGCTTCGCACACTCTCACGTTATTGTATTTTTACCGGCGCAGCTTTTGTTCCTTGCGCAGCTGCGCATCTTTCCACAAGCGGCCTTCCTGTAAAATCTTATCCCCAAGAACGCCCGTCGTGGTCATCCGGCCGTTTCACAAAGCGTGCTCCTGAGTATAGTAAAATTGTACTCTTTCCCCTCCTTTCCCGCAAGTCTTTTCCCCAAATTTGACGGTTTTTGGGTTATTTATGCTACTGCGTGCACATTTCCCGACAGACGCAGATTTAATCTGCTGTTTTCCAAATGTCCAGCGAACCGTAACTTTTTTATTACGGCTCACATCCAGCCCGCAAGCGCCACGCTTGCCGCAAGTCCCGCCGCTGTCGCAAGCAAAGCCCCAGTCAGAGTATATCTGCTTTTCCTTACCTTCGCCGTCATAAAATACACACTCATCGTATAAAAAATTGTCTCCGTACAGGCCATACTGATTGACGCAATCAGCCCGATTTCTGAATCCGTTCCAAACTCCTTGTATAAATCCAAAAGAAGTCCCGCCGCAGCGGAAGAAGAAAACATCTTCACCACCGACAGCGGAACCAGCTCCCCCGGAAATCCTATGTAACCGGACACCTTCCCTACCATTTCCGATAATAGCTCCAAAAAACCGGAAGACCGCAGAATCCCTACTGCCACCATCAAAGCAATCATAGTAGGCATAATCTTAATTACCGTATGGAAACCACTGTTTGCTCCCTTAATAAATGTGTCGTACACATCTATCTTCCTCAGAACTCCATAACATACAATTCCGAAAATCACCATAGGAATCATCATATCCGACAAAAATAAAAACCACTGCATCCTTTTTTCCTTATCTGTCTTCCTCCTTATTATTATATGATTCTGTTTGACATCTATTCCCCTGTCCTGAAAAACGCCGCGCACCGCGCCTGATACGACATTTTCAGGCGCGCCCGCCGTTTAATCGTCCTCTTTCTCCATCCACTTGACCGCTGCGTTCCGAGCCTGCACTTTTGCCAAATTCAGCTCCCGTACTGAAATATTTTTATACCGGTCTTCAATGTAATAAAAATAATTTCTGATTTCCTGCTCTACATTCTTATTCCATCCGACTTCACATTCAATCCCAGATTCTTCTTCCTCGCTGCTCTTATCCTCCGCAATCTTCTTCTCGCCCATCTTAGCAATAACCGGAACTGCATCGTCAGACAATCCGTACAAAATATACTGAACATCCCACAGGCTGACTGTTTCCCAGTGGCGAAGATTATATTCTGCTATCAATCTGTCCGGTTTGGCAAGAGAAAGCAGAATATAGCCACATCCCACCACCAGCGCAACATACCGAAACAACGGGAAACATTTCCGGTAAATGCTTACCGTTACGCCTCCCATAATGAGCGCCAGAATTGCCAGAAACCACAATACCAATATCCGCAATAAGGTAAGATGATAGGTCTCCACATACAACGCCATCCGGTAAACGGCAGATGCAATCATAATAAACGTGCAGCCACAGATTACCGTCAAAATCCCACGAAGCAGCTTATTTTCCTGAAATAACGACATGCATGTCAGTACCAGGATAAAATTCAGTATCCCGACAAAAAGCAGCTCAAAAAATCCCTGCCTTGCATAAGCCGAATAAGTCACTCCATCGGGAAGACTGCCCAGCTTAAGAAACAGGTAAAACACCTGTATTCCCGCATACAAAGCATATACTGCGGCAAGAATTGTGGTAAATGTAATCGCAATCAGAGGATTATAATTCTTCCTCTCCTCTTCTTTCTCTTCAAACTGCCCGCTGCAAAGAGCGCTGAAAAAAGCATAGCTGGCAACAAACCCTGTCAGAATCATGAACAAAATAACAGAAGCAGGACCAAACTCAAATTCAAATAATAAACCTTCAAAAATCTTCGCAAACACCATGTCCGACCGCAGCAGCGTTGGAAATATCACCAGCAGAAGACCCGCCGCAATCAGAATCCCTAAACCTACTGCCGCCGCAGTTTTTCGTTTTTCCCCGGAATTTTCCCCCTTCGCTTTCGCTAAATATGCAAAGCCATGAGAAAACGGACGGAATACATGCCCGATTGTCATAAAGCAGATAACTGTCATATTCATTAAGAACGTTGGGAAATTCCATTTGTCATCTTCATAAAACTGATGCATCATTCCGGTTAGGAACAATAACAAAAAACCAACCATATTAAAAAATACCAGAAACCCGGAACAAGTCAGCGTTGTACTGACTCCTAAAAGCGCCATTCCGACAACATACACCGTAGTCCCCTTCTTCACTTTCACTCCAACCTTCTTAAGCAGAAGATATGCAATTCCTATTGTGGCGCATACCAGAACCGGCCATGTGATTCCATTGGGATTCTTATACTGGCAGAATGCAAACAGGATTCCATACGCCAGGCACATTCCGGCAATGTATCCATAATTCCCCCGTATCCTTTGCACAAGAGGCGATTCTTCCCTCTGGTTTGACGCAGCATCCGCCGCAAAATCCTTACCTGTCTCATATTTAATATCCATTTAATTTCTCCCCTTTCTTCATGAACCACTATTCTCCTTATTTCAATCCATATCCACCGGCAGCCTATTAACGCTGAACTAAATACTTTAAACTGTCGTTACTCATCCGGCACATATTCCAGAATATCCCCCGGCTGACAGTTCAGCGCCTTACACAACGCGTCCAGCGTCGTAAATCTTACCGCCTTCGCTCTGTTATTTTTCAAAATAGACAGATTCGCCATCGTGATATCAACTTCTTTCGCAAGCTCCGTAACCCCCATCTTTTTCTTTGCCATTACCACATCCAGATTAACTACAATCGCCATCACTTTACCCCCTTATATGGTCAAGTCCGTTTCTTCCTTGTATCGAATTGCCTCGGCAAACACATTGGCAAGCACCTGACTAAACAGAGCCGCAATAAAAAATACAAGGACAACTACTGCGGTCGCGGGCGTTGGTACAAGAAATATCTTAATAATAAACGCTGCTGCAATCACAAGACTTAGACTAGCCATCAACCCAAGGCTCCTAACGTTATCCGGTACGAAACACGCCCCCTCGATTACCGTCTTCATCATCCTGCGAAGCTGCGCAACAATCATAAGTCCGCACACGCCGGATACCGCAAAGATAACTAACATAGAAATAAAATTGTCCGATAATGCTTTTGAATAATACCTGCCCGCCAGCTTCAAAGTAAACGGCAGAGTTGCCAGTACAGCTATTCCGCAGTAAAACATCAAATCCAAAATAAGCTTTGTAAATTTATTCATTCTTTCTTGTCTCATTCTTACACTCCTTTTCCTTCTGCTCACGTCCGCTATTCATTGTTTTTTTAATTTCTGCATTTTTCCTAATCTTCCATTACACTATATCATCTTTTAAATTGATTTTCAATATTAATTTATTGTTTTTCAATAAAATCATGTTGTTTTTCAAAAAATCAACGACCGCATACCGCAATCAGACAGAACAATTCACAAACACTCCAAAAAAATGCAAAAAAACACAGAATCTACAGCAAGATTCTGTGTTTCCTGACTAAATAAAGTCTTCATTTATATATGTAAATAATTCTGGAAACCTGGAATGCATGGTCAGATAAACAACCGGAACACCTGCTCTGACGCCAGCGCCATATTCTTTTTGGCCCGTTCCGGCTCCATCGCCTCTTCTAAGGTAGTAATGCCCCGCACAATGGGGAAAAATGCGTCAATCCCTTTGGCGTTACATTCTGCCGCGTCTTCTGTAACGCCCCCTGCAAAAGCGATTACTCTGCAGCCATACTTCTTCGCCAAGGCTGCAACGCCAACCGGAACTTTCCCCATGGCGGTCTGAAAATCCAATCTGCCCTCGCCGGTAACCACAATATCCGAACTACGGATTTCTTCTTCCAGACCAATCGCCTGTAATATTATCTCTATCCCGGACTTTAATTCTACACCCGGCACATAACTAAGAAAGGCAAATCCCAGTCCCCCGGCGGCTCCGGCCCCTGCCGCAGCGCTATTATCCTTTCCAAGCCACTCTGATGTTTTTCGGGCATAATTTTTCATTTTCTCATCCAAAATCTGCTTTTCCTCTTCCCTTACGCCCTTCTGCAATCCATATACGTAAACCGCGCCATTATCTCCGCACAAAGGATTTGTAACATCACAGGCAATCTGAAAATGACATTCCTGTAACTCTGGAAGAACCTTTTCGTCCTTAATTGCTATGATTCTATCAAGCTCTCCGGCCCCCTGACCAATATTGTTCCCTGACTCATCCAGAAATTCATACCCCAGCGCCATAAGCATTCCCACTCCACCATCTGTGGTGGCGCTTCCGCCAATGCCGATAATAAACTCCCGGCATCCTCTGCCGATAGCGTCTGCAATCATCTCGCCCACACCGTAAGTGGTCGCCTTCCAGGGATTCAAATCCTCTGTTTTTACCAGAATAATCCCTGCTGCCTCCGCCATTTCCATAACCGCCGTCTTACCGTCCGCCATTACGCCATATCTGGCATGAACATTCCCTCCCAAAGGCCCTGTAACCTCTGTATATACGTATTCGCCTCCCAAACCTTCCACCAAAGCTTCCGTTGTTCCCTCGCCTCCGTCGGCCAGCGGTTTCACAATAACCTGCGCGTCACAGGCTTTTAGAATACCTTCTCTTGCAGCAGTTCCCGCCTCCATAGAAGACATGCTTCCCTTAAAAGAATCAATTGCAACTGTAACTTTCAACCAACTTCCCTCCTGAATCTCTTTTCCCAAACGAGCGGGCAGATATGTTCCAACCTCCGCAAATGCAGCGCATTCAGCACATCAAGATTTGTATTCTGGCACATCCGTCTAATCCCGTCGCGATTCTTTATTATCTCTTTGGAACGCCTCATAATCTGTCGTAACATGCTTTCTCATTGCCTGCTCTGCCCGCTCTGCATCATGTTCAGCCAGCGCCTCGTAAATTTCCGCATGTTCGTCAATAAAGTCCTCCTCATGAATCGTTTGATAAAATTCATTGTTCCTTACCAACGCCATTAACGCCTGGTTATTATCCAGATATTTCTGTATAAAGTGATGTCTGCAAGCCTGGGAAATCAATGCATGAAATTTTGTATTCGCCTCAATAATCAACGCATAATTTTTCTCAATCACCTTTCCCCGGCACTTTTCAACGGAGTCAACACAGTCCTTCATCTGCGCTAATGTTACGTCGTCAATCCTCTCTGCCGCAAGCCGGGCGGCAAAGGGCTCAAGAGCAATTCTGCTTTCATATACCTCTATGGAAGTCTGATAATCCATCGGATTTACCACCAATCCGTCTCCCTTATCCACGAGAAGCTCGTCTGCACACAGCATACGCAACGCTTCCCGCACAGGGCTGCGGCTGACATTCAATTCTTTCGCAATCTTACTTTCTATCAGCTTCTCCCCATTTACTATTTTTCCATATATAATCTGACCTCGCAGGTACTCGTATACCTGCTTATGTAATGGTTGGCTTTTCGCGACACATGACTGTTCCATACTCTTCTTCTCCCGTCTACTGTTTTTGCAGTAACAGTCTCTTACTGCATACCGTCGACATCCGATTTGATTATTGTATCACAGTCTTTATCTCTTTGGCTATATAGAATTTACTATATTTTGCGGCTTCTTACACCTCAAAAATTTCCCTCTAAAACCGGTATCTTTATACTCTCCATTTTCTATAATCAAATTGCCTCGCACAATTGTATCTACTACAACTCCGGTCAGTTCCATTCCCTCATAGGGAGAATAATCTGTCTGCATGTGCATATCTTTCTGGCGGTTTCTATATTTCCTCGTCGGATCAATTACAGTAATATCCGCATCGCTTCCTGGCCGAATGACGCCCTTCTCAGGATAAAGTCCCATCAACTTTGCAACATTCGTAGACGTTACCTCCACAAATCGCTCCAAACTGATACGCTTTTTTATAACACCTTCAGAAAATAATACCATTCCTCTCGTCTCTGCTGTCGGCAGCCCGCCTGGAATTTCGGAATAATTATCTTTATTTACCAACTTCTGTGCATAAGAAAAGTCTGTATGATCGCTGTTAACTACGCTTACCTTTCCGTTTTCTACCAGCTTCCACAGTGTATCCCGCTCCTTTCCTGAACGAATAGGCGGATTACATACATATTTACATCCATCTTCTCTTTCATATACTTCTTCTGAAAGCGTCAGATAGTGAGGACAGGTTTCCACATAAACTTTTACTCCATTCCGCCTCGCCTGCTCTAGAAGCGGCTCAATCTCTCCGGTGGTTACATGTGCGAACTCAACTGCCGCCTTCGTCTCCCTTGCCATCTCAATCACGTCTGCATAAGCCGTAAGCTCGGTAACCACCGGCCTTGATGCCAGATGATACTTTGCTTCTGTACGTCCTAATTCCCTGTCTCTTTTTGCAATATACTCAATCATCTCATTGTTTTCTGCATGTACCATAACCAGCGCGTCTCTTTCTGCCGCCATCTGCAAAATCCTGTGAACTCCCGCCGCTTCAAGCATCAAAGAATCTCTATACACAGTGAACACCTTCACTGCCGGAAATCCCCCATCCATCATCTCTTCAATCTCTCTAAAAGACTGTTCATCCGCACTGGTAATACAGGGATGAAATGTATAATCCAGCACACTATTGCCTTCCGCTTCCTTCAGCTTCCGGTTCATAGCCATTCTTGGCGTTTCTCCTTCACAGAGAAAGGTGAAATCAATAATACTAGTCGTTCCGCCGTAAGCTGCCGCAACCGTACCATTATGATAATCATCCAGCGACGGAAATGGCCCAGGACTTGCAATATGAATATGGGAATCCAGCATTCCGGGCATAACATATTTACCCGACGCATCAATTACCTTTTTTGCATCTCCCCACAAAGTAGAATCTCCCATCTCTATAATTTTCCCATTTTTCACTCCAATATCGCATACCATTACCGCATCTGCATTAACTACTGTTCCGTTTTTAACAATTAAATCCAGCATCTTTTTATCTCCTAACTTTAACTCCTTTTATTTCTCATTGTTTCTTTACTGCATACCATCCCGCCAACACACTATTTGCGGTTATTCCTTCAAACATAATTCTCTGCATTTTACACCGCGTCATCCTGTGGATACTTCTTTAAAATCCAGCATTTCATAAGCACATAGTACAGAACTCCTCCCACAACCAACGCAACAAACAGTGCATAATCAGAAAAGATAAGCCCCAAAATAATTGATGGAATAAACACAATAAGCGCCGCCGGATTATAATTTTTACAGTACGTATACTGTCCACCAGGCTTATACAGCTCATCTACATTAATTCTTCGTTTCCGCACTAAATAATAGTCGCTGATGATAATACCAATTATCGGACCAAGCATACAGGTAATAACCAGCAGCACTGAATTAAGGCGGTCTGCAAACACCCAGGGCTGGCAGAACAGCCCGATAAGTCCCGCTATGATTACTGCTTTAGCAAACGTTAACTTATGAGGGAAAATATTCAGCAGCACATAGCCAGGAGGAAGCAGATTTTGTCCGGTATTCGACGAAACCTGTGCAAATATAACAAAGGATAATAATACCAGAATCATAACAACCGGATTGTCTGCAAAAACTTCCGTCATAACTGTAATCGGATTCCACTCCCCCGTCGCAATCCCACTGACCATGCCGACTGCCGTAAATCCTACCATGGGAAGCAGCAAACCAAAAAATTGAGACAACATACTACCGCTATTCAATTTGATAAAAGAAAGTTTCGCGTCTACTTTGCCTGTGGCGGATGCAGGCCGTTTCATAAACCTTGTAAAATCCGAAATGTTAACTGCCATCGTTATCTGTACTCCTGCAAATGTAGTAATTGCAAGCAACGGACTAATATTCCCCTGTCCCGGAGTGCTGAAAATCTCCCAGCCAATATGATAACGTGTAATCAGGTAGTACAAAATATAACCGGTCGTCAATGTCAGTACCGGAATCGCCACCCAGTCAAACTTTGCAATCGCATCTACTCCGAGAGCCGTATTCAGAATCTGCAACACGCCAAAAATCGCCAGAATAAGCATCGGATGATTAAAACCAAACAGATATTTCAAAATAGCATTAATTGCCTCACTACCCATCCAGGTCTGAAATCCAAACCAGTAAATCGCCGGAACAGCACGCACAATCCCCGGAAAATATGCTCCCTTATATCCAAATGGCGCGCGCATATACACTGCAAAGGGGATTCCATATCGCATTCCTACATCTCCGGTCAAAATCAAAAACAACCATACTACTAAGTTACCAATTGTACAAAACAACAGAATCATTAGTGGCGAAAGATTCGGAAACATCTGGGCGCCGGAGATAAATGCAACCAACTGAACATAAAATCCGATACACATAACAAAAAAAGTCAGGGATGTAATATTCCGCTGCTTATCATCGGAAGGCGCAAGTTCATCATTATTTAAATTAAGCTCTGTTTGTTTGCTCGGTATTTCATTCTCTTTTCTCATTTGATTCATTCCTTTCTTCCTGTAAGTTTTTCATTTCCGAAATGATTGTATTTTTCGTCGACTGTCGACCGTCGACTTTATAAATATATTACATGAACATAACAGTTTCCGCAATAGCTTTTTGTAATTTTGCCTAAAAATATACTGGATTTATTTTCTGAAATATAGTTCGCACAAATAGAAACACAACACTTTAAAGATATAACATACCCAGTCCTTGGTATTAAAAGAATATCATCAAAGGCTGCCATATTCTGTATAAAACATTACTACAACAGCCTCATTATCTCTAAGCCAATATCCTTATCCGCTAAATCAGTCCCAGCTCCTCCATACTCATAGCATGCACGCTTGTATATCCTCCATCTACAAAAAGTACCTGCCCGGTCACAAAATTAGACGCATCCGACGCCAGATAATATGCCGCGCCAACCAGCTCTTCCGCTTCCAAACAGCGCTTAAACGGCGTAAGTCTCTGAACTGCTTCAAAATACTCTTTGGGCTGATGCGAAATAAAAGGAGTATTAATCCAAAACGGTGCAATCGCATTTACATTAATATTATACGGCGCCATTTCATTGGCAAAGCTCTTTACAATCGCATGCACGCCCGCTTTGCTTGCTTCATATGTCATCGTAACATCCATGTGAGACAGCGCCCCGCCTACCGAGCCGATATCCACAATTTTACCATAATTCTGCTTTTTCATAACTCTCGCAACGGCCTGATTGACATAGATTGTTCCCTTTAAATTAATGTCGATTACAAAGTCCACATCCTCCTGCGTATGCTCGGTACACACCTTATTTTTTGTCACTCCCGCCGTATGTATCAGAATATCAATCCTTCCATATTTACTGACCACCTCGTCTACAGCAGCGTTAACACTCTTTTGCTCTGCAATATTTCCTGTTACATATGCAGCTTCAATTCCCAGTCCCTTCAATTCAGAACAGGTCTTTTCGCAAACTTCGTCTTTGACATCAAATAAAACAATCCTGGCTTTCTGCAAACCAAATCCTTTTGCACATATCCTGCCAACTCCGCCGGCGCCGGTAATAAATACTACTTTATCCGTAAAATTAAATAATTCGTCTACTTTGATATTTGTAACAACTGGTTTCATCTTCATAAAAAACCCTCCTTTTTGTTTCAATATGGGCATAAGGGCAGGAAATTTAATTTCCTGCCCCTAACTTTCTGGAGATAGCAATATGGCATATTTTCGGGGTATATGCACTTTTACTTATCTTTTCTTTCTGTTCGGAGCGGCATGTATACATCTTCCATATACGTCAAGCGCCGCCTCACGTACCGTTTCACTTACTGTAGGATGAGAGTGAATCGTTGAAATAAACTCATCCACTGTAAGTTCAGCGCCCAGAGCTATTGCGGCTTCTGAAATCAAATCGGTCGCTCTCGGTCCGATCATATGAACGCCAAGAATTTCTCCATACTTTTTGCCGGCAATAATCTTAACCATTCCCTCGCCGCCGTTGATGATGAGGGCCTTTCCATTGCCTGCCATCTGGAACCTTCCTACAGAATACGCAAGGTCAAGCTCCTTACATTTCTCTTCTGTAAGTCCCACCGCCACCGCTTCCGGAAAAATATAAACACAGGTTGGATTCGTTGCTTCATTGTATACGGAATCGAGTCCGCATATATTTTCTACAGCAGCCTCTCCCATTGCAGAGGCCGTATGAGCAAGCTGAACATGGCCAAATGTACAGTCGCCAATAGCATATACGCCCGGTACATTTGTCTGCATTCTTTCATTAACCTTAATGCGGCCGCGGTCGTGTTCTAGATTTCCTGCGGCAAGATTCAGAGACTCTGTATTGGCTCTACGTCCTACTGCAACGAGTACCTTCTCTGCTGAAAATTTAATTTCTTTTCCGGACTTATCTTTACAGATAACAGTAGCTCCTTTCCCGCTTTCCTCAATTGCCTGAACCGGACACTCAAGATGAAATTCAATCCCCATTTTCTTCATGTGGTTAATCCCAACCCTGCAGATTTCTCCGTCAAGCATTGGCAGCATATGATCAGCGGCTTCCACAACCGTTATCTTTGTCCCAAATGCGGCGTATGCGCATGCAAGCTCCAGTCCGATTACGCCGCCTCCAATTACAACCATTGATTCAGGCAGCTTTTCTAAAGAAAGCGCGCCTGTTGAGTCGATTACCGATGGATTATCATTCAATCCTGGAATTGGCGGCCTTGCATTTACTGACCCAGCAGCTATAATAATTGCGTCTGCAGACATCGCTTCCCTGGTTCCGTCTGTTCTGACAACGGATATTTTTCCAGGAGATGTAAATTCCGCCGCGCCTTCTATAACTTTCACTTTGTTCATTTTGAGCAGGCCGGCAATACCCGTTGTCAATCTCTTGGAAATATCATTTTTATGACTGATTATTTTGTCAAAATTTATGTTTAATCCACTTACCTCAACGCCGATTTCTTTCCCCTGATTCCGAATCTCTTCAGCAAGTTCAGCGCTATGCAGCAAACATTTCGTCGGAATGCATCCTACATTCAGGCATGTCCCGCCAAGATACTGCTTTTCAATCAGCGTTACATCCGCGCCGAGCTGAGACGCCCTGATTGCCGCCACATAACCGCCCGGTCCTCCGCCTATTATAATAATTTTCATCTTTACTACCTCTTTATAATATTTCCACCTGTGTAGAAAGAAACTATCTGCACAGGTGGATATCATTTTTTAAGACTTCGCTTCTAATTCTGAATGCTCTACATCCTCCTTGCCAATAACACCGTCGCGAACAAGGGTAATTCCAACTACTGTCAATACTCCTGCGATGAGGAAAAGCAGATAGTAAATCGGAAGACTTGTTACCACAAAGGCTGCAATGAATACTCCCACAATACCGGCTGTCTGCAGACAGAGAATAAGCGGAAGATCGAATCTGCCCTCTTTGTAGAACATATGCGCGCTAAATGGCATTTCAAAACAACATGAACACATGAAAATCGGGAATGTAACCACCGGATCACAACCGAGCATAATACAAGTAGCCATACAAGGTGCGTAAATACCGAATCCAACATTCATCAATGCGCCCCAGATAAAGTTAAAAATACAGCCTACAACTAACTTCCAGCCATATAAGCCGCGGGCTGTTCCAACCACGCCAAACGGTCCGAATCCAACGTTCTTGCACACCATTACAATCGCACAGGCTATCAGACAGATACCAAGAATAATGCGAAGCTTTTTGACGTCCCATTTTACTACAATCCCAGCCATAAGATATGCGCCGATAGCCGCGGAGATACACATGAATATAATTGTTTTAACGTCACAATCTACAGCAGCAACAAAGATAAACGCTTCAATAAAACCGCCGAACACTGTGCCACAGTTAAGCGTCCCTGGAAGGTTAATATCTTTGCAGATTTTCGTAGGTCTCCAAAACGAAGACAGCACTGCAAAAGAGCCGATTCCAAGTGTGTCAAGGCAAAGTCCTGTAAATCCCGAAACCATACCCCATCCCCACTTATAAGGAGTTGTGGCTTTTACGTCCGCCCATTTATTATGCTTTTTAGAAGCTTTCAGCAAATCATATTCGGAAAATGCAAACAGACTCACCAATAAAAACTGTATAATTCTAACTATCATAGTATCCTCCTTTCAAGTTAAACTATAACGAAAGAGCAATCATAAAGGGATGCTCTATTTTTTCTTTTAAAATCTTCAGGAATCTTCCTGCGGGCGAACCATCTATAGCAGCATGGTCAAAGCTCAGGCTGAGTCCAATCATCGTGCGCTCCCTAACCTCTTCATTTACTAATACGACTTCTTTCGTCGACGCTCCAACGCCAAGAATTGCAATTTCCGGCGAATTGATAATAGGCGTAAAATATTTCACGCCGGTTGCGCCAACGTTACTGATTGTAAAGGTTCCCCCTGCGTAGTCTGACGGTGGAAGTGTTCCTTCCCGACATCCCTTTGCGACTTTGTTCACTGATTCAAACAGTTCAAGTCCACTCATCGCGTCGCTATTTTTTATAACCGGAACCAGCAGACCGCCTTCCACATCGACTGCAATTCCTAAGTTAACAGCGCTGCTTAACGCAATGGTATCCTCTGTCGCTGTTCCGTTTATATAAGGACATTCTTTCAATGCACTTCTTACAGCAAGCGCAAGCAGACCTGTAAGCGTAATCCTTTTCTCCGGATATTTGTTCTTAAGATAAGCTTTCATTTCAAGCATTTCATCTAACTGAACGTCTATCATCATACTTACGTGAGGTTTACTGTACGCGCTGTTTCTCATTGCCGTCGCAACCGCTTTACGCATACCCTTCACTGGTATTTTTGTTACTGGAACAGCCGGCGCTTCTACTGGAGCAGTATTTTCTACCGTCAGCTTTTCTATGATTGTATCTTCTTTCGCCGGCGCTTCTTCAAAAGCGAGAACTTCTTTTTTCCCAATACGTTTTCCTGGGAACATCTTCGTAAGTTCCTCTAAGTCGATTCCTTTTTCCTTCGCCATTTTTTTTGCAACCGGCGTAATCACCGTTCTGACTCCGGCGTCCACAGACGCCGCCTCTGAACTGGTTATTTCTATAGCGGGCTTTTTCTCCTCAGGAGCCGAAGCGAATCCTGAGCCATCGCCGATTATCGCCACTGTTTTACTGATTTCAACGTCGTCGCCTTCCTGAAAAAGAATCTGCTCAACGATTCCGTCGCAGGTTGCTTCTATATCCTGTGTTATTTTATTGGTCTCAACCACCAATAAAACATCCCCCTTTTTAACAGAATCTCCTATTTTAACCTTCCATTCGGATATAACGGCTGTTTTGACATAATCCCCCGCCAAAACCATTAAATCAATATTTACCATACGAATACATTCCTTTCCGCTACTGAAGAGACTTCTTTACAGCTGCAATAATATCGTTTTTGTTCGGAACAGTCAGCGGTTCAAGACCTGGACTGTATGGAATAGGACAGTCTTTTGCGCCAAGACGAATAACTGGCGCGTCAAGAGAGTCAAACATCTCTTCTGCTATAATGGCTGCAATTTCGCCGCCAAATCCGCCGGTCTTCCACGCCTCATGTACAATTACCGCATGGTTAGTCTTTTCGATTGAATCTTTTACCGTTTCCTTATCAAACGGAACTAAAGTACGCGGATCAACAACCTCTATACTGATACCTTCTTTTTCCAGCTCCTCCGCCGCTTCAAGGGCTTCAAGAACCATTGCAGATGTAGCGATTACGGTACAGTCGCTTCCCTCTCTCTTAATGTCTGCTTTCCCGATTGGAAGTATGTATTCTTCTTCTGGAACCTCTCCTCTGGTGCCATACAGCAACTTGTGCTCTATAAAAAGAACTGGATTATCGTCTCTGACGGCCGCTTTCAAAAGTCCTTTCGCATCGTAAGGCGTGGAAGGAGAAACCACTTTGATTCCTGGAATGTGGCAGAACCATGCTTCCAGAGATTTTGAATGCTGCGCCGATGCAGAAGCTCTTGCTCCGCCCTGCGTACGCATAACAAAAGGCAGCTTCACCTGTCCATCGTATACATAGTGAAGAAGAGACGCCTGATTTACCATCTGGTCAAGAGTCAGACCAATCCAGTCCATATACATCATCTCTAATACAGGTCTCTTTCCTGCAATCGCAGCTCCGATGGCAATACCGGTCTGCGCCTGCTCAGAAATCGGAGTATCCATAACCCTCATAGGCCCAAACATTTCGTTAAGTTTCTCTGTTACCCGGAATGCTCCCCCATATACTTCAATATCCTCTCCTAACAGGAAGACATTTGAATCACGTTCCATCTCTTCAATTAATGCTTCACGCAATACATCTTTATAAAATCTTTTGCTCATCTTTCTTATCCTCCCTTATTATGCGAAAATACCTTCCATCAAAACAGATGCGTCTGGGTACGGGCTCTCAAGACCAAATTGTATCGCTTTGTCAACGTCGCTCTGCGCTTCGGCATTCAATTCTTCAATTTCCGCTTCGGTGCAGATTCCTTTTTCCTGTAAATACTTAGCAAAACGAATAATTGGATCTTTATCAGGGGTTGTCCAGGAATCAATTTCTTCCTGCGACTGGTATCCGCCCTTATCACCTGTGGAGAATCCAAGAACTCTGTATGTTTTTGCTTCAATAAGAGTTGGGCCTTCGCCGCGGCGTGCGCGCGCAACTGCTTCCTCAGTAGCCTCAATAACTGCAATAATATCGTTGCCGTCAATAGATACGCCCGGAATCCCGTAAGCTGCCGCTCTGTCAGAAATATTTTCCACACTCAGATGACGGTCTGCACGCACTGTCAGTCCGTACATATTGTGCTCAACGAAGATTACATTATTTGTCTTCCACAGAGCCGCCATATTCAGAGCCTCATGGAACATACCTTCATTACTTGCGCCGTCGCCTAAGAAGCTTAGCGCTACCCTGTCAGAACCATCCATTTTAAATGTCAGTCCATAGCCAACTCCGATTCCAAGGGCTCCGCATACGATTCCGCATCCGCCAAGCATTCCTTTTTCTCTGCTTGCAATCAGCATATGACTGGCTTTTCCTCCACAGTATCCGGTTGATTTTCCCATCATCTCTGCAACCATTTTATTAAGGTCAAGCCCTTTTCCAACAAAATGAGCGTGTCCCCGGTGTGTGCTCGTTACCCAGTCGTCGTCGTTCAGACACGCGCATGCTCCAACGCCTGTAGCCTCCTGACCAACGCACATATGTACAGGTCCGCGAACCTTTCCTTGCTTGTGCTGCTCACGAATTCCATATTCCAATTGTCTTGTTACTACCATTCTCTTATACAGTAACTTCATTTTATCGTTATCAAACATCATGAATTGCTCCTTTCATTCCTATTTACCCAGCGCTTTTGATTTTTCTGTACATGCATGCTCTGCCCGAATCACAGCGTTTCTTAATCCTGCCGCTTCCAGTTCGGCAACTGCTTCAATGGTTGTTCCGCCTGGCGAACAAACCATATCCTTAAGTTCTCCGGGATGGCGGCCTGTCTCCAGTACCATCTTGGCGCTTCCAAGCACCGTCTGCGCCGCGAACGTATATGCCTGCGTCCTCGGCATCCCGTCAAGAACCGCCGCGTCTGCCATTGCCTCAATAAACATAAATACATATGCCGGACCTGAGCCACTGCACCCCGTAACAACATCCATCAGTTTCTCCGGAACGATTTCTGCTTTGCCAAA
Source organism: Lachnospiraceae bacterium (assembly GCA_910574185.1). GTDB lineage: Bacteria > Bacillota > Clostridia > Lachnospirales > Lachnospiraceae > Claveliimonas. The sequence goes on from CAJSZQ010000006.1 coordinate 82,816, forward strand.
TGCATCAAACAATTCCATCGCCAACTGCTTCTCGTCTTCTGTAACATATTCATTCAGACTGACGCCAGTCATTCCCGCATTAACCAACGCAGGTGTGTTCGGCATAATACGAATCAGATGCGACTTCTCTGGAAGTCTGTCCTCCATAGCGCTAATTGGATGCCCTGCAACATGTGAGATAAATAACTGCTCCTCCCTGCATACAGGCTTAATCTCATCTAAAACCGCAAAAAGAACATTTGGCTTAATTGAAAAAAATATCACGTCGCTTTTCGTTACAACTTCTTTATTGTCCTGTGTGATTTGGATTCCCATCTCTTCTTTTGCTTTCTCAAGTCCTGCCTGAAATACGTCGGATGCAATGATATCCTCTGGACGAACAAGGCCGGCGCTAATAATTCCGCCCATAATTGCCTTCCCCATATTTCCACAACCAATAAAACCAAGTTTTCTGCTCATAAATCATCAATCCTTTCTTCGACTTTCACTTAATTAACCAATTCCCGGGATAGTTAAAATATTTAAGTTGTTTTTATCATACACTTATTAACTTCAAAAGAAAATTTAGCGTTTTTTGTCGTCTTGTTGAATATTTTTCATCTATTCAAAATATTGTAACAAATTGTCAGATTTCTCACTTATAGTCAAACGCGCTCAAGTATTCTCTCCATCTTATTTTTTAATCTTTGCGACAAACTTCCTCTTCGCGCGAGTGCGCATCCCCCGGAGGGTTTTTATGATATAGGGATTGAAGTTTCCTATAACCAAAAAAAGAATGTGCCCTGGCACATTCTCGCGCCGAGCGCGGTCGCTTGCGACAAACTTCCTCTTCGCGCGAGTGCGCATCCCCCGGAGGGTTTTTATGATATAGGGAACGAAGTTTCCTATATCATAAAAAAATAACCTTGGATAAAATCCAAGATTATGATTTATGACAATATATAATTATCCGGGACTCAGTCTCCCAGTACTTTTAGACGGTCCACAATATGTTTATTATCCAATATCCATTTTTTTACATGCGTAATAAAAGCGTCAATAATAGGGGATATTTTATAATTACTCTTATAAGAAATATATATATGCCTGTAGAAATTCTCATCCAGACAGCGGCTTCCCACATCATACGGTACTCTGGACAAAAACAATTCTGGAACAATACTAATTCCCATTCCGCTTTCCACCATTGCAACAACAGCAAAATCGTCCATTACTCTGCAGATACTTCTAAATTCAATATCATGTCTTCTGATATAATTCATGATAAATTCCTCACTGCCCTCATTGAGTGAGATAAATGGATACTGACTTAAAGAATGCAAATCCAGCGTCTCCTCGTATGCAAGAGGATGGTCCTGAGGATATATCAGATATAATTTATCCTTCGTAACCAATTCGCTCTCTAAGTCTTCATACGGCTCCGCCTTTATCGTAAATCCACAATCAATATAACTTGACCGAATCCATTCCAGAGTTTCATCATAATTTCCCTGCATAATTTCAAAATGAACGTGCGGATATTCTTCTTTAAATGAATTAATGATAAGCGGAAGCCAGGAAACAATCACGCTAACGAACGCACCGACCCGAATAATACCCGAATCCATCCTGCATATTTTGTCTGCTTCGCACTTCATCACCCGATATGCTTCAACAGCCGACTGCATATACTCGAACACAGACCGGCCCTCAGGCGTCGCCGTAATCCCGGTACGGTCCCTATAGAACAATTTAATTCCAAAATCAGCTTCAACCGACTTCAGCATATGACTAATTGCCGACGGAGTATAAGAGTATTGTTCAGCGACCTCTGCCAAAGTCTTCCCATGAAATAATTCCAGTACAATCTCAAGCTTATTAATTTCCATATTATCGAATCCTTTTTATCCAAACCGTCAAAATGCTTCCATTGTATTATACCCATTTTCACTCTTTCGTAACCAGTAAATCCTTTCCTCTTTATAATATACTTTTTCCTGTAAAAAAGAAATTTAATGTTATTTGCCGCTTCGTTGAATAAATTTCATTTATCAAATTTATCTACCGCAGGCAAGGAGACACTGAGGGTATCTTTGCGAATTATATAATTGAATCCTTTTCATCCAAACACGTAAAATACTTCAATTTATTTCAGAACGTTTAACCGTTATAATACAATCATAAAAACTAATACTGAATTGCGCAATTAACAGTACTGGTAAATATAACAAGTTAAATTACCAAGGAGGATTTCGTATGTTACTTGAAAACAAAGTTGCCTTTATTACTGGAGCAGGAAGAGGAATCGGACGAGAAATTGCTCTAAAGATGGCGTCTGAAGGCGCCAACATCGTTATCGCTGATATTGCAGAAGACACCATGCAAGCCGCCAAAAAAGATATTGAAGCTCTTGGCGTTAAGGCATTCGCTGTCAGGACGGACATTTCTGATGAGCAGAGTGTAAAAGGAGCTGTTCAGGCTGTAACAGAAACATTTGGAAAAATTGACATCCTTGTTAACAACGCCGCCATTTTCAAGAGAGCTCCATTTCTGGAAATGACAGGCGACATGTGGGATTTCACCTCAAACATTAATCTAAAGGGTATCTTTCATGTCACGCACGCCGTCGCTTCGCTAATGGCCGAAAATAAACAAGGCGTTATTATCAGTATTTCGTCTGTCGACGCCTTTCAGGGCTGTCGCGACTACAGTCATTATGCTACAACCAAGGCCGGCGTTGTGGGCTTATCGCGCACCCTGGCTCAAGAACTCGGACCATATAATATACGTGTGAATGTAATTGCTCCTGGAATTATGCTGACAGATATGACAAGAGACCGCGTTGAAGCTAATAAAGAGGCTTATCTTGCGAAAGTTCCAATCGGACGCATTGGCGTACCGGAAGATATCGCAAACGCCGCTCTCTTCTTAGCGAGCGATTTGTCAAGTTATATAACTGGTCAGGTTATTCATGTTAACGGAGGTATGTATTTCTGTTAATACTTTTCCAAATACAACAGGCCGGGAACTCATATCACGATGAGTTCCTGGCCACATTTTCATTTATCAATTATTCATCAATGTCAATAACTGAAACAGGACAATCATCTCTTGCCTGCTTTGCTGTATCCTCACATTCCGGCGCTACGTCTGCGTATGCCTCTGCAACATCGCTGTCATTAAACCGGAACACTTCCGGACATGTTGTTACGCACATACCACATGAGATGCATCCGTCGTTTACTCTGGCCTTCATAGGTAATTCCTCCTTACATTTTTCAAATTTCAGAAAATCTCTCCATAGTCTGATTTCGCTGTACAGACGGAGATATTTCGCCAGCCCGAAGGGCACGTATTATGGCGCGCTCTTGGATATGTATTAATATCTCCGCTACATCTGAGATTTATTCACCAAAATCGAAAGTATTGGATTTTTTTACCGTTTTTGATTATGCAATAAGGCCGTTACAAGCAATGTACGAACTGTAACAACTCCCGCTTCCTGTGTTTCTATGTCGCAATTCGACCGTCCTCAATCCGTATAATCCGGTCTGCCATCTGCGCAATCTCTGGATTATGCGTAATCATGACAATTGTCTGATGAAACTCCTGGCTTGTCATTTTCAGCAGGCCAATTACGTCGTCACTGGTTTTGGAATCTAAATTTCCGGTCGGTTCATCCGCTAATATAATAGACGGTTTAGAAGCCAGCGCCCTGGCAATCGCCACACGCTGCTGCTGTCCACCGGACAGGTTATTCGGCAGACTGTCAAGCTTTTCTTCCAGTCCCAACATCCCTGCAACCTTCATGATGAATTTCTTATCCGGTTTTTGACCATCCAGGGAAATCGGAAATACAATATTTTCCCACACCGTAAGAACGGGCACCAGATTATAATTCTGAAAAATAAATCCAATCTGTTTACGGCGGAAAATGGTTGCCTGTTCATTGTTCAGCGTCGCCAGCTCTGTACCTCCAATTTTCACACTGCCCTCCGTCGGCGTATCCAGACCGCCCAGCATATTCAGCAGTGTGGATTTCCCGCTTCCAGAAGTACCGATAATCGCGGTAAATTTCCCCCGTTCAATCTCCAAATCCACTCCGTCTAATGCCTTTACCATCGTATCGCCTTTACCATAATATTTTTTAAGGCCTGCCGCCTTTAAGATGTTCTCCATCGTTCTATCCTCCTTGCAATCATTTACCTATATACTGTCAATATAGTATCTTTATAGTTCCGTACAAGGTCATATTCTGACCGCCATTTGCAAATGGTTATTCCGCAACACGAAGCTGCTCCACAATACTGCCTTTATGAAAGAGCCAAAGCGCCGCGACTGGTACAACCGCCGACACAATCAGCAATATGACGCTGACGCACACTGCCGGCGCAAGCGTAAAATGAAATGTATACTGCCACATGGAGCCAAGCATATTCCTGATAATTGTAACCCCCAGCAGCGCCGCGGATACCACTCCCAGAAAACTGGCTCCAAGAGCATAATAAACGCTCTCAAATATCATCATTCTGGTAAGCTGTTTCCTTGTCATTCCAATACTTTGCATAGTTGCAAATTCATGACGACGGATTAGAATGGTCGTCACCATAGTATTTATCAGATTCAGCACGCCTGCAAAACCAAATATCATACCCACAAGGCCGCCTACAAAATTAATTGTTTTACGCGTTTTTTCCGCATCCTCCCGCGCAGTTTGTGAAGAAAGATAATTCACTTCCGGATTTACATTATTCACATAATCTTCCAAAAATGCAGTCACATTCTCTCTCTGACTCTCTTCTACATTAAAAGCATATTTATAGATAACGGGTTCCTCGTAGAGTTCTTTATAAATATTGGTCGGCAAATATAAATACAATCCATTTCCTCCAACTTCTAACGGCCCGTTACAGGTTATTCCAATCTCCTGATCGTCACCGTTAACAGCCGCCTTTGCCAACACCGGAAGCTCCCTCTCCGGCTTTCCATCTTTATAGACAGTAATGATTTCACCCACATCTGCCATATCAAGATCTGCATTTATCGACATATCTACACGATTCACATCTACGCCTACCATCACACCTTTGCCCTGCGCCATCTTTTCATATAAGGCATGGGCATCCGTCTCCCCTTCACGCAAATCCATCCGGGCAACGACGCTTTCTTCCATACCGTAAACATTACAGATTGGGCGTCTGTCATCGCCGGTTCCAAAATACATATAATTTTCGTCAAAACGTATATTCAGTCCGCTGTCTTTATCCACGATGCCTTCATCCAAAACGAGATGCTCCCACTCATAGGTCACGTCAGTATCTTCCACCGTATTCTTATAAATGGGCGAGCCATCCTTCACTCCAGGCTGAGCCGAAACTGTTCCTATCACCTGTTCATCCAGAGCGTCTTCTCTGTGGACAAAGCCTTTCATACCATTCATACTAGCTGCGCTTGTAACTGCAAAATCAGTACGAATCTTAAAGGCCACTTGCTTTTCAATATCCAGACTTCCCGCCGCCGTTCCCACACAGTTTAGCAACACCACACACAGCGTCAGTGAAATAATAATAAATACAGTGCGGCGCTTATTCCGTCCAAGATTAGACAGCGCCAATCGGGATATATCCGCCCCCAGCGAACTTTTCCGTTCCCTCCGTTTTCCGGAACTGTTTTCCACATAACGAAATGCTTCTATCGGTGAAATATTCGCCGCCACTCTAACTGGCTTTCGGGTACTTAAGAATACTGTTATAGCCGTCAGAAGCGCCGCTCCCAGAAAAATAACCGGGGACGGCGAGACATCCGCCGCGACATTCGCGTATTCCTCAGATAAAGAAGCCATAATAACCGGCAGCGCTGCTCTTCCGATAAAAAATCCGATAAATAACCCGATTGGAATCCCGATGCCAGACAGCCACACTGCCTGCCGGTTAATCAGCTTCCTAACCTGGCGTTTACTCATCCCGATGGTGCGATAAAGCCCGTAACGCCTGATTTCCTGCATCACAGCAATGTCAAATACATTATAAATTAGCAAATAACAACAGAACACAAACAACAGCGCCAACAACGCTGCCATAACAGCGATTTCTGGTTCAAGAGGCATATTAGTCACAAAATTTACCGTCGCGGCAATGTAATTTTCCGCCTCCATATCATGCGGGTTTCCGCCCATGTGAATGGCTTCCTGCTCCATCTTTTTTGACAGGCCTGATGCAGTAACTGCAATAATATCTGAACAATAGGTCCCCGCCATATCTCTGTCCTGGTCGTAGGTAAATTGAAAAATATCCGGATGCGCGTCCCGAAAAGCAATTCCCGCCCACATCATACTCAACTGGTCGCTCGTCGACTCATACCAGCCCGACACCACCATCGGAAGACGATACTCCCTGTTATGCGCCGTAAATTCAATCGTCACTTCAGCGCCAACCTCCGGCAGCGCCCCAAGTTCGCGCAGGGCCTGTTCAGAAGCGACAATTTCATTATATGCCACAGGCGCTTTCCCATGAGTCGGGCTGCAAAAAGTAAGTTCCGCCTGAACATCATCCAACACGTCAAATTCAATATTATGACGATTCGTATTGCTCAGAAAATTTACCGGCATCCGAAGCCCTGCCAACTCAATAAAATCCGCTTCTTTCAGCATCTCAAACTGTTTCGCTGTCATATTGCGGAAATCACCGTCCGATTTACTCCCTTTCTGCATCTGCATCGTTAAGGTCATCGATTCTTCTGTCCCTATGCCAATCGTAGTGATTGACGTAAACAAAACTGCCGTAAGTGTGATTGCTAACACCGCAATTAAATTCCGTACCCTGCCAGCGGCAAAACTACGCCGCGTGAGAGTCTTTAACATTTCTCCCATAGGTCTTTTCCTCCTGAATTTCTTACTGAGCTAAGCATATCACTCCAAAGGTACAGTCCAGTTACAACAAAGGCACAATTTTGTACCTTTTGATTTCTCCGGCAACGGCTCAAATCAAAGTTTCATATATCAAAAACAGCGCCCCAATCCTTGCCGGGGCGCAGAGTTCACAAAAAGCTATCGTCTAATTCTTCCATCCTGTATCCGCACCACGCGGTCTGCAAGCTGGGCAAGTTCCAGATTATGCGTAATCATAATCAAAGTCTGATGATAAGCTTCTGCTGCCATTTTCAAAAGTCCCGCTACATTTTGACTAGTCTTTGCGTCAAAGCTACCTGTAGGCTCGTCTGCCAAAATGATAGCAGGTTTCGTAATCAAAGCTCTTGCAATTGCCGTACGCTGTTGTCCTCCGCCAGATAACATATAAGGATATCTGGCCAGTTTATCCTGCAGGCCCAAAACCCTTGTAATTTCTTCAAAAAACACCTTGTCTGGACGTGAATCGTCCAATTTAAGCGGAAACAAAATATTTTCCTTTATCGTCAGTTCAGGAACCAGGTTATAGTCTTGAAAGATAAATCCAACCTTTCTACGCCGGAAAACCGTTAGTTCTTCCTCCGTCAACTCCGATAAATTGACGCCATCTACAATCACCGTCCCTTCCGTTGGCTCATATAGACCGCCAATTATATTCATAAGCGTCGTCTTTCCAGAACCGGAAGCGCCGATAATCGCGGTAAATTTCCCCTTTTCAATGGAAAGATTGATACCGTCTATCGCTTTTACAGTACAGGCGCCTTTCCCAAAATATTTCTTCAAATTATGTATCGTCACAATATCCACTGTGTTATCCTCTCTTTCACTGTCTACCCTGTGTCCTTACGCTAATTCTAAACTATACGGAGCCATTCATATTCGGGAGAAATTTAAAGGATAATTATTTAATAATCCAGCAGAAATACAGAGAATGTCGTACCTTTACCAATTTTTGATTTCACGCTAATATACCCCTTTTGCCGAACAATAATACTGCGGGCTAAGTACAGTCCTAATCCGACGCCTTCCATGGACGCCGCCTCCTGTCCCCGGTAGAACCGCTGAAACACATCGTTATAATGCTTTTCTTCAATCCCTGGTCCCGTATCCGAAATATCTATTCGGGTATAAAACTGCCATGGTCTGACGCTGACTGAAACAGTTCCGCCCTCCGGCGTGTATTTTACCGCATTGTCCAAAATATTCCCCAACGCCTCCGCCGTCCATTTGGCATCATGTTTAACAGCCGTCCTGCTGTCGCAGTCCACTGTAATCTGAATTTTTTTCTGACCTGCCTTCGCCCAGATGCCATTGACCGCCTGCGCAATCGTATCATATAAACTATTTGATTCCATATGCAACGAAAATGTCCCGGTTTCCAGACGGGACATCTTAATCAGAGACTGCATCAGAAAATCCAGCTTATGAATCTGTACAGACATTGTAGTAAGAAACTCCGCACGCTTTTCATCCGATAAGTGATGCTGCTGCAAAATACTCGTAAACATCTGGATATTCGCAATCGGCGTTTTCACCTGATGAGAAATATCGCTGACCAGTTCCTGAATCACCTGCTTGTCCTGCTCGCTCTGCCGCCTGTCTTCCTGCATGCAATCATAAAACTGCATCAATTTTCCCTGCACTTTGGACGTCTGTGTTTCTTCATAAATCCGATTATTCAGCGGCTCGCGCCCATCCATAAACGCATCCACCGTTTCACAGATATCATTTGCAAAATCGCTTTGCCTCCGCCTCTGCTGCCAGTTCCACAGCGAAACAAACAGAAAAACCGCAATTCCGGTTACTATAAGTAGTATCCGTATTCCAGCCGGAGGCAGATAGCTCCACATCAATCCTGCCAGAACAAGCAAGACTGCCGTCATCGATAATAGTATATTCACTGGCAGACATCTTATATGTAATCTCTTCATAGCTTTTCCCCTGTCCAGATGTATCCCATCCCCCTGACTGTCTGGATATAAGAATGACCTTCCTGTTCAATCTTTGCCCGAAGCCGATTCATGGTTACGGTAAGTGTGTGGTCGTCAACAAAATTACTGTCGCAATCCCACAGCTTTTCTAATAAAAGCCGACGTGTCACAATATTACCTGCATGAGCTGTCAGAAGCCGCAGCAATTTGTATTCGTTGGGCGTAATCGACAATTTCTCCCCATTCCGAACCGCGGTAAGACCCTGAAAATCCAAACGCAAAAATCCGTCGTTATACTCATCCGCCGATTCCTTCGCACAGACACTTCCCCGACGCAGAGCTACCTCTACCCGACGCTTTAGTATTTGCATCTGAAACGGCTTCGTAACATAATCGTCCGCTCCCATATCAAATCCCTTTAATACATCCTCTTCCAAATCATTTGCAGTCAGAAAAATGACCGGAAGCCCCGGTCTCGTCTCTTTTACCTCCCGGCAAAAATCAAATCCATTTCCATCCGGAAGATTCACATCCAGAATCACCAGAGCAAAAATATCACTTTTCAAAAGCTGCCGCGCTTTTTGACAATTATAAGCGGCTACCGTCAGATAACCGCTTACGTCTAATTCAAAACACAGACCTGCGCTTAAGGCTAAATCATCCTCCACAACTAATATTCCTGCATTATGATAATCTTCATGCATTTTATCCGTTGCCCATACAGCAGCCTTACAATCAATGCTGTATGCACCATTTTCTTCTATAAATAAGTTCTTCACTGTCATTTCCTCATAGTTCATATACTTCATCAAGCAATTTATTATCCGCGGTCATAATGTGATTATATTTAATCTTGTCCATTCTGTCTGCTTAATTGACTCCCGGCCCCACAATAGCCGCCGGATTCACACTCCCGTACTGACTCCGATAAGCAATCACATTCACCGGAATCAACTGTAAGGAGGAAATATTGATAATCAAAAACGTACACATCTCATTACTGGCAATTCCCTTCTTTCTCACCGGTCCCGGACGTCTCCCCCGCCTCCTGTCGTCCTCCTGCCTTGAAAGCTCTTCCATCGCCCGTAATCCCCCTTGTGTCAAGTTAATGACACGAATTTTTTAAATATTTTTTGAATCGTAGTCTTGTTCGCCGATTTAAGAAAACTTTCCAGTTCATCTTTAAATATAAGGACAATTTATAGCTGATCATCCTTGCGAAATAAATCTCTACATTTTAGCAAATGTAATAATAAAGATATTTTTACAAATCTTAAATATTTCTTCTGATGATTTGTTCGATAGCTTCTCACAAAATAACTTTACGATTAAATTATTGTACTCGTATTTTGGAAGATTTCCATTATTATCTATAACATTTAAACGGAAATCAAATAATTGCTGAGTACGGTATTGAGGGTCGTTTAATCGAAATCTTTTTATATGTGCTTCTATAAATCGAAGTTCACTGTCAGAATATGTATGTGAATCTTTGGCAGGTTCAAATTCCATATTCATAACATTATATTGCAAAATTAGTTTTTCATTTGAATCCTTGCCCTGAATACCCATAGGCTGCAACACAATTTCTGCATCAATAAGGCTGCTGTACTTTTTTTGTAAACTCCTTAATGCTTTACAAGGAACGGTACATTGTTTACGGCAGTTAGTTGAACATTTACTAGATTCCTCATATTGAATGATATCGTTTTTAGGTATTTTTCTCTTTTTTTCTCCAATACGTTTAAATGTCTGGTTACAAACCGGACAAGACAGCCCTATATTAGGTACACATTCAATCAATTTGTCTGAATTACTTTTTTCAATTGCATGTTCCAAATTAGCATATAGTTTTTCATCTACACGAACCCGTGTATAACAATACATGCAATATCCACCTGTACTTTCTTCTAAAGTGTCCTTTAAATTAACTTTTTCTGTTGAATTTGTATAGCCATATTTTTTCCATTTTTTATAATGTGGCTGAAATACGGGCATCTCAAGTAACAAAAAATCTTCCATTTAACACTCACCATTCTCGTATTTGATGTACTATTATTTGCTGTGAAGCAGTCAATTTCCTGCTTTCTATCTGTTCAAGACATTCTTCATCTTTTTCTCCCCATGCGCCATTAATCTTATTATTCAGCAACCTTCTTAATATATTTTCAACCTCTAATCCGAAGACCTCATGATTTCCGAATATTCGATCAAAAATGATCTGTACTTCTGAAATAGAAGTATAGTCATTACTGTCTGCAACTTCATAACTGCCATTATCTAAAATTATCAGATTAGAATCGTTTGTGGATGCTACTAAGTCGCAAGAATGTGTTGTCACAATCCATCTTGCCCATGGAAATGTTTTCTTCAAAAATTTCAAAATCGCAGCAGAATATCTGGGAGATAAGTATTCGTCCAATTCATCTATTACAACCCATGCATATTGCGGTGCGTTCACTTTAATTTCCATATCCTGATAATAGAGTAATTCAAGTAATATGCGTATTATTGCCTGATAACCACTTGATAAGAAACCCTTTCCATTTCCGAAATCTACTTCTCCTATTGGAGCATCATAATCTATTTTAAACCTGTCGTTTGTTAATTCAAAAAATAAATCTTGAACTTCTTTTTCATACAATTGATAAATAATTTCTACCCTTTCTGTTAAAGTTCCAAAACAATTAAAAGAATCAACCAAATTAAAGTTCATATCTTGTAATCTTGTATCTAAAATTGTTTTCTTATACTTTGGACTTTTATCTGTTTTGGAAACTTTCTTTACATCAAATACACGGTTAACCGCATCAATAAAATATACAGCCCTATCATTCTTTGTCTTCTCTATAAATAGTTTTAGTAATAATGTTTTTCCGCTAGAGTTCTCTCCTATGATAATGCTGTCTGTATAAGGCAATTCTTCTTTGTATATTTTGTCAATGATATGATTTATCATCTCCAGACCAAATTTCATACACTGTTTTCCACCTTTCATTCATGCTTTTCATTTTAACTGTTCCCTGCCGCGCATGGGATATATATCTCGGATCATGTAATATTTTGTTATATATTACAGATGTAACTGGTTTATGAACCCCCAATTTCTCATAAACAATATAGAAACTCTCCAATAAGGCCACCTTTGATGACTGTGTTACATTTACTTTAAATAAATCAAAAAAGCAACTCAAACTATTTCTATATTCTTTAATTTGATTTTTATCAAATTTCATGGACTCTTCTGAAAACTTATCTAACAATTTTGTATAGGAACTATGATAGTTTTCTATGATAAAATTAAAATTTATTGAATCCTTTTGCTCGATTCTGACATACTTTTTCAATGCACAAAATCGCAAAAGAGTTTCCATGTCGCGTTCTGCAGCATCCTCTTTCCCCCATATTTTTCGCCATTTATTATCATGCCTGTTATATTCCTGCAGCATAGTATAAAAATCACATACATATATTCCATTTCTCAATTCCTGCTGCGTTAAAAGAGAACCTTTAGCATTTAAATTTTCAAAAATTTTTCTTAAAATTTTTGTACGTTGTTTTTCGTCATCAATTTTTATTTCTATAACAGTAATTGACGTATAGTCTATGCGTCTTTTCATTTCCATAGGAAGAGAAGAATAATCTACATTAAAAATTTTTTCATCTTCATTTTTTAGCTGAATATGAAGTTCTTCTAATGCCAGTTGGCTTGTCAAGGCTTCTTTAAAAGGAATGTTATGCACCTGGATTTCTGAAAAATCTACAGAATTACTTTTACTTTTGTCTAAATAATAACCTATATAATAAAAAAACAAGCTCAAAACACGCTGTTGTCCATCCAGGATTTCCAATTGATTCTCACTGTTTCTGCAAGTATAAATTGGCGGAATCGGTAAACCACGAATCAATGATTCAACTAACGAAATAACCTGTTCCTTACTCCAACGATATTTTCTCTGATATTTGGGTATAATATACAAATTTTCGTTTACACCTTCTACCAATGTACGAAATCCAACATCTGTCTTATATTGTTGAATACTAATTCCTTTTAAATCGCTCGTCATGCTCAATATCGTTTCCTCCTCAGATTCTTTGATTTGTATTATAATATTTGTTGTAAGGACAACAATTCATTTGGCGAATAATGATAGGTTAACAATTTAATGGGCTTATTCTCAAAAAATTTACGATTTTTCACATAATTAATTACATCATCAAAAAAATTCCGGGCAATAGCCGTAGTGCGAATCATATTTAAATCTCCTGAAACTTTCTTCTGCAAAAACCACGACTCATAATCAATTAATAACGTTCTGTCTGTCAAAATCGGAGTATTGTCGTAAAAAGGTTTTCCATTTGCCTGCCACAATCCCCGTAATTCCTTTGTTCCAATCACATACATCAAAATGCTTTACATCTTAATTATTTAGTATACCCTAAAAAACAGTTTCTCTCAATATACTTTCAAAACTCTTTTTCGTCTCTTCTTGAATACCACGAAAGCGGAAGATGTTATATCCTCCGCTTTCCATCCATCATTTTACAAAATATAACCGCCACCAGCGTACTCACCGCCGTAGCCGCAATTCCCGGCCCCACAATAGCCGCCGGATTCACACTCCCGTACTGACTCCGATAAGCAATCACATTCACCGGAATCAACTGTAAGGAGGAAATATTGATAATCAAAAACGTACACATCTCATTACTGGCAATTCCCTTCTTTCTCACCGGTCCCGGAAGTCTCCCCCGCCTCCTGTCGTCCTCCAGTTTTGAAAGCTCTTCCATCGCCCGTAATCCCGCCGGCGTCGCCGCCCATCCCAGTCCAAGTATATTGGCTATAATATTCGTTGTAATATGCTCCATAGAAGGGTGGTTTCCTGGAATAGCCGGAAACAGGAAACGAATTATCGGCCGCATCCTGCGAGACATGCTTTTCACCAGCCCTGCTTCCGATGCAATTTCCATCATTCCCACCCAGAACGACATAACGCCCATCATCGTAATGCACAAAGAAATCGCTTCTTTGGATGAGTCCAACGCTGCGTTCGTAATTTCCGGAATCCTTCCCGTAAACGCTGCGCAGACAATCCCTGTCAAAATCATTCCCGCCCATAAATAATTCAGCATATCATTCATTCCCATTTTTTGATATTCTTCTATATTTATGTCCCGGTTCCCGGAAAATAGAACTTGTTACTTTATTTCTTCCGGCTTTAGTCCTCGTTTTTTTAACAGCAAATAAATCACCTCTCGAAAAAGCGCATAAGTTACGGACGCTACCGGTATAAAAATCAGCATCCCTACGACTCCCATAAGCGTTCCCCCAACGCTGACTGCCGCCAGCACCCAAATGGAAGGCAACCCAACCGAATTACCCACTACATGAGGATAAATAAAATTCCCTTCTATCTGCTGAAGAATCAAAAACAATACTACAAATAGAATTGCTTTTGTGGGGTTTACAATAAATATCAAAAATACGCCCACCGCACATCCTATAAACGCTCCAAATACCGGCACCAATGCAGTAAATGCGATAATAATGCCAATTAGCAGAGCATAGGGAAAGCGAAATACGGTCATTGCAACCACAAACATTCCGCCTAGTATAACCGCTTCTAAACATTGTCCTGTCAAAAAACCTGAAAATGTATAATATGTCAGCGACAGCACTTCCAACGCCGCTTCTGCTTTACCCTTCGGCAAAAACGCATACAAAATCTTCTTTCCCTGAATCTTCAGCCGTTCTTTCTGAAGCAGAACATAGCAGGAAAAGGCAAACGCAATAAAGAATGTTGCCATCGCACTTACAATTTCCTTCACCACACTCATCGTAGAGCCCACCATACTGGCTGCTCCCCTCCGTAAGAAACGGATTCCCATATCCGTAATCTTATCCCAGTTAAGTTCTACCTGGTCTACCATTTCCATAATTTGTTTATTATTATGGAATACCTCTTCCAACCAACTCTGTACCTTGGGAAAAAATTCCTGTACGCTGTCCCCAAGATTGGTAAATGTGTTTCCAAGCTGCGGCAATAGCACAAAAAGCACTGCAAATATAATTCCAAACAGCAAAACGAGAACAATGATTAAACTTACCGGTCTGGCAAGCCGCTTCATCATTCCCGATTCTTTTTTCTTATTTTCTGGAAATAACCTGTTCTCGATATAGTTCATCGGCACGCCCAGAATAAATGCGATTGCTCCGCCAAGTATAAATGGAAAAATCACATGGACCACTCCGCCAAACAATGCAAACGCTACTTCGTGCTTCCAGAGACATAAAAATAATATTGCGGTAAATACAATCAACCGCCGGATTTCCCGGATTACCTGTCTGCTAAATTCCATACCACTCTCTCCAACTACGCCAAAGTTTGCTTGAAAATTCATTCCACCAATTTTCAAACAAACTCTAAAATCCAACTCACAGGTATATTTTTAACCAATTATTTCCCATTTATTCAATTAACAGCCGTACCTTTCGCATACCCTGTAAACTTTGCCAACTACTATATCAAATCTTTATTTTCTACATTATAGATGGATAAAACGGCAAATCCAAGAGAAATCACTGTCAAAACAACCGGAAATGCCACATTACCCGCCAAAGTAAAATCGCCAACGTTCGCCTGCGTCAGAAAAATCAGCAAAAACGAAGTGATAATCGTTGCTTTGGAAGATTTCGCAGCCATCCCTGCAAACAATGCAATAAAGCTCATACTAACGATTACTGCAGATTTGAATATCAGTTGTATATAGAAAGATATGCTTCCTATATCAAAATCAATCGCAAATGATGACTGCATAAACTCTGCGCCAATATAAACGCACATATAAATCGCCAGTTTGGTCAAAATAAGCGCGGCAAAATTGAATGACCAGACGGCAATCATCTGTGCCGCCAGTATTTTCTGCCGTTTGATGGGATAAGAAAACATCAGGTTCATTGTTTTATTTTTATATGCACTTACAATAAAGGATGCTAACATAACACTGGTATATATAAGAAACGCCATGCTGGTAAATAGTTCAATCGGCGCAGAAATTACATCTGTTCCCGGCGCCGCGTCCAGTGTGCCGTCCGGGTCATTGGCAATGCCCAAATATGCCAGCGCAAAAGTAAATAAGCCAAGCATTCCCGCCATGATAACCGCACCCCGGATGTATTTTCCGATAGGATTCTTCTTCCATTCAAGCTTAATTAATTTTAACATATTTTCCCCACTTCCCCTGTCATTTTCAAGAAATAATCTTCCAGATTTTCTCTGTGGTAATTGATTGACGTAAGACTAACGCCGTTAACTATCAGCTCTTTTGAGATGCTCTGAGTCGTAACGCCGCTCTCGTAGATACGAATTTTAGAATCATCCACAATCTTGAAATTAGTTAACTGCATCTTATCAGCCAGAACATACGCGGCTTTTCTGGTATCTTCCGCCACAAGCTCCACATAAGCCTTATTCATTTCCGCAATTTCTTTCATAGATATTTCATTTACGATTCTTCCATGATGAATTACCCCCACCGTATCGGCAATACTCTCAATTTCAGAAAGCAGATGGCTGGAAATCATAAAGGTCATACCATATTCGGTACAGAGCATCCGAAATAAATCCCGAATCTGTTTCATCCCTGCAGGGTCCAGCCCATTCGTCGGTTCGTCAAGGATAACGAACTCCGGCTTGCACAGAATAGACCGGGCAATTCCCAGACGCTGTTTCATGCCAAGAGAATAACTTTTCACCGGTTTATCCGCCGCCTCTGCTAAACTCAGCATTTCCAGGGCTTCTTCCATACTTCCTTTGTTGTAATACCCCATATATTCACAATGCAGCTTAAGGTTCTCCCTCCCGGTCAAATGTTCATAAAAGGTTGGAAATTCAATAATGCTCCCCATACGCTTCAACACCTCATATGAAGCGGGCTCCAGTGTGTTGCCAAATAATACAACCATTCCGGCTGTTGGTTTCCAGAGATTTGTTATCATCTTCATCACTGTAGTTTTTCCTGCTCCGTTCGCTCCCAAAAATCCGTAAATTTCACCTTTCTTTACATGGATACTCACATCTGTCACTAAGTTTTTCCCACCTATCGTCTTGCTTAGATGGCTCGTCTGTAATATATAAGACATATTTCCTCCTCTCTGAAAGTAACTCTGACATGCAATAATCCGGCAAAAACGCCTTTGACAATAAGATTTTACACTTCTGAATTACTTCCTTAAGGGCTTTGCGCCACAATGAGTACAAAGTCCTGTGTAAACAGTAACTCTATGGACATTACTATTTGTAACAGTTCAGCCTTCCGGATTCCCGGCTACTCAGGTTCATTGGCTGCTAACTGCGCAGCAAGTGCGCAGTTGCAGGCTGAACTGTTACTACTATATCAATACAGACTTTCAAAACTGTTGACAAATTCTTACAAATTTCTGTCGAAACGCAAAATTATCATCCCCGACACAATAAAACTCTTTCTAATATCCTTCATTTTCGGAATGGCACAAAAAAATTAATCATTTATTTTTCTCAATTGCAGCGTAAAAGTTGTTTTCACATTCGGTACACTATTCAGAAACAAATCTCCTCCTAACTGTGCGGCAAGGTTCTTTGCAATCGTCAGGCCCAGGCCATGCCCCTGTATTTCCCGGTTTCTAGAATCTTCTAATGTATACAGCCTGTCAAACACATTCGCTGCAAATTCCTTCTCAATCCCTTTCCCCCTATCAACCACGTCGATATATGCACGATTTTCATCCTTCCGCAAAAAACGCCCAGATATTTTCCGTCTCCGCCATAACGTATCACATTCGACAGCAAATTATATAAAATCCGCTGGAGCGCGCTTTTATCACCCTGCACAAAAACAGGTGTTTCTGGAATCACCAGCTCCACCTGAAATTCTTTCTGCAGCAAAATCTCATAAAATTCCAATACGTTTTCCCGACACAATTCGCAGATATTGATTTTGCACAAGGTTATATCCGTATCCCCGGCTTCCAGTTTCGCCAGTGTAAAAAACTGATTGATGAGCTCCATCACCTGTTTTGCTTTCGCTTCTGCTTTTTTGAGCATTTCATCATCTGTATGACTAAGACGCAAAATCTCCAGATACCCTAAGATAACCGTCAACGGCGTTTTGATATCGTGGGAAATATTAGACAACATTTTCTTAGAGGCTATCTCCTCCCTTTTGAAATCCACTCTTACTTTTTGACGAGCTATCAGCAGGCGGTTAATCTGTGCGCCTAATTCCATCAGAACAGGATTGTCTGTAAATATCATTACTTTCTCGTCGCTGTCCGTTTCTATAATTTCCTCTAATTTTTCATTTATCTGCTTTAACTTCGCTTGTGTTCCTCTGCGGAACATAAATTGCTGGTACAAAACAACAAGAACCAAAACACAAACTACTACGGCCAGAAAAAACAGAACCGTCTCATCTCTCATCTTTCATATCTCCCAGTTTATAACCAATTCCCCATACTGTGATAATATACTGCGGCTTGCGTGGATTATCCTCTATCTTATTCCTTAATCTGCTGATATGGACATTTACCGCATTCTCATCGCCATAATACATGTCCTTCCATACGAGAGAATAAATCTGCTCTTTTGTATATACTTTTTTAGGGTTCTGCAGAAATAATTTTAGAATTTCAAATTCCTTCGATGTGAGTTCCAGTCTTCTGTCATTTTTTGTTACAGAATAATCATTCAAATTCATACTAAGGCTACCTTTTTCCAGTATAACCTGCCGCTTTGTCTCCCCTGCAGCATACTTAGTGCTCCTTCTGATATTTGCCTTGATTCGCGCCAACACTTCTGTCACAGAAAATGGCTTTGTGATATAGTCGTCTGCCCCTAGTCCTAATCCGAGAGTTTTATCAGAGTCAGTGTCTTTTGCTGATATGATGATAATCGGAACTGTATGACGCTCCCTGATTTTACTCATCACCTCAATACCGCTCATTTTAGGTATCATCAAATCTAACAGCACCAAACTAAACGAATCCGAAAAGAATTTGTCGCAGGCGCTTTCCCCATCATAGGCCGTCGTTACTTCAAAGTTTTCAGTACTCAAAAAATTCTTCAGCATCGTGCTGATTTCCACATCATCCTCAACCAACAAAATCTTATCCATTACAAAGGTCCTCCTTTTCAATGACGCTATAGACTACGAATGTTTTTTCTTCATCATGTAAAAAAGCGTCGAACATAGCGCCTCCTTCATTATACTCTGAAGCGTCAAAAATGAAAAGAATACATAAACTTAACTTTATGCGTGGAAAATTCCCGTTACTGTTCACACGTCACCTGCCGGACGCGGGTTGAATCAGGAGCATGTCTCTAAGCAGACGGAGTAACATTCCATTGAACTATCAGCTAACGCAGACTAAGCCTGCATAAGCTGTTATTTCAATTCCATTAAAAACACTCTTGAATTGTCTGCTTTGAGACATGCTCCTGATTCAACCCACTGTTTACTAAATGACCTGTGAACTGTAACAAATTCCCCTGTCTAAAAAGATATTTTTCCCACAAAGGGAGCTGTCCCGCTAAAATAGATGTCGTTTGCTATATATGCAGGTTTCTCCTATCAAATATTATAATTCCCAATGTATAAAGTATAACGGCTCCTATCAAAAGGATAAGGATACTAACCACAGATTCCCCTCCGCCTGCAATGATGTCATCTGGATTATACAAGGTGAAAAACGTAAAATACTTCGCTTTTTCCGCATCTCCACCCACGTTTGCAAGCATCTGTAATACATACATAAAGATTGGAATCCCTGCGCCAAACGCAACGCTGTATTTTGTATCTGAAAATATGCAGGAAGAAAGAAAACATATGCCGCCAATAAACAAATGCAGGCACAGCAGTCCACCGTTCAGCATGAACAGTTCCGTTATATCCAATTCTCCCGGAAAACCGCTTCTGGCACAGAACACTTCTACGATTGTGCTGTAAAGAACAAGCAGCACAATTCCGCTTACCAGCGCCGTCACTTGCGTAAATGCAATGGCGCGCCGCTTTACAGGCGCGGCAGCCAGCAAAGCCATAGAACCCTTATCCACATATTTTGCAATCAGGGCGTTTCCCCGTAAAATACAGAATAACATCGGAAAAATCAGCAATATAAATCCGTAGAGATAGGATATCATAAATCCCAGGAGAGTCGCAGCATCCGCTTTCATACCCACAGACGCCATCAACTCCGGCATAGCTTCTGCAAAACTATCTAATGTTTTCATCATTTCAGGATCATACAGACTGATAATTATGGAAATATACATGGTAATGATTGCTCCAAAAATAATCAACAATTTTATACTTCCTTTCATTTCACGTTTATACAGCGCTATGTTCATCATGCTTCTCACCTCCATAATAATCCATAAAGATTTCTTCCAAACTCTGCTTCGTCGTAACAGTAACCTTCACCCCGTCGCGTATACCGCTGAAATCTGCGGCAAATGCTTCAGCGACAGACTCATTTTCAAGCGTTACCGTATATTTACAGGTATGGCGTTCGCGCAGTGTATCAGCAGAATCAACAGCCACCATCCTGCCTTTCCGTATAATTCCAATGCGGTCGCAAGTTCTTTCAACTTCCTCAAACATATGGCTTGACATCAGTATCGTCTTGCCATGCTTTTTCTCTTCCGCTATTAAATCAATAAACCGGCTCTGCATCAACGGGTCAAGTCCGCTGGTTGGTTCATCGAGAATGAGAATATCTGGGTCGTGCATAAAAGCGGCGACAATTCCCAGTTTCTGTTTCATTCCTTTGCTCATCTTTTTTATTTTACTTTTAGGCTCCAATTCAAAACGTTCCAGCAATTCCTCCCTGCGGTTTTGTATGCCGATTTTGCGGTACTCCGCAATAAATTTTAGAAATTCCGCGCCTGTCATATCTTCAAAAAAGCTGATTTCACCGGGAATATAGCCCAGCCTCGCCTGCACTCTTTCTCTTTCGCTCCAGCAATCCAGACCGTCAATGATACATCTTCCCGACTTCGGCTTCAGAAACCCCATCAAATGGCGTATAGTAGTTGTCTTGCCGGCTCCATTCGGGCCTAAAAAGCCAAATGCTTCTCCCTGATTTACATGAAATGATACATGAAACACACCTTTTCCGTCCCCATAATCTCGAACGAGGCTTTCAATTTTAATGACGCTCATAAATACTCCTCCTTATATGCAATTTGCTTGAACATCTTACTCCAATTTGCAAATGCCTTGCTGATTTCATCTAAACATAACGGTTCATTGTTCATCTGCCGTTCATGTACATAACCGTCGACTATCCAAATCAACATTTTAAATATTTCAAATGGGTTTACGCCTTCTTTGAATTTAATGAAATCCACTTTTTCAAAATATTGATTGTAATTCTGTTCTATGCCTTCCTTCGTCTTCACCTTCAAATCGCTGGAGATTTCTTCCTTTTCGGAATAAAAAGCGCGAACTGAAAACTCCACAATATATGGATGTTCCGCTAATATTCTAATTTTTTTCATCGTAGCGTAGTTTATGAGTTCAAAGAAATCCGTCATTTCCAAAAGTCTGGAATCCGTTACTCCATCTGTGATTATTTGTTTTACATATTCATATACGGTTAAATATAACTCCTTTTTGTTATGAAAATAATAAAAAAGCAACCCTTTTGAAACTCCTGCCTTAGACGCAATCAAATCTGTAGACGCTTTTTTATATTCATACTTTGCAAAAACTTCCATTGCTGCTTCCAAAATAGAAATCTGCTTTTCCTCTGGAAGCTCTTTAAATCTTTCGCTCATGTCGTCGCCTCCAACCATTTTGATTTGACCAATTCGGTTAGTTACAGTATATTCGTTTGACTCAGATTTTCAAGCCTTCCCGTTACAAAAATATAAAAGAAACAAGAGACGTTATTCTTTTTCATTTCAGTTGTCTTCTCTTTCCAAAATCATTTCATCTAACGCATTTCCAGGCGGAACAATCGGCATAACATTATCTTCTCTATCAATGATAAATTCAATGACAGTTGGCGCCTTCCTATTCTTTCTTGCAGTTTCCAGTGCTACAATAATTCCTTTCTCATCAGTTACCCGAATACCTTTTGCACCATAACTTTCTGCTAATTTTATAAAATTAGGCGTATATTCCGGACAACATTCTGTTGGAGCGTTACATTTTACATTACAGCTTTTCCTATAACGCATACAGGTGCTTGAATAACGCTTATCAAAAAACATTTCCTGCCATTGCCTTACATTCCCCAAATAGCCGTTATTTAAAATACAGATTGTAATTGGCAATTCATATACAATCGCAGTCGCCATTTCCTGTATATTCATCTGCATGCCGCCGTCACCAGAAATCACGACCACATCTAATTCAGGATTTCCTATTTTTGCTCCGATTCCCGCCGGAAATCCATATCCCATAGTTCCTAATCCGCCGGAAATCAACATTCGCTTTTTTTCATCTAAATCAATAAACTGTGTTGCCCATAGCTGGTTTTGTCCCACGTCTGTCGCGATGATAACCTTGTCAAAAATTCGGTTGATAGATTGCATAATTTTTTCTGGTGTTATGCCATCTTTTTTCATAGTAACAGGATACTGTTTTTTCCATTCTTTCATTTGTTCCACCCATATTTTTATATCTAAAGGCTTTACTTTTTCAATCAGTTTACTGATTGCTATTTTTGCGTCTGCTACAATCGGGACATCAACGGCAATATTTCTCGAAATAACAGCAGCATCTATATCAACATGGATAATCGCCGCATCTGAAGCAAATTCTTCAGTTTTTCCCGTAATCCGGTCGTTAAATCTTGTCCCAATAGAAAAAAGCACATCACACTTACTGATTGCTTTATTGGCTGCGTAGCTGCCATGTATGCCTATATTTCCCACATATAAATCATGTGTAGTAGGAATAACACCTTTTCCCATAATAGTCGTGATAACTGGCGCTCCTGTTATTTCTACAAGATTCAACATCTCTTTATTAGCACGACTGATATTGACGCCACCGCCAATGAGAAAAACAGGTCTTTTTGCATTATTCAACAAATCTATTGCTTTTTTGAGCTGTTCATTGTGAACGGAGTTATTCGGTTTATATCCGCTGATTTCTATTTTTTCGGGATATTCATCACTTCCATATGCTCTCTGTATATCTTTTGGTAAATCTATTACAACAACCCCAGGCCTTCCTGTCTTTGCAATATAAAAGGCTTTTTTAATAATTTGTGCTAAATCTTCTCTTTTGCGAACGGTTACGGCGTATTTACAGATGCTCCTTGTAATTCCAACTATATCCACTTCTTGAAAAGCGTCGTTTCCTATAAGCCCCGTTGGAACCTGCCCTGTAAAACAGATTAACGGAACGCTGTCATAGTTTGCTGTTGCAATCCCTGTCACCAAATTTGTTGCACCAGGACCACTTGTAACCAAACAGACGCCAACTTTTCCAGTTGAACGTGCATATCCGTCGGCCGCATGGACTAATCCCTGTTCATGTCTTGGCAAGATAATATTGATGTCATTTTCCCCATATAAAACATTAAATAAATCAATTACTTGCCCACCCGGATATGCGAAGAGTGTGTCTACCTGCTCTTCTTTCAGCGCTTTTACAAATAATTCTGCTCCTGTTATATCCATATCCCTTCCCTCCTTGTATGCGAGTGCTTGCATGCATATAAATTATTAAAAATGGCACCATGTGATTCGTGCCATTTTTACATCCCTAAGATACCGTCTACAAAAATTTTCACACTATATTTTATAAATTCTTCCCGGCTTGTTTTTACAAGATTTCGATTGAAAGATGCGCTCAGGAACGTATAACCAAATGTTGAAGAAAAAATAGTCATTACCAAACTCTCAAAATCAAAATGCCCTATCTTTCCCATTTCTTCCATCCTTTGGAAGTACTCCGTCAAAAAAGCAACAAATGTCTGCGGTACTTTCATGATTAAAGGCGCTGTTTCATCATAAAGTTGCGGCGCCCTCAGTCCAATAGATAAATTTACAAAATCCGGCGTTATTCTGTCCATATAAGCGTTCATAAACATTTCTAAATCCGGTTTTAGCTCCCACTGCACATTCTCAAAAATATCCGACGTAACATTCGCCCGCCATTTTTCTTGTGTTACTCCCTGTAATACAATATCTTTTTTATTTTTGAACTTTCTAAATAAGGTACACTCATTCACTCCGGCTAAACGTGCAATATCTTTTGTAGTCGTAGCAACATATCCCTTATCACGAATTAACGACATGGTTGCATCAATGATTTTTTGGCTTGTTTCATCCATCTCGCCACCTCCATGCAAGTGCTTGCTGTCATTCTATCAATTCTCTATTGAAATGTCAATAAAAACTATTCCATTATTAACTTGTACATTGCAGCAATATCCTCAGAAGCCATCTCAAATTTAGATTTTTCAATCAATAGATTCTTCCCTGTCATGATATAGGACGGTATGATACGAATACCATTATAAAAGATTTCACTGCTCCGCAGTTTATAAGTAGAAATACTCGGAACCGCATTTTTTCTCGTTTCTTTCTTGCTAATCATATTAAAAGCTTTTTTTGCCACATCTCCCATCAACATGATAACTTTTACATTAGGAAACAGTGCCAGTTCTCGTTCCAGGTATGGCAAACTTTTTTCTATGCTCTCTTTTGCGACTGTATATTCTGTTTTTGGTATTTTTACAGCATTTGTAATATAAATCCCTTTATCTAAAATATCCTGAATTGTACTTACCCGTATTCCGGCTTTTTGAAACAATGGAATAGTCGTCGACAAATAAGCTGCTTCTGCTCCACCATAAAAATCATCTGTCGGATTTTCAGGTACAATCTCATTTATCATAAGTGCCCTTATCGTTTTCGGATTTACCATTACGTGATTAAATTGAAATTCTTCTCCCCCGACATTTAGTTTTTGTAATTCTTCTCTTACATTCATTTCATACACTCCTCGTAATGTTTTCATGCAATTTTATGTCTTACTATCATCTTTTTCTTTCATAACAATGACGTGCTCTTCAACTGTATCCTTGTATTGACAGGTGTTACAATCATTTTCACATCATTCGTTCTTGGTAATCATTTCTTTGAAACTAGCGTTCTGTCTGTATTATCATTTTTCTTCAGATTCCTTTTCTTCTTCATCAAGTTCTTGAACCTGCGCTTCACTTGTTTCCGAAAGAGCTTCCAGCATCTTGCGTATCTCATTTTGAGCTATGGGTCCTAAACCTAAAGACATGCTCACCATTAGAGCGAGAAAGAACTTATATAACTTTGCTTTCATTCATATTCCTCCGATTCAATCTCTGCTTTGCTTCATTTTCATAAATATAACGTTTATCTCACCACATTTAAACAAATAAAAAGAAGCCATTATTTGATTCGAATACGGCTTATATCCGGCATCACATTTGCAGTAATTTGAAAAGGAGGTAGATTCCTTGTATTAACTCATGCAGGATAATTAAACATAGAATAAGCAGAGGTACTGCTACAGCATAACCCCAAGAAATACAATCTAAATCAAAACCATTCACATTATCGTAGAACCAAAATGTTATAGCCATAAATGGCAACATGACTAACAGACCTAAATACATTACTTTTAACTCCCCATTTGTCGTTGCTTTATTATATATCCATTTCCTTATAAATGAAAGTGATTTTTTTATCTCAAACCTCCTCATTTTTATAAAGCATAGAGAAGGCATCTTTGCACAATCAAACCCCCTTATCAATTGCTTGTAGATTCAGCATGGAAATAATCTGATTCTGCATCTTTTCAACACTTTCAACCCTAACCCTGCCAATCTGGTTTCTTGTCATTTCAAAATCTATATCAGGCAGCATTCTTTCAAAAAGGTTATTAATCTCAGGAGAGGCTCCCATTAAAGCTATTGCAAGAGACTTCGTATCAAATTGTTTGAATGCTTCTTTTAATTCCTCTCTGTGAATGGCAGATATTTGTTCAAAATCGGTTATCCTCTGCGGCGCTATCTTAGGCTCTAATATATCGTTTATTGTCATATCATACAGCTTAGAAATTTTCAGCAAAATCTCTAAATCAGGAATTGTTGCTCCGGTTTCCCATTTTGAAACTGCCTGTCTTGAAATATCCAACTTTTTTGCTAAATCCTCCTGCGTAAAATGATGGCTTTTCCGCAGGAAATATAAGTATCTTGATATTATAGTTATGTTCATTAATCTCACTCTCCTTTTTGCTATTATAAATCATACAGAAGGAAGATAAAAGAATCAGGTAAGTGCGAAAAAGCAAATGCAAGTTGCCCTGATGCAGCCTCTGTATTTTACTCAATATGTAATCCCACATTCTGTCTTAAAGTTTTCTTTTCATACTCACAAAAAAGGCTTCAAGAGTTTCATTTCTCTCAAAGCCTTTTCTATAATTCACATATCTCATTGTTCAAATCCGTATATTTTTATACGAAATCTGCGATTTTTCCCCCTCTGCACAACTTTCTGCATCAAATGTAAGTTTGATGTAATGATGTAAATCAGGGGTCTAAAACACTTGATGTTTTTTATCCTGCTTTTCGCTCTAATACAGCTTCGCGCCTGCCGGGATATGGTCGTCCACCATCAGAAGATGAAGCCTTTCCTCTCCCTCTTCCTCATGGATTGCACTTATTATCATTCCACAGGAATCAATCCCCATCATAGCTCTCGGCGGAAGATTGGTAATAGCTATCAAAGTCTTTCCAATCAGCTCCTCCGGCTCGTAATAGGTGTGAATACCGCTTAAAATCGTGCGGTCTGTGCCTGTTCCATCGTCTAAAGTGAACTGCAGAAGCTTCTTACTCTTCGGCACTGCAACGCATTCTTTTACCTTTACCGCCCTGAAATCTGACTTGCTGAATGTCTCAAAATCCACCATATCAGAGAATAACGGCTCAATCTTTACCTTTGAGAAGTCGATAGCCTCTTTTACTGGTTCAGCAGCTTTCTCTTCCGCCTTTTCTTGACCTTTTTTAACCTCAGAACCACCCAGTGACTTCATTGTTGGACACAATAACACATCCCGTATCGCCGCCGAATCCGTCAGCAACATACACATCCTGTCAATTCCGAACCCAATTCCGCCTGTTGGCGGCATACCAATCTCTAATGCATTCAGAAAGTCTTCGTCTGTTGTATTTGCCTCTTCATCGCCCTGTGCCAGTAATTCTTCCTGTGCCTTGAATCGCTCTCTCTGATCAATCGGGTCATTCAGCTCAGAATATGCATTGGCCATTTCCCAGCCATTCATGAAGAATTCAAATCGCTCTACGTATTCCGGATTCTCTGGTTTCTTCTTCGTCAGCGGCGAAATCTCAATCGGGTGATCCATCACAAAGGTCGGCTGGATTAAATGCTCCTCCGCAAATTCCTCAAAGAAAAGACTTAAAATATCACCCTTTTTATGCCTATCCTCAAACTCTACATGGTGTTCCGTTGCAATCGCTCTTGCCTGCTCCAGCGTCTCCACTTCATTCCAGTCAATGCCTGCATATTTCTTAACCGCATCCACCATGCTAATTCTCTCAAACGGCTTGCCTAGATCCATCTCCACGCCATTATATACGATGGTTGTAGTTCCCAGAACCTCTTTGGCCACATGACGGTAAAGATTCTCTGTCAAATCCATCATACCGTTATAATCGGTATATGCCTGATACAGCTCCATCAGCGTAAACTCCGGATTATGCCTGGTATCAAGTCCCTCGTTGCGGAATACGCGCCCAATCTCATATACCCTCTCCAGACCGCCTACAATCAATCGCTTTAAGTACAGCTCCAGGGAAATCCTTAATTTAAAGTCTTCTCCCAGTGCATTGAAATGTGTCTCAAAGGGTCTTGCCGCAGCGCCTCCCGCGTTGCTTACCAGCATCGGCGTCTCTACCTCTAAAAACCCCTGTCCGTCCAGGTATCTTCTAATCGCGCTGATAATGTGAGAACGCTTAATAAAAGTCTCTCTCACCTCCGGATTCATAATCAAATCCACATATCTCTGACGATAACGAATATCCGTATTAGTCAGTCCGTGAAACTTCTCCGGCAGTATCTGCAGACTCTTAGATAAAAGCGTCACAGCCGTTGCATGGACAGATATTTCCCCGGTCTTTGTCTTAAATACTTCACCTTCAATTCCCACAATATCGCCGATATCCATTTTCTTAAAATCTTTATAGGATTCCTCTCCGATACTGTCTCTTGCCACATAAGACTGAATGTTGCCGGACTGATCCAGCACGTTGCAGAAAGATGCTTTCCCCATGACTCGTTTCTGCATGATGCGGCCTGCAATACGCACCTGCTTTCCTTCCATCTCATCATAGTGATCTTTTATGTCTGCCGCATGACTGTTTACATCATAGCTCATAACCTGATAAGGGTCCTTGCCATTTGCCTGAAGGTCTGCCAGCTTCTCCCGGCGGACTTTTCTTAACTGATTAATATCTGGTTCCTGTCCTTGTTTCTGCTGTGCCACTTTTTACACTCCTTACTTTCTTCTTAAATAGAGCGTTCGATCTTCAACACTTTGTATGTGATCTCTCCCGCCTGTGTCTCAACTGCAACCTCGTCTCCCACTTCGCGTCCAATCAGGGCTTTTCCCACTGGAGATTCATTGGAAATCTTTCCCTGCAAACTGTTAGCCTCTGTGGACCCGACAATTTTAAATTCCATTTCCTCTTCAAATTCTTCATCGTACACTGTGACTGTACAGCCAATATTAATCTTATCAGAATCTACTTCATCTTCTACTACAACCTCAGCGTTCTTTAAAATCTTCTCTAGCTCCTCAATTCTTGCCTCAATATCACGCTGTTCATCCTTCGCCGCATCGTACTCAGCATTCTCCGACAAGTCCCCCTGCTCTCTCGCCTCTTTAATCTTGCCGGCAACCTCTTTGCGCCTTACTACCTTCAGATTCTCCAGTTCATCCTCCAGCGCTTTCAAACCTGCATACGTAAGAATTCTTTTCTTCTCTTCCATGTCTTTCTACCGCTCCTTACTTATACCTTATCGGACATCGTCGCCCGTCCGCAGGGCATACTTTCACAATTTCATTATTATACCTAACCAGCTCATTTCTGTCAATATTTTAACCCAAAGATTTCTCGGACTCCTGATATTCCATTACCGTTCACAGTGTGTCTGTAATTCGTAATATTATTCCGGCAGATAATCCAGCAGCGCCTCCAATTCCTCATAAGATTCTACCTGATTGACCTTATCCCTTAATTTTGCCGAACCCTTCATACCTCTGGTATACCAGGCCACATGTTTTCTCATCTCCCGGATTCCCTGATATTCCCCCTTAAATTCAAGCTGTAGTCTGGCATGGCGCAGCATGGTCTCTCTGACAGCTTCCAAATCAGGCCGTTCGGGCATACATCCTGTTGCCCGATATTCTCTAAGTTCCCGGAATATCCATGGATTCCCCTGTGCTCCCCGTCCAATCATAACTCCATCACACCCGGTTTCCTCCTGCATCTTCGCAGCCAATTTTGCAGAAACCACATCCCCGTTACCAATAACCGGAATCTGAACCGCCTCCTTAACTTTGCGGATAATCTCCCAGTCCGCTCTGCCAGAGTAATACTGCTCTCTGGTGCGCCCATGTACCGTCACAGCCGCCCCTCCGGCTTCTTCAATAACCTTTGCGATTTCCACCGCATTGACACTGGTTTCATCAAATCCTTTGCGTATCTTAACTGTTACCGGTTTGCAAATTGCCTTTACCGTCTCAGCTACAATATTATATACAAGCTTCGGGTTTTTCATGAGTGCAGATCCTTCCCCATTTTTTACCACTTTGGGAACTGGACATCCCATGTTGATATCCAATATCTGGAATGGCAGCTCTTCAATTCTCCTGGCCTGTTCCGCAATAATTTTCGGCTCAGAGCCAAAAAGCTGCAGAGACACTGGATATTCTTCCGAATGAATGGACAATAGCGCCCTTGTATTCTTATTATTATACTGCAGCGCTTTCGCACTAATCATCTCCATACACAAAAGCCCCGCCCCCTGCTCCTTACATAACAGACGAAAAGGCAGGTCTGTAACTCCTGCCATTGGTGCGAGAATATACGGAACTTCCAACATTACTTTTCCTATTTGCATTCTCTTCCTCTTTATTTCTGCCCAAGTTTCTTATTTTTCTCATAAATAAACTGTAACCCTTTTAACGTCAGATTCGGGTCATAGAAATCAATAGCGTCCGTCTCATCTACAATAATTGTACCAAGTCCTCCAGTTGCCACTACCTTTGCTTCTTTATATCCAGACTCTTCTTTTAATTTCCTGATAATATACTCCGTCTGTCCGATATGTCCATATACCAGACCTGCCTGCATACTGGAAATCGTTTCCTTTGCCAGTACAGACTCCGGCTTTTTAATCTCAATTTCCGGAAGCATAGCGGCGCCTCCCCACAGCGCTCTGGCCGTTGTACGGATTCCCGGCGCAATTACACCAACGCCAAAGGTTCCATCCGGCTCAACCAAATCGTAAGTTGTAGCCGTTCCAAAATCCACTACAATTACCGGCCCGCCGTACAGCTTATAGGCTGCAACAGCATCCACAATCCTGTCTGGACCGGTCAGACGCGGATTTTCAGTCGTTACACGAATACCCGTCTTAATTCCCGCCGAAACCACAATCGGCTTACAGCCAAAATATTTGATAATGGCGCTGCCAAAAGAGTGCATAATATCCGACACCACCGAAGCGATAATCACTGCATCCACCTCATCCGGGTCCATATCCTGATTTCGCAAAAGCTCCCGCAGCGAAATACCGTATTCGTCCGAAGTCCGAGGCTGCTTCGTCGTCATGCGAAATTTCCCCAGAAGCTCCTTGTCCCGAAACACTCCCAGCGTAATATTTGTATTTCCTATATCAATTGCAAGCAACATAACAATATTCCTCTCATTTACCGCCACCTGTATAAACCATCATAATCATTTGTTTTTTTCAAACTTTCAAATCTTCGCCCTGCAAGAATACCCAAGGACGCACTTGAAAATACATCTGAATCGCTTCCAAAAGTCCTGCTTTTTCTGTCTGTAGTTTCTTAATCAGAAGCCTGCTTCCAATATCGTCAAACATCGGATCAAATTCCTCTGTCATCACTTCAAATTGAAGTTCTCCTTCCTCGTCAAATACCAGCGTCAGAATCCCACCCACGTCATGTACATACAGCACGCACATAATCTTCAATTCATCCTTCACATCTTCCGGCAGTTCTTCAAAAGCAGGATTCAGATAGTATTTCTCTTCATATGAATTTGCCGCGCAAAGTACAATTCTATCCTCATACATAGCCATATATCCCTCTTACCGAAACTTCTCCTGCATAGACCTTCCTGATTCGTCCATCTGCAGTGTGAATTAACAATTCTCCAGTCTCATTTATGCCAACAGCATGTCCGTTATATTCATGTCCGGGCTCTAAAACCCTCACTTCCCTGCCTTGATTCACCAGAAGAGCGTTATATTCATTTAAAATGCCAGACAAATCACCTGTCTGAATAAACAAATCATAATACCTCTCAAATTGCTTCATAACCTCTGCAATCAGAGGCGCCCTTCGCCATCGCTTTCCATTTTCCAGATAAAGAGACGTTGCCGTCTTCGCAAGCTCTTCAGGAAAGCTCTCTGTATTTACATTAATTCCGACCCCAATCACTACATGATTAATCCACTGAATTTCCGTACTCATCTCAGTCAGGATACCGCAGACCTTCTTCCCGTTCACCACAATATCATTCGGCCATTTAATCCATGCTCTCTGTCCTGTTACCGTACAGACAGCCTCCGCCACACTCTGCGCCATCACAAGCGTCAGCATAGGCGCCTGATTCGGCTGTATCTCTGGTCTCAACAGAATGCTCATATAAACGCTGCTGCCAGCCGGTGATTCCCATCTGCGGCCTCTCCGTCCCTTCCCGCCGGTCTGCTTTTCCGCCACAACCAGCGTTCCATGGGAAGCTCCCTCATCTCCAAAATGCTTCGCACGAGTATTCGTAGAATCTGTCTCTGGAAAATAAAGGACGTCGCACCCAGCCCATTTTGTGGTCAGCAGACTTTCAATCTCTGCTCTCCACATGACGTCTGGAGCGCTCTCCAGACGATACCCTCTGTTGCGCACCGCCTCTATCTGATATCCTTCTTCTTTTAATTGTTCTATCACCTTCCAGACAGCAGTTCTGGAAACCTGAAACTGCTTACAAAGCTGCTGCCCGGAAATATATCCCTCCGTCTCCCGAAGTATGGATAATATCTCTGCTTTCATTGGCACATCCCCCGGTATCCGGCCTGATTGTGCTCTGTCATCATAAAATATTGCATGCAGCGCACTAGCTGTTCCCTAATGTTGCAACCATAATCGCCTTGATGGTATGCAGGCGGTTCTCTGCCTCATCAAACACCTTAGAAGCTTCGCTCTCAAACACTTCCTCCGTTACTTCCTTACCCTTATTGGCCGGCAGACAGTGTGAGAAAATTGTTGTAGATTTTCCTGTACGCTTCATCAGTTCTGCATTTACCTGATAAGGAACCGCCAGACGGATACGCTCCTGCTCCTTCTTTTCCTCTCCCATGGAATACCATACATCCGTATACAGAATATCCGCACCCTCTACCACATCCAGCGAATCTGAAACTGTAACCGTAGAGCCTGCTTCCTTTGCAAGCTCTTCACAGGTCTCCGTCAGCTCTTTTCCAGGCCACAACTTCTTCGGCGCTGCAATCGCGATATCCACACCAACCTTGGCGCATCCTACCAGAAGGCTGTTCGCCACATTATTTCGTCCGTCCCCAAGATAAACCAGTTTCAATCCTTTCAAATGTCCGAATTGTTCTTTCATTGTCATCAGCGTAGCCAGAAGCTGCGTCGGATGCCATTGATCCGTCAACCCATTCCAGACCGGTACTCCGCTATACTCTGCCAGAGCCTCAACAAAATCATGGTCAAATCCCCGGAACTCAATTCCGTCAAACATACGTCCCAACACCCGCGCTGTATCTTCAATACTCTCTTTTTCACCAAGCTGAAGCTCGCTTCCTGCCAAATATGTGGCAATACCTCCTTCGTCCTGCGCGCCGATTGTAAATGCACAACGAGTTCTTGTGGACGGCTTCTCAAAAATAAGCGCAATATTCTTGCCCTTCAGACTGTCGCCTTTGATTCCCTGCTTGCGCTTTTTCTTCAGTTCAATCGCCAAATCCACCAGATATAAAATCTCTTCCTGCGTAAAATCCAACAGTTTTAAAAAACTGCGTCCTTTTAAATTCATGTTTGTTCCCTCTTCTCTCTCGTATTTCGGCAAAGCCGTTAAAACTTCATCGATGTTGGTGCCTCTTCTTTTGCGCCAATCTCTGTCAGAGCCTTGGCCAGTCCTGCAATTCCCTGAATTTCAGAAGGAATAATAATCTTAGTCGCTCTGCCGTCGGCCGCCTTCTCAAATGCCTCCAGACTCTTCATGGTAAGCACTGCCTCGTCGGCGCCAGCTTCCTTTAAGAAGCGGATACCGTCTGCATTAGCCTGCTGTACCTTGAGAATTGCCTCAGCCTGACCTTCCGCCTCTTTAATCATCTTCTCTCTCTCTGCCTCAGCTCGCAAAATTGCCGCCTGTTTCTCAGCCTCCGCATCCAGAATCGCCGACTCCTTCTTACCTTCCGCCACAAGAATTGTAGATTTCTTCTCTCCTTCTGCCCGAAGAATTGCCTCGCGTCTCTCACGCTCAGCCTTCATCTGTTTCTCCATAGCATCCTGAATCGCTGCCGGTGGAATAATATTCTTAAGCTCAACACGATTTACTTTAATTCCCCAAGGGTCGGTAGCCACGTCCAGAGACGCTCTCATCTTCGTGTTAATTGTCTCCCTGGAAGTCAGCGTCTGGTCTAACTCCAAATCACCAATAATATTACGAAGCGTAGTCGCCGTTAAATTCTCAATTGCCATAATCGGATTGGCAACACCGTAGCAGAACATCTTCGGATCTGTAATCTGGTAAAATACAACCGTATCAATCCGCATGGTAACGTTATCCTTGGTAATCACCGGCTGGGGCGCAAAGTCTACCACCTGTTCCTTTAAATCCACTCTTCTTGCCACTCTGTCCACAATCGGCAGCTTAACATGCAGACCGGTTCCCCAGGTTGCCTGATATGCTCCCAGACGCTCAATAACCAGAGCCTGCGCCTGCCTTACAATCCGGATGCAAGATACCACCATACCAATAAGAATCAATAATATAATAATTCCCAAAATACTAAACGTCACTCTCAACATACCTTTCTTATACCTCCTTCGCTTTTACAATTAACTTCACGCCTTGAATCCCCTCAATCGACACAATACTGTTCTTCGGAATAAATCCGTTCGGTTCATCAGTCTTCGCAGACCACTCCTGCCCATTTACTTCCACAAGTCCTGCCGCGCGAAGCGTATCCACATCCTCAAGTACCACTGCTTGCCGGCCAATCAGACTCTCGGCATTCGTCTTCTGCCGTTCTGTATTAAAATACTTCACTGCAACTGGTCTGGTCATAATCAGCAAAACCCCAGACGCCAGCACAAACACAACAATCTGTACTGGCAAGCCAAATCCAATAAACGCCATAAGCAATGCGAGAAGCGCGCCTCCGGCAAACCAGATTGTCGTAAGTCCCATCGTGAAAATCTCAATCATGAGCAGTATGATAAATAGTATTAACCATCCCATTGTATACATACAGCTTCCCCCAATCAGTTTCTTTTCATTATAGTTTTTCCATACACAATTGTCAATGCCTGCGCTGTCTGCCAGCCTCAAATACCAGCACTGCAGCCGCAATAGCCGCGTTTAGCGATTCCACGCATCCCTCCATAGGTATCTTGAGGCAGCAATCCGCAAGCCCGGCCACTTCATCGCTCAAACCATTTCCCTCATTGCCTATAAAAAATGCCGACGGCTTGCGGTAATCCGGTTCGTCATAGATACAGGCGCCTCCCAAATGAGCCGCATAAGTATAGATTCCCTGGGTCTTCATTTCCTGAATCACTTCTGTTAAGCTCTCTGCATAACAAAATGGCATACGAAATATGGCGCCCATCGTAGAACGTACTACCTTAGGATTATATACGTCCACACAATCCCTGCTCATCAGTATGCCAGTCACTCCCGCTGCCTCTCCGGTCCGAAATATCGTTCCAAGATTCCCTGGGTCCTGCAGATTATCCAGCACAAGAATCAACGGATTCCTGTTCCCTGTTCTATGAGTCTGCTTTGCTGATATTACTTCCTGACCCCCTGTATTTCTCTGTCGCACTACACATAGTACCCCTTGCGGATGCTGTGTATCGGAAACATATTCCATCACCGAATCCGAAAGTATCTCAAAACGGCATCCGCTTTTTTCACATTTTTCTTTCACAAGTGTTTTCTCTTTTTTAAAAAACTTTTCTGTTATATATAATTCCAGAAGCTCCTCCGCCGGCGCCTCCTGAAACATTCTCAACCCCTCTGTCAGAAAAACCTTCTCTTCATCTCTTGCCCTGCGCTTTCTTCTTAAATTCACAAGCCGTTTCACTTTCGCATTCGATGTACTCGTAATCATATAAAACTCTCTTTCATCTCTTCATTGCAATTATTTTATCAAATTTAACACATACTTCTGCAAAATCATAGTGCAATATCAAGCAATTTCCTAACATAACGTAACAGCCGTTGCAGTTCACAGGTCATTTGGTAAACAGCGGGTTCAACCCGCGTCCGTCAGGCGACGTGTAAACAGTAACTAACAGTTCAGCCTTCCGGCTTTACTGTTACAACATAACAACAATTCGGCCTGTATGCTGCCACATCCAAAACAAAGTGGCAGCGTACAAGCCGAAACCCAAACAGTCATATGATAATCTCTTGCTTTTCTACATCTTAAATCGATACCCGACTCCCCAAATCGTCTCTATATACTGGGGATTAGAGGTATCCATTTCAACCTTTTCGCGTATCTTCTTAATATGAACCGTTACTGTCGCAATGTCTCCAATGGATTCCATATCCCAGATTTCGCTGAAGAGTTCATCCTTCGTATACACATGATTTGGATGGCTTGCAAGGAATGTTAACAAATCAAATTCTTTGGTAGTAAATGCCCGTTCTTCTCCATTAACCCACACACGTCTTGCCGTAGTGTCTATCTTCAACCCGCGGATTTCCACGATTTTATTTACTTCCGCCGCACTGCCTATCAGCCGCTCATATCTTGCAAGATGGGCTTTCACCCTGGCCACCAGTTCACTGGGACTGAACGGTTTGGTCATATAATCATCCGCGCCCAAACCTAATCCTCTGATTTTATCTATATCATCTTTCTTGGCAGATACCATAATAATCGGCGTATTCTTATCGTCACGAATCTTCCGGCAAATCTCGAATCCGTCGATTCCTGGAAGCATCAAGTCCAAAATTACCAGATTATAGTCTTCCTCCAAAGACTTTTGAAGCCCAATCAGTCCGTCGTTCGCCACTTCCACGTCAAACCCGGACAGTTCCAGATAATCCTTCTCAAGGTCTGCAATTGCCACTTCATCTTCTACAATCAATATCTTACTCATGAATCGGTACCTCCTGATATTTTCTTAATACAAAGTACATCGTAGTCCCGGTGCCTTCCCTGCTGGTCGCCCAGATTTTTCCGCCATGTTCTTCCACAATCTTCTTTACAATGGATAAGCCGATTCCGCTTCCGCCTTTGGAGGAATTTCTGGAAGCATCCGTCCGGTAAAACCGATCAAAGATATTCGTCAAATCCTTCGCCGCGATTCCTCTGCCGTTGTCCTCCAATTCTACCTGTACAAAATCGCCTACATCCTTCACCCGTAAATTAATAATCCCCTTTGTCTTATCCATATATTTTAAGGAATTATTAACTATATTGTGAATCACTCGCTTTATTTGTTCCGCATCGGCAATGACTTTCACCTCTCCCTCCACATAATTGAAATAACCAAATTCCACATTTTTGGCCTCCAACTCCATGGACAGCTCTTCTGCGCAGTCGTCAAAGTATGCGCTAACCAAAATCGTATTAAAATTATAAGGAATACGATTGGTATCTATCTTAGAATACAACGTCAGCTCATTAATCAGCGTATCCATCTCATTTGCCTTGTTATAAATGGTCCGCACATATTTATCCAGTTTTTCAGGCGTATCCGCCACCCCGTCCATAATTCCTTCTGCATATCCCTTAATGGTCGTCACCGGAGTTTTTAAATCGTGGGAAATATTGCTGATTAATTCTTTATTTTCTTTATCAAAACGAATTTTCTCCTCCGCATTATCTTTCAGGCGCCTGCGCATCTCTTCAAAATCGGCAAACAACTGTCCGAACTCGTCGTCCGACTCTTTCGGAACCTCAAAATCCAGGTTCCCATTCTTAATATTGTTAGCCGCTTTCTGCACTCTGCCAAGAGGACTCATTACCGCCCGGTATATCCAGAAAATAAGGCAGGCCGCCGTAACAAAAAGCACAAGCATGATAATCACTACGGTATCCACCGCAAGCTCCTGAATCTCCGGCATCGCGTTGCTCACATCTGTAATGATAAACGCACTTCCTGCCTCCTCACCCCCATACAGGAAATCCACCTGTTTCACCAGAGCCTGAGCTTCTCCACCCAAATACATACCATTTTCTGACGTAGTCTTATTCTCATTATATCCGGGAAGCTGATCAATTACAAATCCCGCGCTGTCTAAATCCGTACCCATATAGACGATTGTGTCTCCCCTGCGTACCAGAAGATAAGACTTCTTACGCTTCAATTCATTATTAAATTTCTCTAGGAAAGTCGCATCCTCCAGCTTCTTTGGCGAGACCAATGCCGTACGACTTAAGTCTTTGTAAGACTGCACCGTTAGCTGTCCAAGCATTCTCATGGGATTAGAAAGCGTCTGTACGGAGGTTCCGCTAATTTCGTAAGTTTTTTCTATCGCGCTAAGCTGATATCTTCCAACTAATAGAATAAAAAGTGTCGCCAGAATAACCGGAAGAATCGCAACAGTTATGAATGCAACAATCAAACGGGTCTTTAATTTCACAGCAACACCTCCATCTCAATAATTTTACAACTTACTTGTCACGTATAGAAATACTATCACCAACCTCTGTAAACCGATACATTTCCACCCGTATCAATTCCTTAGTGATTATTTTACCACGAAAAAGGGCGCTTCTCACCAAAGCACCCATAAACATTTCTAAAATTTTTATAAATATTTTTTTAACACATCGACCTTGTCCAACTTCTC
The DNA here is from genome assembly GCA_910574185.1 of Lachnospiraceae bacterium. Lineage (GTDB taxonomy): Bacteria > Bacillota > Clostridia > Lachnospirales > Lachnospiraceae > Claveliimonas. The sequence goes on from CAJSZQ010000006.1 coordinate 120,989, forward strand.
CCAAGGCAAATCAATATCTGTACGTCCAAAATGTCCATATGCCGCGGTCTGCTTGTAAATTGGTCTTCTAAGGTCTAACATCTGAATAATTCCCGCAGGACGCAAATCGAAGTTTTCCCTTACAAGATCTACCAGTTTCTCATCGGGCAGCTTTCCAGTTCCAAAAGTATCAATCATAATCGAAGTAGGATATGCCACGCCAATTGCATAGGAAAGCTGAATTTCACACTTCTTTGCCAGCCCTGCCGCCACAATGTTCTTTGCAACGTAACGCGCCGCATAAGCCGCGGAACGGTCCACCTTTGTGCAGTCCTTTCCTGAAAATGCGCCCCCGCCATGCCGGGCCATGCCGCCATAAGTATCTACAATAATCTTACGACCTGTCAAACCGCTGTCTCCATGTGGTCCGCCTATTACAAACCGGCCTGTGGGATTGATAAAGAACTTCGTGTTCTCATCTGTCATACCATCCGGAATGGTCGTATCAAACACATATTTCTTAATATCCTCATGAATCTGCTCCTGAGTTACATCTGGATCATGCTGAGTAGAAAGTACAACCGCATCCAAGCGAACAGGCATTCCATCCTCATCATATTCTACTGTAACCTGAGTCTTGCCATCCGGTCTTAAATAAGGAAGCGTCCCATTCTTCCTTACTTCTGCAAGCTTCATAGCCATCTTCTGTGCAAGAGCAATCGGATACGGCATATATTCCTCTGTTTCATCGGATGCGTATCCAAACATCATACCCTGATCTCCTGCGCCAATCGCTGCAATCGTCTCCTCTGTCATCTGATTAGCCTTTGCTTCCAACGCCTTATCTACTCCCATAGCAATATCTGTAGACTGTTCATCCAAAGCAACCATGACACCGCAGGTATTGGCATCAAAGCCATATTTCGCGCGGGTATAACCGATCTCCGCTACCGTATCCCGGACAATTTTCTGAATATCCACATATCCATTTGTTGTAATCTCACCCATTACCATAACAAGCCCTGTTGTTGTGCAAGTTTCGCAGGCCACCCGGCTCATAGGGTCCTGCTCCATTAAAGCATCCAGAATCGCATCAGAAATCTGGTCGCACATTTTATCCGGATGTCCTTCTGTTACAGACTCGGATGTAAATAATCTTTTTTCCATTTTATTTCTCCTTTCAAATGATAAATATATAAGAACAAAAGTGCGCTTCATGCACTCTCGCGTTCTTTCCTTCAAATATGAACAATAAATGTGCTTCAGCACATTCTCGAGACCGGCTCGCTCGCGATATACTTCTTCTTCGCGCCAGTACGCATCCCACGAAAGTTTTTTATGATATAGGGATTGAAGTTTCCTGATATAATAAGAAAACAGCCCACCTCAAGCGGACTGTTTATCATATTGCTATAAACCAATCCTCTTATTGTTCGATTCCTCGCTCAGGCTGGCACCTTCCGAATATCGGGGTTGCCGCGGCTTCTCAGATCCTTTGTATCTCCACCGCTCTGAATAAGAGTAAGTTTGCAGTATTTAATTATTTCCATACTATGAGTATAACTCAAACTAACTAACTTTTAAAGTAAATTTTCGAATATCTTTTTCACTGGATACACGTTCCATTATCGCTCCAAGACTTCTGAGCTTCTCCTCAAATCTCTCATACCCACGCTGAATATATACAATATCATCCACAATTGTAATTCCATCCGCTGCAAGCCCCGCGATACATAAAGCTGCGCCTGCACGTAAATCCGGCGCGCTAATTCTTGCTCCAGAAAACCGTTTCACTCCTTCGATAGTAGCTGAATTACCCTCAACCTTAATATTCGCTCCCATCCTTGCAAGCTCATCCAAATATTTAAAACGATTTTCAAATATACTCTCTGTCACCATACTTGTCCCTCTGCACAGAGCCAGGGTCACTCCGATCTGAGGCTGCATATCTGTTGGAAATCCAGGATAAGGCAGTGTCTTAACATGCGTACTTTTTAAGTTTCCTTTGGAAACTACCCGCACAGCGTCATCAAACTCCTCTACCTCGCAGCCAATCTCAAGAAGCTTAGCAACTGTCGCCTCCAAATGCTTTGGAATTACGTTGCAGACCGTCACATCGCCTCTGGTGGCTGCCGCCGCAAACATAAAAGTCCCTGCTTCAATCTGATCTGGAATTACGGAATATTCTGTCCTATGGAATCTTTGTACTCCACGAATCTTAATCACGTCTGTTCCAGCCCCACGAATATTAGCGCCCATACTGTTCAAAAAGTTCGCAACGTCTACCACGTGTGGTTCCTTGGCAACATTTTCCAGAATAGTCAGCCCTTCGGCCATGGTTGCCGCCATCATGACGTTAATTGTTGCTCCAACACTTACTACGTCAAAATAAATATGCTTTCCGACCAGACGGTCTGTCTCAGCAATAATCTTACCATGTTCAATCTCAACATCCGCTCCCAGGGCACGAAAGCCTTTCAAATGCTGGTCAATCGGGCGGCTTCCGATATTACATCCTCCCGGAAGGGCAACTTCAGCCCGTTTATATTTGCCCAGTAAAGCGCCCAACAGATAATAAGACGCTCGAATCTTCTTCATATATTCGTATTCAATCTTAAAATTGGAAACGCCTTTTCCGTTAATCCTTACGGTATGACGATCCACACGATGAACACTTGCTCCAATTCCCATAATCGCATCCAGCAATACATTAATATCATTGACATCCGGCAAATTATCAATCAGGACTGTCTCATCAGTCATAATAGCCGCCGAAAGAATAGCCAGCGCCGCATTCTTAGCGCCGCCAATTTCTACTTCCCCAACCAGCGGATTTCCGCCTTTGATAATATATTGTTCCATATCTGCACCTCAATTACCTTTATTTATACTCTCGCCCCTGCATTCAGGCTTTCCTTCAGAATCAGTCTGTGTCGATAACCTGTCGCACATTATAGTATACAATAATCTTTCTTGTTTGTAAAATATTTTTTACAAACCCGTAAAAATTCCGTAACATTTACGCGATAGCAGATGAAGAGCACGCCATCAGGACAGAGCAATCAGCTTTCCTGAAAAATTATTAACGTTTGAACTTCTCTACGACTTCCTCAATCGTATCTTCCAATGTTTTTCCGTCTTCACAGATAACTACATCGGCATATTTTTCAAAAAACACCCGGCGCTCATTATAGAGATCCTGCAGAGTCTGCCCGTTCTGTAAAACGACTCCTCTCTTCTTCGGATCTCCTATCCTTTCACTTATTGTTTGAAAAGAAGTCTGCAAATATACTACCGTTCCTATTTCCTTATAATGCCTCATTGCATTGTCACAATATATTACACTTCCACCTGGCGCAATTACTGCATTTTCTGCTTCTACCTCTGAATTAATCTGGTCCTCAATGGCAAGAAACCCACCAATTCCCTTTTCGTCAATAATATCTTTTAATAATCTTTTTTCTCTTTTTTGAATCAAAATATCCGTATCTATAAATTCATATCCAAGCCGCTTTGCCGCAACAACTCCTATTGTACTCTTACCCGCCGCCGGCATTCCAATAAATATAATATTATTCATCCGCGCACTCCTCATCTGTTTTTGCGCGAATAAGTATATCACAAAAATATACCCTCTTACAAGCCTGCATATTTATAAACTATTATTTTTCCTTGCTGCTATTATTGTCCGCCCAGAACTTTGCATTTGCTGGAATACGAATATTCCATTACTGAAAACAGTTTTCAATGAATTTTTGCAAGTTGCCGGTTATAGCGCAGGCAGTTGCATGCAGCTTACTCTGACTTATGAATTGTAACCCGTACCTGCGAAATATTTTCTCCTGCTTTTTCTGTGATCACAACGCCTTTTATAAACTTCCTGATAAAGCATTACCTGAATCAAATCTTGCAGCCAGTCTCCCTTTTTTTCTTTCTTTCCGTCCCTCTCCTGCTCTGAAATCACCTGATCTTTTCTGGCCCGGTTATGAACCCTTCTTCCCATCAGCGCAAGCTGCAGCCGGTCTGGATATTCATCAAAGAGCATACTTCCCTCAAACTCCATACGGTCGCACTCTTCTTCAACATATGGCAGTAATTTCTTTGCAGTATCCGGAAACATGCTTTTCATATATTCAAAATCCATTCTCTCTCTTCTTTCGTCGTCGTATACCAGCGGCATTGGATATGTCATATAATATGGTAATTTATTTTCCATAAATCGTCCTCCCAAAAATACCTGTGTCTGAAATTATTATATGCAATTTAGAGGAACGTGTGATTGCCATTTCCTGGTTTCTCATGTATAATAATTTTATACTGGATTCAAGTAAATGATTTTAATTACTTGTCATTCGCTATACCTTCCAGGTATACTTTGGAGTCGGCCCTTCCCTAACCGGGGCATGTATGAAAGAATTCCCCCTGGGTATAGAAGCCTGTGACAAAAAGATTACTTTTCACAAAGTGAACTGTAATACAAAAGGAGATTTTCAGATGGCAAATTCAGAAAATACAGTAACACCTAAAAAAAATAAACAAACTGTCATTATAAGTCAATATCAATACACTGATGTTCTGATGCAGGAAGTAGAAGATGCATGGGCTATGCATACTTACCGAAACTATATCTCACTTGTTATTATCACCCTAATCTGCGCTTTTTTTACATGGCGTGAAGTATCCACACATAAAACCACCCTTGCGATTCTGTTCGCAATTGTTGGGCTCGGATGCCTTGGCGCCATGATTGCTTCATTTATCACTATAAATAAGAAGAAAAGCGCCGCTATTAAACAATTTCACGAAACCTATCATGGCAAAGGCTTTGAGTATGTTATTACCATTGAAGGAAACCGTATTCGCTCCTACAAGGACGGCGCTGCCGGTGTTGACCTTCGCAAGAACGACATTCGCGGAACCTTTGAATCTGAGCGCTTTTTCGTATTTCAGCTTACGGGAGAGCAGCTTCTTCCACTGAAAAAAGGGGCCTTTGTAAAGGGGAATATTGAAGCCTGCCGAAGTTATGTTCCACAATTAAAACGTTAATCCATCTATTCGTCTCACACTTTCTAATATTATGGCAAAAGGTGCGCACCTTATACTTGCGCACCTTTCTTAATTTCAAATAATCCCTTTTCATGTTTCATCCCTTTCATTTCTCAATCATTCCGAAATCCCTCTTCTCCCTGAAAAACTGTTGGCATTAATCCATATTCTTCCAGCAGCTGCCTGCGGTACGCTTCATCATTTAAAGACTTCTTTAGCTCTTCAACCTTACCTGTATCCAGAAGTTTCTGTGTCAATAAATCTATCGCGGCGCTCCTATTTTTCAACTCATTATTCTCCTCTTTTAGCTCTGATTTTTCTTGTTTTAGGCCAGTCGTTTCTTTTTTTAACTTATTTGCTTCTTTCTTTAGCCCATCTGCTTCTTTCTTTAACCCATCTGCTTCTTTCTTTAGCCCTTCCGCTTCCTTCTTTAATTCGTTTGTTACTTTTTTTAGCCCGAAACTCTTTTCTTTCAATTTAGCAGTTTCCTGTCTTAATTTTTCATTCTCCCTCTCAACTTGTTCCAGCTCTTCCCTCTGCTTTTTTAGATGGTTTTCTGTTCCCCACGCTCCCAGTACCATATGTTTCACCTCCGCACTATTCTTGACAAGAATATCCTTAAGAATCCCGTCTCGGATGCAGTCTTCCGTCGCCCTGTCTACTGCTTCAAATATGCTTATTCCAGATCCTTTATTATCTCGAATCCTCTGTATATAGATGGAATAATCCATTAATGTCTGACTACGCGCCATTATCTCTCTATTATGCCCAAAGTTAATATTCAACAATGTTGCCTTGCAGTTCAGACAAGGTTCCATTCCTTCCAGCTTCGGAAATGCATCTTTCAATTCAAGCACCTTTCTGTCTTCTGCCTCTTTTACTCCGTTATACAATATATAATACTGCGGAAAAGGAAGCTTCTGAAGGACTCTTCCATAAATATCCAGATTATTTCTTGCAATATAGCTCTCATAGTTTTCAGCAAAATACATCAAACCGCGGATGGGCATATTAGGGTTCTCAGTACTCTGATGCTCATATAAATTCAATACTTCTCCCACCAAAAAAGATATATCATTTTTAATTCCCATAAAAATCACATCTTCTAATGTGTAAACAGTCAGCTCTGTGGGATTATCATAATCTGAATTATTAATTGCATTATAAAGCTCCAGCAATTTCTCTTTTTCCCGAAAGGCAATTTTAAACAGGCTGTCTTTATGTTTCCAATTCATATTATGTAAATTACTGGAATTCTTATTCAGTTTATCATGTACCATATAGGTTACCTCCATTATAATATCTTTTGTTTCAAATTACAATTGGTATACTCAAAGATTTCAAAGAATATACAGAATGTCCGCGCGCTGGACCTGATACTTAGAACAACAGATATGTTGATATTAAGTAAACATATGATATCATGTATTTATGTAAAATGCAAGCTCTTTATTTATACATATTAACGAACTATAAAAAAGACGTTACAGTTTACAGATCATTTGGTAAACAGCGGATTAAATGGATTTCCAATAATAATTCAGAACCGCCAGAAACAATGACAAAGCAACTCACCAATGTTAGAAAGATTTGCATGAGTAAGTTCTTGTTTGTTACAGGTTGCAATTTATGCGACGTTCTATAATAATTTGCTTATACAAAAAACTCTGTATGAATGCAATTTCATCCACACAGAGTCTTTTTGTAACCGCTTTCGGTATCTTTTTAACTAATCGATTTTCTACGCTTCCCTCTCGCTGTAGTGATGCGCTTCCTCCAGCATCATATCCTTTACCTTCATCAGACGAATCTGAGAACTTCGCTCATTCTCGTCCAGCTTCATCGTGATATACTTAATCGTTTCCTGCGCATCGGGAATCGTCACATGTTCCAGCGCGTTTACACGCCGCCTGGTCTTTTCGATCTCAGCCGCCATAAGCTGGCATGCCTTCTCAACTTCCGCAAGTTTCAGCATATCCGGCAGGATATCGGCAAGTGACTTCACCGCGCCGTCTAAATCACTGGAAGTAAATGCAAATCCATAAGAATAGATATCATTGGCATCCGCTGTTCTTGTAGTTGCATGAAAAACAGGGATATCGACACTCATAACATTCTTGTGGCCTACCTCTAGATTGACCTCCTGTTTCGGCGCCATCAGGGCCGTATTCAGAGTAGCTTCATCCATTCCGGCCTTTGCAATAACAAAGTTCTTATTTGCAGAGAGGATTCCGGCTTCTACCTTCTTACGCAGCTCCATATTCTCCTTCACGAGCTCCAAAAACTGACGCATCAACTCGTCACGCTTATCTTTGAGGAGCTTGTGTCCTCTTCTGGCGGTAACCAGTTTCTTCTTCGTCTTGGTAAGCTCCATACGGGTAGGAGTAATCTGCTTTGATGCCATTTATCTAACCTCCTTTTCCTTCCTATCTATGGTTTTCTTTCGCTATGCCAGCTCGATTCCGCTTCGCTTCTTCTCGCTGCGGGCTGACGCCCTATGCGTCTGTCCAGATACAGTTATCTGCAGGCAAGCCTGCATAACTGTTTCTGGACATCCGCGCACGGCTTACTGCTTACCATAGTACTGGTCAAGGAACTTGTCATCGATACGTTTCAGCTCTGCTCTTGGCAGCATGGACAGTAATTTCCAGCCGATTTCCAAAGTCTCTTCAATGCCGCGGTCATTGTTATAGCCCTGAGATACGTATTCTTTTTCAAATGCATCCGCAAATTCCGCATACTTCAAGTCAATCTCTGTCAGCGCAGCTTCGCCAAGGATGGTCATCAATTCTTTCGCATCTTTACCGCGGGAGTACGCTGCAAACAACTGGTTCATAGTATTTGCATGGTCCGCTCTTGTCTTTCCTTCACCGATACCTTTGTCTTTCAGACGGGACAGAGACGGAAGTACGTCGATTGGCGGCTGTAAGCCTTTACGGTACAGCTCACGACTTAAGATTACCTGTCCTTCGGTAATGTATCCGGTAAGGTCAGGAATCGGATGGGTCTTATCATCCTCAGGCATGGTCAGGATCGGAATCATCGTGATACTTCCGTCCTTTCCTCTCTGGCGTCCTGCACGTTCATACATGGTCGCAAGGTCTGTATACATATATCCCGGATAGCCGCGGCGTCCTGGAACTTCCTTTTTCGCTGCGGAAATCTCACGAAGCGCGTCCGCATAGTTTGTAATATCTGTTAAGATAACCAGTACGTGCATCTCTTTCTCGAATGCAAGGTACTCTGCTGCGGTCAGCGCCATACGAGGCGTAGAAATACGCTCTACCGCCGGGTCGTTTGCCAGATTGATAAACAGTACGGTTCTGTCAATAGCTCCGGTTTCCTTAAAGGACTCGATAAAGTAGTTGGACTCCTCGAAGGTAATACCCATTGCCGCAAATACAACGGCGAATTTCTCATCGGTTCCCCGAACCTTCGCCTGTCTCGCAATCTGTGCGGCAAGCTGTGAATGAGGCAGACCGGAACAGGAGAAAATAGGAAGCTTCTGTCCACGAACCAGCGTATTCAGGCCGTCGATTGCAGATACGCCCGTCTGGATAAACTCCTCCGGATATACTCTGGCCGCCGGATTCATAGGCAGGCCGTTGATATCCCTTCTCTCATCCGGCAGAATCTCCGGTCCGTCGTCAATCGGACGTCCCAGACCGTCAAATACACGTCCCAGCATATCTCCGGATACGCCAAGCTCCATGCTGCGCCCTAAGAAACGGACTTTACTGTTGCTAAGATTTATACCGGCAGCATTCTCATAGAGCTGTACTACAACATTATCGCCGTCAACTTCCAAAACCTTGCATCGGCGGGTCTCGCCGTTTGCAAGCTCAATCTCACCAAGTTCGTCGAATGCGACTCCCTCTACACCCTTTACCATCATCAGCGGTCCGGCAACTTCCTGTATGGTTCTATATTCCTTTGGCATAATTTAGAAGTCCTCCTTCCCGAATGCTCCTGAAATCTCTTCATGGAGCTCGTTCATAATCTTCTCGTATTCTTTCTCAATATCCTCGGCCTTCGTATACTTATAACGGCCGATTCTCTCTCTTACATCCATTCCAAGGAGTACCTTCATCGAAGCGCCCTTGCCCAGCGCCTCGGAAGCAAGCTCGTAGAATGCTACTACCAGCTTCATCATCAGATACTGCTTTCTAAGCGGTGTGTAGGTATCTACTTCGTGGAAAGAGTTCTGGTGCAGGAAGTCCTCACGGATGGATCTTGCTGCCTCCATCTTCAGACGGTCGATAGGTGATAATGCGTCCATACCTACCATCTGTACAATCTCTTCCAGAGCTGCCTCTTCAGTCAGAAGGCTCATCATCTTCTGACGGTCTTCCATCCAGTCCTCTGCAACGGTTTCATTGAACCAGTTCTGCATATTATCCAGATACAGAGAATAGCTGGTCAGCCAGTTAATAGCCGGGAAATGTCTCTTATATGCAAGAGCCGCATCCAGTCCCCAGAATACCTTTACAATACGAAGGGTTGCCTGGGATACCGGCTCGGAGGTATCTCCGCCCGGAGGCGATACGGCGCCGATTACAGACAGAGCGCCTTCTCTCTTATCCTGTCCTAATGACTGCACACGTCCTGCTCTCTCGTAGAACTCTGCCAGACGGGAGCCCAAATATGCCGGGTAACCTTCCTCACCAGGCATCTCTTCCAAACGGCCGGACATCTCTCGAAGCGCCTCGGCCCAGCGGGAAGTAGAATCCGCCATCAAAGCTACGGAATATCCCATATCGCGGAAATACTCTGCAATCGTAATACCTGTATAAATAGAAGCCTCACGAGCCGCAAAAGGCATATCTGACGTATTGGCAATCAGAACGGTTCTCTCCATCAAAGAACGGCCCGTCTTCGGGTCCTTCAATTCTGGGAACTCGTTCAGAACGTCGGTCATCTCGTTACCGCGCTCGCCGCATCCGATATAAACCACAATATCCGCCTCAGCCCATTTTGCAAGCTGGTGCTGAATAACTGTCTTACCGCTTCCGAATGGTCCCGGAACGGCAGCAACTCCGCCCTTTGCAATCGGGAAGAAGGTATCGACAACACGCTGACCTGTAACAAGCGGCGCGTCAAGCGGCAGTTTCTTCACATAAGGACGTCCCTTACGAACCGGCCATTTCTGCATCATGGTAAGCTCTTTGTCACCTTCATCGGTTGTAACCACAGCTACCACTTCTTCTACGGTAAATTCACCGGACTTCACTTCTTTTACCGTACCTTTCACCCCGTAAGGAACCATGATTTTCTGCTGTACAACAGCGGTCTCCTGTACGGTTCCCAGTACGTCTCCGGCCTCTACCATATCGCCGGCCTTTGCAACCGGGACAAATTCCCACTTCTTATCTCTTTTCAGGGAAGCAACTTCCACACCACGCTGTAAGTTATTTCCTGAAATCTTCATAATGTCGTCGAGCGGACGCTGAATTCCGTCATAAATACTGGTAATCAGTCCAGGTCCCAGTTCAACGGACATAGGCGCGCCTGTAGATTCTACCGGCTCGCCGGGTCCAAGGCCTGACGTCTCCTCGTATACCTGGATGGATGCCTCGTCGCCGTGCATCTCAATAATCTCTCCAATCAAACGCCGCTTACTAACACGTACAACGTCGGACATGTTGGCATCACGCATACCGGATGCGATAACCAAAGGTCCTGCTACTTTTTTTATTGTACCTATACTACTCATTTTGATTAATCACCCCACTATTCACCAAACAATATATCGGAACCTACTGCAGTTTCCACAGACTTCTTTACTCCTGTCACTCCTGCTCCGGTGTTGCCTGAAACACCCGGAATCTGGATAATCGCCGGACTAATCTGTTCCTGATATTTTGAAATCTCATGCTTTAACTGTGCCGCCAGGGCTTCTGTGATATAGATAATCCCATATTTCCCGTCTGCAAGCTGATGCAGTATTCTGGCTGCCTCTGAAGGGTCGTTTACCGGAAATGTATCCAGTCCCAGAGTGGCAAAACCGTAAATACTGTCATAATCGCCCATTACTGCAACCTTATACATACATTTCCCTTACCCTTTCCCGGATGGACTCGTCTGACAGGCCGTTCTGTTTTCCTGACAAAATAATCCGCACCGTTTTTATTTCGTTTTGTCTGGCAATTACATAGGCCACGACTGGTCCTATGCCAAATGCCTTATATTTCTGTGGACTGATGGTCTGAATGATTCGATTGTCACACCAGCGCTCAAATGCAGAGGGAGACTCTGCCAGAGCATCCGCCCCTTCTGTATATTCTGTCCCCTGCAGGTACTCCCGGACTGCATCCATGCCTCCAAGAGCTGCCTTTGACAGTTGCCCCACACTCAGGCTGTCACATTCTGCCATTGCCCGATTCATAAAATCCAAAGACTTCGCGGTTTTTGCCGAACGCACAGCAATCTTGATGTCTGCCACAGCAACCGTAGATTCTGCGTAATCTTTGATGATTGCATCCTTTGCTTCTCTTCCTGCCTTCTTAATCGCCTCCAGGGCGGCTCTGTCGATGATTACATCGCACATCTGTCCGTCCCTGGTATGAAGAAGAGACTCATAGGCCTCGCCCGCTGCCTCCTGCATCTCCTTTGGAAGCCGGTCAAACTCCTTCTCCTTCACGATTGCAAGCATCTCCTCTCCCGGAATGCTTACGTCGTCGTAAAAGATATGGCGTTCCACCTCCTCCGTACACACTTCCTTGATTGCAGCTTTCAGATTGTGGAACAGCTTGGGATAAGACAGCACGTTAAACGTCTCCATCGGTATGTGCAGTTCCTTCACAATCTCCCAAATCTTTTCCTCTTCTCTGGACAGCATGGCTTCCGCATTCAAACCGGTCTCTGTATCTCCCCAGCCCTTCTCAGATAAGAGCTGCAGACACTGTTCATAGGTCTGGCACGCCATTAGCTGGTCAATGCCGGAATTTGAAAACAGCGAGACTTCCAGCGCCCGTATGCGGGCAACCGCGTAAGTATATTGTTCACTCATGCTACATTTTCCTTTCTTACGCGTTAAAATAGAATATGATGAATCTTATCAGCAAACTCATCTCTCTTCGCATCAAATATCGCCTTTAATGTGCAGTTCTCTTCAATTCCGCCATATGCAAGAACAAAACCGTTCTCAATATTTCTTCCTTCTCCAGAAATATTAAGTTTTCCGCCTTTCGTTTCCGCAAGCTTCTTCACGTCGCTTTTAAAGCTCTCCGGCATCTTTCCTAAATCTGCCTGAGAGAAATACATAATCCCCTCTTGCGGAAGGACATATTTCTCTGCCAGCTTTAAGAGCATTGCAAAATATTCCCCTGTCTCCATCGTCTTCAATCTGTCATAGGACTGATCCAACACCTGCGCAATTACTTCCTGCTTTGCAGCCAGAAGTTTTGTTCTCTTCTGCAAATCGATGGAAGAAATGATGCGCTCTCTATAATTTGCAACGTCCTTGTCTGATCTTTGGGAAATGCTCGCGACGGACTTTTCGGCATCTGCTTTTGCCTCTTCAAGAATCTCTTCTGCCCTGCGGTTCGCTTCTGCTATCTTACTGTCAGCCAAAGCCTTCGCTTCATCCAGAATCTGACTTTTCATTTTCTCTAATCCAGTCATGCTTCGCTCTCCTTTTCCCTGATTTCTCCTATCTGTTTCGCCCTTATACCTGTACGCCGCTTACAGCAAGGAAAGAAATCAGAAGTGCAAGGATTGCGTATGTCTCAACCATTGCAGGGAACAGCATTGCCTTACCGAACTGATCCGGTCTCTTTGCGATGATACCGATAGATGCAGCGGAAGTCATTCCCTGATACTTACCGGAAATCAAACCTACGATACCGATTGGCAGACATGCTGCAAGAATCATAAGCCCTGTCTGGGGATCAAGCTGTGCTGCTCCGCCGCCGATAATGCCTACTTTAGACAATGTGATGAAACCAATCAGCAGACCGTACAGACCCTGTGTACCAGGCAGAAGCTGCATAACCAGTACCTGACCGAATTTGCTTGGGTCCTCTGTAACAACGCCTGCTGCTGCCTGACCTGCAATACCTACGCCAATTGCAGAACCTGCTCCTGCAAGAAATACCGCTACTGCTGCGCCAAGCAGTGCATATACAAGCCCTAAATTACTCCAAATACTGATACCTTCCATTATAGTGTTCCTCCTTTAATTATCATTTCTTAACTTATCCTTCTGGATATATAATCATACCTGCCTTTATCGGCAGAATTAATTACTGTCGTTGCTCGCTGCGTTTGAATAATATGCCAGTAACTAATTACTCTCGCTTCCATCCTGAACGGTTACGTACACTGTATCTGACTCAAATGGATGAAACGCCTTGCCGCCGCCTTCATAGAACTTCCCGAAGAACTCTACAAACTGGAGACGGTTGGTGTGTACATAAGCTCCCAGCAAATTGATTGCAAGGTTCAGCGTATGTCCCACAATGAATATTATAATAAATATAATCGCTCCCACAATGCCGTTTCCCGCCATACTTGCCATCTGGTTAATTACTGAAGCAATAACTCCTGTAGCAAGTCCAAGCGCCAGCAAACGGGAATAAGATAATACATCACTAAGCCATCCTGTGATATTATAGAGATCATATGCACCCAATGCCAGTCTCAGCGCCGGATTCTTATTCGCGCGTCCTGACATTAGCACCAATCCCAGGGCGCCCACAATCGCAAGTCCCTTCGCCAGCATATTAAGCGCCGGCGGAAATACCACCTTAGATCCCATGATTGACGCGAAGATATCCGTTGGTATCAGCATCAGGATCAGGCCGATAAGAAATGCGTACCACAAAACTACATCACAGAAAAAGTCCAGCGTCTGTCCGTCCTTAATCAACATATAGCCTTTGATTCCCAATCCCACAAACAGATGGACAAGTCCAAATGCCAGAGAATAGATTAGAAGCTTCATCGGATCATTCAGCGGCGCAAACCACAACGCCGGTACAGTAACCGTCTTTCCGAAGAAAGTCGCCGATACGATGTCTACTACATTTCCAAAATACCCGCCGAACAAAATACCCCATATTAGCGTGGAAATACCGCAATACATGAACATCTTCATCATCTTTTTCATTCCTGCACCCATCCGCGGGAATTTCTTCAATACCACGAAACATGCAATCGCCAAAATTGCTCCGTATGCTGCGTCAGACAGCATCATACCGAAGAAAAATACATAAAAGAACGACATAATCGTCGTCGGATCAAATTCTCCCTTATGGGGCAGAGCATAAGACTCCAAAACGCCTTCCACGCTGGCTGAAAATCCATTATTACTTAAAATTACCGGCGGTTCCTCTTCTTCTTTCAGCTCTTCCACATCAACGATACAATCGAATCTGTCTCCGATGGCCTTCTCTATAGAAGGAACATACTTTTTCGCAACATAGCCGCTGATAATAAAGGTCCTCTGTGACTGAGGAAGGGTTCCGAGAATCTCATACTTTTCTGCACGAATACGGAAATAATCAGATATCACCTTCAGTTCTTCCCTGATTCCTTCTTTTCCTGCGATTTCCTTCGTTATCTCATTGATTCGGGACTCCAGCTTCGCTTTTTCTGATTCAAAATCATCCTTCGCCTGCCGGGGCGTCTTATCCGTAAGCTGGGTCGGTCTTGCAAAGCCCCCGGCTCTTAAAGCGTCCTCTACAGTACGCTCATCCTTCTTCATGCAAAGCACAGCCAGATACGCTGCATCCTTATCGGAAGCAATAACTTCCACATTCACAGCTTCAATAGCAGGCGCATGTGCTGCAATCAGCGAGTATACCGTCTCCTGTGTGGTTCCCGCAGCCATGGTTCCCAGCATCATAGCGGTCTTTGCTGTTCCGCCAAAATTCATAGGAACATCCAGAGCCATCCAAGGCTTCAAGCTCTCTATCTGATTCTCCAACTTCAGAATGCCCGCTTTGCTCTCTGCTATCTCTTTGCTGAAATCAAGCAGAATCTTGGCATCTCTCATAATTTCCTTTTTCCTGGATACAGTCTTCTGAAACTGTTCCTGGCCCACAAGCTTCTTGCCTTCCAAGCCTGCAAACAATGACTTCTTCTCAGGGGCATACTGACTCAAAACATCCAGCGCATGATCTGCTGTCTGGGCGCTCCTCTCAAACCCCTGCCTTGCGTTCATTGTGTCCATCCGTTCAAAGTCTTCATCGTCTTCTATAATCTGGTTTATCTCCATGATTCCCATCGACTGAAGCTTCTCCAAAATGGCTTTACGGTCTTTTTTAAGCGCGCAGATACTCACTCTTTGCATCTGCAGTACTGCCATAACCGCATCCCTCCTTTACTCATTACTACATGCCGGACTACGCGATGTCAGCTATAACGGCTGCTATGGCCTCTTCTGCCTTTTGTCCCGCATCTGTCTTAAGAGAGGCGATCTGCTTATCTACATCCTGCAATGCTTTCTTAACAGATTCATCACCTTCCGCTTTTACTGCCTCCAATTCAGCTTCCGCTTTCGCCTTTGCCTGTTTGACAGCCTGCTCTTTCGCCTCGCCGGCTTGTGCAGACGCCCTCTCCAAAATCTCAGAGCATTTATCCTCCGCCTGCTTCACCAGCTCATCGGCTTTCCGCTCCGCTTCTTTGATTGTACGAATAGTCTCCTCTACCATCTATTCACCACCTCTCTATTATTTCGAAGTAAAAAAACACTCCATCTTATTATACTTCTCCTTGGGATAAAAATCCATTTATTTTATCAAATCATTTCATTTTTTTGTAAAATTTCTTAGTGATTTCCAACTTTTTATGCATTGTTTTCCAAAAATAAATGTAAAATTCAATTTACAGTCCACCAGGCAGACTCATTTACCCAAAAACTTCGATGTAAAAAGGCGCAAACCAAAAACACATTTGATAAAACTAAATTCGCTGCCTACGCCTCCCACTCTAATCTGTGCAAACATCCTTCAAGATTCATCCCTGAAAATCCATTCTGTCTTAACGCCTCATACAAAACAATCGCAACCGAATTTCCAAGATTCAGAGATCTTGTATCTCCCACCATAGGAATCCTGATAGCATCCTCCTTATGTTTGACCAGTATCTCCTCTGGTATTCCTCCGCTCTCTTTCCCAAACATCAGGAAGCAGTCCGGTTCATACTGTATCTGAGTATAGACATTCGGCGCTTTTGTGGTAGCCATATAAATCTTTGCGTCTGGATTCTTCTCCATAAAATCCTGATAGTTAATATAAGTAGCCACATCCAAATCCTTCCAGTAATCCATCCCGGCGCGCTTAAGGCTCTTCTCATCCAATCGAAAACCGAGAGGTTCAATCAGGTGAAGCCTGGTATTC
Organism: Lachnospiraceae bacterium; assembly: GCA_910574185.1. Classification (GTDB taxonomy): domain Bacteria; phylum Bacillota; class Clostridia; order Lachnospirales; family Lachnospiraceae; genus Claveliimonas. The sequence goes on from CAJSZQ010000006.1 coordinate 137,356, forward strand.
GCAGCCACACAAGTACGGCCGATATTCCCTGTATTCGCCGGAATCTCCGGCTCGTATAATACAATATTAAGCATTGTTTATCTCCTTTGCATTACTTTCTAACACGCTCTAATATTTTACATAAAACAGAAGATGATTTATTATCATACTACAAAACACCTCCCGAAACAATCATTCCGGGAGGATACATTTACAATATAACAATAGATTCCTTCTTTTGTCACCGTTTATACGCCACATGCAAAATCATCTTCGCAGTTTCTCCAAAAATCGCTCAAACCGCTCCAGCGCCACCTTCAAATCTTCCAGAGAATACGCGTAAGATATCCGCAGAAACCCTTCCCCACATTCCCCAAATGCGGTTCCCGGCACTACTGCCACTTTCTCCTCTTCCAGAAATTTCTCCGCAAATTCCTCTGAAGTCATGCCAAATTCCCGAATACTTGGGAAAATGTAGAATGCGCCGTATGGCTCGAAACATTCCAGTCCCATGCGGGCAAATTCGCTGACCAGATACCGCCTCCTCTGGTTGTACGCCTCCCGCATCTTCTCTACTTCCTCCCCACAGTTACGCAGAGCCTCCACTGCTGCATACTGACTGTTGGTAGGCGCACACATAATTGCGTACTGATGGATTTTTAACAACTGCTCCATAATCAGCTTCGGTCCGCACACATATCCCAGTCTCCAGCCAGTCATTGCAAATCCCTTGGAAAAACCGTTAATTACCAGCGTCCGCTCCCGCATCCCGGGCAGAGACGCAATCGACACATGCTCTCCCTGATAGGTAAGTTCAGAATAGATTTCATCGGATATCACGTACAAGTCGTGTTCCACCACCGCCTCAGCGATTGGCTCTAATTCCTCTCTGGTCATAATTGCCCCCGTAGGATTATTGGGAAATGGCAGCACCAGTATCTTTGTTCGCGGTGTAATCGCCGCTTCCAGTTCCTCTCTGGTTAGTTTAAATTCATTCTCATTTTGCAGCGGAATCACCACCGGTACACCGCCCGCCAAAGCCGCGCAGGGAAGATAAGACACATAAGACGGCTGTGGAATCAGCACTTCATCCCCCGAATCCAACATCGCCCGGAAACCGATATCAATTGCCTCGCTTCCCCCAACGGTAACCACTACTTCATCCTTCGAGTCATATCTTACTCCAATCTTTCGCTCCAGATATTTACAAATCTCATCCTTTAATTCCTGCAGCCCTGCGTTTGATGTATAAAATGTCCTCCCTCGCTCCAGCGAATAGATTCCCTCCTCCCTGACCCTCCAGGGCGTATCAAAATCCGGCTCTCCTACTCCCAGAGAAATAGCGTCCTTCATCTCACCCACGATGTCAAAAAATTTGCGAATACCAGAGGGTTGTATTTCTGTAATCTGTTTTGATAATGGATTTCTCATTAAAGCGTCACCAGCATCCTTTCTTCTTTATCCTTCTGTGCCAGAATAGTTCCATGATCCTTGTACTTCTTTAAGATAAAATGAGTGGCCGTACCTACAACCTCGTCAATCGGCGACAGCTTCTCAGACACAAAGCGGGATACCTCCATCAGCGATTTCCCCTCAATTGTCACCAGAAAATCATACCCTCCCGAAATCAGTGAAATAGAGGAAACCTCCGGATAATTATAAATCCTCTCCGCAATCTTCTCAAACCCTCTTCCTCTCTGAGGCGTTACCCGGACCTCAATCAGCGCGTTCACCTGATCAACCCCAGCCTTGTCCCAGTCAATCATCGTATGATACCCACAGATAATCTTTTCTTTTTCCATAGCCGCAATTTCACGCTTCACCGTATCCTCATCCGTCCCCAAAAGAACCGCCAGCTCTCCCACGTCAACCTTGCAGTTTCTTTCCATATAATTCAATATCTGTCGTCTCGTAACTTCCATTCCTTATCCTCTCCTTATATTTTTATCTATAATCCACAATGCCATTTCCGGCGCAGATTATCCCTTTCATTCAAATCAGCTCCCAGACTTCAAACCCGCTTCCTCCTCGCACGTTCTCTTCTGCTTTCTCCAACACAGTTCGCATTCCGTCTTGGGGAACGATTCAGGGAAACGCTCTTGCTTACACAAAGCATTACAGGACGCTTTTAGCAGAGGTGAAATCCACTGCTTACTGAGACTTGAATGTACAGGCATTCCTGTACATTCTAGCCGAAGTTAGCAGTTAGTTCAACGACGCGTTGCCCAGCTTTGCGTAAGCAAGGACGTTTCCCTGAACCGTTCCCCAAGATGGAGTACAACCCCCACCATCAACCTCAAAAAATCTTCATCAATTCATCCGCCCCCGGCCTGTCAATATACCGAACATCCTCCCCATTATGCATCACCTTATCATTACCGTCGGTAAGACGCCCGATTACAACCGCCGCTATCCCTTTCTGACGAAGCTTCTCTGCCGCAGCCTCTCCATGCTCCGCCAGCATCAGAAAACTCCCGCCGGAAGTAAGCTGATAAGGATTTAGTCGGAAATGTTCGCACACCTCGATGGTCTCCTGCCGAATGGAAATCTTCTTCATATCCAGACTCATCCCCATTCCCGTCTCTTCCGATAGCCTCCACAAAGCCGCTAATATCCCTCCCTCGGTAATCTGACGCACAAGAAATATCTCTGCGTCCTGCGCAGCCCTTATTTTCCCAAGTCCACATATCTCACTGTCAAAAGCTTTCATCTGACGGATAAATGTTGGGGTAAATCGGTCTCTTAGTTCATGCTCCCGCTCCCCGATAATCCGGAGCATCCCCTCCAGCCCAATCCAGCCTGTCAGCAGAATGTCCCGACCATCTCCCGCATTGAAAGAAACGCTTTCTATGCCTTCCTTTCTGCTCGCAGTTCCCGCTGCCATTATCCTCACTGCCGGCACTCGAATCGCTGTCTGGATACCTCCCCGTATTTGAATATCTTCTATAATAAAGCCTTCTTCAGAAAGCTTCTTTGCAGCCCGTTTCATATGATTTCTGACAGAATTGATTCTGGACTTATCCATCTCCGCCGGAATGGAAATCCGGACCTCCACAGACGCTTTAGACACGCCAAGCGACGCCAGTTCATTTGCCTGCACAAACAGACCGTATGCTCCAGTATCCCTCATACTTCCATAATAAGTTCCGGTACTGAAACACGCTGACCTCTCTGCTCCAGTATCCGCCCTATTGCTTCCATTCAATTCTAGCTGAATCATTCCTCCGTCTCCGTTTCCGTATCTTCTGGTGTCTCTAAAGCCGCATCTCCCTCTGAGTTATCGCTGTTTTCACTGTTTTCTTCACCACTTTCGTTACCAACGCTGCTATAGCCGGCCTGAATGGCACTGCTGATTGCGTCTCCATTCTGACTTGCGATAGCCTCTTCTAATGCACTTACTGCCTCTGCGCTGCCGCCGGCGGTCCCCACTTCCACAATCTGGTCTGATTTGGCATAACTGCTGGTATTAAAAATATCCCGGCTGACTTCCGCACCATTTTCATAAACTACCTTCCACAGTCTGGCCTCCCGGCCCGTATGAGGACTTCCAGTATAGGCCATCTCGCCAAAGGGCCGATTTGAAACAGCCTTATAAGTAACGCCATAATTTTCGGTACTTAACGTCTCGCTTTCAAATTGAATACTTCGATTCTCCGGTCTTGTCTCCTTACCATAAATCACTACCCGGAGCTGATTCGACGCATCAATTTCCCCAAAAATATAAATCGGAGCAGCGTAAGGATTCTTAAACCGGAAGTCCATAACGCCGCCTGCAATCGCCGCGTCCCTTGAAGGCTCCACATAATCCACCGCCATAGAATGAGGATACCGTTCCACAATCTCCAGTTCCGCATAAATCGCCGCATTATAAAGAGTAGTAGATACCTGACAGATTCCACCGCCATAAGACGGAACCACCTGCCCGTTCTCATAAGCTGTGCCTTCTACATATCCATGGGCTTCATCATACGGAGCCGTAGCTCCATAAACCGACAATTCTTCCCCTGGTTTTAAAATGATGCCGTTCAGCTTCCCAACACCCGTTTTTAAATTCGTCCAGCGCTGTCCTCCTCCGGCATAAGTCGAATATGACCCAAGCTCATCGGTAACCTCCTCTAAATCTGCTCGCACAAGCTCCGGTTTTTCCCGGGTAACGATAAGCTCCAGGCCGAATGCTTCATGCTTCCATTTCCCATTCAGGAACTCAGTAATACTCTGAAGCATTCCCTTCTCATCGATGGTTTCGCCTTCCTTTTCATCCACAACATTCAAAGTCCCATCTTCACTTCTGGTAATATACGCGTCCTCCGATCCCTGAAGAAGCGGCGCTGCCTTCTCCTTTAGAAGACTCGCCGTCTCCTCTTCCTTTACTGTATACTTCTCCTTTAGAACATATGCTTCCGTTTCCAGTTTCTTCATCTGCCGGTAACGCTGCCACACACTTCCGCTTTTCCCATAACTTACCGCTTTCTTTACCAGCTTATCAATATCCGGACTGTCAAACCCAAATTCCTTCAGAGCTGCTTCTATATTGTGTTCCCGGAACTTTAAGGTCACCATAAGTTCTCCATCTTTGACAAGCTGCATACGAAGCGCCTCTGCCGCCTGCTTCTTTGTCATACCAGACACATCCATGGTTCCAATAAAAACATTCCTGCAAATAGCGTCTTCTTCCGTCTTTCCCACATAATTACTCAGCGCCAGATAGACGCCGCCAAACACGATAACAAATGCAGCCAATACAAATAGAATCGCCCTCTTTAGCCTTTTTTCGCGGCGTTTTACTGTCTGTTTTTGGCTGTTTCTATGCTTCTTTATCGACGCCATCTCCTCACTCCTTACTCTGATTCTATCCCATCATTGCCGGCAGCACTGCCGTCACAATCATTGCAGCCACGATGACGATAATCACAATCGCCATAATTCTTCTTGTCTTTTTGTTATGAAAATTCATATTCTTCCCTCTCTTTATGCATATCGTTCTTTTTATCATAACGGTTTTATCCTTCTTTTTCAATAACAATTGCAATTGCCTGCCCATTCAACGCACTTCTCCTGCTATAGTCAAACAGAATCGTTTTTCCAAAACATCGGAAATGTTCTAAATGTGTCATCTTCCTTAGCTGGTTTCTGTCATATCCTTCATATCCAGGCAGGTACCTGTGTTCCCTGCTTTCTTTTCCGTAAAACTCCCGCAACTCTTCTTTTTTCATTTGGTATTCCCCTGCAAATGCAGGACGATTTTTTGCATTTTCTCGAAGATAATAATCATAGGTGAGAAGTTCCCTAATCTGCTCCCCTTCATCCGGCATCACCTCCATTGCAAACGTCAATAAAATATCATACCGCGCCGCCCTGGCATGACTAACCCGATGAAACCCATGTATTTCATAATATTCAGCCAGTCTTTCATACATGCTGAACGCATCCGAAAATCCTTTCTCCAGAACCGGTAAAGTTTCTGCAAATTGCCCGCTGTTGTAATACACTTCAACCATCTCTTCTACCGCTTTCAGCCGCAGCACATCCTCGTATGATAACCATCTGGTATACAACGCTTCATAAGGCGGTTCGCTTTTGCTCACCAGTCCGTAACTTTCCTTATTTTCACTCATAAAAGAACCCTTCAGCACCTTCAAAAAGCCAAGCTGAAGCTGCTCTGGCCGAAGCTCGTAAACAGCATTAAAACTTCGTCGGAAACTATCCACATTCTCAAAAGGCAGCCCGGCAATCAAATCCAGATGCTGGTGTACATTGCCATTGCTCTGGATTCGCTTCACATTTGCCGCTACCCTTGCAAAGTCCATCTCCCTGCGTATCTCTTTTACCGTTTCCGGATTCACAGACTGCACCCCGATTTCAAGCTGTATCAATCCCGGACGCATGCGACTGATTAACTGCAGTTCTTCCTCATTTAACAAATCTGCGGCAATCTCAAAATGAAAATTTGTAATTCCTCTGTCATGTTCCAGAATATACCTCCACACCTCCATTGCATGCCGATGATTACAGTTAAATGTACGGTCGACAAATTTCACCTGAGGTACTTCGCAGTCAATAAAAAACTGAAGTTCCCGTTTCACAAGCTGAAGGTCTCTAAACCGCAGCTTCTTGTCTAATGACGACAAACAATAACTGCACTGAAAAGGGCAGCCTCTGCTGCTCTCATAATATATGATTCTGTGTTCAAAATCTGTCATATCCTGGTAGATAAAAGGAACTTTATTCAAATCCATCACATGCCGCCATGGATTCACGCGGATATCCCCCTTGCTGTCCCTGTAAGTAATTCCGGAAATCTCTTCTAACGGCTCTCCCGATGTCAGACAGGCAAAGGTCTCCTCTCCCTCACCCTTCATAACGCCGGAAATCTCCGGAAGCCGCTCCAGCACAGCCTCGGCATCATAAGATACCTCTGGTCCTCCAAGCCAGATTATCGTCTGCGGCAACACTTTGCGAATCTCCCTCACAATTCTCTCTATGCAGGAAATGTTCCAGATATAACAGGAAAAACATAACATATCCGGCGCATGCTTATAAATATCCCGCAGAATATCATCCTCCTGTTGATTAATCGTATACTCCGCAATCACAATCTCCGGAAAATCTGCAGATTCCTTTTCCCCACATTTGCCAACAGATACCGGCTGCCGCTCATTCTGGGTATGCAAAAAAGACTGCGCATAAGCTCTTAAACTATACACAGCCGGATTAGAATGTATATATTTTGCATTAACGGCGATAAGTAAAATCTTCATAATAGCAACATTCTACAATAGTTCCTGAGGATTGGCAAGCTACAGTTCACACTCATAAGCTCCCGGCAGGTGATGTGTGAACAGTAACGGTTGTCAGGGCACATTTTTGATTTTAGAAAAACATGCGCTTTAATTCCATGAACTATGTGATAGAATAATTATGTGATACTTTGGAATATACCGGCAGGAAAGGAGATGGTCTGAGAAAATTATACCCTCCGGGCACACCTAATGGCCATCCGGCCGTTTCATAAGGTATACCCTCCGGGCACACCTAATGGCCATTCGGCCGTTTCATAAGGTATACCCTCCGGGTACCCCATTATGGCCATTCGGCCGTTTCATAAGGTATACCCTCCGGGCACGCCTAATGGCCATTCGGCCGTTTCATAAGGTTTATGTCTCTTTAAATTTTTTATGGAAGGGGTTGATCGTTCATTCTTTAAAAGCAATCGCATAGCAGTTGTATAAAAGAGAAAGGAATACAGGATTGCAGAAGTCTGTTTATTGCTATGGACTCTTTTTGATAATATGCATAAGGGAATAGCATCGGTTATGAACGACAGATTAACCGAAGCAGGATTGGCAATCCCTATATAGGTGGATTTTATGGATTATATACGTGCGACAGATATTTTGCCGCAGGAATTAATCAAGCAATTGCAGCAGTATGTAGACGGCGCTATGCTCTATGTCCCCAAAAAAATAGAGGAAAAGAAAGCGTGGGGCGAGCAGACGACGACAAAGGCGTCTCTTGCGAAAAGAAACGCCCGGATTTACATGGAATTTATGAACGGAAAATCCGTACAGATACTTGCGGATGAATATTTTCTGGCCAAAAAAAGTATTCAGCGGATTATCCGGCAGGAAAAATCAAAACAGCAAAATAAAGCCGACTCGTTAATAACTTCCCGGAGTCTCGTCAAATGAGATTCCAGCCGGAAATAGACAGCGGAATATCGTACAGGATAAGAACCTTGCGAGATTTCAAAGCAGGCAGGAACACCGCACAAAAAAGGGCCTCTGGCTCATAAAAGCGAGTGATTTTTTGATTAGGAGTTATCTTATAAAACGCGAACTTATGATTCCGAGAAGTTATGTTATGGGTAGTGTCAAGTAATTTATGAAAAACTGAGCTGCAAAAAACAGGCTCAAATGAACCTTGAAAACTGTAGATATCGACTCCGAAAAGCTCTCCGAGGGCTTAGGGCGTTGCCCTAAGAACCCACAAGGGACCAATCCCTTGACCCGGTTTCGGGCTTTGCCCGAACCCATCCTCGCCGGAAGGCAAGAAAAGGGCGCAATGGCCCCTTTTCTGACAGACAGGATCATCCGTGAGCCTTATGTCAATAGACTTTCGCGGCATATCCTCACCGCCTGACGGCGGCTGCGGTATTCCACGGTTCTATTGACAACAGCTCCGCTCCGGCGCAGAGCCGCCGTTTTTCTGCTGGTTCAGGATGGTCTGCTGGCCAAGGAAGATGAGAAGCTGCCATTTTCCAGGCATGTTGTCAGCGCCCCGCAGCATTTCTACTTCGTTAAGAACTTTGTAGTTCTTGTGTTTATGCGGACGGAGAAAGTTATAGTATGCGACCCAGAGGGCAAGGTCATAGTTGGCACCGTCGATGTGGTCAAAGCCGTTTGTGTGACGGTAAGATGCCTTATAAGTACGGTTGAGCCGTTCAATCATCTGTTTGTAGGGACGGTGTTCTTTGGAAACAGCATCGTCGTTGGTAAGTCCAATCACCTGAGTGATTTTGAATGTAAAATCGTTTCCCAGCTTTTTTACAAATTCCATTGCAGCGAGCGGGTAGGCGCTGTAACCGTCAGCAATGAACTTAAAGTTTTCCGGCAGTTTTGCAAGTCCCCGGAAAGCCATACGCATAGCGAGGATACAGGGGCCGACACCACGGTTATCAGAGATCTGGTAGCCAATGATGGATCGGGATGCGGCATTCATAATGAGCCAGACATAGGATTTGATCCCACGGATTTTGATATAGGTTTCATCGGCAGTAAAAACAGGCCCTTTTTCGTAGGGGTATTGGTCAACAAAAGGTTTCACGCAGATAGCTGCGGCCTTGCAGTAATTAGCGATCTGCTGGTGGGAAATGCCGATGTTGTACAGGTCTCTGAGAGCCTGGGAGGTTTTCCTAAGGGAGAGGCCAAGGTTGACGTGTAGGGTCAGGCACAAGGACATTACGTGGGCATTATGCTTGCTGAATTTCAGGGATGAAGCATTTTTAGGCAGGGTATTGAGATCCATGCTGAAAAAATCCATCGTAAACTCACGGTAGATATAGTGGAGTTTATATTTATTTTTGCCGTAGTCCTGCCTGAGATCTTCTTTATCTACCTTTTTGAGGTTGTAGAGGTAAGAAGGACATTTGGGATTGATGCACTTATGGATGATAAAGTGTTTGCGCTCCTTCTTTGGGACCAGGGTATTGCCGCAGTGGGGACAGCGTAGTTTTACAGAGGAGAAGCGGCTTTCATCGGGTGAGAACCTTGCGCTGCAGACTTTGCAGAGAAGCTGTCCTTTGGAACCATTATTTTTATAAAGGAAAGGCTTCGGGGCACCACAGCGGGGGCAGGTACAGCTGTCCGGAATATCGCATTCTGACCGTCGGCTGACAGGGCGTATTTTCTTACCATAACGCTTTTCAAAGTAAGGGATGAGATCTTGATAAGTCCAGTCCTGCCGGAAGTCAGTGACAAGAGGGAGATCGTCAATTTTAAACTTCTGGTACTTTGGAGAATGGGAATCATCAAAAGCCCACTGTTTCAGTGGGATATATCTGCAGATAAAATGAATCAGCCAGCAGTTTTGTTGGTAAAGAGATTGAATGAGAAAGAGTAAATAGGTAATAATATCCATAAGCAATGATTTTCCTTTCAGTGTTTGTGGGATGGTAATAGTATTGACACAAAAAAGGGAGGTCATTGCTTTTTTCTTTGAAAAAGTGGTGAAACCCTTGAAATAATAAGGTTTGTTAAAAAAATATGGTAGTTAACTTGACACTACCATGTTATGTAAGGAGGATAAGACAATGATAAACGGTATTGGCAGAACACAGTCCAATCAATTTTCATACAACAGAAACGCAACGTCCATGCAGACAGACAAGCCAAGCTTTCAAAACCGTCTGATAGACGCACAATCCAACAGAGCGTTTAATGGATTAAATATTTTAGGTCCTTCTGCGCCAGACAAAGTAAAAAACGCCTGGATGAAGGCGGAAGAAGAAAGCGGCGTAAATGGCTATGGAATGGATTCAGAAGGTAAGTTTAGCCAGATTACCGCACTGTTTGCCATGTCTGTCGAAAATATGGCGAACGGCAAAGGACAGGATATCTTGGGATGCACGGTGGATTCAGCAAAATCTACCGTCCAAAAAGCGCTTGACCGATTAGGAATCCCTCAGAATGATCTGGAAAAGAAAGAAAAATTTTTCTATGAAGCTTTTCTGCGCCTTTTATAATGCCCTTGACTTTTCCATGGAAACAGGCTACAATATGTTTCGTGCAGCCGGGGTGGTAGCGGTACCTTGAACCTGCAATCCGCTATAGCAGGGGTGATATTGCGCAGAGGGCGTTTGCTGGTGAAGCTGCCCTTGATAAGTGGCGTTGATGCCTGGGTCTCACGCGACGGAAATCCGTGAACCGTGTCAGGTCGGGAACGAAGCAGCACTAAGCAGAACCTTCCGGGTGCCGTGAGGGCGCCTGGGCTGAGTTAACTGTCAAGGTAACGTTCATTGGTTTAGTTCGAAGCGCAATGCACAAAATAGAATTTTATGAGCCTTGCCCATAACTGACTTACAGCTATGGCGCAAGGCTCTTTTTTTCTTTCTCTTCTTTTTTCCGTTCTCTGAGTTCCTTAAAAAACTGTTTCATCAAACCGCTGCACTCTTCTTCCATCACCCCGGTCTCAAGTTCCACCTGATGGTTAAATTCTGCCACATTCAGCAAATTCAAAATAGACCCCGCGCATCCTGCTTTTGGATTCATGCATCCCACAACCACTTTATCTATCCGGGACTGTACAATCGCGCCAGCACACATCTGACAGGGCTCCAGCGTTACATACATGGTGCAGCCCTCTAACCGCCAGTCCCCGGTCCTCCTGCTGGCTTTCCGAATAGCGGTAAGTTCCGCATGGGCCAATGGATTTTTATCCGTATTCCTCCGGTTATACCCCCGGCCAATGATAATTCCATTCTGTACAATCACGCAGCCGATTGGTGTCTCCTCCAGAGAATATGCTTTCTTTGCCTGCCGGATAGCTTCCCTCATATATTTTACGTCCTCATTGCCCATGCGAATCTCCTCTCGTAACCTCCACACCTCGCCGGATTACCGTTCATCTTCGCCCGCATTATCCCATAAACGGAGGCCGCAGGGCGCGCCTTAATGGTTGGAAAAACGCTTTTATATTGAAAAATTATTCGTCTTCCTGACTCTCCGACACCAATACCCAAATTCATCGCCTGATTCTTTCTCATCTGAACCGAGCTCTGCGTCAATGTCCCCCATAGGTATAAATTTAGGAAACCCAAAGGCTTCCGCTGCTTTTGACTCCCGGCTGTGATATATTCCTGGTATTCCCAGCCATAATTCGTCGCCCTCTTCTATCAGCATCAGGTGATGGTAATTATAACATCCATGAAGAAGAAAACTATTATTAGCCAGCCGCCATTCACAACGGGGAAGCATAGCGATATCCTGCCTGCATATCTTCTTACACTGCCTTGCTGAAGGAGTGATATATGCGTCTAATTCTTCCTCCTGCTCCATATCCCGCTCTAATTTAGCGCTGTCCCCGCTGGAAATATATTTCGCTTCTATTATTCTGGGTCCTCGTTCAGATTCTCCAGATTCTTCTTCCAATTTCCATTCCGTTCTTTCTTCCGCTCTGTTTTCAATCGCTGCACTGACAGCTTCTTTTTCCTTCCATTCTGCATCCTCTGCGGCAATCTCTTCTAACGTCATTTCTTCTTTTGCAGAATCTTCGGCGACCTTTTGCGCGACCGCCTCCGTCATAGTAAGTGGAATGACCTCTTCTTTCCATTCCTGCATCTGCTCCACATGAACCGGTCGGTCGCTCCACACAGCCGCAAAATACCTTCCGCCTTCCGATTTCATGATAATTCCATGTATCTTCGGATAATTCTCCTGTTTCCCGGTGTCCTCCCCGGTAAATGTCAACCGGTAATTCACCGCAGGATTAATATTGGTAATCATTCCCTGAAAAATGCCTACCGGCATCCCTTGTTCTTCAATAAAAATATAGAGCCTTAACTCCGTCTCTCTCCCAAGCTGAAATCCTTTGCCATGTATATGTACTGTTGTCTGTTCATCATCCCGTTCCACCTTCACAAATCCTACATTCCGGCTTATCTGCCCCTGCTGGTATTCATATAAATATCTGATAAACTGCTCCACACCGCCACTTCCTATTCTGATGTATTCAAAACAGTTTATTCGTGCCGACTCCCAAACATTCCCACAACCTACTCGTTTATCGCAAATTATAATCCTTGTCCCTCGTCTTAATACACATTGGATGTCAATTCCTGATACAGACGTCTTGCATAACTGTCTGTCATGCCGCAGATATAATCTGTTGCGAGCAGCAGACGCAGATACAGCCTGTCGCTATCATCCTTTCCACTGGCATGATAATGATAAGCATTCTTATAGTTGCTGGAAATAAAAGATACTAACCGTCTGTCTATCGCCCCCAGTTCCTGCTTCGGATCGTCATAATTTACTACTGCGCCAATAAAACGGTCCATTAAATAATTTATCATCACGCTTTCGGAAACTTCCCTCCGGTAGATTGTCTCCGAAGTAAATACCTTCCGGTATGCAAGCTCGCCCAGACGCTCCATCAGCTTTTCTGCAAAAGTGTCATGAAACAAGTCATACCGGTATGTGCCTTCCATAATTGCCTGATAGTTCGACGTAAATCCAAAGGTAGCGCAGTTGATTAAAAATCCCTGCGCCTTCACAATCCAGTTCTTAATCGCGTACTCCTCCGGATTCTCTGCATGAATCTTCCGACCTCTCTCATACAGTTCTTTCAGTTTGACTGACGGAACAAAGGAAATCCCTTCCTGATACCAGGACGACTCCATTTCCCTAAGTTCCTCTATTAATTGGCTGTAAGAAATAAATCCTTTCACAAAAGCATCTTCAATATCCGCTGTCTTATATGCAATATCATCCGCCGCCTCCAGAACAAAAGCCAGAGGATGGCGGCAATCATTCGTCCCTACCACATATGCAACTTCGCGGAATATCTCTTCGTCCGCATAATAATATCCAAACTTCTTCTCCTTAATATTCCCGCTTTGAGGATTCATCCCTACAGAAGATACCGGATACTTGACAACCGTACTAAGCAGCGCATAAGTCAAATCCATACCTCTCTCATCTACCAGATAATGGAGCTTCGTTACCAGTCGAAAGGCCTGAGCATTTCCCTCAAAATGATACAAATCTTCCCGCATCTGCGGCTTGAGCATCTCATCTATGGGTTTTCCATGGAAAACCAGACTGCGCAGATTCTTTCCAAACCACTCTCGAATAGCCTCTTCTCCAAAATGGCCAAAAGGCGGATTCCCGATATCATGAATCAGCCCCGCACACTGAAGGATATCACAGATATCTTCCTTCATCTGCATCGTAAATCCAGCATCCTTCTTATACGCTAATATATTTTCTCCTATATTCTGACCCAAAGACTTAGCAAAAGAGGATACCTCCAGTGAATGAGTCAGCCTTGTACGAACAAAGTCGCTCTTGTCCAACGGAAATACCTGCGTCTTGTCCTGCAGACGCCGAAAAGAAGCGCTGCCGATTATCCGATGATAATCCTTTTCAAATTCACTCCGTAAATCCGCTGCCTTTTCTTGTCTGAATCCAGCTTCTCCTGCCCGGTGTCTTCTAGTAGACAATAATTGTTTCCAGTTCAATTCTCTCACGCCTTCCTAATCCAGATAAATCGGCGGCTCATAATCCTTTCCCAGCAAAGCTTTCTTGCGCTCCTGATATCCCAGAAAGGCCCATTCCGTCATATCCGTCCATCCATGATCTCTGCGATCATATAGCTGCACATAACCGATACGCTTCGGATGCATCCGCACGCTGTTGGTCTCATATTCATGGCCTGTAAATGGATTCCGCTCACCTCTGGTAAGATCCTCTGCTTCTTCATCCTCTTCAATTAATTCCTCAATCAACTCTTCCGTCGTTAACTGTGCTTCACTGCTCTCTGAAAGCTCTGTCTCTTCCTTCTCCGGTTCTGTCTCTGGCTCCTGATATTCTATATAATCATCCTCTAACTCTTCCATCGTCGGCTCCCTGAGAATTACCTGCTCTACAATCTTTGCTTCCTCCTGAAGCTCCTCCTGCCGCTCTTTCTTCGTCCTACGCTGGAACATCGCTCTCCATCCGGTTATCTTTTTCTCTTCCTGCGCCTGCTCTTCCAAAGCCTTAGCCGCTTTGGCTGCCTTCGCTTCCTCCACCTGCTGCTCAAGAAGCTTTCTCTCCTTCTCCAATTCTTCCATCTCACGAAGAAGCTCTTCCACATCTACTTTCATTCCTCTTTCATCTACAGAAACTTCTTCTGGTTCAGAAAACTCTGAGAACTTTTCTGATTCTGCCTTCTCCTGCAAAGGCTCTTCCCGCTTCTCATATCCAGATTCTTCCTGGGAATCTCCCTCCTGAATAATCATATCCTGAGAAGTCTCCGCTTCCGACGCCATAGCGGCAGCCTCTTTCTTTTCTTCTTGCAGGCTCTCTCCGGCAACCTCCAAAGAATGTTCCTTATCAGAAACATCACTTTCGGAAATTGCTGAAGCAGAAACGTTACCTTCCGTCTCATCTTCACCATGGACTTTCGGAAGTCTCGCCGTCTCCTGGCGCACCAGCTCCTCATGAATATCTATATAATCCCCAAGGGTCATTTCCTTTTCCACCGGCTCCCTGTACATCTCTGACGGAACCTGTTCAATAGCCTCTGCCAGACGCTCCGCTTCTTTTGCCTTCTTTTCCTTACGCGCTTTTGCTTTGGCCATCCGTACACTTTCTTTTGTAGCCTTCATAGCCGGCTTCGGCTGTCCGCTCTCTTCCGTACTTTTCTTGTTCTCCTCAGCTTGCGCTTCCTCCGCCTCTTCACCTTCCAAAAGTATACTCAAACGGAACGGACATTCCAAAATCTCCGCAATCATACGCATATCCTGCTCCTGAAAATTATCACGCCCCAGTCTCTGGGTTAGATTCTGGCGAGACATTTTCTTTCCGGTTCTCTTTTCAATTATCTCTGCGAGTTCTTTGATGGTCATGCCTTTCCGGCTTAAGACAATCTTGACTTGTTCTCCGAATGTTAGATCCAGCATAATAGACTCCTCCTTATTAATTCCCTGCCGACGCTTTTCCGTAACGTCTCAAAGACAGAAGCTTCCTTCTGCCTGAAATTTATCCCCAAGGACATACTTTAATACACGCGCCCGCGAAGCCGGCGGACTTCGTCCGACAATGTATACCCATAGGGCACTCCTTAATTCTTGCTCCTTCGGAGCCGGCGGACTTCGTCCGACAATGTATACCCATAGGGCACTCCTTAACTTATGCTCCTGCGGAGCTGGCGGACTTCGTCCGACAATGTATACCCATAGGGCACTCCTTAACTTATGCTCCTGCGGAGCTGGCGGACTTCGTCCGACAATGTATACTCTCCCTCGTATGGGTCTATCTTTTTACAACTTTCTTTGTAAATAAATAAGTTGCTAAATAAACCCTTTTCCCACTTCTTTATTCTAGCAAATGAATGTCTGTTCGTCAAGCGGCAAAAAAATTACCCGCCAGATATTCTGGCGGGTTACTGTTCACACATCGCCTGCCGGACGCGGATTGAATCAGGAGCATGTCTCTGTGCAGACGGAGTAACATTCCATTGAACTGGCAGCTAACGCAGACTAAGCCGCTCAGGAAAGCCTTCGCGCCTAAGTCTGCATAAGCTGCCAGTTCAATTCCATGAAAAACACTCCTGAATTGTCTGCACAGAGACATGCTCCTGATTCAACCCGCTGTTTACCAAATGACCTGTGAGCTGTAACTCTGGCGGGCAATTATAATTCAATACTTCTTATTTCTGAAAAAACCGGATTTGTACTGCACACAGCGCATCTTGCATCCCCTGCCTCCAGCTCAAATTCCCGGTAGTAATATATCTCCGGATACTCTTCCGGCTGGCGTATCAATACCGGACCTCCCTTTTCTATCCGAATCTCAAAGCTTCGAAGGTCCAGCTTTAACCCCTCTCTGGTTGCTTTGATAAAGCTTTCCTTCAGAACCCAATACCGGTAAAATTCCTCCGCCCTTCGTTCTTCCGTCTCCTGTCCCATGATATATGCTTCTTCTGCCGGACAGAAAAATCTCTTCGCAACTCCTGGGCGGATGTTCTTAATCATCTCCACGTCACAGCCCAGTTTAGCAGCGGCTCCTTCCTCATGGATTCCTGTGCAGCCGTCCTCTTTTAAACGGCGCTCTGCTTCTCTGGCGCCCTCATTTCCCACATCAACAGCGCACATTGCATATTTGCCGGAATGTGACAGATTATATACCGCATCCTCTGCAAATCCATAAGCTTCCTGCATCTTCTGATACACTATCCACACCCCCGCGCTCTGGGCTTTCTTCAAATTCTTAAGCTTGTCTGCCTTTTCTTTGCGCCACTTCGGAAGACTGTCATAATATTTTCTGTAAATCCGCTCGTTAAGAAGCGGGGTTATATCGCCAATCCATGTCTGAATCACCAAATCCCTCTTTTCTACTGTTCTTTATATCCCTTCCGCAGCACTGGATGTGAATTTCATATTTCTTTTTATATTTTCCTTTAAACAGATGCTCTTTTTTGACGCTGAACTGCAAATATATTCTGTATAATCTGCTTCTGATCTTCTTCCGACAACTCCAAAAACTGGCAGCCATATTCAAATTTTTGCCCGTCTTTTTCTATAACGCGCAGCACCTGACTATACATAACGGACTCTGGCCTGTCTTCTAACAATCTGACTTTCAACAGGAACTTATCGCCCTCATGGTATCTGTATTCAGAACTGATACCAGCCCCTCCCACGCTAATA
This sequence comes from Lachnospiraceae bacterium, assembly GCA_910574185.1. GTDB lineage: Bacteria > Bacillota > Clostridia > Lachnospirales > Lachnospiraceae > Claveliimonas. Next base: position 154,244 of record CAJSZQ010000006.1, read on the forward strand.
TTCAGCATCTTACAAGGCTTTTCGCCCATTTCCAGCCCGCTAAACATCGTAACAGTGGCGTCAAGATCTGTAGTAAGACGAAAAAAAGCGCGCTCATTTTCAGTTCGGACAACAACCATTTCGTCAACCTGCCATATGTGTTTCGGCATAGGCGTTATGACGCCCTCCATATAGACCGCTTTTCTGTCATGGTCATTGTACCCGCGTATCCTGACGCGGAGAGGTTCCTCCTTCTGTGGAATCTCTATTTCAGAATACTGATGCAGTTCCGCTTTGTTCTCCTGTATCCCATACAGTTTTGCCACAAAAAGCAGCTCTCCCTCAAAAGTCGATACCTCTACCCGCATGCCGGAATAGATCGCGGCATCCCCTGCCCCGCTCCCTCCCTGACTTTCCTGCGGCTGCTGTTCTTTTGCTCTCTTGCTAAATATATGTAATAAATTCACACTTTCCCCTCCCGGTTGAAACCGTTCCTATCATCCCCAAACGTCAGGAAATCCTTTATTTTTCACACAATTGCTTCATACGCTCATCGGCCCAAATAACCCTATTTCGGCCGTTTCTTTTTGCGTCATACAACATCGTGTCTGCAATTTTTAAATAAAAGTCGTAGGAACTGCCCTTTTCAGGAACAACGGTAACGCCCCCGACGCTGACGGTAACCCATTTAGATACAGACGGGTCGTGGGGAATCTGAAGATTCTCTATCGCCTGCCGAATTTTTTTCAAATGCGCAAATATCTGTTCTGAGCTATCGCCCATAGAAAACGCCACAAATTCCTCGCCGCCATAGCGGGCAAGAAAATCTGTGCTTCGCTGTAAATAGGAAGCGGCCGTTTGAGCCACAGAAGCAATTACTTTATCTCCGGCGGGGTGGCCAAACGTATCATTATATACTTTGAATCGGTCAATATCAAACATATAGATGGAAAATGGCACATTTAGGCGAATCGCCTCATTCCATTTCCTTATACTGTATTGTTCATACTTGCGTCTGTTGGCAACGCCTGTCAGCTGATCCGTCATGGACTGCTGCTCAACTTGTCTGCGATACTGGTATAGTTTGATATGCGTGTTAACTCTTGCCTTGACAATCAAAGCATTAAACGGCTTCGCGATATAGTCAACGGCTCCCAAGATAAGCCCGCGCTGTTCGCTTGTCACATCGGAAAGACTGGTAATCAAAATGACAGGGATGTTCTGCGTAATGATTTCTTCCTGTAATTTCTTTAACAGTGTAAAACCATCCATTCCCGGCATCACTACATCTAACAAAATTAGTGAGAAATTTTCATTGTTTGCGCGCCGCAGCCCGTCCTCCGCTGTTTGAGCAATCGTAATGTCATATTCACTCTCCAAAATGGATTTTAATTGATCCGCCTGCACAACACTATCATCCACAATTAAAATTTTTTCCATTTTTCAGCCTCCTCGTCAACCTTGTTTTAGTCAACAGCTAAACAAAATACTTCTTCAAAAAATAGTTATCTCTAACGCCCAAAAATGAACATTTAATTACAAAGCCGTCATAATAAATATCATATATATTCCAGTATGTAAATAAACATTCATTGCCTGAGCATAGATTATACACTAATTTCTCTCTCTTGACAATACTTTTATCCTACGCTGATTTTGTTTGATTTAGCTTTGATTTAGCTTGAATGATTATTCTAATGCTTGGGAGCCATCTATTTAAAGCTTGAGAGCCACCTGAATCCAGTGTATTTTAAAGCTTGGGAGCCACCACTATATATTGTGGTCATCCAAATATATTGCTTAAGATAAGACCCCTCTTTTAAGATGTGTTTAT
>CAJSZQ010000007.1 GCA_910574185.1 Lachnospiraceae bacterium
GTGAAAAAGAAGTGAATTTATTGCAATATGTAAGCAGAAAAGACAGGATTGATTTGAATAAGCTTGCAGATTTCCCTGAGCAGACAGAGCGTCTTTTGAAAGAATACACTTCGATGCCAGAGGAACGGGTTGAGGCAATTGCGCAGACAGTATTACAGAAACTGGAATATCTCAAAATGTTTCAGCAAGGGATTTCAATTTGGAAAAAGAAAAATTATTGGTAGGATGAGGCTATGGAAAATGTAAAATTTGTAAAAAATGGAGACAAGCTTATCATAGGAGATGATACACAGCTTATTGTGGATTTAAAAAATCAGAGGAATTATATTAAGGTTCAGGGACAATTAATACCATATTATAGAAAAGTTTTATTTAGTGATGATCTTCTTGAAGGGAAGAGAGAGCAGGTGATGAATACGGCAGTACGGTATTACTATCATCAGGCCTGTGAAGTTGCAAAGGGATTGGAGCTTGCAAAAAATTACCGACAACGGGTAAATACAACAGTTCGAGAAATTATGTGAGTATTGTAACAAATATTAATGGCTTTAATAAAAAGTAAAAGGGAATAAAAAAATGATTAAAAGTTTTATTTTTGAAAATTTTAAAAGTTTTGAGAAAGCTGAACTAAATTTAGAATCAATTACTAGTTTAATAGGTGCAAATTCATCTGGAAAAAGCAATGCAATAGAAGGGATTCACATACTTGCAATGACAGCTACAGGGTTAGATTTGAGTGTGATTCTTGATGGAACAAGAAATAGTGACAGCCATGTGCGCGGAGGAAGCAATGCTTGCTGTCGTTTTAAAACATCTTCATTTAAACTGGGGTGTCTTGTAGACTTAGATGAAAACTATGATCTGTTATATTATATTAAGATAAATGTAAATAAAAGAATATGGGTGGAAGAAGAGGCTTTGTATAAAGTACGCAACGGAAAAACATCTTTGAATGGAGAAGATAAGATTTTTAAGACAAAAAGTGTACCAAAGGATAGTGGAGATATCAAAGCGGAGTATAATGACAGAAAGAGGGGGATGAATCCAGATATCGTATGTATGAGAGTATCTTCGGTGCTGGCGCAGATGAAGAGCAAGATTCCAATGAATACAGAAAGAGATTCGGAATGCCTCGGATATATCAATTTAGTTTTGGATAATTTGAAAAATATATTTATATTAAATCCTATTCCAGCAGAAATGAGAGATTATGTAAGAATAACAGATAGTGATTTAAAAGAAAATTGTGAAAATATTTCTCCGGTATTATATCATTTATGTGAAGATGAAGGAAAGAAAAAAGAACTTTTGAAAGTGATTTGTGCTTTGCCAGAAAATGAAGTTTTAGGGATAGAATTTATTAAGACGAAGCTGGATGATGTGATATTTGGCCTGAAAGAAAAGTATTTAAATTCCTCAGAGATTGTGGATGCCAAAAAACTATCGGATGGCACACTACGCTGTATTGCGATTATTGCATCAATTCTGACGATTCCTGAAAATAGTACGCTTATTATAGAAGAAATAGATAATGGAATCCATCCGGGAAGAGTGCAGGCGTTGATAGACAATTTAGATGCAGTTAGTGAAAAAAGAGGCGTTGACCTTATTTTAACAACTCACAATTCTATGCTTTTAAATAAGTATGACAAAGAAAAATTGCTGGGGGTTTCAGTCGTATATCGGGATAAAGAAAAAGGAACCAGTAGATTTATTCCATTTGTAGATATTGAACAATTTCAGCAGCTATTGGTAAAAGGCGGATTAGGAGATGCTTTAATTGATGATTCTTTAATAAAAAGCATAAAGGAACCGGAAAAAATAGCAGATTATTCTTGGCTGGGGGTGTAAAGTAGATGAATGTTAGATTTATGGATACATCTATTGTACTAAATCTTTTGGAAATTCCCGGAAAATGTCAAGATGCAGAAAAAATAAAGTTGGAATTTAAAGAGGCAGTAGACACAAGGGAAGTTTTAATTTTGCCGATGGCTACGATTATAGAAAGCGGAAATCATATTGCGCATATTGCAGATGGTACAGTACGTAGGGAAAAGGCAATTCGATTTCAGGAATTTTTACGGAAGACTGCGAATCAAGAGGCTCCATGGATTTTATATGGACTAGAACTTACAAAAAATGATTTACTGAAACTTGCGGAGGAATTTCCTGAAAGCGCATTAAAGATGCAAATGGGTATCGGTGATTTGAGTATTATTCAATTTTATGATAAATATAAACGAGACGTGCCAGCTATCGGGAGAATTATGATCTGGAGTACAGATAGGCATTTGGCGGGATATAGTGAAAATTTGACTACAAAGCGTAGGAGAAACAGATAGGGTCAGAAAAGGAAAATGAACGATAGTAAACTTATCAGAATGCCTGCACACCTAAATACCTGACTGGAATATATTATCAGGTATCCCAGCCCGTTTCTTGCCGCCAAAAATTCTCCAATAATGACTCCCACCAGACAAAGGCCGATATTAACCTTCATAATATTGATAATGGCGGGAAGGGATGAGGGGAGCACCACTTTAGTCATGGCGTGGAGACGGGTGCCTTGCAGGGTATATATCAGCTTGATTTTTTCTGGGTCTACCGAAGAAAAACTGGTGTAAAGGCTTAAAATACTCCCGAAAATTGCCACCGACATACCTGCTACGATGATGGTAGTTTGGTTTGCTCCCAGCCATACGATAAGAAGCGGGGCGAGAGCCGACTTAGGAAGGCTGTTTAGTACTACCATATAAGGGTCTAAAATTTCTGACAGCTTACGGGAAAACCACAGGGCAATCGCAGCCAGAATGCTGATGCCGATTACCAGAAAAAAACTGATAATCGTCTCGTAGAGCGTAACGCCGATATGCACGAAAATCGTTCTATCCGTCGTCAGTTCCCAGAAGCAGAGCGCTATCTTTGAGGGACAGCTGAAGATGAAAGAGTCGATGATGCCGGTATTTGCGGTAAATTCCCATACAAAGAGGAAACTGAGCAGGATTAATACACGTGAGACACCGACTACCCGACGGTGTCTCTTCTGTATGTGCAGAAATTTCTTTTGTTCCACAGATAATTCATTCATTTCCGTTAATCTCCTTCCAGATTAAATTGAAATAATTTTTAAATTCCGGTGCGTTTCTGCGGTTCAGCGGAGTGTCCTTCTCCAAATCAAAAATAAGAGGAAGTGTCTGCTGAATCGTAGCGGGGCGAGGAGTCAGGATAATCACGCGGTCTGCCAAAGAAATGGCTTCTGACAAATCATGGGTTACAAGTATGGCAGTTTTATGTTCCTTTTTTATAATCTGTCCGATATCATCGCCGACTCGTAGTCTGGTCTGATAATCCAGAGCGGAAAAGGGTTCGTCTAATAATAGGATATCCGGTTCTAAGACCAGTGTTCGCACTAACGCGGCCCGCTGTCGCATACCTCCCGATAACTCAGAAGGTCTTGCATTTTCAAATTGTTTCAGACCATAGGTGTCTAAGAGTTCGTGGGCTTTCGCCTTTGTTTTGGTTGTGAGCATATGTTGAATTTCCAAACCGAGAATTACATTGTGATAAATGGTACGCCATTCAAATAACTGGTCGTGCTGCAGCATATAACCGATGTTGGTCGTGCTTTCTCTTAAGTATTTTCCGTTGATTTTAATGAGTCCTTTCTCTGGCTGCAGCAGACCAGAGATAATGGATAGGAGAGTGGATTTGCCGCATCCGGAGGGGCCTACGATTGCAACGAATTCCCCTTCCTTCATGGCAAATGAGATATCAATGAGTGCGCGGGTCTCCCCTTCCATATTATGGTAGGCGTAATAGATTGATTTCAGTTCCAGAATTTGTTCGGCATTCGATTCCATGCAGGCCTCCTTGGAGTAATATATTTTATTTGTATGTTACGGTATACGCTTTGACCGGTAACATCTATATCTTAGTTTATGGAAAAGTAAGAAAAGAGTGCTTGAAGTGACAATTAAAATGCCATATACTTAATATTTACAGGATAGAATGAAATGAGGGACACGTGAAGATGAATTATCAGAAGGAGCTTGAGAAGATAATCGCCGGACTGGAAAGAGAACACAAAGTTCCCAGACTTTTGCTGCATAGTTGCTGCGCTCCCTGCAGCAGTTATGTACTGGAATATTTAAGTCAGTATTTTTGCATAACGGTATTTTATTATAATCCCAATATATATCCGGAGTCAGAGTATTCCAAGCGGATTGTAGAACAGCAGAGGTTCATTGAAGAGCTGTCAGTCAGGCATCCGGTTTCTTTTGCAGCGGGGCCATATGAAAATGAGCGTTTCTATGAGACGGTTTGCGGAATGGAGAGGGAAAAGGAAGGCGGAAAACGGTGTGAGCGATGTTATGAGCTGCGTTTAAGAGAAGCGGCGGTTTTAGCGAAGGATGGCAGCTATGATTATTTTACCACAACGCTGAGTATCAGTCCTTTAAAAAAAGCTGAAAAATTGAACGAGATTGGCGCAAGACTTGGAAAAGAGTATGGGGTAAGTTATCTTCCTTCTGATTTTAAGAAGAAGAATGGATATAAGCGTTCCATTGAATTGTCGGCGGAGCATCATCTTTATCGTCAGGATTATTGTGGGTGTGTATATTCATACGAAGAAGCCAGACAGCGGAGGATAGATAAGGGTTAACCGGTAACAGTTCACTGTTACGGAATCCGCCCATTTTAAAGTTTGCCTGCGGCAAAGGGGCGGATTCCTGGCTGCTTAAGTTCATTGGCTGCTAACTGCGCGGTTGCAGGCTGAACTGTTACGTTAATCAAACAGAAAATGTATTTCAAGGGTTTTCAAGTAAGGATAAGTATGGTAGAATGTTAAACTGGAAATTTGAAAATAAATAACCAGAAAGAAGGACAGAAGATGGCACAGTTATGGGGCGGCCGTTTTACAAAGGAAACGGATCAGCTTGTTTATAATTTTAACGCGTCAATTTCATTTGATAAAAAACTGTATGCGCAGGATATCCGGGGCAGCATTGCTCATGTGATGATGCTTGCAAAACAGGGGATTCTTACGGATATAGAAAAAGAAAAGATTATAGAGGGATTGGAAGGCATCCTTTCAGATTTGGAAAAGAGCAAACTTATCATATCAGACGCTTATGAGGATATTCACAGTTTCGTAGAAGCGGAGTTGACTGCAAGGATTGGCGATACAGGGAAAAAGCTTCATACCGGGCGGAGCAGGAATGACCAGGTTGCTCTGGATATGAAGCTGTATACCAGAGATGAGATTACGCAGACAGATCATCTGTTAAAGGAGCTTCTGCGGGCGATTCTTGGCGTTATGGAGGAGCATACGGAGACAATTATGCCAGGGTTTACCCATTTGCAGAAGGCGCAGCCGATTACCCTGGCGCATCATATGGGCGCGTATTTTGAGATGTTTAAACGGGATCATGAGAGACTGCGTGATATTTATAAAAGAATGGGTACCTGTCCGCTGGGTTCCGGCGCTCTTGCTGGAACAACCTATCCGCTGGACAGAGAGTATACGGCGAAATTGCTGGGATTTGACGGTCCAACACTGAACAGCATGGACGGGGTATCGGACAGAGATTATTTAATTGAGTTTCTGTCGGCTCTCTCGATTGTAATGATGCATCTTTCCCGTTTTTCGGAAGAGGTGATTATCTGGAATTCCAATGAATATCAGTTTGTAGAGATTGACGATGCATACAGCACCGGAAGCAGCATTATGCCTCAGAAGAAGAATCCGGATATTGCTGAGTTGGTACGTGGGAAGACTGGACGGGTATATGGAGCTTTGGTATCGCTTCTTACCACAATGAAAGGAATACCTCTTGCATACAATAAGGACATGCAGGAGGATAAGGAGATGTGCTTTGACGCCATGGATACGGCCAAAGGCTGTATTGCACTGTTTACAGGGATGTTAAGAACCATGCGGTTCCAGACAGAGCGTATGGACAAGAGTGCAAGAAAGGGATTTACCAATGCAACAGACGCGGCCGATTATCTGGTGAATCATGGAGTTCCCTTCCGGGATGCGCATGGTATTGTAGGCAGACTGGTTCTGTATTGCATAGAGAGAGAGATTGCACTGGATGATATGAAACTCGAAGAATATCAGGAGATTTCACCAGTATTCGGAGAGGATATCTATGATGCCATCAGCATGGAGACCTGTGTAAATAAGCGGGTCACAGTGGGAGCGCCGGGTAAATCTGCCATGATGCAGGTAATTAAGCTATATAAGAAGTATTTGAGAGAATATGAGTAACCAGTCGGTTTATTTGCGCATATCCGGCTATGCCGAGGCTTGTGGAATGGCGCCGTCGGATTTTTGATTCAGCGTAATGTGCCGCAGAGTGTTTGGAAATGTACGACCGGTTTGTTCCGGGAATGGAGGAGAAAAAGGAATGAAAGAGAAGTTAAGAGTTGGTATTTTAGGAGCTACAGGCATGGTGGGACAGAGATTTATTTCCCTTCTGGAAAATCATCCTTGGTTTGAGGTTGTTACGGTGGCGGCAAGCCCAAGATCTGCCGGTAAGACTTATGAAGAGGCAGTGGGAGGGCGCTGGAAGATGACTACGCCTATGCCAGAATCAGTAAAGAATCTGGTTGTTCTGAATGTAAACGAGGTGGAGAAAGTTGCTTCTACCGTTGATTTTGTGTTCAGCGCAGTGGATATGAGCAAAGAAGAAATCCGCGCAATCGAGGAGGCGTATGCGAAGACAGAGACGCCGGTGGTATCCAATAACAGCGCTCACAGATGGACGCCGGATGTACCGATGGTAGTTCCGGAGATTAACCCGGAGCATTTTGATGTAATTGCTTCTCAGAAGGAGCGTCTCGGCACTTCAAGGGGATTTATTGCGGTGAAGCCGAACTGCTCCATCCAAAGTTATGCGCCCTGCCTGGCTGCATGGAAGGAATTTGGCCCTAAGGAATTGGTTGTTACGACTTATCAGGCAATTTCCGGTGCAGGAAAGACTTTTAAGGACTGGCCGGAGATGGTAGAGAATATTATTCCTTACATTGGCGGTGAGGAGGAGAAGAGCGAGCAGGAGCCGCTGCGTGTTCTTGGAAGAGTGGAGAATGGTCAGATTGTGAAAGCGGGCTTTCCGAAGATTACCTGTCAGTGTATCCGGGTTCCGGTGCTGAATGGACATACCGCCGCTGTATTTATTAATTTTGAAAAGAAACCGACGAAGGAACAGTTAATTGACGCCTTGAAGAATTTCAAAGGATTTCCGCAGGAGGAAGCGCTTCCGAGCGCGCCGAAGCAGTTTATTCAGTATCTGGAAGAAGACAATCGTCCCCAGGTGAAACTGGATGTGGACTATGAAAATGGCATGGGAGTTTCGATTGGCCGTCTTCGTGAGGACAGTATGTTTGATTATAAGTTTGTGGGATTGTCCCATAATACCATTCGCGGCGCGGCGGGCGGCGCAGTGCTCTGTGCGGAGACCCTTACGGCGAAGGGATATATTGTGAAAAAATAATTCTGTTATTTTGATAGAAGGAGATTTTAAAAGTTACTTAAAAATAAAAAGAGGCTGCTAAACCGAAGCTTGTTTCAAACATACTCTGGTTTAGCAGCCTTTATAAATATATCATATATGAGCGTTTCAAACAAAATGATGAGTGAAGACAGATTTAGTTATCCTCTTCTTTTTGTATGCTGTAAGTCTGACGCTTCCTTGCCATTTCGTCATTTTCGAGATATTCGTCATACGTTGTGATTTTATCAATCAGTTTGCCGCCAGGCACGATTTCCATAATCCGGTTGGCAGTGGTCTGAACAATCTGATGATCCCTTGAGGTGAAAAGGATGACGCCCGGAAACTTAATCATGCCGTTATTTAAAGCAGTGATGGATTCCATATCCAAGTGGTTGGTAGGTTCGTCAAAGAGCAGCACATTAGCGCCGGAAATCATCATTTTGGACAGAAGGCACCGGACCTTCTCACCGCCAGACAGGACGCGGACCTTTTTCACGCCGTCGTCGCCTCCAAAGAGCATCCTTCCAAGAAATCCTCTGACATAGGTAACGTCTTTATTTTCCGAATATTGGGTCAGCCATTCTACGATGGTATCGTCATTATCAAATTCATTGCCCGAATCCAGAGGGAAATATGCCTGGGAAGTAGTTACGCCCCATTTGTAGGTGCCCTCGTCCGGCTCTGTTTCGCCCATAAGAATCTGGAACAGAACTGTCTTGGCAAGCTCATTACCGCCTACAAAAGCAACTTTATCGTCGTGTCCAAGGGTAAAACTGATGTTATCCAGAATCTTTTCTCCGTTTATAGATTTGCTGAGTCCTTCTACGGTGAGCACCTCATTGCCGATGGAGCGGTCTGGCGTAAAGTTGATGTAAGGGTACTTCCGGCTGGAGGGCTGGATGTCGTCTAACTGAATTTTTTCTAAGGCCCGTTTTCTGGAGGTTGCCTGCTTGGACTTGGAAGCATTGGCGCTGAACCGGGAAATAAATTCCTGCAATTCTTTGATTTTTTCTTCTTTTTTCTTGTTGGCTTCCTTCATCTGGCGGATTAATAGTTGACTGGATTCGTACCAGAAATCATAGTTTCCGGCATAGAGTTTAATCTTGCCATAGTCAATATCAGCTATCTGAGTACATACTTTGTTCAGAAAATACCTGTCATGGGACACCACGATGACTGTATTTTCAAAATTAATCAGAAATTCTTCCAGCCATCCGATGGCGTCTAAGTCCAAATGGTTGGTAGGCTCGTCCAGAAGCAGGATATCCGGGCTTCCAAACAAGGCCTGGGCCAGCAGCACCTTTACTTTTTCCGGACCCTCCAGATTCTTCATGCCGGTGTCATGGAGTTCTGTTCCGATGCCAAGGCCGTTTAGAAGGGATGCAGCTTCGGATTCCGCTTCCCAACCGTTCATAGCGGCAAATTCTGCCTCCAGCTCGCTGGCCTTGATTCCATCCTCATTCGTAAAATCTTCTTTGGCATAGATGGCGTCCTTTTCTTTCATAATCTCATAGAGCCTTGCATTTCCCATAATAACTGTGTCAAGAACGGTATACTCGTCATATTTAAAATGATCCTGCTGCAGGAAAGAGAGCCGGTCTCCAGGAGTGAGGATAACCTCGCCGCCGGAGGGCTCCAACTGTCCGGATAATATTTTAAGAAAGGTTGACTTGCCGGCGCCGTTGGCGCCGATCAGGCCGTAGCAGTTGCCCTCAGTGAATTTGATGTTCACATCTTCAAACAGGGCTTTTTTGCCTACGCGCAGGGTGATGTTGCTTGTGCTGATCATATTGTCTTGTCCTCCTTGTGGGGTTGTGAGGATTCCATGATGTTTTGGCTGAGATACCCTGACTTGTGTCCAAAAGCCCGACGGGCATCTCAGTCAGTACAGTATGGAAACCGTATTTTATTTTGAAGTTTTGATACACCAGACAATCTTATCAAAAAAGAATGGAAATGGCAAGGAATACAGTATATAATAGTTACGTAACAGTGAAGCTGGAAGGCTGAACTGTTACACGTAATTAAAATACAAAAGGTTACGGTTCACAGGAAATCTATAAACAGTAACTACAAATATCCTTATTAAAAGGAAGGAATATAGGATTATGAAGGATGATATTTTAAATTGTACGCAAAACAGAGAATTGTCGTGGCTGAAGTTTGACCATAGGGTGCTTGAGGAGGCGCAGGACCAGACGGTGCCGCTTCTTGAGCGGCTGAAATTTGTGGCTATTTTTACGAGTAATCTGGATGAGTTTTTTATGATTCGGGTAGGGAGTCTGTTCGATATGGCGGCGACTGACCCGAAGGCAGTGGACGCCCGCTCAGGTATGACGCCGATGGAACAGTTGGATGCGATTTACCAGGCTGTTGCGCCTCTTTATAAGGAGCGGGATAAGACATATGCGGATATTAAGAAGCAATTAGCGCCTTATGGAGTTTGCAGCCTGAATTTTAAGGAACTGGAGTCGAATGAGAAGAAGTATGTGAAGAAGTATTTTAAGGAGCAGATGCTCCCGGTGCTTTCACCTCAGATTGTGGATGCGAATCATCCTTTTCCGCATTTGGTGAATAAGGAGATTTATGTGACGGCGAATTTAAAGCAGAAGAATAAGACAATGCTTGGAATTGTGCCGGTGCCGCAGTATGTGACGGATATTTTGTATCTTCCGGGTCACGATATTCGCTATATTCGGATGGAGAAGGTAATCTTAGAGCATCTGGATTTGGTATTCCCAAGATATGAGATTTCAGACAGGAATTATATTTGTGTAACCAGGAATGCGGATATTACGCCGGACGACGAAGCGTTGGAAATCAATGACGATTTCCGTTATATGATGAAGAAAACCCTTCACAAGAGAAGAAGAATGGCGGTGGTCCGTTTGGAGACGGCAGAAAAGCTGTCTCCGGAGAATGAGAAGTATTTCTGTGAGAAATTCAATATACGTAAGGAGCAGATATTCCGCACGAAGATGTCTATGAAGCTGGACTATGTGTTTGCTATTGCCGGTAATCTTCCGGATGCTATGAAACGGCCGCTGACTTACCGGGCATTTATGCCTCAGGAGTCAAGGTTCGTGCAGGAAGGAAGCATTTTCAGGCAGGTGAAGCGCAAAGACCTTCTGCTGTTTTATCCGTTTGAGAGCATGGAGCCTTTCTTGAAATTAATTCGGGAAGCGGCCTATGATTCCAATGTATTGACCATTAAGATTACCATTTACCGGCTGGCTAAGAAGGCAAGACTTGTGGAGTATTTATGTGCGGCTGCGGAAAACGGTAAGGAGGTAACGGTGCTGATTGAGCTACGGGCAAGATTTGACGAGCAGAATAATATTGACTGGTCAGAGCGGTTAGAAGATGCTGGCTGTCGGGTGATTTATGGGTTTGAGGGGTATAAAGTACATTCCAAGATTTGTCTGATTACTTATCGGAACCGGAACGATATTCAGTATGTTACCCAGATTGGAACGGGAAATTATAATGAAAAGACCGCAACAATGTATACAGATCTTTCTCTGATAACTGGAAACCGGGAAATCGGCGAGGATGCGGCTGCATTTTTTAAGAACATGTCTATCAGTAATCTGGACGGGATTTACCGGCATTTGATTGTGTCACCGACCAGTTTAAAGCCGAAAGTGCTTGCGCTGATGGATGAAGAGATTGCAAAGGGGCAGGACGGAAGAATTATAATGAAGATGAATTCCGTTACCGATGTGGACTTCATTGAGAAGGTATGCGAAGCGTCTCAGGCAGGAGTGAAGATTGATTTGATTGTTCGGGGAATCTGCTGTGTGCTTCCGGGAGTAGAGGGTTATACGGAAAATGTGACGGTTACCAGTATTGTTGGGCGGTATCTGGAGCATCCGAGGATTTTCAGTTTTGGATTCGGCGAGGAGCAGAGGATTTATATTGGCTCGGCGGATATGATGACCCGGAATACAGAGAAGCGCGTAGAGGTTGCATGTCCGATTATGAATAAACAAGTGAAACATCAGATTAACCATTATCTGGATGTGATGCTGGCGGATAATCTGAAGGCCAGAGTTCTTCAGAGCGACGGAAATTATGTGAAAAAGGAGCAGAGAGAGCCTTTTGTTAATTCTCAGGAACGGTTTATGAGAGAGGCAGTCTTTGCAAGGAAGGCGTCGGAAGGACAAAAGCCAAATCTGCTAAAGAAATTAAGGCATAAACTAAAAAGATAGAAGCATTGTGGTCGTATCATATCTTGTATAATACTATGTGGCGTTTAGTCGCCAAAGTGATGACTGCCGGGAATTTCGGTTTACAAAACGGAGATTAAAGATTGACGAACAGCGCTTAAGTGTAAGAAAATGACTGGAGAAAGTGTATGGGAAAATCGCTGTATATAGCAGAAAAGCCGAGTGTGGCGCAGGAATTTGCAAAGGCGCTGCATTTGCAGACCAGGCGTGGGGACGGTTATCTGGAGGCAGAGTCTGCCATTGTTACCTGGTGCGTGGGGCATCTGGTTACCATGAGTTATCCGGAAGCTTACGATGAAAAATATAAACGGTGGAGTCTAAAGACTCTGCCGTTTTTACCGGAGGAATTCAAGTATGAAGTGATTCCGGGCGTGGCAAAGCAGTTTAAGATTGTTTCAGGTCTTTTAAACCGAACGGATGTGGATACCATTTATGTGTGTACCGATTCTGGGCGGGAGGGAGAATATATTTACCGTCTTGTGGAACAGATGGCGCAGGTCCGGGGCAAGAGGAGGCTTCGGGTATGGATTGATTCCCAGACAGAGGAGGAGATTTTAAGGGGAATCCGGGAGGCAAAGGATTTATCAGAATACGATAATCTGTCTGCTTCCGCATATTTGAGGGCAAAAGAAGATTACCTGATGGGGATTAATTTCTCAAGACTTCTGACGCTGAAATACGGAGACAGTATCTCGAATTATCTGAATAAGAAATATTCGGTGATTTCCGTAGGGCGGGTGATGACCTGTGTGCTGGGCATGGTGGTACGCAGAGAGCGGGAAATCCGGGAGTTTGTAGAAACGCCGTTTTACAGGGTAATCTGTACGGCCGATGCAGAGGGGCAGTCCTTAGAGGGAGAATGGAAGGCAGTGGAAGGCTCTAAATACTACGCGTCTCCGAAGCTTTATAAGGATAACGGTTTTAAAGAGAAGAAGCATGCACAGGAACTGATTCATTTTCTGGAGGAAGAAAAACCTGTGAGCGCGCAGGTGATGAAGGTTGAGAAGAAGAAAGAGAAGAAGAATCCGCCTCTTTTATTTAACCTGGCTGAACTGCAGAATGAATGCTCGAAGCGTTTTAAAATCAGCCCCGATGAAACCCTGCGGATTGTGCAGGAAATGTACGAGAAAAAGCTGGTAACTTATCCCAGAACAGACGCCAGAGTATTATCCACAGCAGTGGCAAAGGAAATCCACAAGAATCTGAACGGACTGATGAAGTATGGACCGGCGGTACCGTATCTTCAGGAGATTGTAACATTTGGAAGCCATAAGAACCTTGCTAAGACCAGGTATGTAAACGATAAGCAAATTACGGATCACTATGCGATTATTCCTACGGGGCAGGGAGCTTTTCACAGCTTATCGGGGCTTTCCGGACAGGTGTATGACGTGATTGTCCGGCGGTTTTTAAGTATCTTTTATCCGCCTGCCGTTTACCAGAAGGTATCTGTGATTCTGACGATAAGGGGGGAGCAGTTCTTTGCCGGATTTAAGGTGCTGGCAGAGGAAGGATATCTGAAAGCGGCCGGTATTCCAAAGTCGAAGAAGAGTGAGGGAAACGGTGGGGAAACAGGAGGAAATGAGGAGAAAGAAGCGAATGCAGCGTTATTTGAAGCGCTTAATAAGCTTCGGAAAGGGAAGATTCTGCCCGTTACCGGTCTGGCCGTTAAGGAAGGAAAAACTACGCCGCCGAAGCGATATAATTCCGGCTCTCTGATTCTGGCAATGGAAAATGCCGGGCAGTTAATTGAGGATGAAGAACTGCGGGCTCAGATAAAAGGAAGCGGGATTGGAACCAGCGCTACCAGAGGTGAGATTCTTAAAAAATTATTTCACAACCAGTATCTGGCGCTGAATAAGAAAACACAGGTTGTAACTCCGACCTTAGAGGGAGAGATGATTTTCGATGTGGTAGAGCATTCGATTAAGTCGCTTCTGAATCCGGAGCTTACTGCAAGCTGGGAGAAAGGACTTACCTATGTGGCGGAAGGAGAGATTACATCCGGGGAATATATGAAGAAATTAGAAGGATTTATCTGGTCCAGAACCAGAGGGGTACTTGGGTTAAATAATCAGTATGAACTGCGGGGATGTTATGACAAAGCCGCAGGATTTTATAAGAAAGGAAAGAAATAATATGAGAAACGAATTAACAGTTCAGGAGCTTTATACATTGGAGGAGACGATTGCAAAAGATATTTTTGAGGGAGCGATTTATCCATGGGAGGTGCTTCCGAAAATCAGTGCATTTATCAAAAAGCTTGGAGAGACGCTGCCGGAAGACGAGTATGAGAAAAAAGGAGAGGATGTGTGGATTGCAAAGTCTGCCAAAGTATTTCCCTCTGCCTATATTCATGGACCGGCTATCATTGGAAAGGATGCGGAGGTAAGACACTGTGCGTTTATCCGGGGGAATGCGATTGTGGGAGAGGGCGCTGTGGTAGGCAATTCTACAGAGCTTAAAAATGTGATTCTGTTCAATAAGGTACAGGTGCCTCATTATAATTATGTGGGAGACTCCATTCTGGGTTTTAAGGCTCATATGGGCGCCGGCTCCATTACATCCAATGTGAAATCTGATAAAAAACTGGTGGTAGTGAAGACACCTGAAGAAAATATTGAGACTGGAATCAAGAAATTCGGTGCGATGCTGGGAGACGAAGTAGAGGTAGGCTGCGGAACTGTGCTGAATCCGGGAAGCGTTGTAGGGGCGCACAGTAATATTTATCCCTTATCTTCAGTGAGGGGATTTGTTCCGGCGGGGAGCATCTATAAGAGACAAGGAGAAGTAGTAAAGAAACTGTAATGTTGAATCATGCATTCAATAACTGCTGGAAGCGGCACATAGGATTGTAATTGTCGTTACTGTTCACACATCGCCTGCCGGACGCGGGTTGAATCAGGAGCAGGTCTCTAAGCAGACGGAGTAACATTCCATTGAACGATCAGCTAACGCAGACTAAGCCGCTCAGGAAAGCCTTCGCGCCTAAGTCTGCATAAGCTGCTATTTCAATTCCATGAAAAGCACTCCTGAATTGTCTGCTCAGAGACCTGCTCCTGATTCAACCCGCTGTATACCAGATGACCTGTGAACTGTAACCAATTGTCTTTCATCCTATGTGCTGTTTTTAATTAACTGTTGACATACCGGATATGATATGCTACTATACTTAAGAACAATTTAGCGCTTTAAAGCGTAACGGTTTAAAGTGATGCGTTAAAAATACTTAAAGGAATGACTTGGAGGAATGAGAGATGTCTAAAGAAATGTTATGTGCAATCATGTTGGTCGTGTTTTTTGCAGTAATGATTTATGTAGGTTTTTACTCTAGGAAACATGCTTCTGATGTAGACGGTTTTGTGTTGGGCGGACGCGGGGTAGGTCCATGGCTGACCGCTTTTGCATTTGGTACTTCGTACTTTTCAGCAGTTATTTTCGTAGGTTATGCGGGACAATTTGGCTGGAATTTTGGTCTTGCATCTACCTGGGCGGGACTTGGCAATGCGTTTATCGGCTCGCTTCTGGCATGGAATGTGCTGGGAAGAAGGACCAGAGTTATGACGCAGCATTTAGATGCGAAGACTATGCCAGATTTTTTTGGGAAGAGATTCGATTCAGTTTCTTTAAAGGTGGCGGCGTCAATTATCGTATTTATTTTCCTGATTCCTTATACAGCTTCTCTCTATAATGGTTTATCCAGTTTGTTTGGTCTTGTATTTGATATTCCTTACTGGGTGGTAATTGCTGTTATGGCGGTACTGACTGGGTTCTATGTAATTTTCGGCGGGTATATGGCGACGGCGATTAATGATTTCATACAGGGAATTATCATGCTGTTTGGAATTTGCGCGGTGATAGGAGCAGTGCTTGCTGAGAACGGAGGTCTTCTGGAGACGACGAAATCCCTTGCGGCTGTAACAGGGGACGCAGGGTGGCAGGGAGCTTATGTTTCTTTTCTCGGACCTGATCCGCTGGCGCTGCTGTTCGTAGTTATGCTGACGTCTCTTGGAACCTGGGGGCTTCCTCAGATGGTTGGCAAATTCTATGCGATTAAGAGTGAGAAGGATATCCATAAAGGAACCGTAATTTCTACAGTTTTTGCCATAATTGTAGCGGGAGGGTGTTACTTCCTCGGCGGTTTTGGAAGGCTTTACAGTGATAAAGTAGTTATCAATGAGGCAACTGGGAAGCCCTTATTTGACACGATTGTGCCGACTATGCTTGCTTCGCTGTCGTCACTTGTGATTGCGGTTGTCATTGTGCTGGTACTTTCGGCGTCCATGTCCACATTGTCTTCTTTGGTGCTTACATCCAGTTCCACTTTTACGCTGGATGTGATTAAACCGGCGGCAAAGCGTGAGATATCTGATAAAAAACAGGTATCAATTATGCGAACTTTTATTGTGTTTTTTATACTGATATCCGCGGTGATTGCAATCTTTAAAGATGCACATCCAGAGGTGACGTTTATTGCACAGATGATGGGCGTATCCTGGGGAGCTTTGGCAGGAGCATTTCTTGCGCCATTTTTATATGGACTGTACTGGAAAAGCGTTACAAAGACATCTGTGGCGGTATGCTTTATCTGGGGATGTTCTGTAGCTGTGTTGCAGCTTGTTGTTACTCTTTGCGGTATCGACGTGACAGGATGGGGTACGGTGCTTGGATACATCTTTAAGTCGTCTATCAATTCAGGTGTTGTGGCGATGGCAGGAGGATTGATAATTGTACCGATAATCAGTATGGTAACAAAGAATCAGGAAGAGGGAGAAATCAGGGTTATTTTCTCTTGCTATGACGAAACGGTTACAATTACAAAGAAATCATCTCTTGAGGAGTAAAATTACTTCGTTTGCTAGCGTGCTGATATTTGACAACATGTGAATGGCGGCAGATATTTGTATAAATTTGTAACAGTTCAGCCTGCAACTGCGCACTTGCTGCGCAGTTAGCAGCCAATGAACCTGAGTAGCCAGGAATCCGTCCCTTTGCCTCAGGCAAACTTTAAAATGGGTGGATTCCGAAACAGTGAAGCCGGAAGGATGAACTGTTACATAAATTTTCTTTTCTTTGAGGGCTGTGGTTGACAATAATCACAGCCTGTTGTATTATGTTCACATATCTTCAGTTTACAAGAGCGTGTATACTCTTGGTTACTGTTCACACAGTACTTTGCAATTGCTGCAACGCAGAGCTAGTCCTTCAGGGCGACGCAGAGCTAGTCGTTCAGGGCAAAGTACGTAAGAAAGTGATTCAGGTGTGAGCAAATTCCATTCACGAAGTGAATATTAAATGGATTTGTGAATGTTGCTGTGAACGGAGTGAACAGTAACTACTCTTGTAAACTTGTAAACTGAGGGTATGGAAGAGAAAAAAGGTATTGACATTTGGGAATAATTATAATAATATAAATGCATAGGCGCGAACGCCTGTTCGGAAAAGGAGAATTTAACATGGCAAGTGATAAGAAGAAGACGGCAGAAACGGCAACAGATAATAAGAAGAAGGCTTTGGATGCGGCAATTGCGAAGCTGGAAAAGGACTTTGGCAAGGGTACGGTGATGAAGCTGGGGGATCCGGCTGCACAGGTGGCAGTGGAGACCATACCTACAGGTTCTCTTAGTCTGGACCTTGCTCTGGGACTTGGCGGTGTGCCGAGAGGACGTGTGGTAGAAGTCTATGGGCCGGAATCCAGCGGTAAGACGACGGTTACCTTACATATGATAGCTGAGGTACAGAAGAGGGGTGGAATTGCCGGATTTATTGATGCAGAGCATGCGCTGGACCCGGTATATGCGAAGAACATCGGTGTGGATATTGATGAACTTTATATTTCCCAACCAGATAGCGGAGACCAGGCGCTGGAGATTACCGAGACGATGGTTCGTTCTGGAGCGATGGATATTATTGTAGTAGACTCCGTTGCAGCGCTGGTGCCAAGACAGGAGATAGAAGGCGATATGGGAGATTCCCATGTGGGACTGCAGGCCAGACTGATGTCTCAGGCGCTCAGAAAGCTTACTCCTGTAATCAGTAAGTCGAATTGTGTGGTCATATTTATCAATCAGCTCAGGGAGAAGGTGGGCGTGATGTTTGGTAATCCAGAGACTACCACAGGAGGGCGCGCGCTGAAGTTTTATGCTTCTGTCCGTATGGATGTGAGGAAGATAGAGACATTAAAGCAGAGCGGAGAGATGGTTGGAAACCGGGTGCGAGTAAAGATTGTAAAGAATAAGATTGCTCCGCCTTTTAAGGAAGCGGAATTTGATATCATGTTCGGCAAAGGGATTTCAAGAGAGGGCGACATTCTTGATTTGGCGGCGAATGTGGATATTGTGAAGAAGAGTGGAGCCTGGTATGCGTACAACGGAGATAAGATTGGTCAGGGAAGAGAGAATGCGAAGCTTTATCTTGCGGGACATCCAGATGTGATGAGTGAGATTGAGGAGAAGGTAAGGCAGCACTATAAGACATCCGACCCGCCGAAGGAAGACGGAAAGAGTTCAGAAGTTAAGAAAAGTGCGGAAGACGCAAAGACCACGAAAGCGGCAAAAAAAGATACGATGAAGGATGCTGATTCATAGATATGACTGTTACAGAGATAAAAGCTATAACAAAGACCCGGTTTCGGGTATATTTGGACGAGCAGTTTGCTTTTGTGCTGTATAAAGGCGAGCTTTTCCGCTATCATCTGAAAGAAGGCGCAGAACTTTCGGAGAAAGATTATCAGGAGATTCGGCAAACAATCGTTTTAAAGAGGGCGAAGCTTCGGGCGATGCATCTTCTGACTGACATGGACCGAACGGAATATCAGTTGAGAAATAAGCTTATTATGGGAGGATATCCAGAAGATATTGTGGAGCAGGCATTAGAATATGTGAAGTCTTTCGGATATATCAATGACCGGGAATACGCCAGACGATTTGCAGAGAGCAGGAAGGGAACAAAGAGCAGGAGGGAACTGTATGCGCTTCTGTCCGGCAAAGGGCTGGATTCTTTATTGATAGAAGAAGTATTGGAAGAGTGCTGCAGCGGTGAAGATACTGAGGCGGCAATTCAGAATTTGCTGCGCAGGAAGAGATTTGATCCGGAAGATTCGACAGTCAAAGAACGGCAGAAGATGTATGCTTTTCTGGCAAGGAAAGGATTCCGGTATGAAGATATCAGCCGCGTTATTCAGTGTGAATGAAGATAAGAACAGAATATAAAGCAAGAGGACCGCTGTGAATAACAGTGGTATAGAGCAGGAAATCAGGAAAGGGTTTCCTGCTTTTTTTGACTGAAGAGTCAGTAAAAGGGAGCTTAAGGGTAACTATTTTTATTTAATTCCTGCCGAATAGATTGTATTTTCAAATTGTTTTCGTTATAATTGAAGTATATTGATTCTAAGGAGACAGGGATATGAAAACAAAAGATAAAAAAATTAAAATCAGGAGAGGAAAGAAAGGAATTGCAAAAAAACTTGTTGGGGCGATTATGGCAACAATAATAATGATGGTTGCAGTGCTTTTGCTTATTGTATATAATCGAGTTTCCGATACGCTTCTGGAAAAAAGTGAGAATTTGCTGAAAGAGACTACTGATAAGGCTTTACAGGAAACCAGCGCCTGGATGAATAAGACTGTAACGATGCTGGAAACGCAGCGTGATACAATCGAGTACGAGAATATGGATGTTCCTGAGATGATGGATTATATCAAACATACAGTGAATCAAAATGATGCATATCCGGCA
This sequence comes from Lachnospiraceae bacterium, assembly GCA_910574185.1. Taxonomy (GTDB): domain Bacteria; phylum Bacillota; class Clostridia; order Lachnospirales; family Lachnospiraceae; genus Claveliimonas. Next base: position 19,463 of record CAJSZQ010000007.1, read on the forward strand.
GGACTCTATGTGGCGTTGACAGACGGGTCTCTGTATCATGCGTCGTTTGTACCGGGGCCGGATTTTAACGCGTTGGAGAAGTCCTGGTATCAGGATGGGATTCAATCGGAGGCTTTTATTCTGGGAGACGTGTATTTTGATGAAGACAGTCAGTCTTATGTGGTAGGAGCATCCGGCATATTAAAAGACGCGGAGGGAGCGATTCGCGGCGTTGCTGCAGCAGATGTGTATTTAGACTCTATATCTGACATTGTAGCGGATATTCAGCTTGAAAAAACGGGTGGTATTTTTCTTGTGGATACCCGTACAGGAACGATTATTGGACATAGGGACAAGGAGATGACCGGACGCGTTATGAGCGAATTTAACGGCGATATGTATGCGTATGCCAATGAACAGATACAGAAAGGCGCGTCAGGCCTGTCTCTTTTTGAAGATAATACATACATTCAGGTAGCGCAGGTACCAGATAGCGACTGGACGGCAGTTGCATATGTGTCCAGAGAAGAGGTATTAAGTGATTTGGTTATGCTGACTGGAATGATGGGAACGGTATCTGTTGTGGCAATCATTATTGCTGTCATTCTTATTATGATTCTTGTAAGAAGAATTATAGGTCGTCCGGTAGCAGAACTGAATCATGTGGCAGCCAGAATTGCAGAAGGAGATCTGGATCAGACTATCCGTCATTCTTCTAATGATGAGCTGGGAGAACTGGCGGGTAACTTTGGACGTACGGTAACGCGTCTGTGGGATTATGTAGATTATATTAATGAGATTTCAGAAAAGCTACAGGAGATTGCCGATGGTAATCTGGATTTTAAGCTCTCTTATGAATATTTGGGTGAGTTTGCAAAGATAAAAGAGTCTTTGGAGGCTATTTCCAGGGCGTTTAATGATACTTTGGGGCAGATTAATGTGGCTGCAGGTCAGGTGTCGGAAGGAGCCGGATATGTTTCTGACGGAGCGCAGACGCTTTCTCAAGGTTCTTCACAGCAGAACGATGCGGTAGAATTGCTGGCCTCTCATATTAATGAAGTATCAGAAGGAATACAGCAGACTGCTAAGGGAGCGAAAAAAGCCAGTCAGATTTCCAAGGAAGTTGGGAGCAGTATTCTAGAAAGTAATGATAAGATGCAGCATATGAATGAGGCAATTCAGAAGATTAGCAGTAAGTCTACCGAGATTCACAGTATTATTAAGACGATTGAGGACATCGCTTTCCAGACCAATATCCTGGCTTTGAACGCTGCTGTGGAGGCTGCAAGAGCAGGCGAGGCAGGAAAAGGTTTTGCTGTGGTTGCAGACGAGGTGCGTAATCTTGCCGGCAAATCTTCTGAAGCAGCGAAGAATACAACGGTTCTGATTGAACAGACGGTAGAAGCTGTGGAAGAGGGAACCAGTGTGGCGAAAGATACGGCGGCGTCTATGATGGAAGTTGTGGCTCAGGCGGAAGAAGTGAATGGATTGATTGAGGGGATTGCGGAGTATTCAGCAAAACAGGCTGCGGCTACAGAAGAGGTTATTCGTGGGATTGAGCGAATTTCCGATGTTGTACAGTCCAATATGTCTACGGCAGAAAAAAGCGCCGCAGCCAGCGAGGAGTTATCCGGACAGGCGAACATGCTGCGGGACCTGGTATCCAAATTCCGGTTGAAGAAATAGCATATTTGTGAAACAGGTGAATTGAAAAAGTAAATTCCACTTTGTAAGATTAAATTCCGCTTTGAAAAAGTAAATTCAATAGGAATACAGAAAAATAGAGATTTCATATAGAAAATACCCGAAATCAGAGTTAAAATACAAATAAAAGCTGTGGTTTTGGGTGTTTTATTGCATGCTGAGCGGAAGTCGAATTTATGGTTGATTTTTCGGATAGGGTAAATTCCACCTCTGGGGAGATTCTGCGATGATGGCTGTAATAGATTCCTGCCCAGCTTTTTGATTATGTTTTAGAGTTTATTTTAATAATTCAGGACTTAAGATGATTTCATCTGCAGGAATCTTTTGCAGATGGAATGCATCCAGAAGTTCCTTTCCGTATTGAAATTCAAATATCTCATACGGGCTCTTATTTCCAAGTTTCTTTCTTGCATAGGAATTGATATGGCTCATCATAAGATCAATCTGTTCCTGCGTGTATCGACCGATATCTTCGCCTTTCGGAATGATTCGCCGGATCATTTCATGATTATTTTCGCAGCTGCCTTTCTGATAAGGGGCACTGGGGTTGCAATAAAACATTTTCGTGCGTGGATTTCCCTGCATATCAGACTCAATGGCGGAAGGATTAGAAAATTCACTTCCGTTATCTGCTAATAGAACAGGGAACAGTTCTATAAAAATGTCAGGTCTCAATTCCAGATAAAGACGGTTGAAAATATCGATCACAGACTGGGAATCATTGTGTTGTCTGAGAAAAGCAAGCTGCAGTCCCTGTTCCACAAAATGTATGGTGAGAAGAACTGCGCCGCCTTTGCTGCCTTCTACAGAATCAATCTGACGAATAGAGAGATCAGGATGTTCTTCCAGATATGTATGGAAACAGGAGAAATCACGTCCCAGGCGACAGGCCCTGTCCACTTTGAGATTTCTGGAAACATTCTTTCTTGGGCGCATGCGGACAGTTCGCGGCATATCCATGTTTCTGGCAGTAAAAAGGCCGCTGTTTATATAGGCATACAGAGTCCGTTCGGATTTCATGAGTTCATCTGCATGGTGGACAGCGATGTGATGGAGGGACTGTCCTTTTATTAAAAGAGGCGAAACAATGTCATCGATCTGTCTGAGTTCACTTTCCGAGAGGGCAAAACCGGACCTGGATTCCCTTCTGACCAGTTCATACTCTTTTTGAGCATAAGAAGCTTTGTACAAACGCTTCTCTAAGGAACATTTATTACGTTGTGAGCAGCCATTACAGACATAAGGCGGTTTGGAAAGTTTAGGGCAAACATACTTTTCGTAGAGAATACAGGAAGAGGAGCATTTGCCACAGGACCAGCAAAGGCGATTTTTGCGGGAGGTACATTCCTGACATACCCTTTGAGCGAAGCATTCATGCTGAAAAGCCAGGAGGCAATCATTGAAGGCTTTGCCATAGGCTCCGCTTTTTTCAAAAGAGATGTGGTTTTTCACTTCTTTAGAGATGGTGGTACAATCCTTGTTTAATAATCTGCCGATTGCTTTAAAGCTCTCACCTTCGTTCAGTTTCGTTTCGATAATAATCCGGGACTCAAGAGTTAAATGTTTTTGTTTATTCATAAGTACTTCCTTCCTGCCGGGAGGAAACAGTCATATTTTATAGAAATGATTTTAACAGATAATTCGGAAAGATTAAATTCCATGATTGCCGGTAGGAAGATTTGCAGAATTAAATTCCACAGAAGGGTGGAATTTAAATTTGCAATTAAGTTATTTGTGAAACAATTTGAAATTCTGACCAGAATGCTTGACTTATTTGTGAAAACAGTATAAACTTTAAATGTTGTATTTGTACAATGAAAATTAAATAAGGAGGTGCTCCTGTGCCAATGGGAATTGTGATTGCTGTGGCCGCAGTGCTTGTCATTGCAGCGGCAATTATCAGTCATTTTGTGACTATGTCCAATATGAGGAAGAACGCAGAGTCTAAGATTGGGAATGCAGAAAGCAAGGCTCGCGAGATTATTGATGATGCAGTTAAGACGGCTGAGGCAAAGAAGAAGGAATCTCTCTTGGAAATTAAAGAAGAATCTATCAGGACAAAGAATGAGCTCGAAAAAGAAACAAAAGAACGTAGAGCAGAGTTACAGCGTTATGAGAAAAGAGTGTTATCCAAGGAAGAATCTTTAGATAAGAAGTCGGATGCAATCGAGAGACGTGAAGCGGCATTTACAGCAAAAGAAGAGCAATTACGGCAGCGTGAAACGAAAGTGGAAGCGCTGAGTAAACAAAGAGTACAGGAACTTGAAAGAATCTCAGGGCTTACCTCCGAACAAGCAAAAGAATATTTGTTAAAAACTGTTGAAGACGATGTAAAACATGACACTGCAAAGATGATAAAAGAATTAGAAGCGCAGGCGAAAGAAGAGGCGGACAAGAAGGCAAAGGAATATGTTGTGACTGCCATTCAGAGATGCGCTGCAGATCATGTGGCCGAAACTACAATTTCGGTTGTGCAGCTTCCGAGCGACGAGATGAAGGGAAGAATCATTGGACGTGAGGGACGAAATATTCGTACCTTAGAGACGATGACTGGTGTAGAATTGATTATTGACGATACACCGGAAGCAGTTGTCCTTTCAGGATTTGACCCGATTCGAAGAGAAGTTGCCAGAATTGCGCTGGAGAAGTTAATCATTGACGGGCGTATTCATCCGGCAAGAATTGAGGAGATGGTTGAGAAGGCGCAAAAAGAGGTAGACACGATTATTCGTGAAGAAGGAGAGGCGGCTGCATTAGAAGTTGGCGTTCATGGAGTTCATCCGGAACTGATTAAGCTTCTTGGGCGTATGAAGTTCAGGACCAGTTATGGTCAGAATGCATTAAAGCACTCTATTGAAGTTTCACAACTGGCAGGACTGCTGGCAGGCGAGATTGGTTTGGATATACGCCTTGCAAAGCGTGCAGGACTTCTGCATGATATTGGTAAATCTATCGATCATGATGTGGAAGGATCGCATATTCAGATTGGCGTTGATCTTTGTAGAAAATACAAAGAGTCGGCCATTGTAATTAATGCGGTTGAGTCGCATCATGGCGATGTGGAGCCAGAGACTCTGATAGCATGTGTAGTTCAGGCGGCAGATACGATATCGGCGGCCAGACCGGGTGCGAGAAGAGAGACAATCGAAACATATACAAACAGGTTAAAACAATTAGAAGAAATCAGCAATCAGTTTAAGGGTGTTGATAAGTCTTTTGCTATTCAGGCAGGTAGAGAGATTCGAGTTATGGTAGTTCCAGAGCAGGTATCTGATGCAGATATGGTATTGCTGGCCAGAGATATTTCAAAACAGATTGAATATGAATTGGAATATCCCGGACAGATTAAGGTGAATGTAATCCGCGAATCGAGGGTTACTGATTACGCGAAATAATTACCATGTAGAAGATAAATGTAAAAGAACCGGGTCTTTTGATCCGGTTCTTTTAACATATATCCGAGGGCAGCTCTGGCTTGCGCCCTTGCGGGTGGACAGTAAAGGTACTTGTTGAGTATACCTTATGAGCCGGCCGAATGGCCATAACGGGGTACCTGGAAGGCATGCCTTATCGGATAAAATACGCCTGTTCGCTGGGCATGTATTAAGGCGTGCCCCCCAGTATAGGAATGGAGGAAAAAAGATGGCTGAAGAAGTAAGAAGGATAAAAAGAGAACTAGTTCATAAAGGAGCAGTCATTGATATATACTGCGATACGATGGAATTTGAAAACGGCAATACTGCTCAGTGGGATTATATTCACCATGACGGTGCGGCGGCCGTTGTGCCGGTGACGGACGAAGGTAAGATTCTGATGGTGCGTCAATACCGCAACGCATTGGAACGCTATACCTTAGAAATTCCAGCAGGTAAATTGGACGATCCGGCAGAGAAGGGAATCGTATGTGCTTCCAGAGAACTGGAAGAAGAGACGGGGTATCGTTCGGATAAATTGGAGTGGATGATTACCCTCCGGACAACGGTTGCGTTCTGTAATGAAAGAATCGAGATTTTTGTAGCTCATAATTTGATTCCATCCAAGCAGAATCTGGATGAAGACGAATACATTGATGTTCAGGCATATTCGATAGAAGAACTAAAAGCGAAGATATTCGCAGGGGAGATTGAGGATTCAAAGACGGTATCGGCTATTCTGGCATATGATACGAAATATAATCGCAGAGCAGAATAATTGTTATTGTTCATAGTTCATAGAATGCGCATTCTATGAGAACAGACTTACGGAGCGAGGAGCGTTTTTTGCACAGAAAAGCTTTCTATCGCTCTGAATTGTTGCTGTGAGCAGTAACGAATAATCTGAAATACCGGGCATATAATGAAATATCTTGACAGTATGAGGTGAATAGATGGTAATGAAAAATTACACCCGACTCATGGTATTGATTTATATGGCCGGTTTTTTTTGTGGAATTTTGTATACGAATTTGGTTTCAAAAGATTATGTGGCGTCCCTTGGAATATTCAGCGATTATTTTTTGAATCAGTATATTCAGACAGACCTTGCAGGCAGTTCCTACATATGGTATTTAATTAAAGTACGGGTAGCCCCGATTTTGGGAGTACTACTTCTTGGGGCAACGCGTATTCGGAAGCCGGCTGTGGTCGCTTTTTTAATATGGACGGGCTTTTTATGCGGAATGGTATTCACATCGGCTACCCTGCAATTGGGAGTAAAAGGTATCGCGCTTTGCGTTGCGGCATTTTTTCCCCAGGGAGTGTTTTATGTGGCTGGATATGCAATTCTGCTGATTGGTTTATATTATTATCCGAAAATAAATTGGAATTTTCAAAAAACAATTGCGGTTTTTCTTGCTATTTGTATAGGAGTTGCGTTAGAATGTTATATGAGTCCAGTTTTGGTAAAAATAATTGTAAAAATGTTTTGATTTTTACCGCATTTGTGCTTATAATCTATATATATAATAGGAGAATGGATTATGGAAAATAAAGTATTAAATTATGTAGAATATTTAAAGAATGAAAAAAGGATTTCTGTAAACACAGAGATGGCTTATCGTCGTGATTTGATGAAGCTGGTAAGATTTCTTGAATCTCAGGAAGTTCGGGATATTGAGAAACTTACGGTTACCAATTTGAATTCCTATATGCTATATATGGAAAAGCAAGGATTAACCAATACGACCATTTCCAGGAATGTTGCATCCATAAAAGGATTTTTTCAGTATTTGAAAAGGCAGGGAATGATTGAGGAGGATGTATCTGAGACTCTGGTAAGTCCGAAGATTGAGAGACACGCTCCGAAGAGCGCTTCCAAAGAAGATGTGAAGAAGGTACTGGCAGTGCCTACAGGGAAGACGCCGAAGCTGCTTCGGGACAAGGCAATGATTGAGCTATTGTATTCTACCGGAATCATGGTAGAAGAATTGGTCAGCTTAAAGATTGAAGATATTAATATGGAGTTGGGATATCTTCAGTGTCATTTTGATGGTAATCAGAATGCCTATCCTTTGGACAGACAGTCCCAGAAGGCGATGAGAGCTTATTTGAAGAATGGGCGCGATAAGCTGCTTAAGGGAACAGAATCGGATGTACTTTTCCCGAACATTTCCGGGAAAAAGATGAGCCGTCAGGGATTTTGGAAGATTCTAAAAGGTTATGCGGCAAAGGCTGGAATTAAGGGGACCATTACTCCAAGCATGCTGAGACATTCTTAGAATATTGCAAAATCATCTTTAAACGTTCGTAGTTCGGGATGTATACCTAAGGGGGCGCACCTGTCAGAAAGCAAACAAAATAAAGAAGGCTATATGAAAGAATGTCACATCCCATTACAGGATGTGACTTTTTTTGGTTAAATAATAGATGCACAGAAGGAAGAGAATCAGCTGAGAAGCGAGCAATCCCCACAGATATCCTTTGATGCCCAAAAATGGAATACATAAGAATACGCTGAGAATACGCACAGTCAGGCTGATGGAATTGAATAAAAAGGACTGGCTGGTTTTTCCAAGACCATTGATAATACTGATTAAATTACTGTTTGTGTAAAGAAAAGGACAAATCCATGCCAGTGTGATAATAAAGTCGCCTGCCATGCTGCTGTGGAAAATGTATGTGCCGATAAAACGGCCGGTGATAAGGAGACCGATACAGCAGAGGCTTCCCAGAAGAAAACATCCGCCGGCGGCTTTTTTCACTAACTGATTTAGTTCCCGTCTGTTGTCGGCAGCCTGCAGCTCGGCGATGGCAGGCAGCATCATAGATGCGATAGAGTTGGTGATGGCAGAGGGAAACATAACGCAGGGAAGAGCCATTCCGGTTAAAACGCCGTACATACTGAGAGAATGGCTGGTGTCCATGCCGTAGGTACGAAGCTGTACAGGAATGGATACTGCCTCTATGCTCTGCAGAATATTCAGGAGAATCCGGTTGGCAGTAAGTGGTACGGACAGTCTCAACAACTCGGTAAGCGCTGAAGGTATTGACAGGCCCGATGTTTTTGCCGGAGGACACAGGATTTTCTGTCTGCATCGAAGCATATATATGCAGATTCCGGCAGAAGCCATTTCTCCAATTGTCAGGCCAGCTGCAGCGATGAGGATACCCGGCGGATTTCCCTCAGAGGTAAACAGAAGAAATAGAAGGTAAACTCCAACAACACGTACAATTTGTTCGAGAAGCTGTGATACTGCAGGAATCTCAGTCTGTTTTAACCCCATGTAATAGCCGCAGATACAACTGTGGACAGAGGCAAATGGAAAGGCATAGGAGAGCACCACAAGCAGGGAAGCGCAACGTTTTTCGCATAGGAAGTGAACGGCAATAAATTCTGCGTTCTGCTGAGTGAGAAGCATGACGATAACAGACAGGCATACGGATAAGCTCATACCGATATAAAGAATTTGTTTTGCCTGAGCATGTTTGCTTACTGCTGATTTTCTGGCGACACATCGGGATATGGCAGTCTGGATACCCGCGCAGGTAAGAGAAAAACCAAGGGCATAGACAGGAAATATCAATTGATATAATCCGACTCCCTCCTCCCCGAAGCTTCTGCTCAGGAAAATGCGGTAAAAGAATCCGATGATTCTTGTGGCGAATCCAGTTATCGTAAGAATAAAGGCGCCTTTGATAAGTGTTTTTTTCTGCGACATGCAATCCCTTTCCTTCGTTACAGTTCAAATGCAAATTTATTTAGTCGGTAGTTTAACAGAATGTTACTCGGTCTGTTTAGGAATATATTTCTTAGTCAATCTGCGTCTCAAGTGAGCTGTAACCATAACTTTCGATATCCTTATAACTTATTCAAAAGTTTATCTTGACAGAACTCAAATGCGGTGATATTCTACAAGAAGAAAAAATCCTAGTATTTTGCTAGGAATTTTAAAAAGAAGGTGAGAAATTGAAGCTTTCGACTAAGGGAAGATATGGTCTGCGCGCGTTGATTGACCTTGCCAGGTATAGTGAAATGGAGCCGGTCTCTATCAGTTGCATCGCGGAGAGGCAGAATTTATCAGAACGATATTTGGAGCAGTTAATGTCTCTGCTTAAGAAGGCGGGATTAATTAAGAGTATCCGGGGCGCCGGTGGCGGTTATGTACTGGCGAAGGATGCAGGTGAGATATCGGTTGGAGACGTTCTGCGGGCGTTAGAGGGGAGTCTTGAACCAGTGGAATGCGCGGGGTACGATTCGGATGAGGAGTGCGCTGCATCCGGCGGATGCGTAACCAAATATGTATGGAAACGAATTAATGAGAGCATTAATCAGACGGTAAATGAGATGAAGCTTGATACATTAGTTGAAGAAAGCAAACAGCTTTCGGCCTGTGATAAGGAGAAGCCGAAGGCTTGCAATAATTAGGAGGACAAGAGGATGGAGAAATTGATTTATCTGGATAATGCGGCAACGACGAAGACAGCGCCGGAGGTTGTGGAAGCTATGCTTCCGTATTTTACCGAGAAGTTCGGCAATCCTTCCAGCGTATACAGCTTTGCTTCAGGGAATAAGGATGTCATCACAAAGCAGCGGGAGACGATTGCAAAGACGCTTGGAGCAAAGTCTAATGAGATATATTTTACTGCCGGAGGCTCGGAGTCGGATAACTGGGCGCTGAAGGCGACTGCAGATGCTTATCAGGATAAAGGAAATCATATTATCACGACAAAGATTGAGCATCATGCCATTCTCCATACGGCGGAATATTTGGAAAAGCGTGGTTTTGAGGTAACATATCTGGATGTGGATGAAGACGGCGTGGTTCGCTTAGAGGATTTGGAGGCGGCTATCCGTCCGACGACCATTTTGATTTCCGTGATGTTTGCTAATAACGAGATAGGAACCATCCAGCCAATCAAAGAAATCGGGAAGATTGCTCATGAAAAAGGGATTCTTTTCCATACCGACGCGGTACAGGCGTTTGGTCAGGTTCCGATAGATGTAGACGAGTACCATATTGATATGCTCAGCGCCAGCGGTCATAAGTTAAACGGACCCAAAGGAATCGGTTTCCTCTACATCCGAAAGGGAGTGAAGATTCGTTCCTTTGTTCATGGGGGAGCGCAGGAGAGAAAGCGCCGGGCAGGAACAGAGAATGTGCCGGGTATTGCAGGACTTGGCGCGGCAGTTTCAAGGGCGGTGCGTACCATGGAGGAACGTACGGCAAAAGAGATAGAATTAAGGAACTATCTGATTGAACGTGTAATGAATGAGATTCCCTATACGAAGCTGAACGGACACAGAGAGAACAGGCTTCCGAATAACGCCAATTTCAGTTTCCGTTTTATCGAAGGAGAAGCTCTTTTAATTAAGCTGGACATGAAGGGAATCTGCGGCTCCAGCGGTTCGGCGTGTACGTCAGGTTCGTTAGACCCTTCCCATGTGCTGCTGGCAATCGGACTGCCTCATGAGATTGCCCATGGCTCGCTCAGACTTACGTTAAATGAGGAGATTTCAAAGGAAGACATTGACTATGTGGTAGACAGTCTGAAGGAGATTGTAGCAGACTTACGCTCTATGTCGCCATTATATGAGGATTTTATCAAAAAGGAAAATAAATAAAGAATCATTCGTTATGATAAAAGATTAAGATAATTAGGAGGAATTTGACAATGTATACAGAGAAGGTTATGGACCATTTTCAGCATCCGAGAAATATGGGAGAAATCGAAAACGCCAGCGGCGTAGGTACTGTTGGCAATGCAAAGTGCGGAGATATTATGAGAATTTATCTGGATATTGATGAGAATCAGATTATTCAGGATGTAAAGTTCAAAACATTTGGATGCGGCGCGGCAGTAGCGACCAGCAGTATGGCGACTGAGCTTGTAAAAGGTAAGAACATCAAAGAGGCTATGGAAGTTACCAATAAGGCAGTGATGGAAGCTCTCGACGGACTTCCGCCGGTGAAAGTACACTGTTCGCTTCTTGCGGAGGAGGCGATTCATGCGGCGCTCTGGGATTATGCTGAGAAACATGATATTAAGATAGAAGGACTTTCTAAGCCAAAGTCAGATATCCACGAAGGCGAGGAAGAGGAAGAAGAGGAATATTAAGAAGGATTTGGTTATCCATGAATGGGAAAAAAGTAGTGGTAGGAATGTCCGGAGGCGTGGATTCTTCCGTAGCGGCTTATCTGTTGAAGGAGCAGGGCTATGAGGTAATCGGAGTTACCATGCAGATTTGGCAGGATGAAGAAGAAACGCTTTTGGAGGAAAACGGTGGATGCTGCGGCTTAGAGGCTGTGGAGGATGCCAGAAGGGTTGCCGTTAAACTTGGGATTCCTTACTATGTGATGAATTTTAAATCTGAGTTTCAGAAATCTGTGATTGACTATTTTGTGAATGAATATATAGCTGGCAGGACGCCCAACCCTTGTATTGCCTGTAACCGTTATGTAAAATGGGAATCGCTTCTTAAGAGGAGTTTATCAATCGGAGCGGATTATATTGCTACAGGTCATTATGCGCGAATTGAACGGTTAGCTAACGGCAGGTATTCTCTGAAAACTTCTGCCGGGGACAAAAAAGACCAGACCTATGCTCTATATAATCTGACCCAGGAGCAGCTTGCAAAGACGCTCATGCCGGTGGGGATGTATGAGAAGGAAGAAATACGGAATCTTGCCAAAAAGCTAAATCTTCCAGTGGCGCACAAGCCAGACAGCCAGGATATCTGCTTTGTCCCGGACGGAGATTATGCTTCTTTTATAGAGAGGGAGCGGGATGTTGCATTTCCGGAAGGAAATTTTGTTACCAGAGACGGAATTGTGGTAGGGAAGCACAAAGGTGTAATTCATTATACAGTGGGGCAGCGAAAGAGGCTTGGTATTGCGTTAGGCTATCCAGTCTTTGTTCTGGAGATACGTCCTGAGACTAATGAAGTTGTAGTCGGGCGAAGAGAGGAATCTCTGATTAGACGTGTAAGGGCGGACAATTTAAACTTTATGTCAGTAGAGGACTTAACTGAACCAAGACGGCTGTGGGCGAAAATCCGTTATAACCATAAGGGCGCATGGTGCATGGCGCAGAAGACGGGAGAAAATGAGATTTGCTGCACCTTTGATATCCCTCAGCAGGGGGCGGCTCCAGGACAGGCTCTTGTTCTCTATGACGGAGAATATGTGCTTGGGGGAGGAACGATTACAGGAGGGGAACTATGATGAGAGCGGATATGCATATGCATTCGAGTTTTTCCAGCGATTCTGATGCCAGACCGGAAGATATGGCGGAGGCGGCCATTGCAAAAGGGCTGGAGATTATATGTTTTACTGACCATTATGATAAGGATAATTTCGACTGGGGACCGGAGGATATTTTTGATGAGGAGCGTTATTTTGCAGAAATGCCGGTTCTCAGCGAGCGATACAGGAGGAGAATTGATATTCGAGTTGGTGCGGAAATAGGGTTTAGGCCTTATCTGGGAGAATTTTACCGGGAATTTACAGAGAAGTATCCGCTGGACTTTGTGATTGGTTCCGCCCATTCCGTACAGGGCCATGACGCGGCTTCAAAGAGGATTTACAGCGGACGGACAGACCAGGAGGCTTACCGGATATATTTTGAAGAAATGCTTGAGGATGTGCAGAAGATTAAGTCCTATGATGTGCTGGGTCATATGGATTATATGGTGCGCTACAGTAATCAGGGGGTAAAAAGTTACTGCTGTGATGATTACATGGATGTGATTGACGCGATATTGAAGCAGGTAATTTCCGATGGGAAGGGAATTGAGCTGAATACTTCCGGGTTGAAGTATGGAGTTGGTTTTGCGCACCCCCATGGCGTGATTTTAAAACGCTATCATGAGCTTGGCGGAGAGATTATAACAGTAGGATCAGACGGACATATCCCGGAGCACATTGCTTATGATTTTCATTTGGCGGACGAGATTCTTAAGGAAAATGGATTTCGCTATTATACAGTATTTCGGGAAAGAAAGCCGGAATTTATTCCATTATCTTAAAATAAGAATAATTTACATAAAAGGTTTGTGCGAAATGCGCAAACTTTTTTTACGTTTTTGAATCCTTTTCCTATACCTGGTTCGTTATATTATATAGACGACACAAAAATAGTCGTTTCCCTTTAAGTTGCAGTTTGCTGAGTATCAGGCTTGCCCGGAACGCTTCGGCACAGGGTGCGGGGCGATTAAGAGACGCATTTAATGGAAGTGAAATCCCTGCTTATGTAGTCTTAGGAGCGAAGGCATTCCTGAGCTTCTTAGACTACGTTAGCAGAGAGTTCACTGGAATGTTGTCTTGCCCCGCGCCCTGTGCCAAAGTGTTCTGGGCAAGCCTGATACTCAGCAAACTGTGACGGGATAATCTATCTGGGGATAGGGGGACGCCCTTAAAGGAGAATATCTTAATGCGCGAAGAGGTATTGATTAAGAATTTACTGGCTGGAGATTCTTCTGCTATGGATGAACTGGTGCGCATGTATTATCCGGAAATACTCCGGTACTGCATGTGGCATGCGCCGGACGCATATTTAGCGGAGGACGCGGCCCAGGAGACATTTTTAAAAGCAATTAAATATTTGGGCAGGGGCCGGTTTTCAGGAAAATTTAAGAGTTTCCTGTACAAAATCGCAGTGAATACCTGTATAGACATGCACAGAAATAAATGGCGGGAACATGTGTCTTTTGAGTGTATCAACTGTGAGATGGATTATGTGGAGACTGGATTTGAGGATGCGGCGGATAAGCTGATGATTGAAGAACTGGTAAGAAGGTTGGAACCTGCCATGCAGGAGGTGGCGATACTACGGTTCAGGCAGGATTTGAAACTGCGGGAAATTGCAGTAATTATGGAAATGCCTATGCGTACGGTACAATCAAAATTACGGCAGGCATTGAAAGAAATAAAAGTCGAGTTGTTGAAAGGAGGGACGGCAGATGGAAAAAAAGACAGAAAATAGAATTAGAAGGGCGTTCGCGGCGAAAGAACAGGTAAAGGAGCAGTCGGTAAACAATATGATTCTGCTTGCCAGAACCCATTGGAATGAGAATATACGAAAAGAGAATATTCATTTTTCCAGATTTTTACTGGCGCAGGTTCGATATATCGGATGGAAAATATGGATAATTGAGTTAGTGGTTACAATCATACCTGTTTTTATACTGTTTAAGTTTTTGGGATGGCATACGATTACGCAGACAACGGCTGTATTTCTGCTTTGTTGTTTGACGATTGCCATATCCATGCTGTGTATTCCGTTTATTTATCGCTCCATCTATTACCAGATGTATGAGATAGAAGCTGCTACGTTCTTTTCCATTAAAAAGCTTCTGTTATCCAGAATTATGATATTGTCGGTGGGGGAACTGGTGGGAATTATCGGCGTTGGTATTGTGATGTCCTACAATACGCCTGTTGATTTCAGAAACAGCATGGTTTGTATGTTGTTTTTGTTTGGAGCAGTCTGGAATGGAGTATTGCGGTTGGTCAGGAAGGTGGAAATGGAAAAATTATGCCGGTATTTTCTGGCATATGGATTCGGACTTCTTTTTGTCATGACGATGCTTGTCAGATTCCAACAGCACGCTTTTGACGGAACATTTTATACAGAAATTTTTCTGGGGAGCTGTATTTTTCTGGGATATGGCGTCTATCAGGGGCGTTTACTTGCGAGATGGTCGGAAGACGTCTGCTGTGTACGAGCATAACCTATACTGATTTCCGATACGTTTCACGCAGGATAAATTTCCATCCTGCAAGGCGGAGAAATGAGGCGTGCGGTGGCTGTGTCGATTGACGACAACGCGGCAGATGGAAATTTAGACAAGTGAAACGTACGGTTAATTCGTGTGAGTTATACTAGAATTAGGAGGATTAGAAATATGGAACTAAGAATTGAACACATTACAAAAGAATATAAAGATAAACTGGCGGTGGACGACGTATCTCTTACGATTACACCGGGAGTATGGGGGCTCCTTGGTGCAAACGGAGCCGGTAAAACAACGTTGATGAAGATGATTGCGGGGATTATGACGCCGACGTCAGGAAAAATTATATATGACGGCATTTCGATTGGAGCATTAAAAGGAAGCTACAGGGATATTTTCGGGTATTTGCCCCAGGAATTTGGTTTTTATCCGGAATTTACAGTTAAGGATTATCTGGAATATGTGGCCGTACTAAAGGGGTTAACTAAAAGCGATACAAAGAGAAAGATTGCAGAGCTCCTAGAGCGCCTTTCTCTTGGAGATGTGAGGAAAAAACGGATTGTAAAATTATCCGGAGGAATGAAGCGGCGTGTTGGAATTGCACAGGCGCTCTTAAATGATCCGGAAATTCTTGTCCTGGATGAACCTACCAGTGGTTTGGACCCAGGAGAACGGATTAGGTTCCGTAATCTTTTATCGGAATTTGCCCATGACAGAATTGTGGTGATATCCACACATATCGTATCGGATGTGGAGTATATCGCTAATCAGAATGCAATTATGAAAAATGGTAAAATAATCCAGACTGGTACCACCGAAAGTCTGGTAAAGAATATTATCGGAAAGGTTTGGCGCTGCCATGTTTCGGATAGGGAAGCAGGAAGATTGGAGCGGGAAGTACAGGTGGTGAATTTGAAAAATGAGCCGGATGGAACAACGGCTCTCCGGTATCTTGCGGATGAGAAGAAGACGAAAGATTCAAGTCTGGCAGAGCCGCGACTGGAAGATTTATATCTGTGGTTGTTTCCACAGGAAAGCGGGGTGGGAAGATGAGACTTTTATCATTAGAAATGAAACGTATACTGAGAACCAGAATCACATGGATTCTATTGGGTATGGCGCTTGTTTTGACTGTTGCTATGGCATATATTCCGGTTACCTTCGAGGGAGTTATGATAGAAGAACAAGGAGAAGAAAAAGAGCTTGGGGGCCTGGAAGCAATTCGCTATTATCGGCAGTTTAATGATACGATATATGGAGAGGTAACTACAGAAAAGCTTCGGGATGCGATAGAAAAACGGCAGAAACTGTATCAGGAATACGATTCGGAATACGGAGAAAATATTCCGTCCAAGGTTTATTATGAAGAGCTTGCGCTGTCAGAAGGATATGTTCATGTGATAAAAGAGGTATTTGCGGATTCAGACAACGGGCTGGCGCCGCTGGTGTCGGATATTAATCCAGAAGAAATAGACGGATTTTACGACAGATTGACTGGTCGGCTGTCTTCTATCATGCAGATGGAGCAGAAGAACTATCCTTCGGCGGAAGATGTGGCTCAGAAGAAATTTGAGAAGGTGAGACGGCCTTATCTGTATTACTATGGAGCATCCTCTAATTCGATGGACTATCAGGTTCTGCTGATTTTTATCATTACAGTGCTGTGCGTGGTGATTGCGGCGCCGGTATTTTCGGCAGAATATCAAACTGGGGCGGATGATATCCTGCGCTGTACCAGGCATGGAGGAATACGGCTTGCTGTAGTGAAGATATTGTCGGCATCTCTAATAACCAGTATGGCATTTGCTTTATGCGGCGTATTATATGTTCTGATAACCAATAGTTTGTTCGGATGGGAGGGAACAAAGACCTCTATACAGATTATTTATTCGGCAACCTGTTTTCCGGCATATAATATGGGACAGCTTCAGTGGGTGAATTTAGCGGGGAGCTTTTTCGTATTTCTTGCGGCAGTCAGCTTTACACTGTTTCTTTCTGCAAAGATGAAAAATAACGTAAGCGCTCTTGCGGCAGGGCTTCTCTTTGTAATTCTTCCAGTACTTTTAGACGCGGCTTTGCCGGGGCAGATTGGACAATGGCTTGGCTGCGTTTTGCCGGCAGGGGGAGTCGGACTGTCCAACTGTCTATTGTATTCCATGATAGATTATCATTTTTTACATGTGGGGCAGGCGTCCATTTGGAATGTGGATATGCTTCTGGTAATTAGAATGATAGAGATTCCTGTATTTGCCGCACTGGCTGTCTATGCTTACTGTCAGAGGGGAAATACCGGAAAATGACGGGTTGTGCTACGCTTTTTCAGGTCGATTTTATTCGATAGATAAGAAAAAATAGAAAAAATCGCCGTTCCTTCCATAAAAATGCAAAAGAGACTTGAATTTCTATACAAGATTTAGTACAATAATACTCGGTTGATGATTCTTTAACAAAGCATATGTTGGAGAATTATAAAATACATGGCTGTGAAAAGCAGTTAATAATCATTTAGGAGGAATTAATCATGGCAGTAAAAGTAGCGATTAATGGATTCGGACGTATTGGACGTCTCGCATTCAGACAGATGTTTGGAGCAGAGGGATATGAGGTAGTTGCAATCAATGACCTGACATCTCCAAAGATGCTTGCTCACCTGTTAAAGTATGATTCTTCACAGGGCAAATATGCACTGGCAGACAAAGTTGAAGCTACAGAGGATTCTATCGTTGTTGATGGAAAAGAGATTAAGATCTATGCAAAGGCTAACGCAGAGGAGCTTCCATGGGGTGAGATTGGTGTAGACGTAGTTCTGGAGTGTACAGGCTTCTACACATCAAAAGAGAAAGCATCCGCTCACGTTAAGGCAGGAGCTAGAAAAGTTGTTATTTCTGCACCGGCAGGAAGCGACCTTCCTACAATCGTTTACAATGTTAACCATACATCTTTGAAGCCGGAAGACACCGTTATTTCTGCAGCTTCTTGTACAACAAACTGTCTGGCGCCTATGGCTAAGGCACTGAACGATCTTGCACCGATTAAGTCCGGTATTATGCAGACAATCCACGCTTACACAGGCGACCAGATGACTCTTGACGGACCGCAGAGAAAGGGCGACTTAAGAAGATCTCGTGCAGCGGCAGTTAATATCGTTCCAAACAGCACAGGCGCAGCTAAGGCTATCGGACTTGTTATTCCTGAACTGAACGGAAAGCTGATTGGCGCAGCTCAGCGTGTTCCAACTCCTACAGGTTCTACCACAATCCTTACAGCAGTAGTTGGCAAGGCTGTTACAGTTGACGAAGTTAACGCAGCTATGAAGGCAGCTGCAACAGAGTCTTTCGGATACAACACAGATGAGATCGTTTCCAGCGATGTTATTGGTATGAGATTTGGCTCATTATTCGATGCTACCCAGACAATGGTATTGCCGATTGACGACAATACAACAGAGGTTCAGGTTGTTTCTTGGTATGACAATGAAAATTCTTACACAAGCCAGATGGTAAGAACAATCAAATATTTCTCTGAATTAGCATAAGAGTAAATGGATGCTGTTGCTGTTTATTCCACTGGGGATGAGCGGTAACACTGAGAGAATAAGAGGCTCAGGAAGGGTCCGGTCTGACAGGGCCGGACCCTTTTTCTGTCAAAGAAAGCTGTATCTGTTCAGCTGCGGTAAAGGAGTTTTGACAGGAGAGGGGCTTTGGATTGAATCGCAGAATATTTATGAAGTAAGGAGATAAAAAATATGCTGAATAAGAAATCGGTAGATGATATTAGCGTTAAGGGAAAAAGAGTCCTTTGCAGATGTGATTTTAACGTGCCTTTGATTGAAGGAAAGATTACAGATGAGAACCGTCTGGTGGCTGCGCTTCCCACAATAAAGAAACTGATTGCAGAAGGTGGAAAGGTGATTCTCTGCTCCCACCTTGGCAAGCCGAAGGGAGAGCCGAAGCCGGAGCTTTCTCTTGCGCCGGTAGCGAAAAGACTTTCTGAACTGCTTGACAAAGAAGTGAAGTTTGTTCCAAGCGACGTGGTAGTTGACGACAGCGTAAAGGCTGCCGTAGATGCAATGGCAGACGGCGATGTGATTCTTCTTGAGAACACTCGTTACAGAATTGAAGAAACCAAGAACGGAGAGGCGTTCTCGAAAGCGCTGGCTTCTCTGTGCGATGTATTTGTAAATGATGCATTTGGTACCGCTCACAGAGCGCACTGCTCAAACGTGGGCGTAACAGAGTATGTTGACACAGCGGCAGTCGGATATCTGATGCAGAAGGAGATTGACTTCCTTGGCAATGCGGTAAATAATCCGGAGAGACCATTTGTGGCCATCCTTGGCGGAGCAAAGGTTTCCAGCAAGATTTCTGTAATCGAGAATCTGCTTGATAAGGTCGATACGCTGATTATTGGCGGCGGTATGTCCTATACATTCAGCAAGGCACAGGGCGGAAGCGTTGGTACTTCTCTTCTGGAAGCGGATTACTGTGACTATGCCCTGAACATGTTAAAGAAGGCGGAGGAGAAGGGTGTGAAATTACTTCTTCCTGTAGATACCGTAATCGCGGATGATTTCTCTAATGATGCCAATTCCAAGGTTGTAAAGGCCGGAGAGATTCCGGATAACTGGCAGGGACTTGATATCGGACCAGAGACAGCTAAGATTTTCTCCGAGGCTGTAAAGGACGCTAAGACAGTTGTTTGGAACGGACCGATGGGATGTTTTGAGATGCCGAATTTTGCAGCCGGAACCGAGGCGGTAGCAAAAGCGCTTGCCGATACAGACGCGGTAACTATCATTGGCGGCGGCGATTCCGCAGCGGCAGTAAACCAGCTTGGATTTGGCGATAAGATGACGCACATTTCAACAGGCGGCGGCGCTTCCCTTGAATTTTTAGAAGGAAAAGAACTGCCGGGCGTAGCAGCCGCAAACGATAAGTAAAAAGCTTGGCGAGGTATTTTCGAGCCTAGCGTTTACTTAGTCCGCCGAACTTAATAAGGTTATTCACGAATTTAGAGAGGCGGACATACCAGAAAGCTTGGAAAGGTTTTCGAGCCTGGCGTTTACTTAGTCCGCCAAACTTAATAAGGATTTTGACGAATTTAGTGAGGCGGAGATATCGGAAAGCTTGGAGAAGTTTTTCGGGCGATAGAGATAAATTTAGAAGGAGAATAGAAAGATGGCAAGAAGAAAAATTGTTGCAGGTAACTGGAAAATGAATAAGACGCCCAGCGAGGCAGTTGCCCTGGCTGAAGAACTGAAACCACTGGTAGCAAGCGATGACGTAGACGTGGTATTCTGCGTTCCGGCAATTGATATCATCCCTGTTGCAGAGGCAGTAAAGGGAACCAATATTGCAGTTGGCGCTGAGAATATGTATTTTGAGGAGAAGGGCGCTTACACAGGCGAGATTTCTCCGGCTATGCTGGTAGATGCAGGCGTGAAATATGTTGTTCTGGGACACTCTGAGAGGAGAGAGTATTTTGCGGAGACCAATGAGACTGTAAATAAGAAGGTGCTGAAGGCATTTGAGCATGGAATTACTCCGATTATGTGCTGCGGCGAGTCTTTGGAGCAGAGGGAGCAGGGCGTAACTATGGACTTTATCCGTCAGCAGGTTAAGGTAGGTCTTCAGAATGTAACCGCTGAGCAGGCTAAGACAATGGTAATCGCTTATGAGCCAATCTGGGCAATCGGAACAGGCAAGACAGCTACAACCGAGCAGGCACAGGAAGTTTGCGCAGGAATTCGTGCATGTATTGCAGAAGTTTACGACGATGCGACAGCAGAGGCAATCCGTATCCAGTACGGCGGTTCTGTTAACGCAGCTACAGCACCAGAGTTATTTGCACAGGCAGATATTGACGGCGGTCTGGTAGGCGGCGCAGCGCTGAAACCGGATTTTGGCAAGATTGTAAATTATAAATAAAGGTTAAATCCGTAATAGAATAAAGCAGAATTAGGATGGAGACAGGCTGTATGGCCGGTATAATAACCGGTTATCCAGCCTGTTGGCGTTAGATGAATCTGGATTACAGTTAGGTTACAGTTCACAGGTCATTTGGTAAACAGCGGGTTGAATCAGGAGCATGTCTCTGAGCAGACAATTCAGGAGTGCTTATCATGGAATTGGAATAGCAGCTTATGCAGACTTAGACGCGAAGGCTTTCCTGAGCGGCTTAGTCTGCGTTAGTTGCTAGTGTGTTGACCACATTATATCTGGCGAAACTCCGCAGGATATAATGCGGTCAGCACACTAGTTCAATGGAATGTTACTCCGTCTGCTTAGAGACATGCTTCTGATTCAACCCGCGTCCGGCAGGTGACGTGTGAACAGTAACAAACGCTGACAAAGGAGATAGAAACAGAAGAGTTTTAGCTTTGCAATTTGTCTTTTTTGGAGTATAATAGAGAAGTGAAAAAGCGCTGGACAAAAGCGTATATAAGGAGATATAACAATGAGCAAGAAACCAACAGTACTTATGATCTTAGACGGCTACGGCCTGAATAATGAGACGAAGGGCAACGCAGTGGCGCAGGCGAAGCGTCCTGTTATGGACAAGCTGATGAAGGAGTGTCCTTTTGTGAAAGGAAATGCCAGCGGACTTGCAGTAGGTCTTCCTGACGGACAGATGGGTAATTCTGAGGTGGGGCATCTGAATATGGGCGCAGGACGCATTGTGTATCAGGATCTTACCAAGATTACGAAGGCAATCCAGGATGGAGATTTCTTTGAGAATAAGGCTCTTTTGGCGGCCTGTGAGAATGTGAAGAAGCATGATTCCGCGCTGCATATGTACGGACTGGTATCCGACGGCGGCGTCCACAGTCATAATACCCATATTTACGGGCTTTTGGAGTTGGCAAAGCGGCAGGGAATTGAGAAGGTATACGTACACTGTTTCTTAGACGGACGTGATACGCCTCCTGCATCCGGCAAGGAATATGTAGAAGAGCTGGAAGCGAAGATGAAGGAAATCGGCGTCGGTGAAGTGGCTTCTGTAATGGGCCGCTATTATGCGATGGACAGAGATAACCGCTGGGAGCGTGTGGAGAAGGCGTACCGGGCGTTAGTTTACGGTGAAGGGCAGAAGGCTGTAAGCGGACCGGAGGGCATTCAAAATTCCTATGATAAGGATGTGACAGACGAATTTGTGCTTCCTACCGTTGTAGAGAAGAACGGTGCTCCTGTGGCAACGATTAAGGAGAATGATTCGATTATTTTCTTCAATTTCCGTCCAGACCGGGCAAGAGAGATTACCAGGACTTTCTGTATGGATGATTTCACCGGCTTTGACAGGGGACAGAGGATAAAGACTACTTACGTGTGCTTTACAGAGTATGATGTTACCATTCC
This sequence comes from Lachnospiraceae bacterium, assembly GCA_910574185.1. Lineage (GTDB taxonomy): Bacteria > Bacillota > Clostridia > Lachnospirales > Lachnospiraceae > Claveliimonas. The sequence continues at coordinate 41,650 of CAJSZQ010000007.1, forward strand.
GAATAAGCAGATTGCATTTGTAAAAGAAGAAATTACCAACACATTTGGAGAATTTTTGGCAGCAAACGGTTTGAAGCAGGCGCGCATTGCAGAGACGGAGAAGTACGCACATGTTACGTTCTTCTTTAATGGCGGCGTGGAAGAACCTAATGAGGGTGAGGATCGTATTCTTGTAAAGTCGCCGAAAGTTGCAACTTATGATTTAAAGCCGGAGATGAGCGCCTATGAGGTGTGCGATAAACTGGTGGAGGCTATTAAGTCTGGCAAATACGATGTGGTTATTATCAACTTTGCCAATCCGGATATGGTAGGACATACCGGCGTAGAAGCTGCGGCAATCAAGGCCATTGAGGCAGTGGACGAATGTGTAGGCAGAACAGTGGATGCAGTCAAAGAAGTGAATGGGCAGATGTTTATCTGTGCAGACCATGGCAATGCCGAACAGTTAATTGACGATGAGACTGGAGAACCATTTACCGCTCATACGACAAATCCGGTTCCATTTATTCTGGTAAACGCAGACCCTGCTTATAAGCTTCGGGAAGGCGGATGTCTGGCAGACATTATTCCAACCCTGATTGAGTTGATGGGGATGGAACAGCCAAAAGAGATGACGGGAACATCACTGTTAGTAAAATAGAACGTGCAGTATATTCCGCCTGCGCACCTATTTTCGTGCGCAGCGGAAGGAAGTGCGAATTGGCTCTGGATGGAGAAATCTATTCTAGAGCTTTTTATCTTATATTTAGAAACATTGATAATCTTGATAGTTATAGTCACAGGTCATTTGGTAAACAGCGGGTTGAATCAGGAGCAGGTCTCTAAGCAGACAATTCAATGGAATGTTACTCCGTCTGCTTAGAGACCTGCTCCTGATTCAGCCCGCGTCCGGCAGGCGATGTGTGAATAGTAACGCTTGATAAGGTAATAAAATTAAACTATTTAAAGTTGGTTGAAAAAATGTGGAAGACCGGGTATAGTTATAGATGAAAGATATTTATGAAATACATATAACATCCGATTTTTAGGTATATTACGCTCAGCCAGCCGCCGAAAGATGTTGCTTGGGGCGTGCATGCTCTTGAAAACTGAGGGTATAATAGATTAAAATATAAGGGAGGGTATACCGATGGATAAGAAAGCAATGTTTAAGCTGACCTATGGATTATTTGTTCTGACGGCCAGAGAAGGAGAGAAGGATAACGGATGTATTATCAATACCGCCGTTCAGGTTACTACGGAGCCAAACCGCATTACGATTGCAGTCAATAAGAAAAATTATACGCATGATATGATTCAGCGCACAGGTATATTTAACGTTTCCATTCTTACAGAGGAATCGAAGTTTGATACTTATAAGCATTGGGGATTTCAGAGTGGAGCGCAGACAGACAAGCTGGAAGGCATGACTTGTCCAAGGGCGGAAAACGGCGCGATTTATATTGCCGGGGAAACAAATGCTTACCTGTCGGCAAAAGTGGTTTCATCGACGGATCTTGGGACGCATACTCTGTTTCTGGCAGATGTGACTGGAGGGGAGGTTCTGTCGGATGCGGAATCCATTACCTACAGTTATTATCAGAAATATGTGAAAACAGCGCCGAAGGATGCAGAGAAAAAGAAGGGTTTTATCTGCAGCGTATGCGGATACATTTATGAGGGTGATACATTGCCAGAAGATTTCATTTGTCCATGGTGTAAGCACCCGGCTTCGGATTTTAATCCGCTGTAGGAAAAGGAATCAAATATCAGAAGTTTGATTTATATGGAAAATATCACAATAGGAGGCAGAAGGATGAGAATAGAATTTGATGACAATCTGATTACAGGAAATGAGATGATTGATACACAGCATAAGGAGCTGATTGACCGTACCAATCAGTTTCTGGCTAAGCTGGAAGAGAATGTGGGACGTGTAGATGCAATTAAGATGCTGGATTATCTGGACGAGTATGTGGAGTTTCATTTTGGCGAGGAAGAGAAACTGCAGGAAGAGATGGGATATCCGGGGCTTGCAGAACATAAGACGAAGCATAAAGAACTGCGAAATACGGTGAAGGAACTTTATGACATGCTGGAAGAGGAAGAAGGACCGTCGGAGGCTTTTGTAAAACAGGTCGAATTGAATGTGGTAGACTGGCTGGTACGCCATATTCAGGGATTTGACCGTTCTGTGGCAGAGTACCGGTTTATGGCCGACAATGCTGAGAAAATCTAGCGACGAGTAAGAAGCAAAGAGTAAATTATAATAAAAGAGGTTGCTGCAAAATAAAAGTATTTTGCAGCGACCTCTTTTTGCGACAGTGATAAATGAGTTCATGCAGTTACGAAATTAAGCCTGTCCCTTTGTCACTGGTATCCAAACTTCGTACTTTGCATTTTGCGGGTCTGGATTTAAGTAAACTTCAATATCCGGCGCATTGGCGTATTCATATCCAGAGGAAGGCAGCCATTCTGTTACGATACGCTGTTCCAATTCCTGAATGGATTGATTGGTTCCTTCGCCTGGAAATACTGCCCACGTGGAGGCGGGGATGATGTATTCCTCAAAATCTTTCGTATCTTTTTGGCTAGAGACGGCAATAAAATATTTCCAGTCCTCTTCATCGCCGCAGGCGCTTACGCCCAGCAGCCCATAAGGTTCGGAATCCATCATTTCAGATAGTTTCTGAATGGTTCCATTCATAGCTGCGTCCTGCCACATTTTTGGAACAATGGTAAAGTTGCTCTCAATTTCTTTGTAAAGCGGTGCAGATACGCCGATAATACGAAATGCATCCTTTTTTTCAATACGGTACTTCATTTCTTCTACCCCTTTCACAGTAATCTTAAAGGTAATGGGAGGAAACGATTTCACAGATACGCCCGCGTCTCTTGCACAGGAGGGAGCGATGCCATGAATCCCCTGAAAAGCTCGATTAAATGCCGTCGGAGAATGGTAGCCGTATTTTTCTGCAATATCTATAATTTTCGCATCTGTGGTCTGTAAATCTACCGCTGCGAAAGACATCTTTCTCCTTCGGATATATTCCGACAAAGTAACGCCTGCCATATAAGTGAACATTCTCTGGAAATGATAGCCGGAACAGCAGGCGATACGTCCAAGCTGTTCGATATCAATCTCGTCGGTCAAATGTTCCTCGATATAATTCATGCTCCGGTTTAATCTTGTGCTCCATTCCATGGGTAAACCTCCTTGTTTCATCTTTTACTCTTAAGATTATAAATGATTGATTGTCTATATTCCTCTCATTATCTGTGCAAAAAAAGAGAGGGCAGTAACAATTTAATGTCTGGCGCGTCCAATATATTTACTTTGTTCTGCCCGGTTCGACAATAAACCGGAATCTGTCATTTGATAATTTTATATCCGGCATTTCGGAGAGCTGTCAATGCGTTCTGATATTTTTCCTTTTTGGTCAGTACGTAATCTGTATTATATGTTGAAACTACAAAAATTCCAATATTGTTGTCTGCCAATATTCTAGAGATTTTGGAAAGAATTCCTATCAAAGAAAAATTCAAAACACCCTGAATGCGGAATGCCTTCCAACCGTCGTCCTGTTCGATTACATTAGCCGGAACATCTGCTGTGATGCATACCAGCGACTTTTCTTCATCAGTCTTGCCAATAAAGCAATAGTCAGAATCAAGATTGACATGCGAGAAGTTCTCCACTTTGCAGATTGAAAAGTCATAATTCATTTTTTTGATTTCCATCATATTATAACCTCTGTCATTTAAAATATTAGGGTACTGCAGATTACACAAATATTATGCTTGCTTTAGTATACACAAAAGTATGGGATTTTTCAATTCCATAAAAAACACTCCTGAATTGTCTGCTCAGAGACATGCTCCTGATTCAACCTGCTGTTTACCAAATGACCTGTGAACTGTTACCTTTGTGTCTGTATGTTAGATGTCCTAACGATTTTGAAACCGATTGATTGATAGTAAAAAATAGGTTATGATATGTTTGGAAATGGAAAGACATTGATATCGCACATAAAAAGGAATTACATGGGGCTGATATCAGATAACATAGGGCAGGAGCAAAAAATCATGGAACAGATGACGCTTTTTGACGACAGGATATCTATGGCGCCCTTAGCAAACAGGCTGCGGCCGGCGGCGCTGGAAGAATTTGCGGGGCAGGAACATTTGCTGGGAGAGGGGAAGATGCTCCGGCTTTTGATTGAACGGGATCAGATTACCTCTATGATATTCTGGGGGCCGCCGGGAGTGGGAAAGACGACGCTTGCCAGCATTATCGCTAGCCGGACAAAGGCGGAATTTATTAATTTCAGCGCGGTTACAAGTGGAATTAAGGAAATCAAAGAGGTCATGAATCAGGCGGAAAACAGTCGGAGAATGGGAATCCGCACCGTACTTTTTGTGGATGAGATTCATAGGTTTAATAAGGCTCAACAGGATGCGTTTCTTCCTTTTGTGGAAAAGGGAAGCATTATTCTTATCGGGGCGACCACAGAGAATCCTTCTTTTGAAGTAAACGCGGCTCTTTTGTCCCGGTGCAGGATATTTGTGCTAAAAGCGCTGAAAGAAAAGGAGTTGCTTAAGGTGCTTTCTAATGCCCTCACTAGCCCGGCGGGATTTGGACCGCAGAATGTGCAGATTACGGACAGGCAGATGAGCGCGATAGCGACATTTGCAAACGGCGATGCAAGAACAGCGTTGAATACGCTGGAAATGGCGGTTATGAATGGAAAAATCAGCGCGGAAGGGATTTTGATTACGGACGAAGGACTAGAGCAGTGCGTCAGCAAAAAATCCCTTCTTTATGATAAAAATGGAGAAGAACATTATAATCTGATTTCTGCTCTGCATAAGTCCATGCGTAACAGCGACCCGGACGCAGCAATCTATTGGATGTGCCGGATGTTAGAAGGCGGGGAGAATCCGCTCTATATTGCAAGGAGATTAATCCGGTTTGCCAGCGAGGATGTAGGAATGGCGGACAGTCATGCGCTCCAAGTGGCAGTGGCAGTTTATCAGGCATGCCATTTTTTAGGGATGCCGGAATGTGACGTGCATCTGACCCATGCGGTAACCTATCTCTCTATGGCGCCTAAGTCTAATGCTCTTTATGCGGCGTGCGAGGAGTGTAAGCAGGATGTGAAGAATCTTCGTGCAGAGCCGGTTCCTATGCAGCTTCGCAATGCGCCGACTAAGCTGATGAAGGAGCTGGAATATGGGAAAGGATATGAGTATGCGCATGATACCGAAGAAAAATTGACTTATATGCAGTGTATGCCTGATTCACTGAAGGACAGAGAATATTATCATCCTACCAGGCAGGGGGAGGAAGAGGAAATAAAAGAGCGATTGAAAAAAATAAAAGAATGGAAAAATCATACCGTCACAAACTTTTAAGAAGCAGTTAATTTGAACTAAAAATAATAAAAACAGGTTCCGTATATAGCGTTTCTGCGCTCGGAACCTGTTTTTAAACAGGAAGCGCTGCCTTATAAATTTTTATTCGCTGTAGACAGCATCAATTTGATTCGGTTCAGTTGATTCACCTCGCTGGCCCCCGGGTCATAGTCGATTGCCACAATATTGGCTTTGGGATACAGCCGACGCAGCTCCTTAATGACACCCTTTCCAACTACATGATTCGGCAGGCAGGCGAATGGCTGTGTGCACACGATATTGGAGGCTCCGCTGTGAATCAGCTCCAGCATCTCTCCGGTCAGGAACCAGCCTTCTCCGGTCTGATTGCCCAGAGAAACGATATCCGACGCCATTTTTCCAAGCTTCTCAATCCGTACAGGGGGGGTGAAGTGCTTGCTCTTTCCAAATGCCTCTGTCGCAGGTTTGCGGAACCATTCCAAGGCCCGGATTCCAAGGTTGGCTATGATAGCTTTCTTTTTTGCAAAGCCCAGCTTTTCCACCTTGAAGTTCTGATTGTAAAAGCAGTAGTTTAAGAAGTCTAACAGGTCAGGAACGACGGCTTCGGCTCCTTCGCTTTCCAACAGTTCTACCAGATGGTTATTGGCGGCGGGCAGAAACTTAACCAGGATTTCTCCCACTACGCCGACCCGGGGCTTTTTGACATGTAACAGCTCAATATTGGTGTCAAAATCTTCTATGATATTCCGGCACAGTTTCTTGAATTTCCGCCGGGAAGGATATCCCTCTGAGAGAAAATGGGTACATACCTTCTGCCATTTCTCATGCATAGCGTCTACGGAGCCTGGGACTGCTTCGTAAGGTCTCAGCCGGTAGGTACATTTCATAAAGATATCTCCAAATACGATTGCGTAAATGCCCCGAAGGACCAGCGGAATCGTAAGCTTAAAGCCTGGATTCCCTTCCAGTCCGCTTAAGTTTACGGAAATAACCGGAATGTGTTCATAGCCGGCTTTCTTTAAGGCCCGGCGGATAAAGCCAATGTAGTTGGAAGCCCGGCATCCGCCCCCGGTCTGGCTGATAATAACTGCAAGTTTGTCGGTGTCGTATCTGCCGGACAGGATTGCGTCCATAATCTGTCCTACCACCATCAGAGAAGGATAGCAGGCGTCGTTGTTGACATACTTTAATCCCATGTCAACGGCCTGTTTGTTGTCGTTTGGCAACACTTCAATCTTATAGCCGGAAGCCCGGAAGGCAGGCTCTAAGAGAGAGAAGTGAATGGGCGACATCTGGGGGCAGAGGATGGTATAGTCCTTTCGCATTTCTTTGGTAAAAGGTACTTTCTGAATATTTGCAGGCTGTATATCCCGTTTATTCTGGCGGGCATCCCTCACCCGAAGGGCAGCCAGCAGAGAGCGGACGCGGATTCTGGCGGCTCCAAGATTATTTACCTCGTCTATTTTTAATGAAGTATATATTTTGTCGGAATTTGTCAGGATTTCCGCTACCTGGTCGGTGGTTACGGCGTCCAGGCCACAGCCGAAGGAATTTAACTGAATCAAATCCAGATTTTCCGTTGTTTTTACATAATTTGCCGCTGCGTAGAGGCGGGAGTGATACATCCACTGATCCATTACGTTGATGGGCCGTTCTACCCGGTGCAGGTGTGAAATACTGTCCTCGGTCAGAACTGCGATATGATAGGAGTTAATCAATTCCGGCAGGCCATGATTTACCTCCGGGTCCAGATGATAGGGACGTCCTGCAAGAACGATGCCCCGGTTTCCGGTTTTATTTAAATATTCAATGGTTTCTTCTCCCTTTTTCATCATATCCAGACGGCAGGCTTCTAACTCCAGCCATGCTTTATGTACTGCATCCTTCATTTCAGCAGGGGAAATAGAAAACTTCCTGCTTAATTGCTCGTTTAATCCTTTGAGCAGCGTTTCTTCATCTGCAAAGGACAGAAATGGATGGATGAAATCAACTTCTCCATTTACAATGACATCCATATTATTCTTAATATTTTCCGGATAGGAAGTTACAATAGGGCAGTTATAATTATTGTTAGCATCCTCAAATTCCCGGCGTTCATAAGGGATGCTGGGGTAGAAAATAGGGGAGACTTTCTGCTCTATCAGCCATTGTACATGCCCATGGGCGAGCTTGGCGGGATAGCATTCGGACTCGCTGGGAATGGATTCGATGCCAAGTTCATAAATCTTCCTGGTGGAAGCCGGAGAAAGTACAACCCGAAATCCCAAACTGGTAAAAAAGGTAAACCAGAAGGGATAGTTCTCATAAATATTCAGGACCCGCGGGATGCCGATAACGCCGCGGGGCGCTTCTTTCGCATCCAGAGGCTCATATCCAAAATATCTTTTCATCTTATAGTCGAATAAATTCGGCAGTTTGTTTTCCGTCTTTTCTTTCCCAAGACCCCGTTCGCAGCGATTGCCGGTAATGAATCGTCTTCCTCCGCTGAAATGGCTGACGGTGAGGCGGCAGGTATTGGTACATCCTCTGCATTTGGTCAGGGTAGTTTTGTACTCCAGCGCTTTGATATCGTCAATAGACAGCATCGTGGTGCCCTGGCAGGAGGCGTAGCGTTCTCTTGCGATTAGAGCGGCGCCGAAGGCTCCCATGATACCGGCGATATCCGGACGAATGGCTTCGCAGTCTGCGATGGTCTCGAAGCTTCGTAACACCGCATTATTATAGAAGGTTCCGCCCTGTACCACAATATGTTTACCCAGTTCAGAGGCGCTGGAAACCTTGATGACTTTAAATAATGCGTTCTTGATAACCGAGTAAGCAAGTCCGGCGGAAATGTCGGAGACCTCCGCGCCTTCCTTCTGGGCCTGCTTGACCTTAGAATTCATAAATACGGTGCACCGGGTTCCAAGATCAATGGGATTTTTGGCAAATAGCGCCTCGTGTGCAAAATCTTCTACGGAATAGTTCAAGGATTTTGCAAAAGTTTCGATAAAAGAACCACAGCCGGAAGAACAAGCTTCATTTAACTGTACGCTGTCTACCGTCTGATTCTTAATCTTAATGCACTTCATATCCTGACCGCCGATGTCTAAGATACAGTCCACATCCGGTTCAAAGAAAGAGGCGGCGTAATAGTGGGAGACGGTTTCCACTTCGCCTTCGTCTAACATTAACGCAGATTTAATCAGCGCTTCACCATATCCAGTGGAACAGGAGTGAACGATTTCCACATCTTCTGGAAGCTGTTTATAAATATCTTTAATAGCAGTAATGGTAGTTCCAAGAGGGTCGCCCTCGTTATTATGATAAAAAGAATAGAGCAGCGTGCCATCCTCGCCTACAAGGGCTGCCTTAGTGGTAGTAGAGCCGGCGTCAATCCCTAAAAAAGCCTTGCCTTTGTAAGAAGCCAGGTCTTTGATTGGCACCTGGTGCTTGTTGTGGCGGTCCATGAATGCATCGTAATCGGTCTCTGTGGCAAACAGAGGCTGCATTCGCTCTACTTCAAATTCCATCTGAATCCGGCCGGCCAGACGGTTCTGCATTTCCTGAATCGGAATATCCAGATTCCGCTCTGAATTTTTGGCAGAGCCAATCGCCGCAAACAGGTGAGAATGCTTTGGTGCAATAATATGTTCGTCATCCAGCTTCAAGGTGCGGATAAAAGCTTCTTTCAATTCAGACAGGAAATGTAAAGGTCCGCCTAAGAACGCCACATGTCCCCGAATCGGCTTACCGCAGGCAAGTCCGCTGATGGTCTGATTGACCACAGCCTGAAATATAGAAGCAGCCAAATCTTCTTTGGAAGCGCCTTCGTTAATCAACGGCTGAATATCGGACTTGGCAAATACGCCGCATCTTGCAGCGATGGAATATAAGGCTTTGTAATTTTTCGCATATTCGTTGAGGCCGGAAGCATCCGTCTGCAGCAGCGAAGCCATCTGGTCAATAAAGGAACCGGTGCCTCCCGCGCATACGCCGTTCATACGCTGTTCGATGCTGCCGCTTTCAAAATAGATAATTTTCGCATCTTCACCGCCGAGCTCAATGGCTACGTCGGTCTGGGGCGCGTAGTCTTGCAGGGCTGTGGATACTGCCACAACCTCCTGGACAAAAGGAACTCCTAAATGTTTTGCCAGAGTCAGTCCGCCTGAACCAGTGATAACCGGCGATACATGAATCTGCCCAAGTTTATAAATTGCCCGGCCAAGCAGGTCGGATAAAGTTTCCTGTATATTGGCAAAGTGCCTTTCGTAGCTTGAAAAAACCACATCATTGTCGGAATTTAATATGGCAATCTTCACTGTTGTAGAACCAATATCAATTCCCAATACATATCCGTTATTTCCATTCATGATATGAATCTCTCCTTCCGGTTTATATAGAATCCTATGTATCTTTTCCTATTAAAATGTGTACATGCTTTTTCACAACATTTTACATTATACGACATTCCTTTAAAAAAGACAATTGGAAGTTACAGGATTATTGACAAACATATATTGAAAAGGTAGAATATTCATAATAATGTGAAAAAGGAGATTGTACATGAATTGGCTTGATAAACTGGAACGTAGATTTGGTCGCTATGCGATTCATAATCTGATGTATTATATTATTATTCTATATGGGGTCGGCTTTGTGATGCAGCTGATTTCGCCGATGTTCTATTATAGTTATTTGAGTTTGAATGTGGAGGCCGTTTTGCATGGACAGATTTGGCGGATTGTAACCTTTATTATTCAACCGCCGTCAAGCAGCCCTATTTTTATGCTGATTGCGCTGTATTTTTATTATATGCTGGGCTCTAGTCTGGAGCGAACCTGGGGGGCGTTTCGATTTAACGTCTACTTTTTTGGCGGGGTTCTGTTTCATGTAATTGCGGCGTTTGTGGTGTACGTTCTGACCGGATTATCACTGCCTCTGGGAACCGGATACTTAAACCTGTCGCTGTTTTTTGCCTTTGCGGCTTTGTATCCGAATATGGAATTTCTGGTGTTTTTTATGATTCCTGTGAAAGTGAAATGGCTGGCGCTTTTAGACGGAGTGTATTTTGCCTATGCAATCCTGCAGGCATTTCTTCCGGCGTACGGGGGAAGCAGTTTCGGTATTTACTATAAGGCGAATGCGCTTGCAGCGGCAGTTTCTATTCTGAATTTTGTTATATTTTTCTTTGCATCCCGGAATATGATGCCTTATACGCCGAAGGAGATGAAGCGGAAGCGAGAATTTAAGAAGAAGATGCGACCGGTGAACCATTACGCCAACGGAGCTATGCACCGATGCGCAGTGTGCGGAAGGACGGAAGTCGATAATCCGGATTTGGAATTTCGGTTCTGCTCCAGATGTAACGGTGATTATGAGTATTGTCAGGACCATTTATTTACCCATACGCATATTCAGTAGGATATGCGTGGGCACATTTTAGAAATGGAGGCGCAGCGGGCGGCGTCAAGGTTAAAAAAAGCGCTGTAGAGAAAATAGTAAGGAGGTTTTGCTTAAATAAGTCAGACAGTACGTAATTTAGAGCGCGTTTATATAAAAACTCCGTGGAATTTTGCGGCAGAGCTGTAGTATATTCTGCGTGAGAATAAAAGAAATACCAGGAGGAAGCGAAATGAAAAAAACAAAGATTATCTGTACGTTGGGACCAGGTTCTGATGATGTGGAAATTCTGCGGAAACTTGTCCGGGGGGGCATGGACATTGCCAGATTTAACTTTTCCCATGGAACTCATGAAGAGCAGAAAGAAAGGATGGACCGGCTGAAGGCTGTTCGGAAGGAAGAGAAGAAGCCCATTGCGATTCTTTTGGATACCAAGGGTCCTGAAATTCGTACCGGTGTATTAAAGGGCGGAAAGAAGGTAACCCTTACGGAAGGGCAGAAGTTTACGCTTTGCATTGAAGAGAAAGAGGGGGATGCTTCCGGCGTTTCCATTACTTATCCGGGACTTGTGGATGACGTTCATATAGGGAAACGGATTCTGATTGACGACGGATTGATTGAACTTAGGGTAATCGGTAAAACAGAGACCGAGATTCACTGTGTCGTGGCAAACGGCGGCGAACTTGGAGAGAGGAAGGGAGTGAACGTTCCGGGCGTTCCGGTGCGTCTTCCGGCTATTACGGAGAAAGACAAAGAAGACATTAAGTTCGGAGTAGAGCAGGAGATTGATTTCATCGCGGCTTCCTTTGTAAGAAATGCAGAATGCATTCTGGAGATTAAGTCCTGGCTGAAGGAATGCGGCGCTCCCTATGTTCCGATTATTGCTAAGATTGAGAATGGCGAGGGCGTGGAGAATATCGAAGAAATCATCCGCTGTGCTGACGGCGTGATGGTTGCCAGAGGAGACCTTGGCGTAGAGATTCCTGCCGAGGAAGTGCCGTATCTTCAGAAAATGATGATTCAGAAGTGTAATGAATATTATAAGCCGGTTATTATTGCAACGCAGATGCTGGATTCTATGATTCGGAATCCCAGGCCGACACGCGCAGAGGTTACAGATGTTGCCAATGCGGTATACGACGGTACAGATGCGGTTATGTTGTCTGGTGAGACTGCAAACGGTAAATATCCGACAGAAGCGCTTGACATGATGGTGCATATTGTTGAAAATACGGAACAGCATTTGGATTATGAGGCTATTTTGAACAGTGGAAAGGTGCATGAGAAGCGGGGTATTTCTCCTGCAATCGGCTATGCGTCAATTGCAGCATCCATGAATCTGAATGCGAAATGCATTGTAACGCCGACGGTGTCCGGGGCGACTGCAAGGGTTATGTCCAAATTCAAGCCCAAGGCGGATATTATCGGAGTAACGCCGGATGATGCATGTATGCGGAGAATGCAGATTTACTGGGGCGTACGTTCGTATAAATCTCTGGCGTTTACCACGACAGAGGATATTTTAAACGGTGCGATTGATTTAATTTCTGCTAAAAAAGAGGTTGAGCCGGGAGATATTGTTGTTCTTACGGCAGGCATTCCTTCGCCCAACTTTAAACAGGCCAAGGCGGGAGCCAGCAATATGATGCGAATCGCCGTAATTGAATAATAAGTCATAGACAAGAGTAACCATATATGCGGCGCTGCGTGCTGCGAGTTTGATACCCCGTCAGCCTGCTGCGGGGTATTTGACTGGAGATGGACTTGCCTGTCTAAATAAGAATGAAGACAGAAAGGAATTACTTATGAAGAAGAAACCATTTGTAACAAAAGAGCAGTTAGAGAAGATAACGAAGGAATATGCCACTCCCTTTCATCTCTATGACGAAGCGGGGATAAGAGAGAATGCAAGGGCGTTAAAAGAGGCGTTTTCATGGAATAAGGGTTATCGGGAATATTTTGCGGTAAAGGCTACTCCAAATCCGTTTCTCATGGATATCTTAAGAGACTATGGGTGCGGATACGACTGTTCTTCATTGACAGAACTGATGCTTTCGGAGGCAGTAGGCGTACGGCCGGGAGATATTATGTTTTCTTCTAACGATACGCCGGCAGAGGAATTTGCCTATGCGGACAAGCTGGGAGCGATTATCAATCTGGACGATATCACGCATATTGATTTCTTAGAAGAAACCATTGGCCATATCCCGGAAACAATTAGCTGTCGGTACAATCCGGGCGGGCTGTTTAAGATTACCAATGACATTATGGATAATCCGGGGGACGCTAAATACGGCATGACAACGGAACAGATATTTGAAGCCTTTCGGATATTAAAGAGTAAAGGCGCGAAAGAGTTTGGAATCCATGCATTCCTTGCAAGCAATACGGTTACCAATGAATATTATCCGATGCTTGCGAAGGTTTTGTTCGAGCTTGCGGTGAAGCTTCAAAAAGAGACTGGGGCGCATATACAGTTTATCAACCTGTCCGGCGGTATTGGCATTCCCTATAAGCCGGACCAGGAGCCCAATGATATTGCGGTGATTGGGGATGGCGTGAGGAAGGTTTATGAGGAAGTGTTGGCTCCGGCAGGGATGGACGACGTGGCGATTTATACGGAGCTTGGCCGATTTATGCTGGGACCGTACGGTTGTCTGGTGACCAAAGCAATCCATGAAAAGCATACTCATAAGGAATATATCGGCGTGGACGCCTGCGCGGCTAACCTGATGCGCCCGGCAATCTACGGAGCTTACCATCACATTACAGTTATGGGGAAGGAAGAAGAACCGCATGATCATATGTATGATGTAACCGGAAGTCTCTGTGAGAACTGCGATAAGTTTGCCGTTGACCGGATGCTGCCGAAGATTGACATGGGAGACTATCTGGTGATTCATGACAGTGGAGCCCATGGCTTCTCTATGGGATATAATTATAATGGACGGCTGCGTTCTGCGGAAGTTCTTCTGAAGGAAGACGGCTGTACGAAGTTAATCCGGCGGGCTGAAACTCCCGCAGATTATTTTGCAACCTTCGACTGCTTTGAAATTGCAGAGCAGCTTCCGAAAAAAATATAAGAAAACTATTGTTTTTTTCAGAACTCTGTGATAGAATTAATCTCGGCTTCAAGAGAAGCCGAATGCGGATGTGGCGGAATGGCAGACGCACAAGACTCAAAATCTTGCGGGGGTGACCTCGTGTGGGTTCAAGTCCCACCATCCGCACTAGATAAAGATAATCCAGACCCAGTTCTAATAGTGAATGGCTTCGGATTTTTAGTATTTCTATAGTGCTAAAGTAAAAGCGGCGGTATTGCAAATGATACCACCGCTTTTGTCATATGCTCCTATTAAATCTAAATTAAAAGGCAAAGGAGAGTTGTAGCGATGAGATAAGTACTAACAATTCAAGATTTAGTAAGAGAAGCAGAAATCTTTTGTGATTTTATGTCCAAAGAAAACCATCCAGAATTATTGGGAGTTACAGACGGAAAGAAAGTTGGTACTTATGTGGAGCATAGATTTCAACGTTATCTTTCTGATAACTATATTGTTACTATTGGTAGTAGTGCAAAAGGCATTGATTTACCCGGAGAAAATATTTTGACTGATATAAAAGTTACCTCAATCACACAACCACAATCAAGCTGCCCATTTAAAAATGCTCGTCAAAAAATATATGGTTTAGGATACAATCTCTTAGTGTTTGTATATGATAAACGTGATATAGGCAATAGATGTTTTCTCCAATTTACCCATTGTACTTTCGTTGATCGAAGACGAACTGCGGATTTTACCATTACCAGACGAATTCGGGAGATGGTAAAGGATGGCGCATTTAAAGAGGATATTATTGGTTTTTTGGTAGATAGAAATGTTCCGGGTGACGAAATTATTTATAGTGATTTAGCTGATGAAATTTTAGTATCCCTGCCGGAACAAGGTTATCTGACTATTAGTAATGCGTTTCAATGGAGATTGCAGTATTCGAGGGTAATTGCATTAGACAATAGAGTAGATGGAGTGATCAATTATGAGTGGTAAGAGAGAATATGGAGATTACCAGACACCAGAATATTTTTCTCTTGCAGTTTGCGAGTATCTAAAATATGAAAGGCAAATCATGCCGACAATTATTATTGAACCAACTTGTGGAATAGGTAGTTTCCTAAAAAGTAGTTTGATATTTGATGCTTCAGAAATTATAGGGATTGAAGTTAATTCAGAATATTGTGAAATATGCGAAAAAAATATTCTCGATCCACGAGTGCGCATTTTGAATACTGATTTTTTTGAATATGATTATAAATCAGTAATAAAAAGAAAAGAGCAATTGTTAATTGTGGGAAATCCACCATGGGTAAACAATAGTACGTTATCTAGTTTAAATTCTGATAATATGCCTGCTAAAGTGAATTTTAAAGGGCTTAAAGGGATGGATGCAATTACTGGTGCAAGTAATTTTGATATATGCGAATATATTATATTAAAGCTCATCACTTCATTACATGGAACTAACGCTACTATTGCAATGTTATGCAAGACATCTGTTGCAAGGAATATTTTTATTGAAATGAAACGTTCCCACATGCAATTTACTTCCTGTGACATTTTTGAATTTAATGCAAATAAAGTATTTGGAATTAATGTAAGTGCTTGTTTATTGGTAATAAACCTTAATGTGAAAGAAGTTTCCGCTGAAATATGTAATGTATATTCTTTTGATAAGCCCAAAGAGGTAAAAAGTTCATTTGGATATGTTGATGGAAAATTCTATAGTAATATCTCTAAAAGAGACGATGATTTTTTGGGAAATTGTTGTTTTGAATGGAGACAGGGCGTAAAACACGATTGTTCTAAAGTGATGGAATTATCTTTAAATGGAACGTCTTTTGTAAATGGATTAAAGGAGCCTGTGGATATAGAAAAGAATTATGTATTTCCGCTTATAAAGAGTAGTATGTTCAAATCTCCAATTATAAAAAGCTCTGAAAAATATGTACTTGTAACGCAGAGAAAAATTCAGGAAGATACTTCTCATATAGCAATCGATGCACCAAAAACATGGAATTATTTGATGGAACATAGGGAATATTTTTTAAAAAGGAAAAGTTCAATTTATAAAAAAGCGCCGGAGTTTTCTATGTTTGGAATTGGAAATTATTCGTATGCGAAATATAAAGTTGGAGTTAGTGGCTTTTATAAAAAACCTCTTTTTTCCGTCCTTGCTTCTTTTGATAACAAAACAATTATGACGGATGATACAAGTTATTTTATATGTTTTCCAACCTATGAAACAGCATATGTAGCTATGTTAATTTTAAATTCCGCACGTGTTCAGAAATTTCTTTCTTCTATTGCATTTCTGGATGCGAAGCGTCCATATACAAAGAAAGTACTTGAACAGATAGACTTTCATAAAATACTTCAATCTATTCAAGTCACAGAACTTATTAATACTGAAAAAGATTTAGGATTAGAAAAATATTTTACTGAAAATATGCTTAATAGTTTTCAGTGCTTACCAGAGTTAAGCCAAGGAACGCTAACGATATACTAAAAAGGTGTTGAAAATTAAAATGCTAACGAGGAATGAGAACTTGAGATATCTTGAATTATATATTTGAAAATGGTATAGTAGAAAAGCAGTTATTTTAGATGAGTTAGTATGATACAGTATGATGCAGATTTGTGAAAGTTCCCACATGCTGTGCTTTGTGAGGTGTAATATGGCGGAAAAGATAGTTTTAATAGACGGACATAGTATTTTAAACCGGGCTTTTTACGGTGTGCCGGACCTTACGAATGCGGAAGGTCTTCACACCAATGCTATTTATGGCTTTTTAAATATTCTGTTCAAGATTTTAGACCAGGAGAATCCGGAATATTTAACGGTTGCGTTTGATGTGCATGCGCCTACGTTCCGGCATGAGATGTATGCAGAGTATAAGGGAACCAGAAAGCCTATGGCGGAGGAACTTCGTCAGCAGGTTCCTGTAATCAAGGAAGTTTTGCAGGCTATGGGCGTTAAGATTATTGAGCAGGCGGGGCTTGAGGCGGATGATTTGCTCGGTACTTTGTCGGGGCGCTGTGAAAAACTGGGAATGGAGGTTTCTGTAATCAGTGGCGACAGAGATCTTCTTCAGCTTGCCACAGAACATGTAAAGATACGGATACCAAAGACTAAGCAAGGCCGGACAGAGGTGGAGGATTATTATGCCGGGGACGTACAGGAGCGTTATAAAGTGACCCCAAAGGAATTTATTGATTTAAAGGCATTGATGGGAGATACTTCTGATAACATTCCGGGAGTTCCCAGCATCGGAGAGAAGACTGCGACAAAAATTATTACAGAGTATCATTCGATAGAAAATGCATATGAGCATGTGGACGAGGTGAAACCGCCCAGAGCCTCGAAGGCATTGAAAGAACATTGGGATTTGGCGGTGCTCAGCAAGGAACTGGCTACTATTAATATGGAAGCTGACTTTGCATATGAGATTGAAGAGGCGAAGCTGAACAATCTGTATACGGAAGAAGCTTACGCCTGTTTTCAGAGATTACAGTTTAAAAATTTTCTGGGCAGATTTGAGATATCTGCGCCCTCCAATAAAGTAGAGGATGCGTTCGTAAGAATTACTGACAAGCGGGAGGCTGAGAAAATTTTTGGTCAGGCGATGGAGGCTGGGCGGATAGGTATATCTATCTATAAGAGTACGAAAGAGGCGCTTCCTCTGTTTGCAAGCCAGGCAGGTATGAGCGGTATTGGTCTCTGTTATGATGACAGTAAGGTATATTGCATTGATACGGATGGCGAGATTACAACTGACTGGCTGAAAGAACAGGTGGAACAAGTATCTGCTCAGGTTGACTGTGTAGTACTTTTTGATGTCAAGAAGGCAATGGAGGAGTTTGAAGGAATCAGCAGAACACATTGCTTTGACGGGATAGTGGCGGCGTATCTTCTGAATCCTCTTAAAAATGACTATAATTATGAAGATGTCGCGAGAGAACAGCTTAACATGATTATTGAAGAAAAGGCGGAAGATACGGCTAAAGTATGTTATGAGGCTTATACGGCATGGAAAGCGGCGCCTATACTGGAAGAGAAATTAAGAGCTGTCGATATGTGGAAGCTGTTTACCGAAGTTGAGATGCCGTTGGTATTTACGCTCTATGACATGGAGCATAACGGCGTCAGAGTAGAAGGAGAAGCTCTTAAAATTTATGGAGAACAACTTGGGACAAGAATTGCGGAGCTTGAAAAAGAGATACATGACGAAGCGGGAGAGCTGTTTAACATCAATTCTCCCAAACAGCTTGGTGTGATTCTATTTGAAAAGATGGGGATTCCGGGAGGAAGAAAGACGAAGACCGGATATTCTACGGCAGCGGACGTGTTGGAGAAGCTGGCGCCGGAGCATACGATTGTATCGAAGATTTTGGAATACCGGCAGCTTGCCAAGCTGAAGTCTACTTATGCAGACGGTCTGGCCGCGTTTATTGGGGAAGACGGAAGGATACATGGCAAGTTTAATCAGACGATAACGGCTACCGGAAGAATCAGCAGTACGGAGCCGAATCTTCAGAATATTCCTGTCCGAATGGAGCTTGGACGGCTGATTCGGAAGGTTTTTATTCCAGAAGACGGCTATGTATTTGTGGACGCGGATTATTCTCAGATTGAGCTTCGGGTGCTGGCGCACTGCTCTGGAGACGAGAAACTGATAGAGGCTTACAGAGAGGAGGCAGATATTCATCGGATTACCGCTTCTCAGGTATTTCATATTCCTTTTGATGAGGTGACGGAGCTTCAGAGGAGGAATGCGAAAGCGGTGAATTTCGGCATTGTGTATGGAATCAGCTCCTTTGGGCTGAGCCAGGACTTAAGTATTACCAGAAAGGAAGCGGCGGAATATATCGAGCAGTATTTCAGGACCTATCCGGGAATCAAGGAATTTTTGGATAAGGCGGTGGAATCTGCAAAGGAAAAGGGATATGCCAGAACCTTATTTGGCAGGAGAAGACCGGTTCCGGAATTAAAGTCAAGTAATTTTATGCAGCGTTCATTTGGAGAGCGAGTCGCGATGAACGCACCGATACAGGGCGCGGCGGCGGATATTATGAAAATCGCTATGATTGGCGTAAATCGAAGACTGAAGGAGCAGAAGATGAAGTCGAGACTGGTGCTTCAGGTACACGACGAACTTCTGATTGAGGCTTATAAGCCGGAGATTGAAGAGATAAAGAACATTCTGAAAAGCGAGATGGAACAGGCAGCAGACCTTAAGGTGCCGCTGGAGGTGGATATGCATACCGGAACAAACTGGTATGAGGCAAAATAGGGAGGACATTATGAAGGTCATAGGGATTACAGGCGGAGTCGGAACAGGGAAAAGCGAAGTGCTGAATTATCTTGAGAGAAAGTACGATGCGGTTATCTGCCAGGCAGATATCGTTGCAAGAAATTTAGAAAAAAAGAATACCATTTGTTATCGTCAGATTGTAGAGCGTTTCAGCGGAGACATTTTGCAGGAAAACGGCAGGATTGACAGGGAGAGGCTGGCGAAGATAGTCTTTTCCAATGAAGAAGAGAGAAAGGCGCTGAACGCGATTGTCCATCCGGCTGTAAAGAAGCGTATTCTGGGGCTTATTAAAAAGCAGGAGAAGAAGGGGACGAAGCTTTTCGTGCTGGAGGCGGCGCTTCTTTTGGAAGACCATTATGACGAAGTCTGCGACGAGATATGGTATATCTATGCAGAGGATGCGGTAAGAAGAAAGAGACTGAAGCTTTCCAGGGGATATGGGGAAGAACGGATAGACGGTATCTTCCGCTCACAAAAATCCCGGGATGAATTTTTAGATAAATGCGACCGGGCTGTAGATAACAGTCGGAGTTTCGATGATACCTGTATGCAGCTTGATTCAATTATGGAGAAATTAAAGATATCATAACAGGAAGCTCTTAAGGAGAGATTCTTAGTATTCTGCCGGTCACAGAATGAACAGAGAATGTTGTTTGTATGCGACGGTAACGGCGGTTGAGAAAGGCGAGAGACAGGAGAAAGTATTACATGAGATTATGCAGCATTGCCAGTGGGAGCAGTGGAAATTGTATTTACGCGGGAAGCGAGCATACGCATCTGCTTGTGGACACTGGAATCAGTAAGAAAAAGATAGAAGAAGGACTTCGGGAACTGGATATTAAAGGGGAAGAGCTCAGCGGCATTCTGATTACGCATGAGCACTCGGACCATATTCAGGGACTGGGAGTATTCAGCAGGAGGTATGCGGTGCCCATCTATGCAACCAGAGGAACCATCGAGGGCATAAAGAGCTATAAGAGTCTGGGCGTACTGCCGGAAGAACTGCTCCATATTATTGAGACAGATAAAGACTTTATGCTGGGAGATATCAGCGTGCATCCCTTTGCCATTTCCCATGACGCCAAGGAGCCCTGTGGATATCGGATGAACTGTCAGGATAAGTCGGTGGCTGTGGCGACTGACCTTGGAACCTATGATTCTTATATTATAGAGAACCTAAAGGGTTTAGACGCGGTTCTTTTAGAGGCGAATCATGACATACATATGCTGGAGGCGGGACCGTACCCTTATCCTCTGAAGCGGAGAGTGATGGGGGACAGGGGACATCTGTCAAACGAATTGTCAGGACGTCTTCTCTGTGATATACTTCATGATAACTTAAAAAGTGTGGTGCTGGGGCATCTCAGTAAGGAGAATAATTATGCCGAGCTTGCCTATGAGACGGTAAAGCTGGAAGTTACCTTTGGGGATAATCCATATAAAGGCGAGGATATTCCGCTAAAGGTAGCGGGGCGCGACCGGATATCGGACATTGTTATGGTGTAAATACGGACATCTGTTAGGAGGAAAAGATTAATTATGAAAAAATGTGTAATTACCGTAGTAGGAAAGGATACCGTAGGAATTATTGCGAAAGTATGCACCTATCTGGCGGAGACCGGAATTAATATTTTGGATATTTCTCAGACTATTATTGACGGATATTTTAATATGGTGACGATTGTAGATGTTTCAGGCGCGTCAAAGAAATTTCAGGAATACTCGGATGAATTGGAAGCGCTTGGCGAAGAAATTGGCGTGATTATTCACTGCCAGCGGGAAGAAATTTTTGAGAAGATGCACAGGCTGTAAGAGCACGCAGACAGGAAGGATGAGCTTTTAATTTATGATTAGTGTATATGAAGTGAAAGAAACCAATAAGATGATTGAACACGAGAATCTGGATGTGCGGACCATTACATTGGGAATCAGCCTGATGGATTGTATTGATTCAGACCTTGCGAAGCTGAACGAGAAGATTTACCATAAGATTGTATCTCTTGCGGGAAAGCTTGTGGCTACCGGACAGGAGATTGAGCATGAATTTGGGATTCCCATTGTAAATAAGCGGATATCCGTTACGCCGATTGCGTTGGTTGGCGGAGCGGCGTGCAGGACTCCGGATGATTTTGTAGAGATAGCAAAGACGCTGGATAAGGCGGCAAAAGAAGTGGGCGTGAACTTTATCGGAGGATACTCAGCGCTGGTGTCTAAAGCTATGACTGCCGGGGATGAGAGGCTGATTCGCTCTGTTCCGAAAGCACTTGCCTGTACGGACCGGGTGTGCAGCTCCATCAATGTAGGTTCCACCAGAACCGGCATCAATATGGACGCGGTGCGTTTGTGCGGAGAGATTGTTAAGGAGACTGCCGAAGCTACGAAAGAGCAGGATTCTCTTGGCTGCGCCAAACTGGTGGTATTCTGTAACGCTCCGGATGACAATCCATTTATGGCGGGAGCTTTCCTTGGAGTGACGGAAGGGGATGCGGTGATTAATGTTGGAGTCAGCGGTCCCGGCGTTGTGAAAAATGCCGTCAGACAGGTGCGGGGCGGAAACTTTGAAGTGCTCTGCGAGACCATTAAGAAGACGGCGTTTAAAATCACCAGAGTAGGACAGCTTGTGGCCGGAGAGGCCTCTAAGCGCATGGGGATTCCCTTTGGTATCATCGATTTATCTCTGGCTCCTACGCCAGCCATCGGAGACAGCGTAGCGGAGATTTTAGAGGAAATCGGCCTGGAGCGGGTTGGAGCGCCGGGAACAACGGCGGCCCTTGCCATGCTGAACGACCAGGTGAAGAAGGGCGGCGTTATGGCGTCTTCCTATGTGGGAGGCTTAAGCGGCGCATTTATTCCGGTCAGTGAGGATCAGGGCATGATTGACGCGGTGAAACTTGGAGCGCTGAATCTTGAGAAATTGGAGGCTATGACCTGCGTATGCTCGGTGGGACTGGATATGATAGCCATTCCTGGGAAGACCAGCGCCGCGACCATTTCCGGTATTATTGCCGATGAGATGGCAATCGGCATGGTAAATCAAAAAACCACAGCAGTTCGGCTGATTCCGGTGATTGGCAAGGATGTAGGAGAGACTGCCGAATTTGGCGGGCTTCTTGGCTATGCGCCGATTATTCCGGTCAATGAATATGACTGCAGTGCATTTATCGGCAGACAGGGGAGAATCCCTGCGCCGATTCATAGTTTTAAGAATTAAAGGGGGAATATTGTTATGAGCAGAGTTGCCATTGTTACAGACAGCAACAGCGGAATTACACAAAAAGAGGGCAAAGAGCTTGGAGTCCGGGTTCTTCCCATGCCGTTTTATATTAATGGAGAATTGTTTTTTGAGGATATTACACTGACACAGGAAGAGTTTTACAAAAGGCTTGCAGAGGATGCGGATATCTCCACTTCCCAGCCTTCGCCGGGGGATGTTACCGACCTTTGGGACGAGCTTTTAAAGTCGTATGACGAGGTTGTCCATATTCCTATGTCAAGCGGTCTGTCAAGCTCCTGCGAGACGGCTGTGATGCTTGCGAATGATTATGACGGTAGAGTATTTGTCGTGGACAATCAGAGGATATCTATTACTCAGAGAAGATCTGTGCTGGATGCCGCAGCATTGGCAAAGAAGGGGATGAGCGGAGAAAAAATTCGGGATATCCTGATAAGAGAGAAATTAAAGGCCAGTATCTATATTACGCTGGATACGCTGAAATATTTGAAAAAGGGCGGACGAATTACGCCGGCCGCAGCGGCAATCGGAACGGTGTTGAATTTAAAACCGGTACTTCAGATTCAAGGGGAGAAGTTAGATGCATTTTCAAAGACAAGAGGGTTAAAGTCGGCAAAGAAGACCATGTTAGACGCTATGGAAAAGGATTTGACTCAGAGATTTGCAGGAGAGCAGATGCATCTGGACCTTGCTTATACCTGCTCCAAAGAGGATGCCGCACAGTGGAAACGGGAAGTGGAAGAGCGGTTCCCAGGATATGAGATTCGTATGGACCCGTTATCGCTCAGCGTATCCTGTCATATTGGCTTCGGGGCGGTGGCAATTGGATGCTGTCATAAGGTGCCGGAGGTACAGTAAGTTAGAATATCGAATGAAAAGGGGGCGCCCTGAAAACATTTTCTGTGTCATAGGATTATGTTCAGGGCAGCCCCTTTTGTGTTGGTTTGTAATTATTTTTAGTCTGCAAGAGCCTCCCACTGTTCATATAATTCTTCCAGTTTTCCGGCAATATCAGCCTTCTCCTCCGCCAGTTCCTGGCATTTAACAGAATTGGTGTAGACTTCTTCTTCGGTCATCAAAGTGTCAATTTCCTTGTCCCGCTCTTCCAGAGCAGTAATACGTTCTTCCGTCTTTTTTAAGTCATTCTGGCGTTTTCGTTCCCTTGCCTGTTCTTCTTTTTGCTCCTTCCAGTTTTGCTTTGCTTTGGTTTCGCCGGAAGTATAGGAAGCATTTGTGTCAGCTCCGGAGTGGGATTCGGATATACAGACGCTGGTCAGCTCTTCTTTCTTTTCCAAATAATAGTCGTAGTTGCCGATATAATTAATAAAGGTTTGTCCGGTAAGTTCTAGTATCCTTGTGGCTGTCTGATTGATAAAGTATCGGTCGTGGGAAACGTAAAGTACGGTTCCGGTGTAGTCGTTTAACGCCTGTTCCAGAATTTCCTTGGAGGCAATATCCAGATGGTTGGTAGGCTCGTCCAGAATCAGGAAATTAGCCTCGGAGAGCATTAACTTGGCAAGAGATACCCGCCCCCGCTCGCCGCCGCTTAAAGCGCTGATTTGTTTGAATACTTCATCTCCGGTAAACAAAAAAGCAGCAAGCGTTTTGCGGATTTGCGTATTGGTAAGGGATGGGTAGTCGTCAGAAATCTCGTCAAATATAGTCTTTTCCATGTGCAGTACATGATGCTCCTGGTCATAATAACCAATCTTTACATTCGTACCAAGGGTAAATGTTCCGGAATCTGCCGAAAGCACCTGATTCAAAATTTTCAGCAGAGTAGTCTTTCCGGTTCCGTTATCGCCGATAACGGCTACATGCTCCCCGCGTTTTATCTCAAAATTTATATCTTGAAACAGGATATGGGGAGGAAAGGATTTTGATAAATGCTCTACCGACAGCACATCTCCGCCGCTGATGACAGACGGCTCTAACTTCAGATGAATATCGGCGTGAACTTCGGCGGGCTTGTCCACCAAAGTAAGCTTGTTCAGCATCTTCTCTCGGCTTTCTGCACGTTTGATAGACTTTTCCCGGTTAAAAGACCGAAGTTTCTCAATGACGGCCTCCTGATGTTTGATTTCCTGCTGCTGATTTAAGTATTCTTTTAAACGGGCTTCCCGGAGCATCTGTTTTTTCTGAGCATAGGCAGAGTAATTGCCGGAAAATACGGACAAAACTCCAAGTTCAATCTCAATTACCTTTGTTACTACCCGGTTCAGAAAATAACGGTCGTGGGAGACAATCAGTACCGCGCCGAAATAATTTAAAAGAAAGGTCTCCAGCCAGGTTATGGAATTTAAATCCAGATGGTTGGTGGGCTCGTCTAAGAGCAGTACATCCGGCTTAGTAAGAAGAAGCTTGCCTAACGCTACTCTGGTTTTTTGTCCGCCGGAAAGCGTGTCAACCTGTTTGGTGAATTCATCTTCGGTAAATCCAAGACCTTTTAGAACGCCTGTAATTTCACTTTCATAAGAATAACCGTCTGACAGCTCAAAGGTATTCATCAGATTGTGATAAGTATTCAGCCTGTCTTCCAGAGCATGACCGGTTAAATTCTTAAGCTCCATTTCAATGGAGCGGATTCGGGCTTCCATCTCGATTAAGTCAGCTTTAGCAGCGCGGACTTCTTCATAGATGGTATTTCCAGAAGTCAGCTCCTGATGCTGGGATAAATAACCCAGAGTTTTTCCTTTGGTCAGGGTGACGGAACCGCCGTCGCAGGACAGTTCCCCCACAATCATTTTCAGAAGGGTAGACTTGCCGGCGCCGTTGATGCCGACGAGAGCAGACTTTTCGTGTTCTTCTATATGGAAAGAGCCTTTTTCTACAATCACATGCTCTCCAAATGCTTTGCTGATATCATGGCATGACAGAATCATGACACACCTCCGTAATTTCTAATGTACTGATCTTTCGTGTACCATTATACCGAAATTTGCAGAAAAAACAACGAAAATTTATGTTAAAATTTGACTTTACATTAACAATTCGATATAATGAATACAGATATTTTTTTGGAAAGGTGAGTAAGAGTGGAATCAAGAGAGATTTCTCAGGCGGTGATTCGAAGACTCCCAAGGTATTATCGCTATTTAGGAGAACTATTAGAAAGTGGAGTTGAGCGTATTTCATCAAACGATTTGAGCAAGCGGATGAAAGTGACGGCTTCGCAGATTAGACAGGACTTGAACAATTTTGGCGGTTTTGGACAGCAAGGGTACGGTTACAATGTTAAGTATCTGTATACAGAGATTGGTAAGATTCTTGGACTGGAGAACGATCATAATTTTATTATTATCGGAGCCGGTAATCTGGGGCAGGCATTAGCCAATTATGGCAGCTTTGAAAAGAGAAGCTTTGTTTTGAAGGGAATTTTTGATGTGAATCCTACCCTGAAGGGTATGACAATCCGAGGCGTTCCTGTTCGTATGATGGATGAGCTGAAGGACTATATCAGGGAAAATGATATAGAAATTGCGGTTTTGACCATACCTAAGGGTGTGGCGGTTGACGTTGCGAAGGAGCTTGTGGAGGCCGGAATACAGGCAATCTGGAACTTTGCTCATGTGGATTTGAATGTTCCGGAACATGTGATTGTTGAGAGTGTTCATTTGTCGGAAAGTTTGATGCGGTTATCTTATAATATTAACCGCTACAATGAGGAGCATGGATTGAATGGATAACCGGCAGGACAAGTTAGAATGACGTGTAATGACAGCGTGCGTAAGCAGGCGGCATTACACGTCTTTCTTTTTCGATATGTCTGCAAGTTGTGTTCTGTAAGATGTAGTCTTAATCTGCTCCTTGATTTTCCAGATATTCGATGATTGATTTGTCATATCTGGATTTTTTGTACCAGCCGGCCAAAAGCATTACAAGGCCTGTACAAAGCGTAATTATTTTTCTTTCAGAATCATCTGCGTAAAGACAGGATAAGAGCAGGCCAGTGCCGGCTCCGGTAAGAAAATCTATAATGGATTTCTGCTTTTTGACAAAACATCCATACAGCCTTTCTGTATCAATTGTTTTAACCATTTTATTATCATCTTTCAATATAGTGTCCAGGGATATTCCGTACATATCGCTAAGAGTTATCAGCGTTTGTAAATCGGGATAACTTTTTTCGTTTTCCCAATTTGATACGGTTTGTCTGGTAACATGAAAAATATTACCGAATTGTTCCTGTGTGAGATTGTGTGTTTTACGAATAACTTGAATTTGTTTGCCTGCGCTCATTTTTTCTACCTCGTTTTTTAGAAGGATTGCCTTTGATTGTCTCATCTTATGTGGTATATCTCGCCTCAGCAGAAACTTGCGTTGAGATACATCCCTTGGGTATGATTATTACATATTTATGCCAGGAAAGAAAGCAATCCATCTTTTACATATGCGAAAACCCATTAAAAATAACTTTTGCCAAAGGAAAGATATATCATATATATACAAAAAGCATCAAATTAATTATAAAAAGTCGAAAAGTATTTGATTGACATATTGACATTCCTGGTTGAAAAATATAATATAGTATTATTGATTTTGGGAAGAGTTGGAATTTGAACAGGGGGGAATATTTATGGAATATTTACTGGACGCCGCGCAGATGAAGGCGGCGGATTCCTATACGATTACGGAGCTTGGCGTGCCTTCTTTGGAGCTTATGGAGCGGGCGGCCGAGGCCTGTGTAAACGCTATGGAGCGGGAGGGCTGGAGCGCTGACCGGGTTCTGATTGTATGCGGTTCGGGCAATAACGGGGGCGACGGATTTGCAATCGGGCGGATTCTCATCGGAAAGGGGACGGATGTGGAGATGGTTTTCGCCGGACGTATGGAGAGCCGGACGGAGGCAACTATTTGCCAGATGGAGCGTTTTCTACAGACAGGAGGCAGCGTGCACGCCGAATTTGTAGCCGAGGATTATGATGTCGTAATCGACGCGTTATTTGGCGTTGGACTGACCCGCGACATTACAGGAAATTATTCAGAATTAGTAAATCAGATGAACAGACTTACAGGAAAGAAGCTTGCAGTTGATATTCCTTCGGGTATTTCTGCATCGACGGGCAGTGTAATGGGAACCGCGTTCCAGGCAGATATGACGGTGACTTTCCAGGAAAAAAAGGTTGGTTTATGTTTGTTTCCGGGCTGCGAATATACGGGAAAAGTTGTGGCTGCGGATATAGGAATTGACGCCTCGTCTGTTATAGGGCAGGGGAATGTGTGTTACACGATAGGCAATGAGGATGCGGCCGCTATGCTTCCGGCGCGTCCTTCGGATTCCCACAAAGGAACCTTTGGAAAGCTTCTTTTGATTGCCGGAAGCAGGGGAATGGCAGGCGCCGCTTTTTTCAGCGCCTGCGCAGCGTACCGGACAGGCGCAGGCCTGGTACAAATTTATACGGCGGAAGAGAATCGCGGCATTCTGCAGGCGTTGATTCCTGAGGCAATCGTCTCCGGTTATGAGCAATTCAATGAGAACGAGCTTAGAGCAAAGCTTGACTGGGCGGATACAGTCTGTATCGGACCGGGAATTGGTATGTCGGAGATTTCAGAACATATATTAAATACAGTCTTGAAAGAGGGAAAAGTTCCCTGTATGATAGATGCAGACGGTTTGAATCTTCTAGCGGAGAATCCGAAACTGATGGGATGTCTTTCTGATGGGAATTATGTACTGACTCCTCATATGAAGGAGCTGTCCCGACTTACAGGATGTTCGGTGGAGAATCTGAAAAAAGACAGAAAGAAGCTGCTGGAATCTTTTACGAAACAATATGGAGTAACTTTAGTTCAGAAGGATGCCAGAACCTTTGTGGGAGAAGCCGGACGATATACTTATGTGAACAGGACGGGGAATGCTTCTATGGCGAAGGCTGGCTCCGGCGATGTGCTGGCCGGCATGATTGCAGGATTTATGGCGCAGGGAAGGACGCCTTACGACGCGGCTGTGCTGGGGGTGTATCTGCATGGACTGGCCGGAGAGCTGGCAGGCGACAGTCTGGGAAGCTACAGTGTTTTGGCGGGGGAACTGACAGATTACATTGGAACGGCAATAAAGAAGGTTATGAATGATTAAGGATTTCTGTGCGGAGGGTTTATTTGTCGGCGGTTCCGAATGGGGACAAAGATTTGGGGCCGAAAAGCAATAGAGTGCAAGTATATATAGAAGGGGCAGAGAATAAATATGAAACAGTATACGCGTGTTTGTGCCAGAATAAATCTGGACGCCATAGAGTATAACATAGAGCAGATGCATGAGAATCTGGAAAAAGGAACCAGAATGATGGTAGTGGTTAAAACGGATGGCTACGGCCATGGCGCGGTTCCCATTGCACAGATGCTGTCAGAAAAGGAATATATATGGGGATTTGCAACGGCAACGATTGAAGAGGGCGTTAGTTTAAGAAAAGCAGGCGTTAGTAAGCCGGTATTGGTGCTTGGAGCTGCGTTTCCAGATCAGTGGGAGCTGCTTTTAGAAAAGGAGCTTCGCATGACCTGTTACACAGAAGAGATGGCGAAAGAGATTTCCGAGCAGGCGGTCCGGCTTGGGAGAGAAGCGTATTTACATATTAAAATTGATACGGGGATGTCAAGGCTGGGCTTTTCAGTGAGTGAAGAAAGCGCAGAAGCAATTGCGAGGATTGCCGGATTGCCTGGAATCCGGATGGAGGGTCTGTTTTCGCATTTTGCCAGAGCAGATGAGTCAGATAAGCTTGCAACCATCAGGCAGCTTAAGGGATATATGCGGATGAAAGAGGCCCTTGAAGCGAGAGGGATTCATTTTCCCTGTTGTCACTGCGCCAACAGCGCGGGAATTATCGATATGCCGGAGACCGGGATGGGCTTGGTAAGAGCCGGAATTGCCACTTACGGTCTGTATCCGTCGGGTGAAGTGGAAAAGATTCGGGTTCCATTAAAGCCGGCGCTGGAACTGATTAGTCATGTTGCTCATGTGAAATGGGTGGAAGCAGGGGTACCGGTAGGATACGGCGGAACTTATGTTACAGAAAGACCTACCAGGATTATGACCGTACCGGTAGGATATGGGGACGGTTATCCAAGAAGTCTGTCGAATAAGGGCTATGTGCTGATTCATGGACAAAAAGCGCCGATTCTTGGCAGGATTTGCATGGACCAGTTTATGGCAGACGTAACAGAAATTGACAACGTAGAATATGGTGATAGAATAGTATTGATAGGGAAAGATAAAGATGAAGAAATTACGGTGGATATGTTGAGTGAATTATCCGGCCGGTTTAACTATGAGTTTGTTACTGATTTTGGAATACGGATACCGAGAGAGTATGTGAGAGGTGGGGAAGTAGTGGCACAGATTGACTATTTTGGCGAATAAGAGACTTTATTTTGACTGTGCGGAATACATCCGAGAAAGATGGAAATAATACTTTTATCTTAGAAAATCGGAGCGTGAATAGAAGTGCAGGTTAAACGAGGAGATATATTTTATGCAGATTTGAGTCCGGTAGTCGGTTCGGAGCAAGGAGGAGTGAGACCGGTTCTGATTATACAGAATGATACAGGTAATCGTCACAGTCCGACGATTATCTGCGCGGCAATCACATCCAGAATGAATAAAGCGAAACTCCCGACACATATTGAGCTGGACTCAAGGAAGTGTCAGCTTGTAAAAGATTCTGTGATACTTTTAGAGCAAATTCGTACAATTGATAAGCAGAGACTGAAAGACATGGTAGGACATCTGGACAGAGAACTAATGATTAAAGTTGATGAAGCAATCCGGGTAAGTCTGGAGCTTCATACATAAAAAGGAGTTAAAGAGATGGAAGACGGAAGTTTGTTTCAGCGAATGAGACAGATATTTCAGGAAGAAGAAAAAGAAGAAGAACAGGCTGGAATTGAAGCCGCCAAGCTTATCCGTAATATCGTCAGGTATATGGATAAGGATGCTAAGGACATTATGACTCACAGAAGAGATATCGTTGCCATTGACGAAGAAGAACAATTGGAGCGGGCTTTGAGATTTATGCTGGAAGAAACCCACTCCAGATTTCCAATCTACCGGGAAGGTATTGACGAGATTGTGGGAACGTTTCACATCAGAGACGCCATGACATGCTATTTTGACGAGCGTTTAAGGCAGACTCCCATCCGGGAGCTGGTAGATTACATAAGAACGGTTGCGTATATTCCTGAGACAAAGAGTATTGACAGACTGTTTAAGGAAATGCAGGCAGAAAAGAATCATATCGCTATTGTCATAGACGAGTATGGACAGACTTCGGGACTTGTGGCGATGGAAGATATTCTTGAGGAAATCGTGGGCAATATTATGGATGAGTACGACGAAGAGGAAGAAGACATTGAAGTGCGGGCGGACGGAACCTTAGATGCGAATGGCTTTACCGAACTGGAGGATTTGGAAGAGCTCTTACACATTCATTTTGACAAAGAGGAGTATGAGACGCTGAATGGTTTTCTGGTTCATCAGCTTGACCGTATTCCAGGGGAGGAGGAGCACTGCAGCGTCACGTATGAAGGATATTTGTTTACAGTGCTGGAAGTGGACAACAACGCAATTCAGTCGGTAAAGATTGAAAAACTTTAAGATGCGTGATACAATAGCAGTCGTGTACGATTGAAATAGAAGATAAGGAGAGATAAACTATGTCAGGACATTCAAAATTTGCAAATATAAAGCATAAAAAAGAAAAAAACGACGCTGCAAAAGGAAAGATTTTTACTAAAATCGGTAAGGAACTTGCAGTTGCGGTAAAAGAGGGCGGCAGTGCGGACCCTGCCAATAACAGCCGGCTTCGCGATGTGATTGCGAAGGCTAAGTCCAACAATATGCCGAATGACACCATAGAGAGAAATATCAAGAAAGCGGCGGGAGATTCCTCTTCTGCCAATTATGAGCATATTACATATGAGGGATACGGTCCGAACGGTACGGCGATTATCGTTGAGACGCTGACGGATAATAAGAATCGTACAGCGTCTAATGTAAAAAGTGCATTTACCAAGGGGAGCGGTAACGTAGGAACTCCGGGATGCGTTTCTTTCATGTTCGATAAAAAAGGTCAGATTATTGTTGACAAAGAAGAGTATGAAGGCGATGCGGATGAACTGATGATGCAGGCTTTAGACGCGGGCGCGGAGGATTTTTCCGAGGAAGAAGACAGCTTTGAGATTCTGACAACTCCTGACGATTTCAGCAGCGTAAGAGAGGCTTTGGAGGAAGCAGGCATTCAGATGGCGTCGGCAGTGGTGACAATGATTCCGCAGACCTATGTGACATTAAGCGATCCGAAGGATATTCAGAATATTCAGAAAACGCTGGATCTTTTGGACGACGACGATGATGTGCAGGATGTGTATCACAATTGGGATGAGTAGAAGGAGAGAGACGAATGAGTGATTATAAGATTGAGACAAAGTGTATCCAGTCTGGATATGAACCTGGAAACGGTGAGCCTAGAATTGTGCCGATTTATCAGAGCACCACGTTTAAATACAGTTCCAGTGAACAGATGGGGCGTTTGTTTGATTTGGAGGACAGCGGATATTTCTATACCAGACTTCAGAATCCTACCAACGATGCAGTGGCGGCTAAGATTTGCGATTTAGAAGGCGGAGTAGCGGCGATGCTCACATCTTCCGGGCAGGCTGCAAGTTTTTATGCAGTGATGAATATCTGTGAAGCGGGGGACCATATTGTGTGCGCGTCTGCCCTTTATGGAGGCACTTATAATTTGTATGCGCATACCATAAGAAAGATGGGGGTTGAGGCTACATTTGTAGATCCGGACTGTAACGAGGAAGAACTGAACGCTGCTTTTAAGGAGAATACGAAGGCTGTATTTGGAGAGTCGATTGCCAATCCTGCTTTGGTTGTGCTTGATTTTGAGAAATTTGCAAAGGCTGCTCACGCTCATGGCGTGCCTTTTATTGTGGATAATACCTTTGCTACGCCTATTAATTGCCGTCCTTTCGAGTGGGGAGCGGATATTGTGATTCATTCCACTACAAAATATATGGACGGACATGCATCCTGCGTCGGCGGCGCAATTGTGGACAGCGGAAATTTTGACTGGGAAGCTCATGGGGATAGGTTTGCCGGACTCACCGCGCCGGACGAGACTTACCATGGAATTGTGTATACGCAGAAGTTTGGAAAAGGCGCTTACATCACCAAAGCAACGGCACAGCTTATGCGTGACCTTGGTTCTATTCAGTCGCCGCAGAATGCATTTCTGCTGAATTTAGGACTGGAGACACTGCATCTGCGTGTTCCGAGACACTGTGAAAATGCTTTGGCAGTTGCCAAGTACTTAAAGAATCATGAGAAGGTTGCATGGGTAAACTATCCTGGACTTGAGGGAGATTCTTACTACGAACTTGGAAAAAAATATATGCCGAAGGGAACCTGCGGCGTCCTGACTTTCGGATTAAAAGGGGGCAGAGAGGCTTCGGTCAAAATGATGGATAGTCTGAAGATGATTGCAATCGTGACGCATGTTGCGGATGCAAGAAGCTGTGTGCTGCATCCGGCGAGCCATACTCATCGTCAGATGAATGATAAGGAACTTTTAGAGGCTGGAGTACGTCCGGATTTGATTCGTTTTAGCGTAGGACTTGAGAATGCAGACGATATTATTGCCGACGTAGAACAGGCTTTGGAGCGTATTTAATCATTCATTCTTTAAACACGCTCCAGAACAGGTATAATTTGATGAAAACACTTCCATACTAGGGGTATGGAGGTGTTTCTTTATGTATAAGGATATGGACGAAAGAACGGGCTGTCACCGCACGAAAAAAGGACAGGACGGAAAGGCGGCGGAGGCAGACGAGAAAAAGAATGAGCAAATTAAAGAGATGGGGACGGTAAATCTAGAAGAAAATTCTTCCAGACACCGAATTAAGCTGATTACCATTATCGGAGAAATTGAGGGACATGAAGCGGTAAGCGGCAATACAAAGGCAACCAAATATGAGCATCTGCTTCCTATGCTGGCAGAGATTGAGGACAGTGATGAAATCGACGGGCTGCTTATCCTGTTGAATACTTTAGGCGGCGATGTGGAAGCCGGGCTTTCCATCGCAGAGATGATAGCATCCTTGAGCAAACCTACGGTATCTCTGGTGCTTGGAGGGAGTCATTCCATCGGAGGCCCGCTGGCGGTGTCGGCAAACTACTCGTTTATTGTACCAAGCGGTACTATGATTATCCATCCGGTCCGCTCGAATGGAATGTTTATCGGGGTGATGCAGAGCTTCCGAAATATGGAAAAAACCCAGGACCGCATTACCGGATTTCTTGCAAAACATTCTAAGATGACGAAAGAGAGAATCGAGGAGCTGATGCTGAATCCCACTCAGCTTGTGAAAGATGTAGGGACTTTGCTGGAAGGATACGAGGCAGTCGAGGAAGGTCTGATTGACGAGGTGGGCGGTATGAGTGAAGCGCTGTGCAAATTGCATGAAATGATTGATGAAAAATATGAAAATAGATGAATATAAATAATGACAGACCCTTTCAAAAATGCTATACTAGGCATAGTATGTGTTTCTATGCTTTCATCGCATCGGACACAAACGATTTGATAAGGGGGAATACTATGGCTTCGAAGTCTAAGAAAAGAACCAGTTCAAAAAAGACGAAGAAGACAGCAAATAAATCGGGAGAAAGCTTTGTATTAGATGAAATTATCATTTGGATGATGCTTGCAGTCAGTATTTTATTGCTGATAAGTAATTTTGGATTTGGCGGCAGAGTGGGAGAGGCCGTTTCATCCCTGCTTATGGAGGCATTTGGCATGGGAGAATATCTGTTTCCATTCCTGCTTTTTGGACTGACGGCATTTACCATATCTAATAAGCGGAACGCGGCCGCTTACGTTAAGTCTGTGGCTGCAGTGATTATGTTTGTACTGATTTGCGGCATGTTTGAGATGATTGGGGAGGCAGGCGGCTCGCTGGGCGAAACTCTTACGTCAGTGATGACACCGGCGCTTGGTGTCGTCGGTACATATGTGGTTCTTGTGATTTTCATGATAATCTGTATGGTAGTGATTACTGGCAAGTCTGCGTTAAAGAGTGTAAAAAGACAAGGCGGCCGGGCGTATACCAGAGCCAGAAGCGGGAATGCAAGGCGAAGGGAAATAGCCAGAGAGAGGCAGGAGCTTCGGAAGAAAGAAGCGGCAGCGAAAGAGGCAAAGGGAGAGAAAGAGTCAAGACGCACCAGAAGGAAGGACAGGCATGTGGAGGGCGTTTCCTTTGATACCACACTTGCTAAGAAATCTCCGGATGTGCGGGAGCTGAAACCGGCAGAATCTATTCTGAAACCGAAAGAGCAGCCAGTTTATGAAGAACCGGAACTGCCGGAGGAAAAACAGCCGGAATTTGTCATTAACCGGGCCGTCCCATCAGAACCAGCAGAACCCGACGGATTTGCAGATTTTACAGAGGAAGCGAATGAGACTGTTCCTGAGAGCCGGGAAGCGTCCGCAGGCGGCCGGAAATCGAGAACCGATTCCGGGGAAATTGCAAAGGAGACGGCGGATATTGAAAAGGCGTCGGAGGAGGAGCTTAAGAAGCCGAAGAAAGAATATAAACTTCCTCCTATATCTCTGTTGAAGCGCGGAAAGAAGGACGGCGGCGATTCAGACGCGCATCTTAGGGATACTGCCATCAAGCTGCAGGAAACGCTAAAGAGCTTTGGCGTCAAAGTTACGATTACGAATGTAAGCTGCGGTCCTTCTGTTACCAGATATGAGCTTCAGCCGGAACAGGGCGTAAAGGTCAGCAAGATTGTAGGGCTCGCGGATGACATTAAGCTGAATTTAGCGGCGGCAGATATCCGTATTGAGGCGCCCATTCCCGGTAAGGCGGCGGTGGGCATCGAGGTTCCGAATAAAGAAAACTCTACGGTGATGCTGCGGGATCTTCTGGAAAATAAAGAATTTAAGAGCAGCGCTTCTAAGATATCCTTTGCGGTAGGAAAGGACATTGCCGGCAAAACAGTGGTCGCGGACATTGGGAAGATGCCTCATCTTCTGGTGGCGGGAGCTACCGGCTCCGGTAAATCAGTGTGTATCAATACACTGATTATGAGTATTTTGTATAAAGCGTCGCCGGATGAGGTAAAATTGATTATGATTGACCCGAAGGTGGTGGAGTTAAGTGTGTACAACGGGATTCCCCATCTGATGATTCCGGTGGTTACCGACCCGAAGAAGGCGGCTGGAGCCCTAAATTGGGCGGTAACAGAGATGATGCGGCGCTACCAGATGTTTGCCGAGTATCAGGTCCGGGATATGAAGGGATATAACGAGAAAATCGAAAATGAGAAACCGGATGAAAATGGCGACAAGCCTGCGAAGATGCCTCAGATTGTTATTATTGTAGATGAGCTTGCAGATCTTATGATGGTCGCTCCGGGAGATGTGGAGGATGCTATCTGCCGTCTGGCGCAGCTTGCACGTGCTGCCGGGCTCCATCTTGTAATCGCCACCCAGAGACCTTCAGTGAACGTCATTACCGGACTGATTAAGGCGAATATGCCGTCCAGAATTGCTTTTTCCGTATCGTCAGGTGTAGATTCCAGAACGATTATTGATATGCATGGCGCGGAGAAGCTTTTAGGCAAGGGCGATATGCTCTTTTACCCAAGCGGTTATCAGAAGCCAGCCAGAGTACAGGGCGCTTTTGTTTCCGATAAAGAAGTGCAGAGCGTGGTAGACTTCTTAAGAGATACCAACGGAGATGTTTCCTACAGTGAAGAAGTGACAGAGCAGGTAAATTCCGGCGCTGTAGGAACCGTTCAGATTGGGAACGACGGCGGAAATGACAGTAATCAGGACGCCTATTTTGCAGAGGCGGGGAAATTTATCATAGAAAAGGAAAAAGCGTCTATCGGAATGCTGCAGCGGATGTTTCGGATTGGATTCAACCGGGCGGCACGAATTATGGACCAGCTCTGTGAGGCCGGCGTTGTTGGACCGGAGGAAGGAACCAAACCAAGGAAGGTATTAATGTCAATGGAGGAATTTGAATCCTACATTGAGGAAAATACATAGATAAGTTTGTCACACCGAAACAGAATATAGGTGTACTTTATCGGACGAAGTCCGCCTACCCCGAAGGGGTATGTATTGAGGTACGCCTGGAAGGTGTACTTTATCGGACGAAGTCCGCCCACCCCGACAGGGGTATGTGTTAAGGTATGCCTGGAAGGGATTAGAGAAAGGACGAAGGAAAGATGAAATCAGATATTCAAATTGCTCAGGAAGCCAGTATGGTTCATATCAAAGAAGTTGCGGCATCTATCGGAATCCCAGAGGAGGATTTAGAATTCTACGGCAAATATAAGGCTAAGCTATCGGACGACGTATATGAGAAGACAAAGAATAACCCGGACGGCAAGCTTGTGCTGGTAACGGCAATTAACCCGACTCCCGCAGGCGAGGGCAAGACTACCACAACGGTAGGATTAGGGCAGGCTATGGCGAAGCTGAATAAAAAGGCAATTATCGCGCTCAGGGAACCGTCTCTTGGCCCCTGTTTTGGAATTAAGGGCGGCGCCGCGGGCGGCGGATACGCTCAAGTGGTGCCGATGGAAGATTTGAATCTTCATTTTACCGGGGATTTTCATGCGATTACCTCCGCCAATAATCTGCTTGCAGCTCTGCTTGACAATCATATTCAGCAGGGTAACGAGCTGGGAATCGATCCAAGGCAGGTGGTATGGAAGCGGTGTTTGGATATGAACGACCGGAACCTCCGGAACATTGTGGTGGGGCTTGGTAATAAAATGGATGGCATGGTAAGAGAAGACCATTTTGTCATTACAGTGGCTTCTGAGATTATGGCGATTCTCTGCCTGGCAGATGATATCCATGATTTGAAGGAGCGTTTGGGACGTATTATCGTTGCCTATAATTTCCAGGGAGAACCGGTCACTGCAGAACAGCTTAACGCTACCGGGGCAATGACGGCGCTTTTAAAAGACGCAATCAAACCGAATCTGATTCAGACCTTAGAACACACGCCTGCATTGGTACATGGCGGACCTTTCGCTAACATTGCTCATGGGTGTAACAGTGTGCGGGCAACGAAGATGGCTTTGAAGCTTGCGGACATTACGATTACAGAAGCGGGATTTGGCGCTGACCTTGGCGCGGAGAAGTTCTTGGATATCAAGTGTCGGAAGGCAGGATTAAAGCCGGACGCAGTGGTATTGGTTGCTACGGTTCGGGCTTTGAAGTATAACGGAGGCGTTCCGAAGGCGGAACTTTCAAAAGAAAATATAGAAGCGCTGGCAAGAGGAATCGTGAATCTGGAGAAGCATATTGAGAATATTCAGAAATATGACGTTCCGGTTGTTGTAACATTAAATGCATTTGTTTCCGATACGGAGGCAGAGAATGAATATATCCGCAAATTCTGCGAAGAAAGAGGATGCGAATTTGCGCTTTCCGAAGTTTGGGAAAAAGGCGGCGAAGGCGGAATCGCACTTGCGAAGAAGGTACTGGAAACGTTAGAGAATAAGGAGAGTCATTTCCATACGCTTTATGCAAACGACATATCTTTAAAGGAGAAAATTGAGACAATTTCCAGAGAGATATATGGGGCGAGAGGTGTGATTTACGAACCGGCCGCCGAGAAACAGCTCGCAAAGATTGAAGGTCTTGGTTTCGGGAATCTTCCAATCTGTATGGCAAAGAACCAGTATTCTCTGTCGGACGATGCGACGAAGTTAGGAAGACCTGCAAACTTTGATATCCACATTCGGGAAGTATATGTAAGCGCCGGAGCAGGCTTTGTGGTTGCTCTGACGGGAGCAATCATGACGATGCCGGGTCTTCCAAAGATTCCGGCTGCCAATGGAATTGACGTATCGGAAGACGGGAAGATTACAGGATTGTTTTAAAAGGAGTAGATTATGCCACAGTTAATTGACGGAAAGAAAATATCTGCCGAGATTAAGGATGAATTGAAGGAGAAAGTTCAGAGACTAAAGAAAGACGGTATTCATGTCTGCCTTGCAGTGATTCAGGTGGGAGATGATCCGGCTTCATCGATTTATGTAAATAATAAAAAGAAAGCCTGTGCTTATGTGGGAATTGAGTCTCTGGCTTTTGAGCTTCCAAAGGAAACTACTCAGGAGGAGCTGGTGGCTCTGGTGGAGAATTTGAATGGGAATGAAAAAGTAAACGGTATTTTAGTACAGCTTCCCCTTCCGGAACATATCAATTCGGACGTCATTATCCGTACCATTTCCCCGGATAAAGATGTAGATGGTTTTCACCCAGAGAGCGTGGGTCGTCTGTGCATTGGAGCAGATGGATTCGTCTCCTGTACTCCGGCAGGCATAATCCAACTGCTGAAACGCTCGGGAATCGAGATTGCCGGGAAAGAATGTGTGGTAATCGGCAGGAGTAATATTGTGGGAAAGCCCATGTCGATTCTGCTTCTTCGTGAAAATGGAACGGTTACCGTAACCCATTCCCGTACCAGGAACCTTAAGGAAGTTACCAGAAGGGCAGATATTCTTGTGGCGGCAGTCGGTAAACCGAAATTCGTTACCAGCGAATTTGTGAAAGAGAATGCAGTGGTAATTGATGTGGGAATGCACAGAAATGCGGAGAACAAGCTCTGCGGCGACGTGGATTTTGAAGATGTTCAGAGAAAGGCGTCAGCAATTACTCCCGTACCTGGCGGCGTGGGACCGATGACAATCGCCATGCTGATGTATAATTGTGTCAGGGCAGCGGAAAAGTAGGAGGTGCCATCAGATATGAAATGCAGACGTTGCGGCGCAATAATGCCGGAAGGTATGCTTAGGTGTACAAAGTGTGGGGCAGATATTCGGATTGTACCGGACTATAATCCTCTGGACGACGTGCTTGCAGCTCAGGTAAAGGGTGCGATTGACGGCTCGGAAGCGCCTCTTGACAGTTATGAATACGAATCTGAAGAACGGAGAGAGCGCCAAAACAGACGAACAGGGGCAACCGGTTATGTAGACAGGGGTACGGCAGTTAGACGGAGCGCTGGAAATACCGGAGGTACAGCAAGAACGAGCAGGACAGGCAGAACAGGGACCATGGGAAATTCCAGGAATATGGGCAGATATCCTTATGACAGCACCGAAAGAAGGCCCATGACTCCGGAACAGAGAAGAAAGCAGGCGGAGCGCAAACGTGCCAGAAGGCGGAAAAGAAGACTTCGGGCGCTGATTATTCTTATTATGATTTTTATTCTGGCTGCAGCAATCGGAGTGGTCTTCTATCTGTTTTCTTACAAGGGACAGGTGAGAAAAGGCTATAAATATTTGCAGAGCAGAGAATATAATGAGGCGGAAGACTATTTTCAAAGGGCGGCTAAGAGAAAGCCGAAAAGGGCTGAGGCCTACCAGGGACTGGTTGAAGTTTATCTGGCCCAGGATAATGCAGAAAAAGCCGAGACGATGCTTCTTGATGCGATTGAGAAGTATTCTGACAGCGCGGCTGTCTATGAGGCATGTTTTTTCTTCTATACGTCTATGAAGAAAGAAGGAGAGATTCCGCTGCTTCTGGATGAGGCAAGAGTGGATGTGGCGCATAAGTTATCTGAATACAGCGCTGCAGCGCCAAAATTCAGTCTGGACGATGGGGAGACCTTCGATGACGTTCAGCAGCTTTCCCTGGAAAGTTCTGAGAAGGCTGTGTATTATACTACCGACGGAAGTGATCCTTTCTATTCAGATACCCGAACGGAGTATAAAGAGCCGATTCAAATTTCCGAGGGCGAGACAGTCGTCAAAGCAGTTTCGGTTAACAAGAAAAATATTCCAAGCCTCACAGTTACAAAGACCTATACCGTAGAGCTTCCGATTGAGGCGGCGCCAGCCATATCGCCGTCTACCGGGCAGTACGATGAACCGAAAGAGATTACGATTGTGGTTCCAGACGGATATACGGCGTACTATACGATGGATAACAGCGAACCCACAGAA
This sequence comes from Lachnospiraceae bacterium, assembly GCA_910574185.1. Taxonomy (GTDB): domain Bacteria; phylum Bacillota; class Clostridia; order Lachnospirales; family Lachnospiraceae; genus Claveliimonas. Next base: position 81,991 of record CAJSZQ010000007.1, read on the forward strand.
AATTCGGAGGTCTATGTGGGACCAATTTCGATGCCGGAAGGTTCAACGATATTTAAGGCGGTTCTGATTAATGGGAAAGGACGTCTCAGCGGCGTCACAACCAGGAATTATGAATTGACCCTGTATTAGAGAGCGCTTGATATTTTGTGGAATATACTTTATTATAGTAGTGTGATGAAAGAAATATACAGGAGGAGATAAGATGTATAGGATAATAAAAGCTGAGCAGCTCAACGCAAACATTTATCTTATGGTTGTGGAAGCGCCTCGCGTTGCAAGACATTGTGAACCGGGGCAGTTCGTTATTGTTAAGATAGACGAGGCGGGAGAGCGCATTCCGCTGACAATTTGTGATTATGACAGAAAAGCCGGTACGGTTACGATTGTATTCCAGCCGGTAGGAGCTTCTACGAAGAAATTTGCAAAGCTGAAGACGGGAGATGCCTTTCGGGATTTCACCGGACCTCTTGGATGTCCGTCTGAATTTGTAAAAGAGGATATCGAGGACTTGAAGCGAAAGAAGATTCTTTTTGTAGGCGGCGGCGTAGGCGCGGCTCCGGTATATCCTCAGGTAAAGTGGCTGAAGGAACACGACGTTGACGCAGATGTAATCATCGGCTCTAAAAATAAAGAGCTGCTGATTCTGGAAAAAGAGATGGAAGCTGTGGCGGGCAGATATTATCCTTGTACGGACGACGGTTCCTATGGTCATGCGGGTATGGTAACTACGATGATTGAAGAGCTGGTAGAGCAAGGAAATACATACGATGTCTGTATTGCAATCGGTCCGATGATTATGATGAAATTTGTCTGTCTTCTTACTAAGAAATTAAACATTCCGACTATCGTCAGTATGAATCCGATTATGGTTGACGGAACGGGTATGTGCGGCGCCTGCCGTCTGCTGGTGGGAGGCGAAGTCAAATTTGCCTGTGTAGACGGACCAGAGTTTGACGGACATCTGGTAGATTTCGAGAATGCTATGAAGAGACAACAGATGTACAAGAGTGAAGAAGGCCGGGCAATGTTGAAATTGCAGGAAGGCGACACGCATCATGGCGGATGCGGTAATTGCGGAGGTGAAAAGTAATGGCAGATGTATTAAAGAGAGTACCGGTAAGAGAGCAGGACCCTATGGTTCGCGCAGGTAATTTTGAGGAGGTCTGCTACGGTTACAACAAAGAAGAAGCGATGGAAGAAGCAGCCCGCTGTTTAAACTGTAAAAATGCCAAGTGTATTCTGGGCTGTCCTGTGGCGATTAATATTCCGGGATTTATCTCCAAGGTAAAGGAGGGGGATATGGAAGGCGCATACAAGGTGATTGGCGAGTCTTCGGCGCTTCCTGCCATCTGCGGACGTGTCTGCCCTCAGGAGTCTCAGTGTGAGTGCAAATGTATTCGTGGAATCAAGGGCGATCCGGTTTCCATCGGAAAGTTGGAGCGTTTTGTGGCAGATTATGCTCTGGAACACGATATCAAACCAGAGAAGGCAGAGAAGATGAACGGACGTAAAGTAGCTGTCATCGGTTCCGGTCCGTCGGGCTTAACCTGTGCAGGCGATCTTGCAAAGCTTGGCTATGAGGTGACCGTATTTGAAGCGCTTCATGAGCTTGGCGGCGTTCTGGTATATGGTATCCCGGAATTTCGTCTTCCAAAGGAGAAGGTTGTAAAAAAGGAGATTGAAAAGGTCAGGGAACTGGGTGTAAAGTTTGAGACCAACGTTGTAATCGGAAAGTCTACCACCATTGACCAATTGATGGAAGAGGAGGACTTTGAGGCTGTATTTATCGGTTCCGGCGCGGGACTTCCTATGTTTATGGGGATTCCGGGAGAGACTGCGAACGGTGTGTTTTCTGCGAACGAGTATCTGACCAGAAGCAATCTGATGAAAGCCTTTGACGAAAACTATGATACGCCGATTGCTGCCGGTAAGAAAGTTGCTGTTATTGGCGGCGGCAACGTTGCTATGGACGCTGCAAGAACAGCGCTGCGTCTGGGGGCAGAGGTACATATTGTATACCGAAGAAGCGAGGCGGAGCTTCCGGCCAGAGTAGAAGAGGTTCATCATGCAAAAGAAGAAGGAGTAATCTTTAACCTGCTTACCAATCCTACCGAAATTCTTGTGGATGAGAACGGATGGGTGAAAGGGATGAAAGTTATCCGTATGGAGCTTGGAGAGCCGGATGCATCCGGAAGAAGACGTCCGGTTGCGATTCCGGATTCAGAATTTGAGATGGAGCTTGATACAGTGATTATGTCTCTGGGAACCTCTCCGAATCCATTGATTGCATCTACAACGGAAGGTCTTGAGACTAACAGAAGAAAATGTATTGTGGCAGAGGAAGAGAATGGACAGACCTCTAAGGCGGCAGTGTATGCAGGCGGAGACGCGGTTACCGGAGCGGCTACTGTAATTCTTGCTATGGGCGCCGGAAAAGCCGGAGCAAAGGGGATTCATGAGTATCTGTCTAAAAAATAGCGCCAGACATAGTTAGATGTAGATATAGATGGATGGCTGACAAAGCGACGCTGTCCATCTATTTTTATTGTTATTCGCATGAACGCCGGACGCGGGCTGAATCAGGAGCAGGTCTCTGAGCAGACGGAGTAACATTCCATTGAACTATCAGCTAACGCAGACTAAGCCGCTCAGGAAAGCCTTCGCGTCTAAGTCTGCATAAGCTGCTATTTCAATTCCATGAAAAACACTCCTGAATTGTCTGCTCAGAGACCTGCTCCTGATTCAACCCACTGTTTACCAAATGACCTGTGAACTGTAACTCCACCTATGGATAGATGAGGAAAGAATAGAGAATTACTTGCATTTCTATTTATTTTTTGCTATTATATTAGATGGAAGAGGTGATAATTATGGATATTCCAGCACTGTCAATGGCGATGGCTAATTATAATGTAAGTGCGAACGTTAGCATTGCTGTAATGGGTAAAATTCTTGATACAGCCGAGGCTACTGGTGAAGCGCTGACAGAGATGATGGCGGCATCAGCGACAACTCCAGGACTTGGGGAGAATATTGATTTATTAGCGTAGAAAGGGCTGAGTACTAAGCGATTAGTACATCAGCTTTTTGCTGTTTTATTAGACATTTTATTACGCGGGAAATGACGTTGATAATTTATATAGGAAAACTGTATTTATGAAGATTACATTGATAACAGTCGGCAAAATTAAAGAAAAGTATATAAAAGACGCCATAGCAGAATACAGTAAGCGTTTATCCAGATACTGCAGACTGGAGATACATGAGGTGGCGGACGAGAAAACTCCGGAAAATGCCAGTGAAGCAACAGAGGCGTCTATACGACAGAAGGAAGGAAAACGGATTCTGAACCTGCTAAAAGAAGACGCTTATATCATAACATTGGAAATTGAGGGAAGGATGCTGGATTCCATTGAACTGGCAGATAAGATAGATAAGCTATGTGTTCGTGGATTCAGTCATATCGCGTTTATTATCGGAGGCTCAATTGGGCTGTCAGAAGAAGTCTGCGCACGTTCAGATTATGCATTAAGTTTTTCTAAAATGACATTTCCCCATCAATTGATGCGTGTGATTCTGCTTGAGCAGATTTACCGAAGTTTTCGTATAAATTATGGTGAACCTTATCATAAATAGCGCAACGGAAATATCGTACTAGTGTGCTGGCCGTATTATATCCGGCGAAACTCCGCAGAATATTCGCTCATCTGCAAGGCGGCTGAACGAGGTAACGCGGCGGCATCGTCGATTGAAGCCGGCGTAGCAGATGGAAATTCAGGCAGCACGCTGGGCAGGAATACAAATTTGAAGATAAAACAATACTATACAGAGGCTATGAAATTTATGAAGAAATTAGACATAACAACAATTCAGGAACAGGAAGGACTTCTTAGAGCAATTGAAAATACAGATATTTGTATGTTCTGGTATTATCCAAAGGAAAAGCTGATTCGGGTGAACGACAGAACGGCAGATATGTATCGCTGTAAGAAAGAGTATACAGACATGCCGAAAAGTTTTGCAGATGATTTTGTTCATCCGTCGACACAGGACGCTTTTTACGAGATGTACCGCAGAATAAACGCAGGGGAGCAGACGGCTCATTCTTCTTTTGCAAGTATAGACTTGGAAAATTGGTGTACGGTTACGCTCACTACGATTTCTGCTGATGAACATGGAAGGCCAGAACGGGTCTATGGTATTGTACAGAATATCTCAAAGCTGAAACTGCAGGAGATGGAGTATTTCAGTAACCGGAGGATGCTGTCGGATATTATTAGCGCTCTGAGTAAGATTTATATATTTAACTATTACATTAATCTTCAGACGGGAGAATTTTCGGAGATTGTCGGATTGAATTATATTACAGAAGCGTTAGGGAAGAATGGCAGTGCAGCCAGAGCGTTTCGCCGTTTTAGGGACACTTTGATTGAGAATAATTACAGAGAAAGTTTTGAGGAATTTACCAATCTGGATACGTTAGCAGACAGGATTGGAGAGAAGCAGAATATCTCGCTGGAGTATTGCAGCATTCGGAAAGGGTGGTGTCGTTCCAGTTTTATTGTGGTGAATAGAGATGCGTCCGGCAAACCAATACAGGTAGAATTTGTAGTGGAAAATATCAGCGCGGAAAGAAAAAAAGAGCTGGAAGCCAGAGAAGAGTTAGAGAGAGCCTATGAGGTTGCAAACAAAGCGAATGCAAGCAAGTCAGCCTTTTTAAATAATATGTCCCATGACATCCGTACTCCGATGAATGCAATTGTCGGTTTTGCAGCTATTGCGTCGGCACATATCGATGATAAGGAGCGGGTTTTGGACTGTATTGCGAAGATTACCGCGTCCAGCAAACATCTTATTTCTATTATAAATGAGGTACTGGATATGAGTCGAATCGAGAGCGGTAAGATTCATATACAGGAACAGGAGACGAATCTTCCAGGGGTATTGCATGATTTTATGAATATGATTTGGGAACAAACCCGGACGAAAGGACTGGAATTATACGTTGACACGATGAATCTGATTCATGAAGACGTATATGCGGATGAGGCAAGGCTTCACAGGATTCTCTTGAATCTGGTGGGAAATGCTGTGAAATTTACTCCCGCCGGGGGCAGGATTTCCGTCCGGCTGTCCGAGTCTTCACAGGATTCCTCAGACTGCGGGAATTATGTGCTTACTGTACAGGATACGGGAATCGGTATGGGAGAAGATTTTCTTCCTTATGTATTCGAGCCATTTGAGAGAGAACAGACGTCGACGGTAACAGGGCTGGAAGGTACTGGACTTGGTATGCCGATTACAAAAAACATCATTGAAATGATGGGAGGCAGTATTTCTGTAGCCAGTAAAAAGGGGCAGGGAACGGTCTTTACTATTGAATTACCGTTGAAATTCGTAAAACAGGAACTTACCGGGCCGAAGATTCAGAGACTGGCGGGGCTTTCTGCAATGGCAGTAAATGCGGATGATAATGCGTGCGACAGTGTGGCGGGAATGCTGGATAAAATCGGTATGATACCGGTATGCTGCCAGACAGGACAGGAATCCGTTTTACACACGAAACTGGCTATGGAGCAGGGGAAATATTTTGCAGTTTATATCATTGACCGCAGACTGCCGGATATGGATGGCTGGGAAATTGTGCGAAAGATTCAGTGTCTTACAGGCGGCAGGACGGCGATTTATATACTTACCGCTTATGATACCAGCGATATGGAACAGGAAGCAAAGGAATCAGGCGTAACTATTTTCTGTCAGAAACCCTTATTTTTATCCCAGCTTAGAACAGCGCTTCTTACTGCGATTGGAGATTATGAAGAGAACAGAGAGGAGCCGGTATACAGGCCGGGCGAGAACTTATTTGGAAAAAAGGTTCTGCTTGTGGAGGATAATGAGCTGAACCGGGAAATCGCTGTGGAAATTCTCACAGAGGAAGGACTGATTGTCGATACAGCGGAGAACGGAAAGGCTGCAGTGGACAGACTTGCGTCTGCCGGAATCAGCGCATATGACATGGTGCTGATGGATATTCAGATGCCGGTCATGGACGGTTATGAGGCCACAAGAGAAATTCGTGCAATGCCCTCTGACCAGGCAAAAAGGATTCCTATTCTTGCAATGACCGCCAATGCATTTGAGGAGGATAAGAAGAAAGCTCTGGATGCCGGAATGGACGGCCACCTTGCCAAACCAATTGATATTGACAAATTATTGGAAACGCTGGATGAGATATTCGGGCGTTGCTCGCGGAAGTCAAAGATCCCGCTGCAAACAACGGGGCATCAAGCTTGTAGCGCTGCAGAGCAGCGGGGTATTTGACCCTCGCGGCAGTCGCCAAATGTGCATGCAAGCATGCCCGCCTGGCTCGTTGCTCGCGGAAATAAACGGTTATGGTCTGATACTCTATTATGAAATAGCGAGGTAAATACATTGGGAATTGCAGATTACGGAAATTATGTATATAACGGGAACTTATTCCATCTTAATGACGATGGAAAGTTGAATGAATATGAACGCCTGTGGGATTCTCAGATAAAACCAGGTCTTGGGGAATACCAGATACAGGCGGAGTCTAGAAATTTGATGCTTCTTTTTGTAAGTATCATCCTTTTTGCTGTGGGCGCCGGTTCAATCGGTGTCGCTCTCTTTGATGACAGCTATCCGGGCGGAAGACCGCTCTATAATATTATTGTTCTTGTTTCTATTGGGATTCTGTTATGGGCAATGGCTTTTGCGCAGCTGACGGTTGTAAATAACAAAATCATTTTATTTGAAAGGGGACTTGTTTATGCAACTTGTCTCGGACTGCGCAGACGGACTGTGTTCTATCGTGATATCGGGCAGATAGAAAAACAGCCTCATCGTATTAAGAAACGCAGGGTTACGTTAGACTTTTATACGATAACCGCAGGCAGGAAAAGATATATGTGGAATTCCAGTGATTTTGCCGGCGCAGGGCCGATGATGGATCTTCTTCTTGCCAGGTGTTATGTAAAAATAAATTAATTAATTTTTTCGACAGAAATTGATATAATTTTATCAAATATTTCACAGAAAGCAAATGAACTGGAAATCCGCAAGGCAGAGCTTCAAAAGGACGCGGACACGAAGAAAGCGATTGCAGACGCCGCTTATCAGATTCAGAAGGAAACCGAGCGGAAAACAGTAGAGTTACGACTGCAGATGCAAACTTAGCCCGTCAGGAAAAGGCGATCGCGCTTCAGAAAAAGAAAGTCGAGATGGCAGAGCGTACTTTAGAGGCGAAGATTAAGAAGCAGGCGGACGCGGATAAATACGCGAAGCAGCAACAGTCGGACGCCAGACTCTACGAAGTTCAGAGAAGTTCGGAAGCACAGTTATTCGAGCGTCAGAAGAATGCTGAAGCGGAGAAGTTCGAGCGCGAGAAGGAAGCAGAAGTCCTGAAGGCTACCGCAGAAGCGCAGAAATACGCGATGGAGCAGGAGGCGGCTGGCTTTTCGGCCGATTTGTGGAATTGATTGAGATTGAATATTCTACTTAGCGTAGGTTGTCTAAAAATAAATTTTCTCATAAGATAAACTCATAACAGAAAAGGAGATAATGGAGGGACACTTTTCCTGCTGCGGAATTATACTGCCGAAACAAGAGGCAGAATCAACAGATGAGGTGCATTCAATTTGGGTAGAAACGATAGATGATGAATATTCAATAACAATGCAGCATCCTATGAACAAAGAACATTATATATCCTTTATTGCTTATGTTACATCTGACTCTGTGGAAATAATGAAACTATACCCTGAACAAGATATTTCTAGCCGTTTTCGGAAAAAAGGACATGGGTTTCTTTATGCCTACTGCAATAGGCATGGATTATTCAGAAAAAACATTTGACAAACCATTTTGTCTGAAATAAAATAAATGATGTTGTAATTGATGGTACATACTGCCAGTAATGAGGAGGAAATTCGAGATGAAGAATGTGAGAAACGATATTTATTATGTAGGCGTTAATGACCATGAGATTGATTTGTTTGAGGGACAGTTTGAGGTTCCCAACGGCATGGCCTACAATTCCTATGTTATTATGGATGAAAAAATTGCTGTTATGGACTCTGTTGATATACATTTTGGAGAGGAATGGCTTCAGAATATAAAGGAAGTCGTGGGAGAGAGAAAGCCGGATTATCTGGTAGTACAGCATATGGAGCCGGACCATTCGGCAAATATCGTGAAGTTTTTAGAAAACTATCCGGACGCTCAGATTGTAGGCAACGCCAAGACATTTCAGATGATTTCCAATTTCTATGATTTGGAGCTGGATGCGAATAAGGTAGTGGTTGCCAACAACGGAATGCTTTCCCTTGGAAGTCATGAGCTTACATTTGTATTTGCGCCTATGGTGCACTGGCCGGAGGTAATGGTTACTTATGACAGCAAGGACAAGGTGCTGTTCTCAGCGGATGGTTTTGGCAAGTTTGGCGCGCTGGATGTGGAAGAAGCATGGGCATGCGAGGCAAGAAGATACTATTTCGGCATTGTCGGAAAATACGGCGCACAGGTACAGGCTTTATTAAAGAAGGCTGCCGGTCTTGATATTCAGGCAATCTGTCCTCTGCATGGGCCGATTCTTATGGAAAATCTGGAGTACTATCTGAACCTTTATCAAACCTGGTCTTCCTATGAGGCGGAGACAGAAGGGGTTATGATTGCATATAGTTCTGTATATGGCAACACAAAAAAGGCTGTAAAGCTTTTGGAGGAGAAATTAAAGGAATGCGGCTGCGTTCGGGTAGTAACTGCCGATCTTGCAAGGGAGGATATGGCAGAATGTATTGAAGATGCTTTCCGCCATGACAGGCTGGTATTGGCTTCTATTACCTACAACGGCGGTATTTTCCCACATATGTATACGTTCATTGAAGGGTTAAAGGAGCGCGGCTTCCAGAATCGGACGGTTGGACTGATGGAAAATGGTTCCTGGGCGCCAACGGCTGCTAAAACCATGAAAGCTTTGCTTGAGGGAAGTAAAAATCTAACCTGGCTGGAAACCCAGGTCACAATTAAATCCGGGGTAAAAGGAGACGCCATCGCTCAGATTGAAGCTCTTGCGAGGGAACTCCAACCGGACAACGCATAAGCAGACAGAGTCACACATAGAATAGTCATAAAACTATGTGTGGCTTTTTTATGAGAGAAAAAAACAGCGCATCCAGTGAAAAAAAATTTCATGGAATGGTAGCGGACATGGCCGGAATGCCGAAAGATGTAATTATGGGCGCGCCAATTCTGACAATTATAGGTCAGATGGAATTGTTGGTAGAAAATTATAGAGGGATTTTGGAATATACGGAACTGCTCATACGGATACAGACCAGAATCGGTCAGATTCGGATTATAGGCAAAAATCTTATGATTGAGTATTATACCAATGATGAGATGAAGATTACAGGAAAGGTCACGGAGATTAAGTATGTAAATTAAAGGAGTGAGCAGTGAATTGCTTCTGTCCATATATCGATATATAAAAGGATATTTGAAAATAAGAGTCATTGGTTATTCTCCGGAGCGCTTTTTAAATGCCTGCAGTCACAGAGGAATTTATATCTGGGGGATTACGCCTGCCTGCGGCTCGTATGATATGTATATTACGATTTCCGGATTTCATAAACTGAAGCCGATTATCCGGAAAACAGGCGCTAAAGTGGTTGTCACAGAGCGGATTGGGATTCCGTTTTATCTGTTCCGTTATCGAAAGAGAAAGGTATTTTTTGCCGGCGCGGCGCTTAGCGTTGCATTTATCTATTTTCTATCTCTATTTGTGTGGAGCATTGATGTGAAAGGAAACCGAAAATATACAGATGAAGCTCTGATTGCATTCCTGGAGGAGCGGGGGGTAGAACATGGAATGCGGCTTTCTAAGGTGGACTGTGACCGGATTGTGAAGGACATCCGAAAATCCTATGACGAAATAATATGGGTTTCCGCATCCATTGAAGGCTGCAGGCTGATTGTGCAGATTAAGGAAAATGAAGACTCGAAGGATGTGACGAGTACGGCAGAAAATACACAGACAATGCCGGAAAACAACGATACAGAATCCGGGACGTCCGGAACATCGCAGGTAAATGGAAGAATCGCAGCGCAGAATCCAGAGACGGCACAGGAGGATGGAGAGACGGCAGCACAAAATCCGGAGACAGCACAGGAAGGTGAGGAAACAGAAGCACAGAATCCGGAGACTTCACAGGAGAACGCCGGCGCAGAATCACAAAATCCGAAAGAGACGCAAAATAACGGCGAAGCGGCACAACAGGCCGGGGGGCAGGGGATGGATATCGTGGCGGATTGCGACGGTGTAATTACAACAATGATTGTTCGGAAAGGGGTTCCCTGTGTGACAGAAGGACAGCAGGTACATAAAGGGGATATTCTGGTTACGGGGGCCGTCCCGGTAGTGAATGACGCAGGCGAGACGACAGGGTATCAGTTTCATCAGTCTGAGGCTGATATTCGGGCGCAGGTATTGATGGATTATCAGGAAAGCTGCGATTTAAGCTACGAATCAAAGGAATATATTCATCAGGAAAAGGAAGAGCTGTATCTTCAGATAGGAGAACGCATTTTCTGGCTGGGAAGTCATGGAAACAGATTTCCGAATGCGGAAGAACTGACGATTCAGAACCGGCTTCGCATTGGAAAACATTTTTATTTGCCTGTTTCGTGGGGGAAAAAAGTTACGCTGCCCTACAAATCCACCCAGGTAAAATACAGCGAGAATAAACTCCAGTCTATTCTAAGCGAAGAATACAGTCGTTTTACAGATAATCTTACGAAAAAAGGGGTAGAAATTATTGAGAATGATGTTAAAATATACACAGGGCCTAAGCAGGCGGAAGCAAAAGGAACTCTGACTGTGATTAAAGATATCGGTACAGAGCGTCCGACCAGTATTGTGGAGGATGTTGCAGATGGGGATGATTGAGACTACGATAGATATTCCTGCTGTCCATCAGGCGAACGTATTTGGACAGTTTGATGCCTATGCAAAAAAGATAGAGAGGACACTTCGCGTAACGCTGATTGCGCGGAATGATACGGTTAAAATATTAGGGGAAGAGGCCGCGGCCATGAAGGCGAAGAGTGTTCTTACCCAGCTTACAGAGCTTTCCAGACGGGGGAATCAGATTCAGGAGCAGAATGTGGATTATACACTGGCGCTTTCTATGGAGGACAGCGAAGGAAAGGTGCTTGAGATTGACGGAGACGTTATCTGCCATACCCTGCAGGGAAAGCCGATTAAGCCTAAAACGCTGGGGCAGAAGAAGTATGTGGACGCTATTCGCAGGCAGATGATTGTATTTGGGCTGGGTCCTGCCGGAACCGGCAAGACTTATCTTGCGATGGCGATGGCTATAACTGCATTTAAAAATAACGAGGTGGGACGGATTATTCTTACCCGCCCGGCGATTGAAGCGGGCGAGAAACTGGGATTTCTTCCCGGCGATTTACAAAGTAAGATTGATCCTTATTTAAGACCGCTGTACGACGCACTTTATCAGATTATGGGGGCGGAAAGTTTCTTAAAAAATTCCGAGCGGGGATTAATAGAAGTAGCTCCTCTTGCATATATGAGAGGAAGGACTTTAGACAACGCATTTATTATTCTGGATGAGGCTCAGAATACTACGCCGGCCCAGATGAAGATGTTTCTGACCCGGATTGGTTTTGGTTCTAAGGTCGTGATTACCGGAGATTCGACCCAGAAAGATTTGCCTGCCGGTCAGGTCTCTGGTCTGGATACGGCTGTCTCCGTAGTGAAAAACATTGACGAGATATCAATCTGCCGACTGACCAGCAGAGACGTCGTGAGACATCCTCTGGTACAGAGGATTGTAAAAGCCTATGAAGATTATGAATCTAAAAAGACCCGTCCGAGAGAGCGGAAGAGAAGGCAAGGTTAGAGGAGAATACTGGCATGACGTTATATTTTGAAGAAGAAGGGAAGGAAGAACTGGCGCTTTCCTGTGAAGAACTGGCTAAGGAAGTGGCAGAGGCTGTTCTTGACGATGCCGGTTGTCCCTATGAAACACAGATGAATCTTCTGCTGACAGACGATGGGGAGATTCATAGGATAAACCGGGAATTTCGGGGGATTGACCGGCCTACGGACGTGTTGTCTTTTCCGATGATTGAGTATGAAACTCCGGGAGAATTTGATTTTTTAGACGACAGGGAGGATTGCTTCGACCCGGAGACAGGAGAACTTGTGCTGGGCGATATTGTAATTTCTAAAACCAGGGTCATCCGGCAGGCAACAGAATACGGACACTCAATAAAAAGAGAATTTGCTTTCTTAATCGCTCATTCTATGTTACACTTAATAGGTTACGACCATATGACAGACGATGAACGAGTTGTAATGGAGGACAGGCAAAGGCAGACGCTTAGCGCGCTTGGGATTCTCAGGTGATGGATACGTTTGTGCCAAAGTATGCAATGAGGCGCGTCTGTGGGTCATCCAGAGGCGACTGAGCAGTAATACAAGGGTTCGATTGTGGAGCAGGATATGGCAAAGAAAAAAGACGGCGGTTTTTTGATGCAGGGAGCAATTCTTGCTGCGACTGCGTTAATTACAAAGATTATTGGACTGGCTTACCGCATTCCAGTTACAAATATAATGGGTTCAGAGGGAAACGGATATTACGGTATTGTATTTCAGGTGTATAATCTCGCCCTGATGCTTACTTCCTACAGCCTTCCTATGGCGGTTTCCAAACTGGTATCGGCAAGGGTTGCCACAGGCCAGTATAGGAACGCATACCGGGTATATAAGGGAGCTATGACTTTTGCGGTGCTCACCGGAGGCGCTGTGACAGCGATTGTATTCTTTGGAGCCGGTTTTATCGCTGCTGATATCATGAAAGTAGAGATGTCCGTATATGCGCTCAGAGTATTGGCACCCTGCATACTTATCGTAGCGTTTCTCGGTGTATTCCGGGGATTTTTCCAGGGGTTCGGAACGATGATGCCTACTGCGTTTTCCCAGACTATCGAGCAGATTGTGAATGCCATTGTCAGTATCGTGGGAGCGTACATGCTGCTGAAATTCGGAGAGAGTATGGCTTCCGGTGAAGATAAGAATACTTACGGCGCTGCCTATGCCGCGGCAGGCGCAACGCTGGGAACGGTCGCGGGAGCCTTTGCGGCTTTGTTGTTTTTATTGTTTTTGTTCGCAATATACAAACAGGTTTTAAGACGCCAGATGCGTAGGGACAGGGGACACAGAAGGGAAAGCTGGCGCTATATATACAAACTTCTATTGCTTACCATTGCACCGGTTATCTTAAGCGCAACGGTATATAATATCAGTAATTTGCTGGACCAGGCGGTGTTTACGAATGTTATGGCTGTTCAGGGAGTTCCTGAAAAAGAGTATACGGAACTTCTGGGAATGTTCAGCGGGCAGTACGATACGATGACGAATATTCCTTTGAGCGTAGCCAGCGCGCTGGCGGCTTCGTTTATGCCAAGCTTAGTAGCTACGATTCAGACTGGAACCCGTAAGGAGATACATAACAAAATAAATATCGTCAGCCGCTTTAATATGATTATTGCGATTCCTTGTGCGGCAGGGTTTATGACGCTTGCAAAGCCAATCCTTGATTTGCTGTATTTCACACAGGATAATACGATTCCGGCTTTGCTTTTGCAGATTGGCGGAATATCCGTAGTGTTTTTCTGTCTCTCGACGGTTACCAACGCGGCGCTGCAGGGAATGGATTATATGTCGAAGCCAGTAAAAAATGCGGCGATTTCTCTGGTTATTCATCTGATAGCGCTGTATATTATGCTGGTGGCCTTTAAATGGAGCATATATTCGATTGTAGCCAGCAAAATCATATTTGCAGGAGCAATCTGTATTCTGAATGCCAGAGACTTAGAACGGGTCTGCGGCTATGTGCAGGAAAGAAAGAAGACTTTTATCATTCCAGTGATTTCCTCGGTAATTATGAGTATTTTTTCTATGCTGGTACGCCTTCTGTTTGAACTATTTTCCGTACCGCGGATTGCTACGGTCGCCGCGCTTCTTGCCGCCATATTTGCCTATTTTGTCAGTTTGATTTTATTAGGAGGCGTAACGGAGCGTGAGCTGATTATGGTGCCAAAAGGCAGGAGTATTGTAAGAATTTTGAAGAAGTTTCATCTGCTTGGCAGCCGAAGATAAAGGGTATGCGTGTTTGGAACGCTGCTTTGTTCCATTTTTGATTTTTACTCTAACTATAGGGCGGATAACATGCAAATAGCGGCAGTTTAAGCGGATTCTGCAATGACCGTTGAATAATTTATAAATATCAGACCGATACTATACTAAAAAGGAGTCATCTTGATGAATGATAAGAAGTATAGTATCGGTTTTGTGATAGTGGGACTGGCTGTTTTGATGCTCGTGTCAGGAGCGTATCAAATCAGCTATCACGCAGTGGAAGAGCGGGCCAGAGAAGAAAAGGCCCAGACTGTAAAAATTCAGAAACAGGAAGAGAGCGTCGCAGCAGAAGGCGAGGCAATGAAAAACTACTGTTATTATCTTCTGGAAAAAAATGGATATGTTGTCGTTTATTTAAGCGATAAGGAAACTATTTATGAATACACAAGTATAGATGTAGAAACCCTTCCAGAGACGGTTCAGAATGAAGTGAAGAATGGAAAATATATCGAAGATATGGAAGAATTATATGGGTTCCTTGAGAATTACAGCAGCTAAGAGCGTTATCATTTGCCGGATATTGGTTCCGTCTGAAAAATATATGTAAAGTTTGTCAAAAATTCATAAAATCATGGATTTCAGTTGTCTGCAAGCTGGATTTAGTGTAAGATTAAAAGCAATTGATTTGGGAAAGGAACCGATAATGATGGATGAAAAGAAGATTGCAAGGATTAACGAACTGTACCGCAAGTCCAAAGCTGAAGGATTAACCGACAGCGAGAAGAAAGAGCAGCAGATATTGCGGAGAGAATATATCGATTCCGTAAAGCGGAATCTTACGGCGCAGCTTGACCATATTTCGATTCAGGAAGCGGACGGAACGATTACAGAACTCGGAAAAAAATACGGAGGAAAAAGAGGGAATTAAGATGGACAAACTGCCAAAGGACCCCATGTTATTATTGAGCGTGGTAAACACAAAGCTTCGGGATTATTACCCGTCGCTGGATACATTGTGTGAGGATATGGGCATAGACAGAGATTCACTGACCGAGAAGTTAAAAAATATTGATTATGAATATGATTCGGATGTGAACCAATTTGTCTGATGAATTTCGACACAGGCTGTATGATTATGGTATGGAATGGCATTACAGAAAGGAAAATCAAATGTATCATGAAATAGACTTGGACAACGTTAATTTAAGTTTGCAGCCGCCGACAGAAGAACCGGCTCGTCAGTATTACTTTATGGCAAAATGCCTGAAATGGGTACGGGATTTTACGAAAAAAAACGGACGTTTTCCCAAATCCTGTGTAACGACTTTCGGGTGTCAGATGAATGCAAGGGATTCGGAAAAGCTTGCCGGTATTCTGGCAAAAATCGGTTTTGTAGAGACTGAAAAGGAAAATCAGGCCGATTTTATTATTTTCAATACATGTACCGTAAGAGAAAATGCGAATATGCGGGTGTATGGACATCTCGGTCAATTAACTCCGGTGAAAAAGAAGAATCCTCATATGAAGATTGCCTTGTGCGGCTGTATGATGCAGGAGCCGGAGGTTGTTGAAAAGATTAAGAAAAGTTACCGGATTGTGGATTTGATATTTGGAACGCACAACATTTACAAATTTGCAGAGCTTCTTTCTGCCTGCCTTGAATCAGACAGAATGGTGATTGATATCTGGAAAGATACGGATAAGATTGTGGAGAATCTTCCCGGAGAACGGAAATTCCCATTCAAATCCGGTGTAAATGTGATGTTTGGATGTAACAATTTCTGCAGTTACTGCATTGTGCCCTATGTGAGAGGAAGAGAACGAAGCCGGGAGCCGGAGGCTGTTTTAAAGGAAATTCGGCAATTGGCGTCAGACGGTGTGGTGGAAGTGATGCTGCTTGGTCAGAATGTAAACTCCTATGGTAAGACTCTGGACAATCCATGTACGTTTGCTAATCTGCTTCAACAAATAGAAGAGATAGAAGGAATCGAACGAATCCGTTTTATGACTTCTCACCCGAAGGATTTATCCGACGAGTTGATTGAAGTGATGAAACATTCACGAAAAATATGCAGACACCTTCATCTCCCGGTACAGTCTGGAAGTACAGAGATTTTGAAAAAAATGAACCGGCGGTATACGAAAGAACAGTATCTGGATTTGGTGAGAAAACTCCGAAAAGCAGTGCCGGATATTTCCCTCACTACGGATATTATCGTAGGATTTCCGGGAGAGACAGAAGAAGATTTTGAAGAGACTCTGGATGTGGTACGCAAAGTACGCTATGACAGCGCGTTCACCTTTATCTATTCCAAGCGGACAGGCACCCCCGCGGCCTCAATGGAAGCGCAGGTGCCCTCAGACGTCGTAAAGAAGCGGTTTGACAGACTGCTTGCAGAAGTTCAGAACATTTCGGCAGAAGTCTGCGCGGTACATACAGGCAAAGTAATGCCCGTTCTGGTAGAATCTGTAAACGACCACGACCAGTCCTTAGTGACCGGAAGACTCAGCAATAATCTTCTAATCCATTTTCCCGGCGATAAGAGCCTGATAGGCAAAATTGTAAACGTAAAGTTAAATGAATGCAAAGGTTTCTATTATCTTGGAAGCAGAACTTTTGACCAATCCGAAAACTTTTAAATATTTCCACCCATAATTTTGGAAAGAACGCCCACACTATGTAGTAAGAAACATAGCGAGGGCGTTTTTATGATGAAAAAAATTGGTGAATATTTATTTTTCTGGGCAACCGGCGGTGCCCTTTATTATAGTTTTGAGATTTTATTCCGGGGTTTTTCCCACTGGTCCATGTTTGTTCTGGGGGGAATCTGCTTTGTATTTTTCTTTGTGCAGGGAAAGAGTCTGAACTGGCAGGACCCTTTGTGGAAACAGGTGTTAAGAAGTATGGTCTTCGTAACTTCCATGGAATTTATCACAGGGATTATCGTGAATAAATGGCTTCACTACGGAGTGTGGGATTACAGCGAGATGCCGCTTCAATTATTCGGGCAGATTTGCGTGCCTTTTATGATAATTTTTTCCGGGCTGAGTGTGCTTGGAATCTGTCTCAGCGGATATATGGGGCATTATCTGTTCGGAGAAATAAAACCTAAATATCACGTTCTCTAGAAAGTAACTGTGGTTCATAAGCCGAATGAGGTCTAAAAACTGCGTTTTTTCTACTTTAAGGAAGTTGTAAAAAGTGTTATACTAATTATGTATGTCAAAAGATAGATAGAAGAGGAGAAAAAACGTGGCAGAACTAACACCAATGATGCAGAAATATATAGAGACAAAGGAAGAGTATAAGGACTGCATTTTATTTTACCGGCTGGGGGATTTTTATGAGATGTTTTTTGAGGATGCGATTACTGCCTCGAAAGCGCTTGAGATTACTCTGACGAAAAAGAGCTGCGGACTTGAGGAGAAGGCTCCTATGTGCGGTGTTCCCTACCACGCGGTTGACACTTATCTAAACCGTCTGGTTTCTAAAGGATATAAGGTGGCAATCTGTGAGCAGGTAGAGAATCCGGCTACAGCGAAGGGCCTTGTAAAACGCGAGGTGGTTCGTATCGTTACGCCGGGAACAAATTTAAATACCCAGAGCCTGGATGAGTCGAAGAATAATTATATCATGTGTATTGCTTATATCGCTGACCGCTACGGATTGTCTGTGGCAGATGTTACCACCGGAGAATATCTGGTATCCGAGGTAGCAAGCAGCGATAAATTATTTGATGAGATTTATAAATTTATGCCTTCTGAAATTATCTGTAATGAAGCGTTTTATATGAGCGGAATGGATTTCGACAATCTGAAAGAAGGACTTGGCATTGCCGTCTATGCGCTGGACGCCTGGTATTATGACGATGCGCTGTGCGAACGTACATTAAAGGAGCATTTTGAGGTAAATTCTCTGGAAGCTTTGGGATTAAAAGACTGTGAATGCGGAATGATTGGCGCAGGAGCGCTTATGCAATATCTTAAGGAGACTCAGAAGATTTCATTAAGCCATATGCGGAAACTTACCCGGTACGCAGTGGGGAAATATATGATTCTTGACAGTTCTACCAGGCGGAACTTGGAGCTGTGCGAGACACTGAGGGAGAAGCACAAGAGAGGTTCCCTTCTCTGGGTGCTGGATAAGACAAAAACTGCCATGGGAGCGAGGCTGCTCCGCAAGTATATCGAACAGCCTCTCATTGACAAGGAGTTGATTGTGAACCGGCTGGAAGCGGTCGGAGAGCTGAAAGATACGGCAATCACAAGAGAGGAGCTAAGAGAGTATCTGGCCCCGGTTTATGATTTGGAACGGTTGGTGGGACGAATTTCCTATCAGTCTGCCAATCCCAGAGATTTGATTGCTCTGAAAACTTCTATGGAAATGCTTCCCCCGATAAAATATCTTCTGCAGAGTGTAAATAGTCCGCTTCTGCAAGATATCTGCAGACGGCTGGACACACTTGAAGACCTGTGCAGTTTGATTGGACAGGCAATCTGCGAGGAGCCGCCGATTGCAATGAAAGAGGGAGGGATTATCCGGGAAGGCTACAGCGAAGAGGTAGACAGGCTCAAGGCCGCCAAAACAGAGGGGAAAAACTGGCTGGCGGAGCTCGAAAGCGAGGAACGGGAAAAGACTGGTATCAAAAAGCTGCGGATTCGCTATAATAAGGTATTTGGATATTACCTGGAGGTTACCAATTCATTTAAGGATATGGTGCCGGATTATTACATCAGAAAGCAGACGATGGCAAACGCAGAGCGGTATATTACCCCAAGGCTGAAGGAGCTGGAAGATACGATTCTGGGAGCGGAAGATAAGCTGTATGCTCTCGAATATGACCTGTATTGTGAGGTAAGGGATAAGATTGGAAGTCAGACCGGACGAATCCAACAGACAGCCCATGCGATTGCGCAAATCGATGTATTTGCCTCTCTGGCGCTGGTGGCAGAGCGTAACAACTACACCAGGCCCAAGATGAATGAAAAGGGACTGATTGATATCCGGGACGGCCGGCATCCGGTAGTAGAGAAGATGATTCCAAACGACATGTTTATATCAAATGATACATATCTGGACGATAAAAAGAATCGTATCTCGATTATCACCGGGCCGAATATGGCTGGGAAATCAACCTATATGCGGCAGACGGCGTTGATTGTTCTGATGGCGCAGACGGGGTCTTTTGTCCCCGCTTCCCAGGCGGATATTGGAATTGTAGACCGGATTTTTACCAGAGTAGGAGCTTCGGACGACCTGGCTTCCGGACAGAGTACTTTTATGGTCGAGATGAACGAAGTGGCCAATATTCTAAGAAATGCTACCCGAAAAAGTCTCTTGATTCTGGATGAAATCGGCCGGGGAACCAGCACTTTTGACGGTCTGTCCATTGCCTGGGCGGTGGTGGAACATATCAGTAATACAAAACTTCTCGGTGCCAAAACACTGTTTGCAACTCACTATCACGAGCTGACGGAATTAGAGGGTAAGATTGATAATGTAAATAATTACTGCATTGCAGTGAAAGAAAAAGGCGACGATATTGTATTTTTAAGAAAGATTGTAAAAGGCGGCGCAGATAAAAGTTATGGTATTCAGGTGGCCAGGCTTGCGGGAGTGCCGGAAACAGTAATAACGCGGGCCAAAGAGATTGTGGAGGAGCTTCTGCACGCGGATATTACCTCCAGAATTAAGGATATTGCCGTCAGAGGAAATCATGAACCGAAGATAAAGACCAAGAAGTTAGATGAAGTAGATTTGGCGCAGATTTCGCTTTTTGATACGGTTAAGGACGACGACATCATTCAAGAGTTAAAGGAGTTGGATATCAGCAATCTGACGCCGATTGACGCGTTGAATACACTTTATCAGTTTCAGAATAAGCTGAAAAACAGGTGGTAAAATACTATGGGTAAAATACAGGTACTGGATCAAATTACGATTGATAAAATTGCGGCGGGAGAGGTGATTGAGCGCCCCGCGTCCATTGTAAAAGAGCTGGCGGAAAATGCCATTGACGCAGGCGCGACAGCGGTGACAATTGAGATAAAGGAAGGCGGTATTTCATTTATCCGTATTACGGATAATGGATGCGGCATCGAAAAAGAAGATGTGGGAAATGCGTTCCTTCGTCATTCTACCAGCAAAATCCGTAAGGTGGAGGATCTTACGGGGATTCGCTCGCTGGGATTTCGAGGAGAAGCTTTATCCAGTATTGCGGCAGTATCCCAGGTGGAGCTTATCACAAAGCCGGCGGAAAGTTCTTATGGCGTTATTTATCGCATAGAAGGCGGAAGAGAAGTCTCTCTAGACGAAATCGGAGCTCCGAACGGAACCACGTTCCTGATTCGTCAGCTATTCTATAATACGCCTGCAAGAAGAAAATTTTTAAAAACCGCCGTAACCGAGGCAAGCCATGTAGCGGACCTGGTTACTAGAATTGCGCTTTCCCATCCAGAGATATCTTTCCAATTTACGGTTAACGGTCAGTCAAAAATACATACTTCTGGAAACGGAAATCTCAGAGATATTATCTATCATATCTATGGACGGGATATTGCTTCTCACCTTCTTCCGGTAGAAATGTCCGGTGAAAGTTTATCTGTAAAGGGTTATATTGGCGAACCGATTGTGTCCAGAGGAAACCGCAATTTCGAGAATTATTTTATAAATGGAAGATATGTTAAGAGTAATATCGTCTCCAAGGCAATCGAGGATGCTTATAAGGATTTTACGATGCAGCACAAATATCCTTTTACAGTACTGCAACTGAGTGTAAAAGGAGAACTTTTGGATGTAAACGTCCATCCAACCAAGATGGAAGTGCGGTTTGGAAATCAGCAGGAAGTCTATAATTTTATTTTTCAGGCCTTACAGAAAAGTCTGCGCCAGGAAGAATTGATTCCAAGGATAGAAGTACCGGAACCATCCAGAACGACAAAAATATCTGCCGACAGAAGAGAAAACAGGCAAAAAACGGAAAACAAACAGAGTGCGCTCTGGAACGACGAAAATCGACGGCAGAATACACTCTGCAACAAACCGAGCGCGCTCTGTATAAAAAACGAGACGGAGGAAAGGCCAAATTTCCATGAAAAGCCCGAAAATCCAGCATTTTCCAACAAAAAACCGAGTGCGGTCGGTAAAAAAGATTTGGATTATTATATGGAAAAGATGCGGGAGAGAGTGACGGCATATCACACAAAGCGACTTTCTGAAACACAGCGTCAGACGCAGAATGAAGAGCCTATAGAGATAAACAAACAAGAGAATGAAAAGGCGGCGCCGACGACTCAACCCTCCAGACAAACGGTTCAGACAGACCGACAGTCTAACGAAACAATTCCGATTGCCAGGGTAAAGGAAGACACTATTCCTTATCAGGCAAAGCAGCTTGACTTCTTTGAAGAACGTCTGCTGGATAAAAAATCGGTAAAAGAGCATAAGATTGTCGGCCAGTTATTTGACACCTACTGGTTGGTGGAATTTCATGAGAATCTGTATATTATTGACCAGCACGCCGCCCATGAACGCATTTTATATGAGAAGACTCTGAAAGGAATGAAAACCAGAGAATACACTTCTCAGAACATCAGCCCACCGGTTATTCTGGAGCTTTCCATGAAGGAAGAAGAACTTCTGAATACCCATATGGACAGCTTTCAGCGGATTGGGTTTGAAATTGAAAGTTTTGGACCGGGCGCCTATGCCGTATGCGCGGTTCCGGATAATCTGTTTGGCGTTGCAAAAAAAGAACTTCTTATGGAGATGATTGACAGTTTGTCTGATGAGATTTATACTGGACTGACACCGGATGTTATTGATGAAAAGATTGCTTCCATGTCCTGCAAGGCGGCGGTAAAGGGAAATATGCGGCTTTCCGCAGCAGAGGCGGACGCTTTGATTGAAGAGCTCCTCGGCCTTGATAATCCCTATCACTGTCCCCATGGCAGACCAACCATTATCTCAATGACAAAACGGGAATTGGAAAAGAAGTTTAAGCGAATTGTGTAAATGTGTAAAGGAGCGTCTTCCATGAAGCAGCCATTGATTGTATTGACCGGCCCTACGGCTGTCGGAAAAACAAAAGCTTCCATCGGTCTTGCAAAGGAAATCGGGGGCGAAATTATCTCGGCGGATTCCATGCAGGTCTATAAGCATATGGATATTGGTTCAGCCAAAATCTCATCCCAAGAGATGGAGGGGGTCCCTCATTATCTGATTGATGTATTGGAGCCGGAGGAAGAGTTTCATGTGGTTCGTTTTCAGCAGATGGCAAAGGAGGCCATGAAGCAAATTTATGCCAATGGACATATTCCCATACTGGTGGGAGGCACTGGCTTCTACATTCAGGCGGTACTTTATGATATTGATTTCACAGAAAATAAGGGAGAACCGGCGTATCGCAGGGAACTTGAGGAGTACGCAAAGATTCATGGTGCGCGGATGCTTCACGACAGACTCCGGGCGGCAGACCCAAAGGCGGCCAAAGAGATTCACGCTCACAACGTGAAGCGGGTCATTCGGGCGCTGGAATACCATCATTTGACCGGAGAATGCATTTCCGCGCATAATGAGCGGGAACGCGCCAGAAAATCGCCCTATGAATTTCGGTATTTTGTTCTGAATGACGTAAGAAGCAGGTTGTATGAGCGGATTGATAACCGGGTGGAGCAGATGATAGAAAAGGGGCTTTTACAGGAAGTGGAAGCTCTGAAAACGCGGGGGTGCAAAAGGGATATGGTATCCATGCAGGGGCTTGGCTATAAGGAGCTTTTTGCTTATCTGGAGGGGGAGATTACGCTTGAAGAAGCAGTATACCAGATTAAGCGGGATACCAGACATTTTGCCAAACGGCAGATTACATGGTTTAAGAGAGAGAAGCAGGTAATATGGATTGAGAAAAATCAACTGGATTATGACGAGACAGCCATATTAAATGCGATAAAAGCACAAATTCCGTTCGCATAGAATAGATACGCGCGGAGTCAAAGAACACGAAGGTGCGAAAAAAGCGCTTTTTAAGACAAGATAAGGGGAGGAACATATGTTAAGAAGATTGTTTTTTGGGTCCAGATTTATCAAGAAATTAAATCCGCTGCTGGAACTGTATTCCTACAGCAAGGATACGGAGAAAACCTATCAGGAACTTATGAGACTGAGGCCGCTTGCAAAAACAAAAGGGGAGAGGGCGTTGTTTGATTTGAACCAGGCGGCGCTTCTCTATGATATGGGAAAGCTCCGGGAGGCTGCGGATGTGGTGAGAGAAATTCCGGCTTTGAATCCAGAAATGGTATCGAGAACGGAAGAATTAAAAACCAAAATCAGAGTTGCGATGAATGAAGGAGAATATAAATAATATGCCAGAAATAGCAGAAATGTATCAACAGATGGGCATTCGGCCTTCTGTATTAGGTCTTGGAAGAAGAACAGAGGAAGGGCTGGCCGAGCGGTTTCGGAAAATTGACGAGACTGCGGAATTTAATCAGTTAAAGGTAATATCTGCCATGCAGAAAAACCGGGTAAACGAGGCCTGCTTTCATTATGCAAGCGGTTACGGCTACGACGATTTGGGACGCGATACATTAGAAAAAGTGTATGCGGATGTATTTCACACAGAAGCGGCGCTGGTGCGTCCGCAGATTACCTGTGGAACACACGCCCTGGCCCTTGCTTTATCGGCAAATCTTCGTCCGGGGGATGAACTGGTATCTGTTGCCGGCAAACCTTACGATACCCTTGAGGAAGTGATAGGAATCCGTCCATCCAGAGGTTCTCTCGCGGAATATGGCGTTACCTATTCGCAGGTAGATTTGCTGGCGGACGGCAGCTTCGACTTTGAGAAAATCAAAAATGCCGTCACCGATAAGACAAAATTGGTTACCATTCAGCGTTCTAAAGGCTATCAGACCAGACCAAGTTTTTCTGTGGCGCAGATTGGAGCGGTTATTGAGTTTGTAAAGAAAATCAAACCGGAAGTAATCTGTATGGTGGATAACTGTTACGGAGAATTTGTAGAGACCATGGAGCCCAGTGACGTAGGCGCTGACTTGGCGGTCGGTTCTCTGATTAAAAATCCTGGCGGCGGATTGGCGCCAATCGGAGGATATATCGCCGGAAGAGAAGAACTGATTGAAAATTGTGGCTATCGGCTGACTTCTCCGGGACTCGGCAGGGAAGTGGGAGCTTCTCTTGGCGTAATGCAGTCCTTTTATCAGGGATTGTTCCTGGCGCCTGTGGTAACGGCAAGTGCGTTAAAAGGCGCAATTTTTGCCGCAAATATCTATGAAGCATTGGGATATTCGGTGGTGCCAGACAGTTCGGAGAGCCGTCATGATATCATTCAGGCAGTTGAATTTGGCAGGCCAGAGGCTGTAATTGCGTTTTGTCAGGGGATTCAGGCGGCGGCGCCGGTAGATTCCTATGTAACGCCTGAGCCATGGGCGATGCCCGGCTATGACAGCGACGTAATTATGGCGGCCGGAGCTTTTGTACAGGGTTCTTCGATAGAGCTGAGCGCAGACGGTCCTATCAAGCCCCCCTATGCGGTATATTTTCAGGGAGGACTGACCTGGCCTCACGCAAAGCTGGGGATTTTGATGTCTCTGGAGTATCTGGTGAGAGCCGGAATTGTGACGGTATAAAGTGAATCGTATGCATAAGGGGTATGGAAAGATGACGAAAATTGCCATAATCGGCGGAGGGGCCTCCGGGATGGCCGCGGGAATTACGGCGTCCCAAAACGGGGCTTCGGTGACTGTGCTGGAACAGAATGATATTCTGGGAAAGAAGATTCTTTCTACGGGAAACGGGCGCTGTAACTTGACGAATCTGAATATGAAAACAGACGATTACCGGGGAGATGATTTGGAATTTATCCAGGAATTTCTAAAGGACTTTGGGGCGTCTGACGCGCTGGACTTTTTTTCTTCTGTTGGGATTTTTACCAAATGCCGGGGGGATTATGTGTATCCTCTCAGCGATCAGGCTTCAGCGGTGCGGGATGCCCTGGCAATGGAACTTCACAGGCTTGAAGCAAACGTCAGGATAAACTGTTATGTAGAGGAAATCCGTAAAGGTAAAAAGGGATTTCTTATTTTTTGTGCGGGCGAACAGTCTCCATGCAGGGCAGACAAGGTAATTCTTGCCGCCGGAAGCAAAGCCTCGCAGGTTCCGGGCAGCAACGGAAGCGGATATGTTCTGGCAGAGCGTTTCGGACATACCCTGTCTCCAGTTGTGCCGTCTCTGGTGCAGCTTATTTCCCAAAAAAAATGTTTTAAAAAGCTTTCCGGTATCCGAATTACAGCACAGGTTTCTTTATATGTAGATGGGAAGCTAACGGCCAGGGATACGGGGGAGCTGCAGCTTACAGATTACGGAGTATCAGGAATCCCGGTCTTTCAGGTTAGCAGATATGCGGCAAAGGCATTGGATAAGAAACAGAAAGCAGCGGCAGCAATTGATTTTATTCCGCATCTTGATACAGCGGAATTGACAGGTGAGCTTTTGCGTAGGCGGAGTCTTTGGAAGAAGCGTACTGCCGCAGAACTTCTGAATACTATCTTTCCCTCGAAACTGATTCCCGTTCTTCTGTCGGAGGCAGGACTTGACAAACAGGCGTGGGCGGAGAAGATTTCAGAAAATCAGATTAGGAAGCTTTCGGAAGTCTGCAAGTGTTTTACGGTTCCGGTGTCAGATACGAAGCCTTTTTCCAGGGCTCAAGTCTGCGCAGGCGGAGTGAGGACGGATGAGGTCTGTCCCCACACGATGGAATCGAAGCTGGTAAAGGGTCTGTATATAACGGGAGAACTTTTGGATGTGGATGGAATCTGCGGTGGGTATAACCTGCATTTTGCCTGGGGGTCCGGGATAAAAGCAGGAAAGCATGCGGCCGGTAAGAAATAGAATGGATGCGCCTTATGTGGCTGGATTTTGTCTCAGAGCCGTCTTAAGCAGAGACATTTGCATACAAAGCCAGGCAACACTCCAGCGAACTAACTGCTAATTTCGACTAGGATGCACAGGAGAGCCTGTGCACCCAAGTCTGCATAAGCAGTGGATTTCACTTCCGCTAAAAGCGCCTCATTATGCTTTGTATACAAATGTCTCTGCTTAAGACGGCTCGAAGATAAAATCCAACGATATAAGGTAGTCAGATAAGGAGAATATATGATACGAATCAGGCAGATGAAATTAAAAATTGAACATACAGAGGCGGAATTTAGGGATAAAATTTGCCGCACGCTGCGTATCAGGAACGAGGAGCTTCTGTCTTATCAAATTCGCAGACAGTCTCTGGATGCAAGAAAGAAACCGGAGCTATACTATATCTATACTGTTGATGTGAAGACAGCCGGAGAACGGCGTATTTTACGGCGGAATAAGAATAAAGACGTATTGGAATCGGATTATTCATCTTATCAGTATCCCTCCTGTGGGGACGAGCCTATGAAAAACCGTCCTGTCATAGTGGGATGCGGGCCGGCAGGGATGTTCTGCGGTCTGATGCTTGCAAGGCTCGGATACCGACCGATACTTCTGGAGCGGGGAAGCGCGGTAGAAGAGCGCAGACAGGACGTGGAGCATTTTTGGAAAACGGGGATACTGAAGCCGGACTCCAACGTACAGTTCGGCGAAGGCGGCGCCGGAACTTTTTCCGATGGGAAGCTGAATACGCTGGTTAAGGATACTGCCGGCAGAAATCATAAAGTGTTGGAAATTTTTGTGGAACATGGGGCGCCGGAAGATATCTTATATGTAAACAAACCCCATATCGGTACGGATATCCTGATTGACGTTGTAAAAAATATGCGTCTTGAGATTCTGAGACTGGGTGGGGAAATACAGTTTCACAGCAAAGTAACAGACTTAACGGTTCATGAAGGAGCGCTTTGCGGCCTGGCTATAAAGAATGAAACGACTGGCAAAGTAGAATTTCTGGATACTCAGACGGCAGTATTCGCCGTTGGGCATAGCGCGAGGGATACCTTCAATATGTTCGCGAAACGGGGGCTTCACATGGAAGCGAAAGCATTTGCAGTAGGCGTGCGGGTAGAACATCCTCAGGAGAGAATTGATTGGGCTCAGTATGGAAAACCCAGAACGAAATCTTTGCCCGCGGCAGCTTATAAACTTACGGAAAGTCTGCCAAATGGCAGAAGCGTCTATACCTTCTGTATGTGTCCCGGCGGCTATGTGGTCAACGCGTCTTCAGAGGAAGGACATCTGGCAGTCAACGGTATGAGTTACCATGACCGGGCGGGCAAGAACGCCAACAGCGCCGTAATTGTAACGGTGCGGCCCCAGGATTATCCGGGCGACGGTCCTCTTTCGGGGATTGCTTTCCAGCGAATGTTAGAGAGAAAAGCCTATCTTTTAGGAAACGGTAAGATTCCAATCCAGCTATTTGAAGATTTCTGTGAGAATAAGAAAACAACCGAATTGGGCGAGATTCATCCTTCGGTCAAGGGCGATTACGTCCTGAGCAATATCCGGGAAATTTTCCCAGAGGAGATTTCTTACAGTATCCGGCTGGGAATCGAAGCATTTGACAGGAAAATTCCAGGTTTTGCCGGAAGGGATGTCGTGTTGTCCGGAGTGGAGAGTCGTACCTCGTCTCCGGTAAGGCTGCTGCGAAACGAGACGATGCAGGGCAGCATATCCGGAATTTATCCTTGCGGCGAAGGGGCCGGCTATGCGGGAGGAATTACTTCCGCGGCCATAGACGGAATAAAAATCTCGGAAGCAATCGTCAAAAGATACCGTCCATTCGACAAAGGCGGTGACATATTAAGAAATTTTTAATTGGATAAGTCTATACACATTTTTCCAAATGTGTTAAAATATACAGAGTTTTTAGGAATGAATTGGGTTATGAGGAGGAGTATACATATGAAGGGAGCAGGAAGCAAAAATTCCTGGGCTTTGTTTTTGCTTGTTTTGGCAGGGCTGGTTTTAGGCGGCTTTATCGGAATGCTTACCGAAGGCGTAGCTGCATTGAACTGGCTGAACTATGGACAGACATTCGGCCTGGAAAAACCAATTGTATTGAATCTGGGATTACTGGTAATTACCTTTGGTCTCACGATTAAGATTACAATATCAAGCATAATTGGTGTTGTTCTTGCAATTATTATATATCGCTTCATGTAATTTCTATGTCTTAGAGCGCGTCCCCAAATTGCATTATGCAAGATGCTGCCCCCATTTGTATCAGATTTTACGCTGGGTTTGGGAGGTGTGGTGGGCTACATTGACCAAATTCAGCGTAAAATCTGATGTGAAGCAGGGCGGCATCTTGTAGGAATGAATTTTGGGACACGCTCTATGGGGCATCATAAGAATCTACAAAAGATATGAGTCTTACGAACACCATGAAAACATTGTCAGAATCGGAGCGTCCATATGAGAAGTGCGAGCGTCTGGGCGCAGCGTGCCTTTCCGATGCAGAGCTTCTTGCAGTGCTTCTTCGTACCGGAAGTCATGGAGAGAACGCTCTCGACCTTGCCAGACGGGTTCTCTATTATGCCGGGGAGGATGGAATTTTAGGAATCCATCATTATACTGTAGAAAGGCTTAAGAAGATGAAGGGAATCGGGCGGGTCAAGGCGATTCAGATGGTCTGTGTTTCCGAGCTGGCCAAACGCCTGGCAAAAGCAAGGGCCTGTGAGATGCTGCAGTTTACGTGTCCGTCTTCCATCGCAAAGTATTATATGGAAGATATGCGGCATGAACGGCAGGAGGTTATGAAACTTCTGATGCTAAATTCAAAATCCCGTCTAATCGGCGAGTCAGATATATCAAAAGGTACGGTGAACGCCTCTCTGATTACACCGAGGGAATTATTTATAGAAGCATTACAGAAAAATGCAGTCTCAATTATTATCCTGCATAATCATCCAAGCGGGGACCCAAATCCCAGCAGGGAAGACAAGCTTATCACTGAACGGATTAGACAGGCGGGAAATTTGATTGGAATTGAGCTGTTAGATCATATAGTAATTGGCAATAATTGTTATATCAGTTTCTCAGAGCAGGGACTGCTTACGTGAAAGGATAGTAGCGATGGCAAGAAATATATATGGCCTGGATCTTGGTTCTTATGAGATTAAGGTATATGATAAAAAATTGGATACGATATGGAAAGAGAAAACTGCAATTGCGATTGCAGATGACCGTGAGATTTTTGCGGTGGGAGATCAGGCTTACGAGATGTACGAGAAGACTCCGCCGAACATTCAGGTCGTATTTCCTATGAAAGAAGGCGTAATCTCAAGATTCAATGATATGCAGTATCTTCTGCAGAATCTTCTCAAGAAAGAACGCCACTTTGCAAGAGGCTCGGAATATGTCATTGCAGTGCCGACAGATGTGACGGAAGTAGAGAAGAAGGCCTTCTTTGATTTAGTTATTCATTCTACGGCCAGAGCAAAAGAAGTAAATATTGTAGAGCGGGGGATTGCGGACGCCATCGGAATGAATCTGGACGCTCAGAATACAAAAGGTCTTTTTATTGTAAATTTTGGCGGGGAGACCACAGAACTATCTGTTATTGCCGGAGGAGGACTGGTTCTCAACCGTCTGTTAAAGCTGGGGGGAGTGACTTTCGACCAGCATGTTGCGCAGCTTGTCAGGTATAACCATGATTTTTTGATTGGGCGTCTGACTTCGGAGGTCTTACGCAAACGTTTTGGCGTATTCAGCGAGGATAATAATGCAGTGCTGACCGTTTCCGGCAGAGATTTGATTACTGGTGTTCCGCAGCGCAGAGAGATTTCGATTAATTTGGTGCGCGCGGCAATTAAGGAGCCTTTAGAGCAGTGTGTGGACGCAATTCAGTCTTTGATGGACCGCACGCCTTCGGAAATTCGGAAAGCAGTTCGAAGGAATGGGATTTTCCTGACAGGCGGAGTCGCTAATCTTCCGGGTCTTGAATTGTACTTAGAGGAAATGACAGGAATACGGGTTCACACAGCCATAGATCCGGATATTTGCGCAGTAACAGGGTTGAAGATGATCATCGAATCGAAGGAGCTAAAGAAGCTTGCCTATTCGATGCTTGAGGAAAATTATAGGTGGATGAGATAAGATGAAGATTGAGAATCAGAACAGAATACCAAGCAAATATATACTATTGATTCTGATTATTATATGCGGAATACTTCTGGGAGTGGAAAAGTTTTCAGGCGGCAGAGGACCGTTGCGTCTCCTTGGCAGCTATACGGTGATACCGATGCAGAATGGAATCAGTTCCATAGGCAGATGGATGGGAGATTTGACCGATAATTTTAAGACGCTTGACGAGCTGAAAAAGGAGAATGATACCCTACAGTCCAGACTGGATGAAATGACGATTGACAATACCAGGCTCCGGCAGGAGCAGTACGAATTAGAACGGTTACAGGAGCTGTATAAGCTGGACCAGAATTACGCCGATTATGAGAAAGTCGGCGCCCATGTCATTGCCAACAACGGAACCAACTGGTTTAATTCATTTACGATAGATAAGGGAAGCAACGACGGAATCAAAGAGGATATGAACGTGCTGGCGGGAAGCGGACTTGCAGGAATCGTAACAGAGGTAGGACCTACTTATGCTCAGGTACGGGCAGTCATCGATGATGAGAGCAATATCAGCGGTATGGTGCTTTCTACGTCAGACTTATGTATGGTGCGGGGAGATTTGAAGCTGATGAGCGACGGACGGATTCGTTTTGAGAAGCTTCCGAATAACGATAACAAGATTGATGTAGGAGAGCAGGTAGTGACTTCCCATATCAGCTCGAAATTTCTTCAGGGGATTTTTATCGGATATATCAGCGAGATAGAGGTAGATTCCAACAATCTTACCAGATCCGGATATATTACGCCGGCTGTAAATTTTAGTAATCTACAGGAAGTGCTGGTTATCACTTCTACCAAACAAGATTTAATTGACGGAAGCAAAGAAGGAAAGGAAGAATAAGCTGATGAAGCGAAAAATTATCACATTCATATTCATTGTTGCGGCATTTCTTCTACAGTCGACTGTATTTAGCAGACTGGCTTTCGCGGATGTCCGGCCGAATATCATGATTGTTGTAACGGCTTCCTTTGGATTTATGCGGGGAGAAAAGGGCGGTATGGCGGTAGGTTTTGCGAGCGGTCTTCTGATTGACTTGTTCTGGGGCGGTATGTTAGGATTTTACACTTTAATCTATACGGTAATTGGATATCTCAACGGTACCTTCCACAGGATGTTTTTTGATGATGATATTAAGTTTCCGCTGATATTAATTGGAATCAGCGATTTGATTTACAGCTTTATCGGATATTTATGTTTATTTATGCTACAGGGAAAGTTCATTTTTTCTTACTTTTTGGGACATGTAATGCTTCCTGAACTGGTATATACGATTTTGGTTACGTTGGTTTTGTATCAGATGATTCTTCAGGTGAACCGCAGGTTAGAAGCGGAAGAACAAAGGAGTGCAAGCAGATTTGTATAGTATGTGGGAGCGGCTTAAAAGCGCCGTTGCAAGATATTTTAAAACAAGAGTCTTTGTGGTTATGACGGTTTTCTGTATTTTGTCTGCCATACTGGTAGGAAGGCTTTTTAACCTTCAGATTGTAAAAGGACAGCAGTATCTGGACGATTACAAGTTACAGATTCAGAAAACCCGTACGATTCAGGGAACAAGGGGCAACATTTACGACAGGAACGGGAATCTCCTTGCGTATAATGAGCTTGCCTATTCTGTGACGATTGAAGATAATTACAATGAGAGCAGGGAAAAGAATAAAGAACTAAACAAAGAGATTCAGAAAATCATTCAGATTGTTGAAAAAAACGGAGATTCAGTCATCCATGATTTCAATATTATGATTGATAATGGAGAATATGTATTTACGATGGAGGACGAGACCTTAAGACTCCGTTTTGTTGCCGACGTCTATGGATTAAGTACCATTGATAAATTAACGGATGAACAGCGGCGGCAGACAGCGGCGGATATCATCCATTATCTCTGTACAGACGAGACGTACGGTTACGGAATTGACGAGAAAGCTTATGAGAAAGCAGACGTACTGAAGCTGGTTACCATCCGGTATGCCATCGGGTTAAATCGGTTTCAGAAGTTTATTCCGGTTACGGTAGCAGAAGACGTAAGCGAAGAGACTGTTGCGGCAATCATGGAAGCGATGGACGAGCTGCCCGGTGTTGAAATCGCAGAGGATTCTTTGAGACGCTATACAGACAGCAAGTATTTTGCCAATATCATCGGCTATACGGGGCAGATTTCCCAAGAGGAATACGATGCTCTAAGCGCCAGAGATAAGAAACGGTATTCCTTAACGGATACCGTTGGGAAGTCAGGTTTAGAGCAGGTGATGGACGGGGAACTCCAGGGTGGGAAAGGAGAGGTTCGTCTGTATGTGAACAGTGTAGGAAAGGTCATTGAGTCTACCTCCGTTAAGAAATCAAGCGCCGGAAAGGATTTGTATCTGACCATTGACGCTGATTTACAGAAAGCTGCCTATAATATTCTGGAACAGGAACTGGCGGGCATTCTTCTCGCTAAGATGTCGGATGTTTTAGATTATGACCGTTCCCAAAGTAAGGATGCAGGCGACGTTATCGTAGCAAGCGGGGATATGTACTACCAGTTTATCGGAAACGATTTGGTTGATATGGATCATTTTACAGAAGAAAATGCAGGTAATGCTGAAAAGAGTGTAGCCGCCTCGTTCGCTTCGTACAAACAGGAAGTACTCGAACAGCTGAAAACCGTTATGACAGATCCGAATGCGGCTCTTTATACGGAACTTCCACGCGAGCAGCAGGCATATCAGTCCTATATTGTAAATGATATTCTGACAGGCGGCGGCGTGCTGATGCAAGACGCCATCGATACAAACGACGCCACCTATAAACAGTGGCGGGAAGAGGAGACGATTAATATCCATACTTATCTGAATTATGCCATTTCCAAGAATTGGATAGACGCATCCAGACTCCAGCGTTATCTAGAGGGAGAGGGAATTTATTCGGACGCCTCAGAGGTTTATCAGGCTATGATTTCCTATGTGCAGGACAAGCTTCAGAATGATAATACCTTTGCGAAGCTTATTTACCGGTATATGATTAAAGCAGGACGGGTTACCGGAAGGGAAATTGCTATGATTCTCTACGAACAAGGAGTGCTTCCTTTCGACGAAGGCCAGTATAATGCGCTGGACGCAGGGAGTCTTGGAGCTTATGATTTTATCCGGGGGAAGATAGAGACTCTGGATATTACGCCAGGACAGCTTGGATTAGAGCCATGTACCGGCTCGGTGGTCATTACTGATCCGAATAATGGAAGTTTGTTAGCCTGTGTGTCCTATCCGGGTTATGATAATAACCGGCTTGCTAATTCGATGGACAGCGTGTATTATAATCATCTGGTGACAGCTTCGTCGCGTCCGTTTTATAACAATGCCACACAGGAAAAGACCGCGCCGGGTTCTACCTATAAGCCGCTGGCAGCAATAGCCGGTCTGACCGAAGGTGTGATATCCGAAGGCACTTATATTAATTGTGACGGCGTCTATGATAGCGTGGAGCCGAATGTCCGTTGCTGGGTATATCCGAACTCCCATGGTACGCAGGAGATTATTGGCGGTCTGACGCATTCCTGTAACGTCTACTTTTGCGAGCTTGGTTTAAGGCTGGGCCTGGATAATCCGTCAGAAGAAGAAATCCTTGATGAAAACGGTAATCCTATTCCCAGAAATTATTCCAGCAGCCGGGGACTTGAGAAGCTTACAGATTATGCGAAAAGGTTCGGACTTGATTCTGTTTCGGGAATTGAGGTTCCGGAGACAGACCCACAGATATCCGACGAGGACTCTGTACGTTCTGCAATGGGACAGGGTACCAACAACTACACGACCAGTCAGCTTGCCAGATACATTTCAGCGGTTGCAAACAGAGGAACCGTATATGATCTTACACTGATAGACCATATTGAAACAGTTGACGGAAAAGTAACAATGAAACAAAAACCAAAGATAAAGAATACCGTAGAGGGAATTTCGCAGAATACATGGGATCTGGTTCATGCCGGAATGCGGGGAGTTGTGGAGAACAACTACACTGTGTTTGGGAAACTTAACAACAGTGAAATCCAATTATCCGGTAAGACAGGTACTGCACAACAGAGTACATCACATCCTGACCATGGATTATTTGTGGGATTCGCACCGAGTAATAATCCTGAACTGGCAATGGCAATCCGTATTGCAAACGGATACAGCTCTACATTTGCCGCAGAAGTCGGAAATGGTGTTATGGAATACTATTACGAAATTACAGATCCGGCAGAATTGATTACCGGAACTGCAAAGAAAGTTACTGTGTCGGCACACAGTGATTAAACAGATTCGATAACGAAAAGATCAGGAGGATTGTTATGGGCGAGGTTATTGTAATTACTTCAGGAAAAGGCGGCGTAGGCAAAACTACAACTACTGCAAATATCGGGGCAGGACTTTCACAGTTAGATAAAAAGGTTGTAATTATTGATACAGATTTGGGACTTCGTAATCTGGATGTGGTGATGGGATTGGAGAATCTTATCGTCTACAATCTGGTGGACGTGATAGAAGGGAAATGCAGACTAAAACAGGCGTTAATTCGAGACAGACGGTACGAGAATCTGTATTTGCTCCCATCTGCTCAGACGAAAGACAAAACGGCTGTATCACCAGGACAAATGCAAAAGCTGACCGAGGAATTAAGAGAGGATTACGACTATGTGCTGCTTGACTGCCCGGCAGGAATTGAACAGGGATTTCAGAATGCAATCGCCGGTGCAGACCGGGCTTTTGTAGTAACTACGCCGGAAGTTTCGGCAATTCGGGACGCGGACAGAATTATCGGATTGCTCGAATCGAATAACCTGAAAAAGATGGAACTGATTATCAATCGGATTCGGGTTGATATGGTGAAACGAGGAGATATGATGTCGGTGGACGACGTGACGGAGATTCTGTCTATTCCGCTTCTTGGAATTATACCGGACGACGAACAGATTGTAATTGGAACGAATCAGGGAATTCCTGTAATCGGAATGGATTCCTTTGCAGGAGACGCTTACTCTAATATTTGCCGAAGAATTTTGGGCGAGGAGATTCCGTTTCTTGATTTAAGCCGCGGTCAGAGTATTTTAAGCAAACTTACGAACCTGTTTCGGAAAAATTAGGAGGTTCTCCGAATGATTAAGAGATCTTCAGTAAGGATTGCCAAAGAAAGACTGGAGGCGCTTGTGACCTCTGACAGGGTACACTGTAAGCCAAAGGAGTACGATCTGATCTGTCATGAGCTCTATCGAACACTCTCTAAGTATATGGAAATAACCAAAGAAGACTTCCAGGTGTGTATTACCCGGTCTGCCATACATATTCAGCTAACAGGAGAAGAACATTGAAACTGATTAAACTTCGAAAGCCTTATAAATTAAAAGATTATAAATTCAACCTCATTATATTGGTACTTGCTATATCATTTATCGGTATATTGGTGGTGGGAAGCGCAAATGAATTTTATCAGAGCCGGCAGATTGTCGGGGTAGTACTTGGAATTTTTATTATGGTAATCGTGTCGTTGATTGACTATGTCTGGATTGCAGGCTTTTACTGGTTATTATATTTTTCATCTATATTTATGCTTGCGATTGTGCTGATTCCAGGAGTCGGCGTGTATGTCAATGGGGCGAGACGCTGGATTGATATCGGATTTACCAATTTTCAGCCTTCCGAGTTCTCCAAGATTTTGCTGATTCTTTTCTTCGCACGATTTATTATGAAGCACGAGGAGGATTTAAGTGAACGTCAGACTATTATAAAGGCTGTTATTCTGATACTAATTCCGCTGGCATTAATCTATAAAGAACCAAATCTGTCCACGACCATCTGTATTGCGCTGCTGTTTTGTTCGCTGATGTACGTAGGAGGTTTGAGCTATCGGTTTATCGGAACAGTACTGGTCATTACGATTCCGGTGGCGGCCGTTTTCTTAAGTTTGGTTGTACAGCCTGACCAGAAGATTCTGGATAATTATCAGCAGAAGCGTATACTTGCCTGGCTTGACCCGGAAGAATATGCAAGCGACGAGGCTTATCAGCAGAACAACTCTGTAATGGCAATAGGCTCCGGTATGCTAACCGGTAAGGGACTGAACAATAATACGACCACTTCCGTAAAAAACGGGAATTTTATTCTTGAACCCCAGACAGACTTTATTTTCGCAATTGTCGGGGAGGAATTAGGATTTGTGGGTTGCTGTCTGGTGATTGCTCTGTTATTATTGATAGTGATACAGTGTATTCTGATTGGAAACAGGGCGCAGGATACCTCCGGTAAGATTATTAGCTGCGGGGTAGGCTCGCTAATCGGAATCCAGACATTTATAAATATTGCAGTTGCAACGCAGATATTCCCTAATACTGGAATTACTTTACCATTTGTTAGCTATGGGCTGACTTCATTAGTAAGTCTGTATATTGGTATTGGGCTGGTACTTAATATCGGTCTTCAGCCAAAAAAATATAAATAAGGAGAGTAGAACGATGAACATAGGTTTAATCGCACATGATTCAAAGAAAACCCTGATGCAGAACTTTTGTATCGCATACCGCGGAATCTTAAGCAGGCATAGTCTCTATGCAACAGGAACGACGGGACGTTTGATTGAAGAAGTGACCAACTTATCCGTTCACAAATATCTTGCAGGCCCCTTAGGAGGCAAGCAGCAGCTTGGGGCGCAGATTGCGCAGAATGATATTGACGCATTGATTTTCCTTCGGGACCCGACGGACGCAAAGCCTCATGAGCCGGATGTGAATGATGTAATTAAGCTTTGTGATATGCATAACATTCCTATGGCAAGTAATCTTGCCACCGCAGAACTGATTGTATTAGCACTAGACAGAGGAGATTTGGACTGGCGTGAAATGTATAGATAAAATACCGATTTATTGCTGCGTTGTCCTGACAGCAGCAGCCCTGCTCACCGGCTGTAACTCGTCCGGGCAGATTGTGGCTGAATATGAAAATGAAAATTACAACCGTAATCTCTATGAAGGGCATCTGTACGCTGAAAATTTATGCGTCAGTAACGCGGATGTACCGATAGAAGGCTTTGCCGGTGATTCAACTTTGCATGCAGCGGCGCTTTTTGATGTAAACGGGCATACGGTTGATTATGCTTATAATATGCATGAGAGGCTTTATCCGGCAAGCACAACGAAAATCCTTACCGCGCTGACTGCTCTCAAATCCTGCAGTTTAGATGATATCGTAACGGTAAGTCGTAGTGGAGCGGCGGCAAGTTTTGCTGCAGACGCATCGGTTTGCGGGCTGAAAGAAGGCGACCAGTTAACCATGAGGACATTGCTTTATGGTCTGCTGCTGGTATCCGGAAACGACAGTGCGGTTGTGATTGCGGAACATATAGCGGGAAGTGTAGAAGGCTTTGCAGCTATGATGAATGAACAGGCAAAAGAGCTTCGTGCCGTCAACACGAATTTTACAACGCCTCATGGACTTCATGATGAAAATCATTACACAACAGCATATGATTTGTATCTGATATTTAATGAATGTATGAAAAATGAAGAATTTTTGAATATTATCAGCGCTGCTTCCTATACGGCTGAGATTACCGGTGCAGATGGAAATCTGCGTCAGGAGGCATGGGAGCCTACAAATTTCTATGCGAGAGGCGCGGCTGAGCTTCCTTATGGCGCTACGGTTATCGGCGGAAAGACCGGATATACCGGAGAAGCAGGTAATTGCCTGGTGCTTTTAAACCAGGATGATGAGAATAACCCATATATATCTATCGTCATGGGAGCGGATTCTAAACCATTGCTCTACGAAGATATGAGCGCTATTATCAACCAAATACCGAATTTATAAGACGCATGCTCTTGTTTCGGGCGCGTAGCTGCGCCTCATTTCAAAGGTTTTTTTATAATAGGGAAAACTTTGTTTCCCATATTATAAAAGAGGGGCTAGCCCCTCCTTATTATTGTTCACTGGAATAGATGCGTCCGTATAGACTGATGAGATAAAGACCGCATAATCCGACGATTGCATAGACAATCCGGGAAATCCAGCTTAAGTTTCCGAACACGAAAGCTACCAGGTCAAAACGAAAGATTCCGACCAACAGCCAGTTTACTGCGCCGATGATTACCAAAGTTAATGCTGTATTATCAAACCATTTCATGAATATTCCTCCTTTACTGTGAGGATAGTATGTACGAATAACGAGCCGCTTATTCATATAAAAAAGGAATTTATAATGTCAAATTTATTTTATTCTTATTCTGATTATTTGAAAAAAAGGTACCATGAGAAGGTTTATAAGCTTCCCATATCTTTGCCGGTGACATGTCCGAACCGGGAGCGGGGGAAGAAAGGATGCGCATTTTGTGCAGGAGAAGGAACCGGATTTGAAGCAAAAAATACCAAAGATTCGATAACAGAACAACTTTTTGAGGTAAGAAAACTGATAGAATCCAAATACAACGCGCACAAATTTATTGGTTATTTCCAGAATTATACAAACACCTATTTACCGCTCGAAGATTTCAAATCATATATGTCTGAGGCAGCCGCAGCAGAGGACATTGTAGAAATTGCCATATCAACCAGACCTGACTGTATCAGAGAGGATTACTTAGAAGTCCTTCAAAATATATCCGAACAGTTTTCTGTCGGAATTACTGTAGAACTGGGGCTCCAGACTGCAAATTACCATACTCTCGCTATGATGGAAAGAGGTCATGGACTGGCAGAATTTATAGACGCCGTTCTGCGGATTCAGCGATTTGGGTTCGATATCTGCGTCCATGTCATTCTGAATCTTCCGGGAGATACCCTGACAGACAGTATCGAAACGGCAAAGATTCTGTCCGCATTCAGAATTCCAATTGTAAAAATTCATTCTCTTTATATTGCAAAAAACAGCTTATTGTGTGATTGGTATAAAAATGGTAAAATAGCTGTATGCTCTAAAGAAGAATATATGAACCGTCTGGTTCATTTTATTGAATATCTTTCACCGGAGATAGCCATAGAACGGCTGTTTTCGCGAATACCCGAAGAATCCTCCATCTTTTGCAACTGGGGAGTTAGTTGGTGGAGATTAAAAGACGAATTTGAAAAGACGATGACAGAGAGGGAGAGCTTTCAGGGAAAGAAGTTTCATTATATGAATGGTTCTGCGCTGGAAGCGCTATCATTAAGGGGGACAAGACATATTGGCAGGAAATGAACTGACAAATATACAGATTTATCAGAGAAAGAGAAGCTTTAATATTGGCGTAATACTTTTTGGCGTGATATTTATATATCTGGTGATTACCGTTTTAGCATATATCACTGGCAGACGTGTTTCCGTATATGAAGTAAGGGAAGGCTCCATTCTGAAGGATACGGCTTATACAGGGATTGTGCTCAGGGAAGAAGTGGTAGTCACTTCAGATACAGAAGGGTATGTCAACTATTTTGCAATGGAGAGTACAAAAGTCGGCAAAAAAACCAATATATACAGTCTGTCTACTGATAAACTTGAACTCGATAATCAAGGGATAGAGACTGGCGAAGTTTCAGAAGAAATAACAGAGACAGAGTTGACAGCAGAGGACCAGTCCTTTATACTGCAAAAGGCACAGGCTTTTTCTGATAGTTTTAGAGAGGAACAGTACAGTGACGTCTATGCTTTTAAAAATTCCGTAACTGACGTGGTGCAGACAAATTCTGCCCAGAGCCGTCAGGCAAAATTAAACACGCTTTTGCAAAATGGAACAGAGGGACTTACCGTATATCAAGCCCAGACAGACGGAATTATCATTTACGCTATTGATGGTTATGAGAATCTGTCCCTTGATCAGGTAACGGAGGAAATCATTGCAAAGACAGACTATGAAAGCGTTGATTTAACCAACGATATGAAGGTATATGCCGGAGACCCGGTATATAAGCTTATTACCAGCGATGTGTGGACGGTTGCCGTTGAGTTGGATGACGCGATGGCAAAAGAGCTGGAAGACAAGGAATATGTCAAAGTGCGTTTTTCCAAAGATAACGAAACTACCTGGGGAGCCTTTTCCTTATATAATACAAAGGATTCCAATCTTGGTTTTTTTACATTTGATCATTCCATGATTCGGTACGCAACAGAACGTTTTCTTGATATTGAGCTGATTCTTGAAGATGAAACCGGACTTAAAATTCCAAAGTCTGCAGTGACAAAGAAAGATTTTTACACGATTCCTCAGGATTATCTGACCAGAGGCGGTAATAATAATGAGATTGGGATTATGGTTCAAGGCAGAAGAAATTCCATAGAATTTGTACCTGTAACGGTATATTATCGTGACATAGATACGGATTTGGTCTATATTGATATGAATAATTTTAAGAAAGAGACCGTACTCAAAAAGCCGGATTCCAGCGATACCCTGACCTTGAAAGAAAAAGCGTCTTTATCAGGAGTTTACAATGTAAATAAGGGTTATGCCATATTCCGGCAGGTAAATATACTATGTGAAAGTGAAGAATATTATATCATTTCCAATGGAAATGATTATGGATTGTCAAATTATGATCACATTGCCCTTGACAGTGATACGGTACGGGACAATGAGATTGTATTTTAAGGAGTAAATAAATGCTTAAGAAGAATTTTGAAGAAGTTGAGGCAAAGATTCAGGCAGCGTGCGACAGAGTCGGAAGAAAAAGAGAAGAAGTTACGCTGATTGCCGTAAGTAAGACGAAACC
This sequence comes from Lachnospiraceae bacterium, assembly GCA_910574185.1. Taxonomy (GTDB): domain Bacteria; phylum Bacillota; class Clostridia; order Lachnospirales; family Lachnospiraceae; genus Claveliimonas. Next base: position 122,991 of record CAJSZQ010000007.1, read on the forward strand.
TGTAGAATTGATACAAGAAGCATATGATTTGGGCGCCCGGATTTTCGGAGAGAATAAGGTACAGGAGATTGTTGATAAATATGACGAACTTCCGGATGATATTGCCTGGCATATGATAGGTCATCTTCAGCGAAACAAAGTAAAATATATTGTTGATAAAGTAGCGATGATTCATTCCGTAGATTCTTTGCGTCTCGCGGAAGCAATTGAGAAAGAAGCGTCAAAAAAAGAAACTGTCGTCGATATTTTAATAGAAGTTAATGTAGCAAAGGAAGATACAAAATTCGGCGTTATGCCAGAAGATGCGGCCGGCTTGATTTTACAGATTAGTAAGATGCCTCACATTAGAGTCAGAGGGTTGATGACAATTGCTCCATTCGTAGATAACCCAGAAGATAATCGAGGATATTTTCGGCGCCTGCGTAACTTAGCTGTTGACATTGGGGAGAATAAGTCAGATAATGTTACTATGAGCGTACTTTCTATGGGTATGACGAATGACTATGAAATTGCAATAGAAGAGGGGGCTACCATGGTTCGGGTAGGGACCGGATTGTTTGGAGCCCGTAGTTATAGATAAGCCAGCAAACGCAAGATAGGAGAGTTAAAATGGGAGTATTAGATAAGTTTCTTGATATCATGAAGTTGAGCGATGACGACGATTATTATGATGACGACGATTTTTTCGATGATGAATATGAAGATGATTATGACGACAGACCGGCAAAGAAGAGTTTCTTTAATCGTTCCAAGAAGAATAATTATGAAGATGAAGACGATTATGATGTAAGAGATAATAAGCCTGCAAGAAGGCAGTCTCCGGCCGTCAGCAGCAGCAAGATTACTCCGATGCGTCAGCCTTCAAGAAGAGCGGCAAGCGTAAGTATGGAAGTTTGTGTTATCAAGCCTGCTTCCGTGGAAGATGCAAGGGAGATTTCCGAAACGCTTCTCAGCGGACGTACGGTTATTTTGAATCTGGAGGGTCTGGATTTGGAGATTGCACAGCGTATTATTGACTTTACATCTGGCTCAACCTTTGCAATTGACGGTAATTTGCAGAAGATTTCCAACTATATCTTCCTTGTGACGCCTACCAATGTGGATATTTCGGGAGATTTACAGAATCTTCTTGGCACGTCCATCGACGCGTCTCCGATAGGCGGAGGATATTAGATGACAAAGGAAGAGGCAATGCTCGAAAAACGGCTGATAGAACTGTCTAAGATGGCCTATCACCGCGATATCGTAACTTTTTCAGATTTTTTGAATTTAAATGAATTACATATCTTACATTCAATTCCGAAGAATTTACTTTCGTCTCCTTATGAGACATTTGGAGGTTATGAATACGCGGAGCGTCAGATGGTTGCTTTTCTACCTGGTGCTCTTTCTTATACAAAAGATTACCCTATCTGTGCGCTCTCTATCTCTCCGCTTCATGCGAAATATGCGGAAGAACTAACTCACAGAGATTATTTGGGAGCTGTACTGAATTTAGGAATTGACCGCTGTAAGATTGGAGATTTGGCGATTCAGGATAGGAACTGTTTTGTTTTCTGCAGGGATAAGATTGCAGATTATATTATGGAGCAGCTTACCAGAGTCCGACATACGATGGTAAGCGTAAAAAGATTGGAATTAAAAGAATTTTCCTACAAGCCCAGTCTGCAGGAGGCGAGCGGTACGGTTGCTTCTGTACGATTGGATTCGATACTTTCTATCGGTTTTCCCTTATCCAGAAGTAAATTGACCGGTTATATTGAAGGCGGCAAAGTCTTTGTTAACGGGAAACTGATTACCAATAATGGCTATCATCTAAAAGAAAATGATATCATATCAGTCCGGGGAATGGGAAGGATTCTATATGACGGTATCCTTTCAGAGACCAGAAAAGGACGTTATTTTGTCCGAATATATAAATATTAGAAAAGCATAATTAACTCAGATAAAGGACTTTTTATCATGGCGCGGGATAATCATAAATCTATAAAAACAAACATATTGTCTTATTTCACTGCCGGTATCTTTGTGGCTCTCGGCGTATTTGCCGACCAATGGACGAAGATTCTGGCGGTTTCTCATTTAAAGAACCAACAACCGATAATATTAATTGATAAAGTATTTCAACTTTGTTATCTGGAGAACCGGGGGGCTGCTTTTGGCCTGTTTCAGAACCAGAGGGTTGTTTTTTTGATGAATACTGTAATTATTTTGATTGTTATTATCTTTCTTTATGGGAGACTTCCAGGGGAGAGGCGGTTTATTCCGCTTCGGATTTGTGGAATATTTGTCTGTGCGGGAGCGGTTGGCAATATGATTGACAGGATCCGTTTCGGATATGTGGTGGATTTTCTTTATTTTAATCTCATTGACTTTCCGATTTTTAATGTGGCAGATATCTATGTAACCTGCTCTGTATTTGCACTGGCGGTTTTAATATTGTGGTACTATAAGGAGGAAGACTTTGAACGAATACTTCATCGTAGAAAATGAGGTTGGACTGCGTATTGATAAGTATCTGGCCTGTCATTTACCGGATTTATCCCGTTCTCATATACAGAAATTGATTAGAGATAACCTTGTAATCGTGAATCAAAAGCCTGTAAAAGCTAATTACAGGCTTTCTCTTAATGAGCAGATTGAAGTAATGATTCCAAAGCCAGAGGAGCCGGAGATTCTGCCGGAGAATATTCCTCTGGATATTCTCTATGAGGATGCAGATATTATTATTGTAAATAAACCCAAACAGATGGTGGTTCATCCGGCTCCGGGCCATGCATCCGGAACTCTTGTAAACGCGCTGATGTATCATTGCGGGACAGAATTGTCCGGTATTAACGGCGTCATGCGGCCTGGTATTGTTCACCGGATTGATATGGATACCACCGGCTCCCTTCTGGTTTGTAAAAATGATGTGGCCCACCAGAAGTTAGCGGCACAGCTAAAGGAGCATTCGATTACCAGGATTTACGAGGCTATTGTCCATGGCAATATCAAAGAGGAAGACGGGACGGTAACGGCTCCCATTGGAAGACATCCCACAGACCGAAAGAAAATGAGCGTTCACGCGAAACAGGGACGCAGCGCAGTTACCCATTATCAGGTTCTGAAGCGGTTTGATGAATTTACTTATATCCAGTGCCGCCTGGAAACTGGAAGAACCCATCAGATACGGGTTCACATGGCAAGTATCGGTCACCCCCTTTTAGGAGACCAGGTATATGGACCGTCTAAATGTCCCTTCGGAGGGCTAAAAGGTCAGACTTTACATGCAAAAATATTGGGGATTGTACATCCAAAAACAGGAGAGTACCTGGAAATTCAGGCTCCATTGCCAGATTATTTTGTGAATTTGTTACAAAAACTGTCCAAAAATTAAGGTTTTTGTGATAAATTCTGTATAAATATTCTATACTTTTTGATGAAAATCGTTTATAATTAAATAAATTGTATTGTAATATGCATAAAGTAATCAAAGGAGCGTGAAAGATATGACTAAAACGAATACAATTATTACCATAGGAAGACAATATGGAAGCGGTGGACGCGAGATTGGATATATGGTTGCTGACAGACTGGGAATTAAGCTCTATGATCAGGAGATGTTAGACCGGGCTGCCAAAGACAGCGGCATCTGTCAGGAATTATTTGAAACCCACGATGAGAAACCTACAAACAGCTTTCTTTATTCTCTGGTAATGGATACCTATTCTTTGGGTTATTCAGTCGGAGGCTATTCAGATATGCCGATTAATCATAAAGTTTTCCTTGCCCAGTTCAATTCTATCAAGAAGATTGCCAACGAAGGTCCCTGCATTCTGGTAGGCAGGTGCGCAGATTATGCCCTGGAAGATTATCCCAATGTCCTTCGTTTGTTTATTCATGCAAATATGGATGCAAAAATTCGCAGAATCGCAAGAAAGTATGACTTGACAGATTCCAAGGCAAAGGATTTAATTCAAAAGACCAATAAGAGAAGAGCAAGTTATTATAATTATTATACCAACAAGCGCTGGGGTGATGCCGACAGTTATGACGCATGCTTAAACAGTTCCTTGCTGGGACTAGAAGGAACGGCAGAAGCAATCCTCAAACTGGTAGAATTAAAGGAAAGCGATCGGGACAAAAGGCTATAGACAGTTTGGTATTCCTGATTGGAATTATTACTGCCGCAATAAAAATTTTGTATATAAATAACAGTCCTATAATAAGGATGGCTTTACGGGCGGACATGTTCTGTCCGCCTGGGCCATCCTTTGATATTGCCATTTAATATGGCAGTAAACATGCGCTGTTTTACTCCAGGATGCTCTCTGTTCAACTCTGCAAGGAGTTCCTTTGCATACTGACGCTTGGTGTAGCCGTCAATGGGACATCGGCTGGTTACTACAGGGAGATTATATTTATTCCGAAAACCGATTACATCGGCTTCATCTACAAACATCATTGGACGAATTACGGTTAAATCCATTCTATCTAAATAGGTTTTTGGAGAAAACGAATAGAATCTTCCCTCAAAAAACAACGACAGTATCATAGTCTCTACAATATCGTCTTTGTGGTGCGCATAGGCTACTTTATTACACGCCATTTTCTTAACGGCCTGATTTAACGCGCCTTTACGCATCTTAGCGCAGAGAGAGCAGGGATTTGCTTCTTTTCGTTCTTCAAATAAAATATGCGCAATCTCTGTCTTGATAATTTCGTATGGAACATCCAGCTCTCTGCATAATTCAGCTACAGGCGTAAAATCGCATTCACTATAACCCAAATCAATAGTAATAGCGCTCAGTTCAAAATGCTTCGGATAGAAACGCTGAAGTCCCTTCAAAGCATAGAGCAGGGTAAGGCTGTCTTTACCGCCGGAAATGCCAACGGCAATATGATCGCCTTCCTCTATCATCTGATACTCATCAACTGCCTTCCTTGTATAGCTTAGTAATTGCTGTAATTTCATCTTTTCCCCCTGTCGTTCTACAAAAACGCTCGAATCATTGTATTTCCTAAAGTAAATAACGCTTTGAAATCATTCTCTTAGTCTAACGGCAGAAGCCGCTAACCGCCGTCTGTCCTCGTCAATTGCCGCATAGTGCTTCTTTGTTGTATTAACATCCTTGTGTCCCAATACATCCGCTACCAGATAAATATCGCCGGTTTCTTTATATAAAGTAGTGCCGTAAGTGCTGCGAAGCTTATGAGGGGTAATTTTCTTATTAGGCGTTACCTGACGGGCATATTTTTTCACCATGTTCTCTACAGCCTGAACCCCCATACGCCGGCGCTGGGTAGATAAAAATAAAGCGTTCTCATGGCCGGAGAGGGGAGTAATCGTCTTACGGTCTCCCTCAATATACTGAATCAATGCATCAGCCACCTCGACGCCAAAATATACAACCATCTGATTCCCACCCTTACGGGTTACGGTAATTCCATTATTCTTGAAATCCACATCACGAATATCCAGTCCCACACATTCCGAAACACGAATTCCTGTTCCCAACAAGAGAGTGAGAATAGCCAAGTCTCGTTGTTTCGTCTTATTATAATAGGTAAGCGCCTGACCCGTCAATTTGTTTCCGGCAGATTCCACAAAATCAAGAAGCATAGCAACCTCGTCGGTATCCAGCCGTATAATCGCTTTGTCATGCTGCTTAGGCATATCCACTAGCAGAGCAGGATTCTTTGAAATAATCTGATGCTTGTAATAGTAGCCATAAAAACTTCTTAGCGCGGACATCTTCCTTGCAAGACCTTTTTCCCCATTAGTCATTAATTCTTCATCCTCACGTTTGTAGACCTTTAGATATTCCATGTATTCTTCAATGTCTACCGGCTCTAAACGCTCCAAATCGGCTGGTGTAAACTGCTCGATGGAATATTCACGATAGATTGGATTATTCTCCATCAAATAACGGTAAAATACCCGTATGTCATAGGCATAATTCATTCGGGTTCTGATTGAAGACGTAGGCTCAATGGCCCGGAAATAATCCCTGGCAAATGCCGGAAGCGTTTTCAGAATTTCACGCAGACGCAATGTGTAATCAATCGTTGTTTGTTCGTGATAAGTTTTTTCATAACTCATAAATAAATCCCCCTTTGTCCCCATAAATCCATACAAAATACAAAGAAATTCCTGAATTTATCTGCAAATTACTATAAATAAGCTTTTTTATCTATATCTTTTGGAAAAATCGGTATTTTACGTATAGATTGATTTCTGAATCCATTATATTGCTGCTCCTACTGAATGTCAAGTAAAATACTTTTAATCAATTACAATTCATAAGCTTTTTGGCAAACAGCGGATTGAATCGGGAACATGTCTCTAAGCAGACAATTCAGGAGTGTTTTTAATGGAATTGAAATAACAACTTATGCAGACTTAGACGCGAAGGCTTTCCTGAGCGGCTTAGTCTGGGTTAGCTGTTAGTTCAATGGCTTTGTTACTCCGTCTGCATAGAGACATGCTCCTGATTCAACCCACGTCCGGCAGGCGACGTGTGAACCGTAACCTTTAATCAAAAAACGAACGTATTTTCTAAACATCTGTTTGCTTTTTTCGTAAGTTTGTGTTATGATAGTATCAGAATCTTAACAGTATTATTTTAGACTAAGTAGGCTAAGTTAGAAAGGAGATATTTGTATGTCACAGGGTAAGATTTCAGCAAAGCAAAAAGAGATTTTAGAATATATCAAGTCGCAGATTTTAGATCGAGGATTTCCGCCGGCAGTTCGTGACATCTGTGAAGCTGTTCATTTAAAGTCCACATCTTCGGTACATTCCCATCTGGAGACTCTGGAGAAGAATGGATATATTCGCCGGGACCCGACCAAGCCTCGTGCAATTGAGATTTTAGACGATACTTTTAATCTTATGCGCCGCGAGGTAACCAATGTACCGATTATCGGCCGGGTTGCTGCTGGCGAACCGATTTTGGCGGAACAGAATATTGAGAATTATTTCCCGATTCCTATGGAGATGCTGCCCAACAATCAGACATTTATGCTGAAGGTTCGGGGGGAAAGTATGGTGAATGCCGGTATTCTGGACGGGGACATGATACTGGTTGAGGAACGGCAGACCGCGTCTGACGGAGAGATGATTGTTGCTTTAGTTGAAGACAGCGCAACGGTTAAGACATTTTATAAAGAAGACGGATTTATTCGGCTTCAGCCAGAGAATGATTTTATGGAGCCAATTATTGTAGAAGACGCTGCGATTCTCGGTAAAGTAATCGGTGTTTTTCGTTTTTTCTAAATTTTTTGTCTGGATTTATGAAATCGTGCAGGATTTTTATTCCTGCACGATTTCAGTTAATACCTTAATCTTATAAAGATTTTCTTAGAGGTCATCCATGGATTTGCAGCTAAATCTGGTTATTATTGTACTGGAAAGCCTACTTCGTTGACGATAATTTCCGTTATCTGTTCCGGCTCTACCAGGCGATTAAACGCTGCTTTGTACCCTTCGTCTGTTCCCAGTACATAGCCGCTATTATTGATATTTTCGGCATCATCGGATATCACATAGCTGCTTCCATCCTTATACCTGATTTCCAGATGCTTCATATAATATGGATCGCCGGCTTCCTCTTCTGACAGCCCCAGTCCTTTTGACATGTCAATTGAGATAGAAACAGGTGAATACTCAATGTATCCGTCAGCTCCCAAATCAATACACTGTACGGGAATCTGCCCCTTATCCGTAAGCGTAATCCTCTCTGTCTGGGTCTGTTCCCACCATATTCTCTCATCTTCTTCTGTTGCGGCTTCATTCAGTTCCCTGGAGGGTGCCGGATATTTATCAATTACAAGCTGTATCGTATCATCATCGTTTAGGTGCTCAGGCCAAAGGATATAGGACGAACAGTATAATTTCTCTTCAGTGCTCTTTTCGATATCGATATAAGTGTTCTCGGCCCCTATAACGCCGCTGGTACTTTCTACAGCAAAGTAAAAATCTGCATCCTCTGTAAAATATGCTCCTTTCGTCAGATTGGTATCCATATCGCCAATCAGGGCCGTAACTCCTCCCTCCCGTTCCAGAGTGAAATACATTAGCGCCCCGTTTTTATCATAGGCAAAACTGTTTACTGTCAGAGTATGTTCCCCAATTTTTCTAGTAATTGGTTCATCCATTACCCACTGTCCAATTATCGTTTCCGCTTTTTCTTCATCTACAGGCACGTATTCTTTCGATGGAATATCAACGGCCACTGTATTGCCCTTGCCATCATCAATCTCCCGATGGATTACTTCCGTTGATTTCTTGGTCTTATTTCCAAACATGCCTTCAAAAAAACCTGATTTTACCGATGCATAGACAACTCCTGGTATTGCAAAGCATATAATCGCTGCAACAACTGCGGCAATGCGCAGATTTTTCTTGTAATAATTCCTCCTTTTATCTCCTGAAGGTTTGTCCTTCAGCATTCGATAGGTATCCTGCAGTCTTCTTTCTGTCAATTCTGAAACGTTAATATCTCTTCCCAGTATTTCTCTCATCTTTTTTTCTGATATGCCCATATAAAATACCTCCTAATTTTAATAGCATAATATTCCCTTTAACTTCTCTCTGCCCCTTCTTAATCTGCTTTTTACTGTATTCTCATTCACATCCAAAATCTGAGCAATCTCACTTGTACGAAATTCTTCTCCATAATATAGTAGAAAAATCATGCGGTAATCTTCTGGAAGTTCTCCGATTAACGCGTAAAATTCCCGGTCATCCTCCTGCGTTGCTTCAACGGTCTGTATCATTTCATCCGAAACTGTACAGCGTTTATTTTGTTTTAATAAATCTTTGCAGTGATTAATCAGGATTCTGGTAATCCAGGTTTTAAAATATGCTGCATTTTTCAATTCCTGAATATGCTCATATGCAGAAAGTACGGTATCTTGTATGGCGTCTGCAACATCCTCTTCATTACCAAGATAACTTTTTGCTACTTTGTACAAATTTGTTTTATTTTTTTCTATTAGATGTACAAAAGCTTCCATATCCTGTTTTTGTGCTCTCTTCACAAGTAAAGTATCCAACACCTTTCCTCCTCTCTACGATTCTTACACTTATTAGACAAAGAAATCCTGCGTTTGGGTGCATGAATTTTATATTTTTTATAGAATCTAATTAAATATCCAACACAGTCCTATGGGAAATTGCAAGGAGATTTGTTGGAATATCATATGATTAGCATACTATTTATCTACATAATGCAATATTTATAGAGTGCGCTCTGTTATATACTTTTAAAGATACAGAGCATGCTCTATAATAAACAGAGTGTACTCTATAATATTTTTGAGAAAAAACAGAATTTGCTCTATTTTTTGTTTAGTACCCTATTTTCTATCGAAGGAAGTCCGCTTACCCATAAAGCGAATTTTAAGGGCAAGCGGACTTCCTTCGATAAAATAACTTATAATATACATTCTAATTGGCAATCAAAAGGCTCTGCCTCTACATGTTTTTGATTGTACTCTTCTGCTTCCACACATCCCATAGACTGATAGAAACTCTGGGTTTCAATCGCAGAATGTGCCGAAATATACAGTTTGGAAGCGCCCTTTTTTCTGGCCCATTCTTTTGCCGAATAAAACAAAGATTTTCCAATCCCCTTTCCACGCATATCTTCTGACACATGAATACTTGATAAATCAAGATATTCATCTGCGGCGCCAAAGGGCTCGGATTCCACTGATACAAAACCTTTCAGATATTCATTACAAAACGCGGCATATAGAAAACCGCCTGTAAGTGCTGTATGTTTCAGGCATTGAATTAAAATCTGATAGTCTTCTTCCGACCAGTCGTCAATAAAGGGGTCCTGTTTCAGAACCCAACTGTTGTGCTCTTTTCTTCTGCATAGGGTTACTTTTTGACGACGAATAAAGTTCCGGAATAATTCCCGATTGATTTCACCTATATTTAGTTCTCTGTATTGTATCATTTGCAACTCTCCTATTATTAAGTTTTCAATGCAGGAGCAAAGCCCTGCCCGTTACACAAAAATGACTTTCTATTATGTAATAAAAAAGGAGCGCAGAAAATCGGCGGCAAAAAGATTCTTTGCTTCATCTGCTACTCCTGTTTGATTACGGTTAACCGGATAACAGCATTACACATTTCTGGCAAAACTGTTATGATTTCATAATTGATTGCTTAAATTAAGACGGTTTCTTGTCTATAATTCCTCTCTGGTCACCTCTGTTCCGTCATGCCAGATATGCTCCAGATTATAGAAGCTGCGGCTTTCTTTCTCAAATACATGGACAATCATGTCAGTATAGTCCAAAAGTACCCAGGGACTATGTCCTCCGCCCTCTCTCTGTTTTAATGAAAAACCATTTTTATGCATCTGTTCCTCTACGCTTTCTACCAGCGCGTCAACCTGATTGATATTGTTACCCGTAGCGATAATAAAATAGTCCGCAATCACTGAAACCTGTGATATATCAATGATTTTGATGTCGATTCCTTTCTTCTCTTCCAGTGCATCATAGGCAATTCCTGCCATCTTTTTTGCCTGATTCATAGTTTTCCTCCTGTCTGATGAATCCAAATCCAAAGAGTTCATTTTATAATATTCATTTAGAATTTTCTTCTAATTCCTTATAATATCGGTAGGTCTGTTCTGTAAGAGGGTCTAGCGGAATATTTCTGGATTCCAGATAGATTAAAGAATCCTCTAAAATCCGAATAACACACGCGTCCAAATTCTGAAATGCCAGCTTGCGAACAGCCGCCATATTGGGAAGCTCTATTCTCCCTGGTTCGATGTAATCCGCAATGTAGATTACCTTATCCAGCTCGCTCATAGCCGGTCTTCCGGTGGTATGGCATCGAATTGCACATAAAATATCCGCATCGGTAATATGATATTTCTTTTCTGCAAAATGAGCGCCAAGCTTTGCATGAAGCAATCCTGGATTGGCATATTCAACTTCCGAGATTAGGATATGATTCTTTCTGCATATCTTAATTTTCTTTTCGGGCGGAATACATTTTGCACAGTCATGGAGAAGCCCGGCAGTCAGAGCCTTCTCTATATGAATACCATGGCACATAGCAAGCGCTCCTGCCGTATACATAACTCCTAATGTGTGCTGATATCTGTCTTCATCCAGATATTTTTTAACTTTTTTTTGCATTTTAGCAAGCTTTTCATTCATCATTTCTCATATCTCCAAATCATTCTACTTCTATTATACCATTACTCCATTCCTGAAGTTCCTGTGCAAATTTTCCAGGATATTTTTCACGTATGCAAGTTCAGAAACGTAAGTGCAGCGGGTTACGCTGAATATTCTGGACTCGTGCAATCGAAAAAATAAGTCGATATTTGCACAAGGGTTTTGAGTATGGCGTTCTAGTTTTGATATAGATGATGTCTGATAATATACTCTTCTACCGCTTTCGGCACATCTTCTGCTATGGATTGCCTATCTTTACACCGCTGTCTTATATCCTGTGACGCGGTTCCCATAACAGGCGTGATTAATAGACGAATATCTGATTGATATTTTTGATTCAGTTCTATAATCTTTTCTTCCATGATATCATAACGATTTACTCCTGCCCTGCACGCCGCAAGGATAGTGCAGGTTGTCAGCAGACGCTCAGGATATACCCAGTTCTCAATGGAGAATAGGGAATCTGCGCCTATTATGAAATAAAAATGATGTTCCGGATAGATTTCCCGGAAATGCTCCATCGTCTCATAAGAATAGGAAATCTCTTTCCGATGTACTTCATATTCTTCCAAGCGGAAGCTATTCTTTCCAGCAATTGCAAGACGAACCATCTCGGCTCTTACCCTGGCGTCCGTCCGCCCTTTTTGATTCTGCTTATGAGGTGGATTTCCATTGGGCATAAACCAAACCTCGTCGAGCTGATATTCCCGAAAAGCATATTCAGCAAGCATAATATGCGCATTATGAATCGGATCAAACGTGCCGCCCATAATTCCAACTTTCATAGAAACCTCTGTAGTTACATAATTTAATTATGGTAACTCAATCTTCTTTTTCTCATTTTTTCCCTCTTTGTACAGTACAATTTTCTTTCCAATGACCTGTACCACCTGGGACCGGGTTCGTTCCGCGAGTACTGACGCCAAAGCTTTCGGGTCATCAGCGCAGTTCTGTAGAACGCTGATTTTGATAAGCTCTCTTGCTTCCAGAGCTTCCGCGATAGCCTTGGTTATCTCTGGCGTCATACTGTTCTTGCCAATCTGAAAAATTGGCTCCATAGTCATGGCAAGACTCTTTAAATAAGCTCTCTGTTTTGATGTCACGCCGTATTTCCTCTCTTTTTATTATTTGTAATAGTCAAACTGGAGACCATACATACGGACTGTATCGCCTTCCTGTATGCCGGCGGCTTCCAGTTGGTCTAAGATTCCGGTGTCTTTTAAGAATTTCTGGAAGAAAGCAAAGCCCTTCTCGGTATCCAGATTCGTATATCCCAGCATCTTCTCAATTTTGGGTCCTTCCACCACATACATCTCATTTTCCTTCTCAACAGTGAATGGCAAATCTACATAGATCAGCTCCTCTTCCGGGAAATATTCCTGCGCGAATACAATCGGGGCGCTGTCAAGTTCTCTGAGCCGGTTGGAAACATAGTAAAGCAGTGCGTTCAGCCCCTCTCCGGTTACGCCTGATATGGGAAATACCATGCAGCCTTCCGTTTCAAATTCGTCCTTTAACCTCTGAACCGGATTGCTGCCATCTTCGCTGTATATTGCGTCAATCTTATTAGCGGCAATTACCTGAGGTCTTGCGGCAATCTCCGGGTTGTAAGCCAAAAGCTCCTGATTAATCTTGCGGATATCCTCTACCGGATCCCTTCCTTCTGTTCCCGCCGCATCCACCACATGAATAATAAGCTTGGTGCGCTCAATATGACGCAAAAATTCATGACCAAGACCAACCCCCTCGGAAGCGCCTTCAATCAGCCCTGGAATATCTGCCATCACAAACCCGCGTCCATCCGGCAAATCTACCACCCCAAGATTCGGATTCAGGGTTGTAAAATGATAGTTGGCAATCTTCGGCTGGGCATTGGTCACTCGGGAAAGAAGGGTCGATTTGCCTACATTCGGAAATCCCACAAGGCCCACATCTGCAATCACCTTCAATTCCAGATTCACCCACAGCTCTTGACTGGGTTGTCCAGGTTGAGCATACTTTGGAATCTGCATGGTTGCAGTTGCAAAATGCTGGTTGCCAAGACCGCCTCTTCCTCCCTTTAAAATAATTTGCCTCCGATTGTCTCCCGACATATCTGCGATTACCTTGCCGGACTCCGCTTCTTTGATAACTGTCCCCTCCGGCACCCGGAGAACGATATCCGACGCATCCTTACCATGGCAGCGGCGTTTGCCGCCCTGTTCTCCGTCCTTTGCGGCAAATTTGCGCTTATGACGATAATCCTGGAGCGTATTCAGCCCTTCGTCCACCTCAAAGATTACATCGCCGCCCCGGCCGCCGTCTCCGCCGTCAGGCCCCCCATTGGGAACATACAACTCCCGCCGGAAGCTAACGTGTCCATCGCCGCCTTTGCCCGATTTAATAAATATTTTCGCCCTGTCTGCAAACATGTCAAAATCCTTTCCCTGAAATCTGTCTGTATCTGTATTCCCTATGCCCCTGCGCCTGCCCTGCCGAAAACTTCCATATCGGGGAAAGGGCGAGACAACATTTCAGCAAACTAACTGCTAAAGGAGACTAAGAAGCTCAGGAACGCCTTCGCTCCTAAGTCTCCGTAAGCAGTGGATTTTGCTTCCATTAAAAACGTCTCTGAATGCCCTTTCCCCGATATGGAAGTTTTCGGCAGGGCAGGCGCAGGGGCATAGGGAACACAGATACAGAAAACGCAAGTTCCCCCGTTCGTATAACAATAAAGTGCTGTTCCACAACTGAAGTCAGTCATTTCGCAGCACTCTAAGGTCTCTCATTCAAACTATTCTGCAACTGGATAGATAGAAACCTGCTTCTTATCTCTTCCTTTTCTCTCGAAACGAACAACGCCGTCAACCAGTGCAAATAATGTATCGTCGCCTCCGCGGCCTACATTTGTTCCCGGATGAATCTTTGTTCCACGCTGTCTGTAAAGGATGTTGCCAGCTTTTACAAACTGTCCGTCCGCTCTCTTAGCGCCTAATCTCTTAGACTCAGAATCACGTCCGTTCTTGGTAGAACCTACTCCCTTTTTATGAGCGAAATACTGAAGGTTTAATTTCATCATGGTCGTTACACCTCCTCATATAATAACTGAATGTAGTCTTCGTAGTCTTCGTTCTCTGCCATACTCTCAATCCCAAGAATCATAGCAGAAAATAACAGTTCGGTCTGCTCGGACGGGTTATCTCTTAACCTGCATTCAATCAGCCCTTCCTCTTCATCTGTAATCAGTGAAATAGGTGTGCCAGTCAACTTTTCTATGGCGTTACAGGTATTGATTATCAGCACAGACGCGGCAGCACAGACAATATCTTCGCCTGCTTCTGCATAATCTGCATGTCCGATTGTATGAAAACCGATGCATTCTTTGTTCCTGTTACGATAAATCGTTACATGTGTCATGAAAATCTCCGGATTAAGCGTTAATCTTATCAATCTTCACAGCGGTATACTGCTGTCTGTGACCGTTCTTCTTATGATATCCGGTCTTTCTCTTGTACTTGTAAACGATTACTTTCTTAGCCTTGCCGTTCTCAACAACGGTCGCCTCAACAGTTGCGCCCTCAACGGTAGGAGCACCAACCTTGAGCTCGGAATCGCTTACTGCAAGCACCTGGTCAAATGTATAAGTCTCGCCAGCCTCTACACCAAGCTTTTCCACTTTAATGATATCGCCTTCAGATACTTTGTACTGTTTACCACCTGTTGCTATAATTGCGTACATATAGCACCTCCTATTATCATTACTCGCCAATTACGGTGGCTGTACCAAGATGATACAACTCTTAAAACCTCATTGTGCGGCATACTTGATAAGGATAGCATAAAAGCGCCTGAAAATCAAGTATTTTTAAGAATTTCCCTATGCTGAACTGTTACATGTAGTTACTGTTTGCAGGTCAGCCTGTAAACAGTTTTACAAAAGCTGTATCCCATGCTCTTCTGCAATCCGATTCGTTTCCTCCGGCCAGATTGAGGACTGTACCTCCCCAATATGTGCTTTCCTCAAATAATACATACAAATCCGGGACTGGCCGATTCCTCCTCCAATCGTATAAGGCAATTCTCCGTTTAGCAGAGATTTCTGGAAAGCAAGCTCCCGTCTGTCTTCACAGTCTGCCGCTCTTAATTGTTTTGCAAGAGACGCCTCGTCCACGCGAATCCCCATGGAAGACAGCTCCAGCGCTATGTCAAGAACCGGATAATATACGATAATATCTCCGTTTAACTCCCAGTCGTCATAGTCCGGCGCTCTTCCGTCATGCTTTTCCCCGGAAGAAAGAATTTTTCCAATCTGAGATATAAAGATTGCTCCCTTTGCTTTGGCATACTCATATTCCCGTTCTTTTGCGGTTAAATCTGGATACAAATCCAGAAGCTCCTGGGATGTAACAAAGGTAATATCTTCCGGGAGCAGTGATTCTATGTAATTATATCTTCTCGACATATAATCTTCCGTATCCTTCAAAGCAGCATAGACCTTCCTTACGGTATACTGCAATGTTTCCGTATTGCGTTCTTCTCTGGATATTACTTTCTCCCAATCCCACTGGTCTACGTAAATCGAATGAATATTATCCGTATCCTCATCTCTGCGGATTGCACTCATATCCGTATACAGACCTTCTCCTGAATGAAATCCGTACTTTTTTAATGCGTAGCGTTTCCATTTAGCAAGAGAATGTACGATTTCAGCCGTATTATCATCCTGTTCCTTAATCCCGAAAGACACTGGCCGCTCTACGCCGTTCAAGTTATCATTCAGACCGCTTTCCGGCTTTACGAACAATGGAGCTGAAACTCTTGTTAGATGCAGTGATTTCGCAAGAGCGCTCTGAAAATGGTCCTTAACCTCCTTAATTGCAACCTCAGTTTCCCGAATCGTAAGAGGCGATACATACCCCTCCGGTGTCATAATCTGTGTCATACTCTCTGTCTCCTTCCTCTTTATTCTGAGCTGCAGGCTGGAATCTTCATATCCAGCAGCTTCTCTGCATTCGTATGGAATATCATTTGTTTTTCATCTGCGGTCAGAGGCAGCCGGTTGATATGCTCTACAAATTCCGTCTGGTCTCCCCATGGTGAATCTGTGGCAAAGAGAATCCGGTGAATCCCCTGTTTTCTTGCAATTCGCATAAATTGTTCATCCGTAATATAGCCAAAAACTACTCCGGTGTCAAACCAGGCGGGAATACCAATCAGATACTGCTCTACCTCATCCCACCGAAAAAAGCCTCCCATGTGCGCCAGAACCAGCTTATCTGGCTGCACATCCTCCACCATGTTAACCACTCTGTCCGGGGTACAGTGGGTAAGTTCTTTATAACCAGGGTCAAAACCTGCATGGATACTGACAATTAAGCCCAGCTCGCTGGCATAAGAAATGATACGTTTATACTTTATATCGTCGATAAAAGTCTGCTGGTAGTCTGGATGGAGCTTGATTCCTTTAAACCCATGTTCTTTCAAATATTGTAATTCTCCCTTGTAGTCAGAAGTTTCCGGATGGATTCCTCCAAAAGATAATAACCGCTCCTCACCTCGGAATTGTTCCGCAAATCGGTTGATAGAAGTAAATTGCTCCGGTTTGGTTGCCACTGGGAGAATAATGGAACAGTCAACGCCCGCCTTTTGGGACGATTCTCTTAATCCTGCGGCGGTTGCATCCGTATAGGGATTTGTCTCACAGCTTGCGCTTAAAATCGCCAGCGTGTTTTTCGCTATTTTATTTGGAAATATATGTGTATGAAAATCTATCATAATCTATACCTGTATTGTTACAAAAATATCGTAAATTGCCTTGATTGCATTGTTAAAATCGTGGTTTCGCACGCCGATGATAATATTTAATTCGCTGGAACCCTGGTCAATCATACGCACATTCACATTGGCATGCGCCAGTGCGGAAAAGATTCTTCCAGAAGTACCTCTTGTTGATTTCATTCCCCGCCCTACAACGGCAATCAGGGCTAAGTCGGACTCCATTTCCACAAAATCCGGCTCCACAGCCCTGTGGATTCCTGCCAGAACCTTCTGCTCCTTCTCCTCAAATTCATCCTGATGTACCAGAATCGTCATCGTATCAATACCAGAAGGCATATGCTCAATGGAAATATTATTCTGAGCAAATACATCCAGAACCCGCATGCAGAAACCAACTTCCGCGTTCATCATCGCCTTTTCAATCGTAATAGAAGCAAAATCCTTCTTGCCGGCTATTCCGGTAATGACAAACCTGGGCTTCCTGCAGGTGGCTTCTACAATCAGAGTTCCCTTATCCTCCGGTACATTGGTGTTGCGGATATTAATGGGTATTCCTTCTTTTCTGACAGGGAAAATCGCATCTTCGTGAAGTACGGAAGCCCCCATATACGACAGCTCTCTGAGCTCCCGGTAGGTAATTACATCAATCGCTTTTGGATTCTTCACCACTCCCGGATCTGCAATCAAAAATCCGGACACATCGGTCCAGTTCTCATACATATCCGCGTGCACTGCCTTTGCAACGATAGAACCGGTTACATCGGAACCTCCTCTGGAAAACGTCTTTATTCGGCCGTCCGCCGCCATGCCATAGAAGCCGGGAATCACAGCCTTTTCTGTACGCGACAGCCGCTCGGACAGAATGCTCTGCGTCTTGGCGCCGTCAAAATTCCCATTTTCATCAAAGAAAATAACCTCTGCCGCGTCAATAAATTCATAACCAAGATAGTTCGCCATAATAATGCCGTTTAAGTACTCGCCCCTGGAGGCGGCGTAATCTCTGCCGATTTTCTTGCTGAAATTCTCTCTGATAATTTTAAATTCTCCCTCAAGGCTTAAATCCAGCTTCAAACCGTCGATAATTTCCTGAAAACGAGCTTTAATCTCTGCAAGCTCCGCTTCAAATTTCTTCTCCTGGATTGCCAGATGATAACAGCTATAGAGCATATCGGTAACTTTGGCGTCCTTTGGAAATCGTTTCCCAGGAGCGGAAGGTACCACGTAGCGTCTCGCTTCCTCCTGACGGATAATCTTTCCTACTTTCTGAAACTGCTCCGCGCTGGCCAGAGAGCTCCCTCCAAATTTCACAACTTTTTTCATTTTACTAACCTCCGTTTTCGTGACTGTTCATTCTGGGATTTTTATATTCCTGAATCATTTCTTTGGCTCTGTTTCGCGAATAATATCACCGAATCTTGCGTTTGCAGCCTTTAACAAATCTGCAGGGGCAAGGCAAAGCTGCATGCCGATTTTGCCTCCGCTTACATAAATCCTCTCAAACTGCGCTGCCGTTTCCTGAACCACTGTAGGAAATTTTTTCTTCATACCAATCGAGGTACAGCCGCCCCGCACATATCCGGTCACCTGTGTCAGTTCTTTCAGCGGAAGCATCTCCAAAGACTTCTCTCCCACTGTTTTTGCGGCCTTCTTGAAATCAATCTCCTCTTCTATAGGAATAACAAATACATAATGAGCGCCGCTCTTTCCAGTTGTGACGAGCGTTTTAAAAACCAGTTCATGATTAAGGCCCAATTGCTCGGCTGTCTGGATTCCGTCGGTAAATTCATCGCATTCATAGGTTTGATACGTATAGGAAATTTTCAAACAATCCAGAATGCGCATCGCATTGGTTTTTACTTCTTTTTTACTCATAAACGCTTTCCTTGAAATTATTTGTTCTTCTAGTTTTCTATCATACCACTTCACTAAAGTAATGCGCAACAAAAAAAGAACACTGCCACAGACAAATTTCGTCCGATTTGCAGTGTCTTTTATGACAAAATAAACAATTTTTCATTCATCCTGTTATTCTAAAATTCGCTTTGGGATGGTATCTCCCATCCCAGCGCTTCCAGTGATACATGCGCTGGTCCGGCATTTTGGGGATTCTTTGCATACAGTTCTCTACGGTGATAATGAAGCTTTCTTCCTTCTTCTTTGATAAATGTCAGGAAAGTTTCCATCACAAGATCAGGTTTTAAATTCGCCTCGCTTCCGGCGGCAAGCTTTAAACAGATTCCAGCCGTTTCCAGATGAAAATCATAAATCATTGGTTTGATATCCACTTCCTTCTCACTGCGTTTGGTCTTTTTTAAAACTACAATCGAAGGCTGGGCCAAAAATGCCTGAATCTTATCTGCAAAAAACGAAGGAAACACTGACTCGCTGCTGTTATATTCTCTAAGAGACGTCTCTTCTGCTTCTTTAGGAACGACCAGATATTCTGCCGCCGCAACAAGGGTCATGCCGCTGCTTTTTTTATCTTCGTGAATCTGACGGAAACTAACCACATCGATTCCCTCTGTCACAGTCTGATTCAGCCGGTAAATAGCGTCCACAGAGGAAACCGGCTCCGCCAGTTCTATATCCAGATATTCCCCTTCGCTGGTAATACCAAGTCCTAAAGGCTGTGCAAAGGACATAATCATATGGGGACTGAATCCAGAAGTAAATGCAATGGGAATATCTGCCCGCCGCATAGCTTTCTGAAAGAAACGCATCACATCAAGGTGGCCGAGGAATTTTAAGACTCCGTATTTGCGGAATTTAATTCTTACTTTCAACACAGACACCTCCTTTCCAGACAGCCGCGCCGCAGCCTGAACACTGCGTCCGACAGTTTGGCGTAATTTCAGCTTTCATAGCCCTCTCCCATTCTTCCCTTAAAAATTCTTTCGTAACGCCGATATCGATAAAATCCCATGGGAAAATTTCGTCTGCTTTCCGCTCTCTTAAATTGTAAAAATCAATGTCTATACCAGTATTTTCAAAGGCTTTCATCCATTTCTCATTGTCAAAGCACTCGGTCCAGGAATCATAGATACACCCCAGCCGATAAGCTTCTTCAACGACTGCTCCCGTACGCCTGTCGCCTCTTGCAAAAACGCCTTCCAGTACGGTTACCTCCGCGTCATGCCAGTTATAGCGGAGACTTTTCTTGTTAAGCTGATTTAAAAACGCATGTTTTACAATCGCAGCCCTGGCGATATATTCTTCATTGGTCAGCATTGCGGCCCATTGGAACGGAGTAAATGGCTTGGGAATAAAGAAGGATGAGCTTGCAGTAATCTGACATTTTCCATTTCTCTGCTCCTTCGGAATCTCATAATAGCGCCTTGCCACTTTGTCTGCAAGCACTGCTATTGCTGCCATATCTTCTTCTGTTTCTGTGGGGAGCCCCAGCATAAAATAAAGCTTCACCTTATTCCATCCGCCCTCAAAAGCCTGCCCGGCTCCGTTCAGAATATCCTCTTCGGTCAGCCCCTTGTTAATGACATTCCGCATTCTCTGGGAACCGGCCTCCGGTGCGAAAGTCAGACTGCTCTTGCGGACATCCTGAATACGGCTCATGACATCCAGAGAAAAGGCGTCAATCCTTAAGGACGGCAGGGAAATATTAATCCCTTTCCCTTTAAACTCTTCAATCAGAAACGTTACCAAATCTTTCAGTTCACTGTAATCGCTGGTGCTTAAGGAGCTTAAGGAAATTTCCTCGTGTCCGGTACTTTTTAACATCCGGCGGGCATATTCTTTTAACTGCTCCACATCCCGTTCCCTGGTGGGACGATAAAGCATTCCCGCCTGACAAAAACGGCATCCCCGAATGCAGCCTCTCTGCACTTCCAGCACCACCCGATCCTGTGTAACCTTAATATAGGGTACCAGCGGCCGTTCCGGGTAAACGGTATCCGTTACATCCAAAACAACTTGTTTCTTTATTCGGTCCGGGGCCAGCGGATTCGTTGGATAAAATTCTGCAATAGTTCCGTCCTCTTTATAGTGGGTCTCGTAAAAGGACGGAACATAAATTCCTTCAATCTGACAGGCCGCCTCCAGAAATCGGTTCCGGCTTCCTCCTGCCGCCTGATTCGCTTTGTAGGCGTCTAAGAGCTGGTCGTATACCGTCTCGCCCTCCCCAATATAGAATAAATCAAAAAATTCCGCCAAAGGCTCCGGATTATAGGCGCAAGGCCCCCCTCCAATAACAATCGGGTCCGTCTCATCTCTTTGGTCTGCATGAAGCGGAATTCCTGACAAATCCAGAACCTGCAAAATATTGGTATAGCACATCTCATACTGTAAAGTAATTCCAAGAAAATCAAAGTTTTTCACCGGATCCTGGGATTCCAGGGCAAACAAGGGTATCTGCTGCTCTCTCATAAGTTTGTCCAAATCCAACCATGGAGAGTACACCCGCTCGCACCACACATCCTCCCGGCGATTGAACATATCGTAGAGAATCTGGATGCCAAGATGAGACATGCCAATCTCGTAGACGTCGGGAAAACACATGGCGAAGCGGATATCCACCTTTTCAGAGTCTTTCATGACACTGTTTACTTCATTCCCGATGTAGCGGGCTGGTTTCTCGATTTTTAGTAATATTTCATCATTTAAAGCTAGTTTTCTCATAGGTTTCCTTTCGGTTTTTGTATATAATTCACAATTTTTGCGCTCTGTTTTCTCTGTAGGCTAGTTCTTTGAAAAAAATATAGAGATTCTCAATGTTCTATCCCTTCTGACATATTACCTTACAACTTTTTTTATAACAGCCAATCCCAAATTTATGAATTGTCTGCATACCCTCCTGCTGCAGGGCTTTAAGATACTCTTCATCTTCAATCTGTTTCAATGCTTTATTACATACTGCTTCAAATACACCATTTTCTGCATACTTCACTTCTATAATACATCCTATCTTTTCTGATGGAATCCTAATCATAATATCCGTATATCCAACACCCGATTCTGCGTTTGATTTCACGATCCAATTTTCTTCTGCTCTCATCAAGCCTAGCAACATCCCATGATAAAAGTTCTCTTGCATCTCTTTTCGGATATAAGTATCCCGAATACTGATAGAATCAGCCATAAAGCTGTTAAACAATAACTGAACCGTTTCCCCCTCTCCTTCTTTTACCGCCGTACAGAATTTCTGCCATCGTTCTGTGTTACTTACAGTCTTTGTTTCAAACCATGACAGGATTCTGTCTTTGTAGATTTCAAGGATTTCCCTGTTGGGAATTACCAGTCTGTGAACCTTGCCAACCGGAGCCGCTAAATCTGTCAGATAACCTGTCGCGAAAAGAACACTCCACAAATACATCTGCCTTTTCTGTAGTTCTCTATTGTCAAAATCTATATATGTCAACCCTGAAATCAATGGCTTTTCTACGCACTCTCCTGAAATCAACGCCTCAATCTCTACTCTTGTAGTCTCGCTAGAATGTTCCAAAATATCCTTCACAATACTATTGCTACTGCTATTCTCCCAATGCGGCTCCATTCGGGCACTCCTTGATTCCAGAAATTTGTCACACTGATTGAGTACATCCCAAGGGCAATATACATGGGTATTTCCGAACCGGTATCCGTCATACCACTCCTTAAACAGCTCGAACTTATCCCCCAGATTATAGTAATCCAGTAAATCGTTAACTTCCCAATCAGTAAATCCAAAACAATCTGCGAAACGGACATCTGAGACAGTCCGTACTTTAAAGTTATTCAGTCCTGTAAAAATACTTTCTTTTGCAATCTGAAGACACCCAGAAACCACTGCAAATTCGAGGTTCTCATTTGTTTTAAGCACCTGGCTGAAAATAGAACGAATCAGGTTTACCATCTGTGAATAATATCCATTCTGATAAGCCTTGTCCAAAGGCACATCATATTCGTCAATCAATACGATAACCGAAGTGCCATAATGCTTACGCAAAAGCCTTGTTAATAGTTTCAGACTATTGTGAAGTTCTGAAGGTTTTTCTAATTGATTTTCTACCAGCCGCTCAAACTTTGCTTTGTCATACTGCATTAATCTCTCGCTCTCCATAAGGAAATCCAACCTTGCTGCTTCTTCACTGACCACCGTACACAACATTTCATATGCCGACTGAAAATCTTCTCCTCCAACATCTTTCAGGCTAATGGAGATAACGGGGTATTTTCCCATGTGCTGCTCGCACAACTCTTTTTCTTCAGCAATCTTCAGCCCATCAAACAATTCAGCATCTGTACCAATCTCGAAAAAAGTCTTTAGCATATCTAAATTTAAACTTTTACCAAAACGCCGAGGACGTGTAAAAAGATTTACGCTGCCCCTGGTCCTTAGTAGTTCGCCGATAAATTCAGTCTTGTCCACATAGTAAAACCCCTTGGTTCTAATATTGCGAAAAAATTCTTCTCCTATCGGAAGTTTCTTCTTCTCTATCATAATCCTGCACCTCTCTTCAGGTATCACTTTCATCATCTTTCCCGCACCTGTTAATCTACAGATACACTCTTTTGTCAAGAAAACAGCTGCCTTCTCATCTTGCCTTATATATTATCACGTACCGATTAATGTATTTACTGCTTTTTTCCTCCAGCCTAGCAAGGCTTTCCTCTTCCAGCAGTACGCCCTTGTCAATGATGCCGATATCATCAACAAGCAATGAAATTTCAGACTAATATGTGACTGGAAAGAAGAATTGTTTTCCCTCTTTCATCACACAGCCGTCGGATAAATGAGCGGAAATCTCGAAACCGTCGGCTCCCGGCGTCATAACGTCCAGTATGACAAGCTGATAACTGTTTTCTTTTCATCTTCATTTTTTCCGGCTCTGCAGCGTCAGGTCTGACTGGGATTGAAACTACACCGATACAGACATAGCCCGCAAATACTCTTCATAAACTGCCCTCTGTCAATGTTTTCTAAACTCTAAATTAATGGTGACGTACAACCTCAAACCGTTCTAACCGTACCTGCGCCCTCTCCCCGATTCCTGCCTTCTGTTTTGCAATTGCAATCTGCTCTTCGACGGTATCTACACCGTCCAGATTTGGAAGCAATAGACCTTTTTTGTATCCCTTTGTTACCACTACTCCATAACGCCTGACGTCCAGTTTGTCCGGAGAATCGATTTCCTCCGTATCCCCCAGCACATCCACGCTGATAATCAGCTTCTCCAATTCCTCCGGCTGGACAGGGGAAAATCTTGAATCCCTTACGGCGGCGCTAACGGCATTCTCCATAATTTCTTCCGCAACGGAGTCTTGAGCAGGCTGAATCGTACCGATACATCCCCTGAGTCTTCCCTCTTTCTTAATGGAAACAAATACGCCCGCTCTTTGTCTGTGCATTTCTTCTGGAAATTTCTCTGTAATCCTTCTCTTTCTTCCGGTTAAGATATAATCTTCGATGGTTTTCCGGGCAAGCCGCACATACGCGTCTTCTTCGGCTCGTATCTTTCGGATTCGTTCCCGCTCCTTTTCTTCATACCGCTCTTTAAAATTCCTCTGAGGATTCTTACCCGATATCTCATAAGTACAAATACCGTACCCCACGCCAAAGGGTCCTTCATAAGAAAGCTTCCGGCAGGAAACATCCATTCTGTCCAGCGCGCCTGCCATTACAGTAAAGGAGCGGTGTCCGCACTCACCCGCCTGCTCACAGAACCCTTCCGTAAAGTCAAACAGTTTCCCAAAATCACCGTTTGCCATCACATCCATGATACGTTCGTCATACTGCGGCCCTTCTTCCCTGTATCCGTAAGGACCGTCTTCTGTCAGCCTGTGAGATAAATCCCCGCTGGCAATCACCACAACATTCCTGTCCAAAACCTCTGCGGTCTCCCGAATACGCTGTCCCAGCGCATAATGAGTAGAAAGAGAAAGACCGGAAAGCCCGATTCTAACCAACTTATATTGCTTCCAGTACTGATTTACAAAATATAAGGGAACCATCGTTCCATGGTCTAACTGCCTGTTACGTTCTCCGGCAGTCCCCGCCGGCAGATTCCCGGCCTCTGCAAGCTTGCAGAGATTTTCAATAAATTCTGTATCATACTTCACCTCCATCTGCACCTGTCCCGCCCGAAACTGCGCAAAATCCCCCTTGGCGCTAATCCCCGGCGATATATGGAAATAATCCGCATACATTATCTGATGTGGAGAAATCAAAACGATGGTTTCCGGCTTTAAGGCGGCAATCTCTCTGGCTGTCTCATGGTATGCGTCAATCGTATTCTGTATCTTTCTCTCCTCACCTTTACCAATCTCCGGTATAATAAGCGGCGGGTGCGGCGCCATACACGTTCCTGAAATCATAATAAACCTCCCTCATTATTTCTGGAATTTTATTTTCTCTAATCATTTCTACAGACAGTCAATCCGTTATCTACAAAGCATCATACTGCTTATCAAAATCCAAGTCTCCTTAGCCTGTACCGCCATATGTGAACCTTATCAATCTGTTTTTATACTAACACAAAGACGCCCGGCTCGCAAGCCTTGGGCGTCTTAATTCTATTTACTCTTTTCTTTTCGTCCCTTCCAAACTAAGGCCAAAATATCTTTCAATACGAGGAAAGAATCCAGCTCATTATATCCATATTTCTTTTCCAGTTCCTTTAACAGCTTATCCAGTTCCCTGGCATAGTAAGCCGTATCTACTTCCCCCTGATATCTGCCCAGAATCGGATATTTCTTACTCCATGCCTTTGTCCAGTCTATCTTGTCTGTTACCTTCTCACTGGTCTTGTCAATGATTTCCTGTATCTCTTTTACATCGATATCAAACTCAACCAATTCATCCAGCGACAGTCCGTAAAGAACCGCAAGCCTCTTAGACTGACAGATATCCGGCAGAGTCTCATCCGTCTCCCATTTTGAAACCGTCTGCCTGCTGATACCCAGCTTTTCTGCAACTTCCTCCTGTGACAATCCCTTTTTCTTCCTTGCATGAAATAAATGATTTCCTAAACTCATAGCGCTGTCCTCCTTTCATGTTATGCTCTAATTATAGAATTTACACAGTAGGAATACTACCAACTTAGTCATTCACTTTCGCCCGTTTTATTAACAAAATTTATATTTCTTTCAGTAACGCATACATCTTCATGTCAAGCACTTTACCATTCTTTACAGCGTTACTTCGCAACGTACCTTCATATTGAAAACCTGCTTTTTCCAGGACGCGACAAGACGCCGTATTATACGCAAACGGCTCTGCATAAATACGAATAATATCACTTTTATCAAAAACATATTCACAAATCTGTTTGACAGCCTCAGTCATAATCCCCTTACCCCAAAATTCCTCGGCTATGTAATAACCTAACTCGGCGGTCTGCCGGTGTATATTTCCCTGGCGCAAAATACTGATACTTCCGACTACCTGATTATCCGCCGTTATGGCAAAAGCAAAGGTTTCGTCTTCGTCCGCGGAAAGCATAGCATGAATATAGTCGATTCCGTCCTGTTCCGTATAAGGATACGGCAATCCGTCTCTTAAATTATCCTGCACTTTTTTATTGGATAGAGACGCCGCCAAAGCTGCAGCGTCCGTCAAGTCCCATTTTTTGATTCTGCAAATCATTATATACCTCCTTAAATATGCTCTAATTCTAGTGTGCTGACCGCATTATATTTATACTAATTATTTTGCCGCTGTTTCATCGAATTTGGGATAAAGCGATACCAGTTTGGTTCTGGCTTTATCCGTAGTAAATTGCCATTGGATACATGCCGCATGCCCATTACGATCCTGTTCCCACGCAGAGAGTTCTTGACGAAGCTTTTCTATATCGCTAATTCGCCGGGATAGACACTGGCGCGTCATTACATTAAGCTCTATTTCTGCAATATTCAACCAGCTTCCATGCTTCGGAGTATAGTGGATTTCCAATTTTCTGGCG
>CAJSZQ010000008.1 GCA_910574185.1 Lachnospiraceae bacterium
TCCTTGACATGTTCAAAAACTGCATTATAATACAAACAAGGACAGAACCCTTAAGATAAGACTCTGTCCACAGTAACTAATGATATATCTTATATCAGTTTTTTCAGTTTACACAAAACTTGAAACTCTCTCGAATTGCATTGAGTGTTTTACAGCGGATTGTAATGCTATTCTTTTCATAGAACATGCCTTATCGGACGAAGTTCGCCCGTAAGGCATGTATTATGCATTCCTTGTGAAACTTAACCATTTGTTTCCGCATCTTCAATCAAATTTTTCTTCAGTGTAAATGCATTATCGCCAGACTCGGCTTTAAACCTATCGAATTCGATAGGTTTAAAATTTGGATTATGAATTTGCTCCCACAAACCCAAAAAGGATATGGTTGAATGGTTGCGCATCCAGTTTGCCACCACAATGAATGCATTGTCTGGATTTTTATATTTCGCTATATCTGTCAGAGAAATGTAGGCATCTTCATTTACAATATCACCCATTACTCTGATTTCCGTTCCATTGGCATCTATTTTCATGTTTTTCATTATTTAATCGTTTCCTTTTATAGACAATTCTTTTACAACACTGATATTTCATCATTCCTTTTCAATTCATGCCCATAAAAAACGCCATAGGTTTTTTGCTAACCACAAAGGCAATCGCAAACCATTATGTATTCTTACTCATTCTATGCTAATTCCAAAACCTTTTCCGCTGTCTGTACGTCTGTAATCAGCACATGCAGATAGTGTCCGTTCAAAGCGCCCAGAATAGAATGAATCTTTTTTTCGCCGCCGCCAATTCCAATGACCCGCTTATGGTGCGGCAGTTCTTTAATATCAATAGAAACAATACGATTTTTTAGCGTAGTCTCGCATAAATTTCCCTGAATATCAAAGAAATTACCGCAGATATCTCCAGCGGCATTCGCGTCTACCAATTCATTAATCATCGGAGTATCAAAGGGATAATCCGACAAATGGTCGGCATCCCGTACCGGAGCTTCACCGATTCCTACCAGTGTGGCATCCAGATTATGGGAGGCCAGAAGAATGGAAGAAATGGTCGGCTCCTGTTTGATTGCAGTACAGAGCTCCTCGCTCTGACACATGAACGGCGCGGTCAGGATATTGGCCCGGCCGTTATATTTGTCGATAATATGCTGGGCCAGAATATTTGGCTGAAAGTCAACGCTCTGGGAAGAACCGCCAACTAAGGTATAAACCAACAAATCTTTGATGGTCTTGTCAGGAGAGAGAGATTCAATCATACTGTTTAAGGTTCTGCCCCACGTGAGGCCAATCTTCATGTTGCTGTGGATAAGCTGCTCAAAATAGGAAGCGGCCTCAGAGGCGATTTTTTTTGTAACGTTGTCATGGTCGGAGTTTGGACAGTCCACCAACTTAATATCCTCCAATCCAAACCGTTGACGTAATCGTTCTTCTAATTGAAGTATCTTCATCGTGCCGCGAATATCTACAATTTCAAATTTAATCATTCCTTCAGCTTTTGCTTCATCTAAAAGCCGACCCAGGGTAACGCGGGAAATGTTGAGGCGTTTGGCAATCTCCGTCTGTGTATAACCCTTTTCATACAAATAATACAATGCTTTTAGCTTTAAATAATATCGGTGGTCCTGCGATATTGACATGATAATCTCCTTTATGTATCTTAAATGGTATTATAAATTGTCCTCCAAATTCATAAAACACGTTGTTGTATCATTTTTAGTATAACATAATCATGCGGCAAAGTCTATTATTTTTCCGACGCTTCGCCATAGGGCTCTTTTCAAGATTATTCTTCAGACGTCGCCTGCTGGACGCGGGTTGAATCAGGAGCATGTCTCTAAACAGACGGAGTAACATTCCATTGAACTATCAGCTAACGCAGACTAAGCCGCTCAGGAAAGTCTTCGCGTCTAAGTCTGCATAAGCTGCTATTTCAATTCCATGAAAAGCACTCCTGAATTGTCTGCTTAGAGACATGCTCCTAATTCAACCCGCTGTTTATCAAATGACTTAGTGTGCTGACCGTATTATATTCAGCCAAACCTCCTTGCCTATCCGTCCATCTGCCGCGTTGGATTTTCTATCCGTAGCCACCGCTGCGCCGTCGAAAATCCGCCTTGCAGATGAGCGAATATTCTGCGGAGTTTCGCCAGATATAATGCGGTCAGCACACTAGCTGAATTTTGTGAGAAAATCTATTGACAGAAGAATCATGCGGTGTTATATTATGGGCATAAGGAATTTGCAATAGAAAAGCAAGTATACAAATGTAAACTTATTTTTTAGGAGGAATTATCATGGGAGAAATCAAAGACAAGAGTTTATTGGAAAACAAAGAATTTCTTCAAGAGCTGATGGTCCGTATGATGACTGTCAACAAATTTGAGGAACAGGCCTTCTGGCTCTTTGGGCAGGGACTTGTTCATGGAACGATGCATCTTAGCATTGGTGAGGAAGCTACCGGCGTGGGAACCACAGCAGCCCTGACAAAAGAAGATTATATGCTGGCTACCCACCGGGGGCATGGACAGGCGCTTGGCAAAGGTGTTGACTTAAATTCTATGATGGCGGAGATATTAGCCCGCGCTACCGGTACAAACCATGGCAAAGGCGGCTCCATGCATATCTGCGATTTTGACAATGGTATTCTTGGAGCAAACGGTATTGTTGGAGCGAACGGTCCGATTGCATGCGGCGCGGCGTTGACCATTAAGATGAAGAATATTCCGAACCGCGTGTGCGCGGCGTTCTTTGGTGACGGAGCTTCCAATGAAGGCGCAATCTTAGAGTCTATGAACCTTGCGGCAGCATGGGATCTCCCGGTAATGTTCATCCTGACAAATAACACCTACGGAATGTCAACGCCTCTTGACAGAGTAGTGAAGAATAAAGATTTAAAACAGAGAGCCGCAGCATTTGGCTTCAAGGCATATGAGTGTGACGGCAACGACGTGCTGGCAGTATACGAGACTGTGAAGGAAGCCCGCGAGTATGTAGTAGCAGGTAACGGTCCGGTACTGGTAGTTGAGCATACATACCGGACGTCCGGACATTCTAAGAGCGACGGTAACTTATATCGCACCAAGGAAGAGATTAAGTATTGGGCAGACAGGAACCCGATTATTCGCTTCCGTCAGTTCCTGACCGAGAATAATATTTTCACGAATGAGGAAATTGATGCAATGCAGGCAAGTGCAGATAAGGCAATCGCAGACGCAATTGAATACGCAAAGGCTCAGCCGCAGCCAGAAGTAGCAGACTTAGAAGCTGATGTATACGCAGAGTAACTTTCAGCAGGTCTGTGCATTTGCTGCGCAGACCGTAAGAAGATGATTCAGAAGTGCAGATATCCCATCGGCGAAGCCGATTTTAAATGGATTTTTGCATGTAACTGTGAAGCTGCTGAACAGTTACTACGCAGAGTAATTAGGAGGGAAATAAGATGAGTGAAATGAGACAGATTACTTATAGAGACGCGGTTCGTGAGGCTATGGTCGAAGAGATGCGCCGCGATGAGAATGTATATTTTATGGGCGAAGATATTGGAGCATATTGCGGAGCATTTGGTGTTTCCAAAAATATGTTAGAAGAGTTCGGAGCGGAGCGGATTCGTGAGACGCCGATTTCCGAGACTGCGTTTATGGGCGCGGGCGTCGGCTCTGCCATCACAGGAATGCGCCCGATTGTAGAGCTGATGTTCTCTGACTTCATGGCAGTATGCTATGACCAGATTATTAATCAGGCGGCAAAGATGCATTTCATGTTTGCAGGCAAGGTTAATGTGCCGATGGTTATCCGCACTCCTTCCGGCGGCGGTACAGGCGCGGCGGCACAGCATTCTCAGTCCTTAGAACAGATGTATCTGCACGTACCGGGACTGAAGGTAGTTGTTCCTTCTACGCCTTATGATGCAAAAGGACTTTTGAAGGCGTCTATCCGCGATAACAATACAGTTGTGTTCTTAGAGCAGAAGAGATTATATAAGGAAAAGGGTATGATTCCAGATGAGGATTATACGATTCCGCTTGGCGTTGCCGATGTAAAGAGAGAGGGTACAGACGTATCCATTATTACTTACGGACGAATGGTACAGATGAGCCTTAAAGTTGCCGAGAAACTTGCAGAGGAAGGAATTAATGTGGAGGTTCTTGACCTTCGTACCCTGTCTCCGCTTGATAAGGACGCTATCATTGCGACAGCGAAGAAAACGCATAAAGTTGTAATTGTACATGAGGCTGTTCAGTTCGGCGGTTTCGGCGGAGAGATTGCGGCAACCATTACGGACAGCGACGCATTCTACTATCTGGATGCTCCGATTAAGAGAGTTGGAGCGCTGTATTGTCCGGTACCGTTTAACCCGGTACTTGAGGCTGAGACATTCCCGACTCCGGCTAAGATTGAAGCGGCAGTCAGAGACGTATTATAATCAAGGGAGGAATAGGGATGGCAACAGCAATTTGTATGCCGAAAAACGGCATGGACATGGAAGAAGGCACCATCGTAAAATGGCTCAAGAATGTAGGAGATAAAATCGAGAAGGATGAGCCGTTCATGGAAATTGAGACAGATAAGATAACTATGGAAACAGAGTCTCCGGTCTCTGGCGTATTGCTTGCTAAGCTGTATGAGGACGGTGCGGTTGTTCCGGTTTTGACAGCGGTTGGATATGTGGGAGAGCCTGGAGAGAAGGTTCCGGAAAATACAGATTCTGCGGCTGCAGAGGAGAAAAAGATGCAAGAGTCAGCGCCTGCTGCAACGCCTCAGACGAAGGTTTCGGCAATGGTTCTTTCTGGTGGAAACGGGATTCCGGCAACGCCTTACGCGAAGAAGATTGCGTCTGATAACGGAGTGGATTTGGCAGAGGTTAAGCCTTCTGGGCGGCATGGCGAGATTCGGGCAATTGATGTAGAGAATGCATTGAATGCACAGCCGAAGGCTACGCCGCTTGCAAAGGCTATGGCTGCAGATTTAGGTATTGACTTGAAGACCGTTGCGGGAAGCGGTTATCGTGGAAAGATTACCAGCGCAGACCTGACGCCGGAGGAAAAAGCAGAGATTGAAGCGGCGGTGAAGGAGATTGAAGCAGTTCTTGAGCGCAGGAAGCTGTCTGGAATGCGCAAGGTGATTGCACAGAGAATGAGCGCAAGCCATACCGAAATTCCGAATGTTACACAGAATATCAAGGTGGATGTAACAGAACTGCTTGCGCTGCGGGCGAAGATTAATCAGGGCAAAGAGAAGGCAGATAAGGTGTCTGTCAACGACCTGATTATCAAGGCAGTAGGTAAGGCAACCGCAGAGTTTGAGCGTTTTCGCATGACATTAGAGGGCAATGAATACGTGCTGCACAACCAGATTAACGTAGGTATGGCAGTCGGCATTGACGACGGACTGGTGGTTCCGGTTATCAAAGACGTTGATAAGAAGAGTCTTGTAGAAGTTTCTAAGAAAGCCAAAGAGCTTGCAAAGAAAGCAAGAGAAGGGAAACTTATGCCGGATGAGATGGGGGACGGACGTATTACCATTTCCAATATCGGTATGTATGGAACGCATAGTTTCACCCCGATTATCAATCAGCCGGAGGCATCCATCGTGGGCGTATGCGGTACAGAGGATGAACTGGCATTGGTTGACGGAGAGGTAGTTGTACGCAAAAAGATGATGATTTGCGTGACCTTTGACCACAGAATCCTGAATGGTACAGAGGTATGCGAATTTGAGTCTTACTTGAAGAACCTGTTAGAGAACCCGATTAGTATATTAATATGATATGATGCCAGGGCCAAAAGGTCATGTATGAAATGCGGAGCAATCCGAGGCATCATGAATTAAGAGATAAAGAGAAGAGGACAGTCCGTATGCCGGCGTGAGCAGGCCCGCCGGTATGTGGATGTCGGAAACTCTTTATATGAGGAGGATTATAATGGCAACAGAATTATATATGCCGAAGAACGGTATGGATATGGAAGAAGGCACCATCGTAAAATGGCTGAAAAATGTCGGCGATAAGATTGAAAAAGACGAGCCGTTTATGGAAATCGAGACAGACAAGATTACGATGGAAACCGAATCTCCGGCAGCAGGCGTACTTCTTGCGAAGCTGTACGAGGACGGCGCGGTTGTTCCGGTCCTGACGGCAGTAGGATATATCGGGGAACCTGGTGAGAAGATTCCAGAGGCAGAGGCTTCGAAGACAGAAGCGCCAAAAACGAAGGCTCAGGAAACAGGGGCTTCGACAGCGAAGGCCGGGGAGAAAGAAGGATATGACGTTGCGGTTATCGGCGGCGGTCCGGCAGGATATGTGGCGGCAATCCGGGCGGCGCAGCTAGGCGGCAAGGTAGTTATCTTTGAGAAAGATACCGTTGGCGGAACCTGCCTGAACAGAGGATGTATTCCTACTAAGACTTATCTTAAGACAGCAGAATATATTCATCATATTGAAGCGGCAGCTTCCAGAGGTATTGTGGTAAATGCGGAGCACAGCGTAGATATGCCGAAGGTGGTCGCATATAAGAATAATGTAGTTAAGACGTTAACCGGCGGTGTTGCAGGTCTGTTAAAGAGCAATGGCGTTACTTTGGTAAATGGAGAAGCAGCTCTTGAGGACGCCACAACGGTAGCGTGCGCAGGGAAAACTTATAAGGCTGACAAGATTATCCTTTGCGGCGGTTCTAAGGCAATTCGCATTCCGATTCCCGGAGTAGAGCATAAAGACGTGATGACCAGCGATGAAATTCTGGATATGGAAATAGTTCCGGAGCGTCTTGGCATTATCGGCGGAGGCGTAATCGGCTGTGAGCTTGCTTCTGCATTCAGCGCATTTGGAAGTAAAGTAACAATCGTAGAAGCAATGGACCGGGTAGTATCCATGCTGGATAAGGATATTTCAGCAGAAGTAGATAAGACTTTGAAAAATTCCGGCGCAAGTGTAAATTGTGGACGTAAGGTATTAGAGATTAAGGATAATGGCGGACATCCGGTAATTGTGACAGATAACGGCGAATTTGAGTGTGATAAAGTACTTCTTTCTATTGGAAGAGCGGCAGATTTGGGGTGCCTTGGCAAGCTGGCAGACCAGATTAAGACAGAGCGAGGTAAGATTGCAGTAGACGATACCATGAAGACAAGCGTAGATAACATCTATGCCTGCGGCGATATCAACGGCCGTATCATGCTGGCACATTCTGCGTTCAAGATGGGTGAAGTTGCCGCTGAAAATGCAGTGACAGGCAGCGCAGTCAAATGCGATTTGCGCTATGTTCCAAGCTGTCTGTACTTATCGCCGGAAGCCGCTTCCGTAGGACTTACTGAGGACAAGGCGAGAGAGCTTCATCCAGAGGGAATCCGGGTAGGTCGCTTTAACATGGCGGCTAACGGAAGAAGCGTAGCTTCAGGAGAGAAGACTGGCTTCATCAAGGTAATCGCTGATAACAAGTATGGACAGATTCTCGGCGTGCATATGGTAGGCGGCGTTGCGTCCGAAATGATTGCAGAGCCAACGTCCCTGATGCAGATGGAGATTACCGTAAACGAGGTGGCTGAATCCATTATTCATGCGCACCCAAGTTATTCAGAGGCATTTGCAGAGGCCTGCGCAGACTGCTTAGGGCTTTGCGTTCACCAGCCTCCGAAGAGAAAATAATTTCGACTTTTTCAAATTCCTTCTTAAAATGTTTATAGAAAAAAGCGCTTTCTGCCTGGAGGCAGGGAAGCGCTTTTTTCGTTGAAGGACCTGCCGCCTACAAGATATTAAGGAGTTAGAACGGCGTGAGAAATTGCGGGAAAAGAAGCTCGCAGAGCGGTCGGGAAAATTATCGGTTACGGATGGAAAGGATAATGCTTTATAAATGTTGTAAAAGCTCTGGTAATCGGATAATCCAATAGTTCTTTTAGCGTTACATAGAAAATCGTCCTATGAAGGTCTGCTTCCAGCGGAATAATCACATGATGCTCTGTTTTCAGCTTGTGAGCAATGGAATTGGAGGAAAAATATATAGCGAGTCCCTGACTTGCAAGCTGCATGCCGATATCAGACTGGCTTGTCTCACATACAATTTTAGGTTCTATGAAATGTTGGTCAAAAACCTGTTCTAATTCTTTGCGAAAAGCAGAATTTCTGGAGGGCATGATAATATTTTGTTCTTGAAAATCTTTGATTTCCAAGACATTTTTTTTAGTAAAAGGATGTGTTTTATTTACAACGGCTACATAGTAATCATCCTGAAGTTTCTGATAATAAAGTTCTTCTTCTTTCCGAAGAATATTTTCATGACTGATGATAAATGCAGCGTTAATGGAACGCGCCAGGAGCAGCCTAAGAAGCGCCTGGCTTCCATCTACAGTGATTTTGTATGTGATTCCCGGATATCTTTGGTGGAAATCTGTGAGAATCTGGGGATAATTTAAATATCCGGCAATCCACAACATTCCGATTCGGAGAGTACCGTCCTGCATCCTGCTGAATTTGTCCATCCGGTCGGTTAGCTGTTCAATATTATTTAGAATGCGTTCTGCGGCGGCCACGAAATGTTCTCCGGCTTCCGTTAAAGATACAGACTTAGAATGACGGATGAAAAGCGGGATTCCGAGTTCCTGTTCCAGCTTATTAATTTGTTGCGACAGGGAAGGCTGCGCGATGAATAATTCTTTGGCGGCAGCGGAAAAGTTCTTTTTTTCTGCAATTTTTAATACATATCGTAATTGGTGAATCTGCATAAGGGAATCCTCTATATTTTAACATATTTCGTGTGAATTTGTGCAGGTATACAAAAATATCTTGCATTATAGTTTTTGCCTATTGATTTTATAATATATGAATATTTTACAAATAACAAGAGTCAGGATAAAATATTAACAAATATAACATGGATTGTAGGGAAGGAGAGAGAAGTTATGGCGAAGAAAAGCACAAAGGAAACACTGGTTTTAGTTCTGGCGCTGGTTGTTATCGTCGGAGCAAGATTCATACCGGGCATGGGAGGCTTATCCGCAGATGCAGTGGCGGTTCTCGGAGTATTTTTTGGTTCTCTGATTATGTGGATTGGTTTATCTATTGACTGGCCAAGCATGATTACTTTGCTGGCTCTGGGCTTTATACCGGTTTTTGGGTTTGGAGGAACATTTTCCGGAGCGTTTGGAAATACGACGGTTGCATTTTTGATTTTTACGTTTGCGCTGGTGTATCCGTTAGCGAAGACAAATTTTGTGCGGCGATGCACGATTTCATTTATTACCAACGGAATCGCAAGAAAAGGTCCCTGGTATTTTGTATGTTTCCTGTTTGCGGCGGTGACATTTATGGGATTATTTATTTCACCGTCGGTATTGTTTGTGGCGTTTATGCCGTTTTTGGAGGATATTTTTCAGGTGCTTGAGGTGAAGAAGGGCGGAAAGTCTGGTAATATGATTATGATGGGAACGGCTTTTTGCATTAGTTTATCCTCTGGAATGACAGCCATCGGCCACGTTTGGCCGACTATGGCAATCGGATATTATACGGCGGCCACTGGAAATGACGTAAATCAGTTTCAGTATATGGCGATGGGGATTCCGGCGGGTATCCTTCTGATTATTCTGCTGATTCTGGTGTTTAAGTTTATTTACAGGCCGGATGATATCGCGGATATTCAGCCGGAGAAGGCGATGAGCCTGCGGGGGACTGTCCCGGCGGCAGATTTCCGGGAGAAGATTATTCTGGGGGTTATGTTCCTGACCGTATTCTTATGGGTAGGGCCGAGTCTGATTAAGGGAGCGCTTCCCAGTGTGTATGCAATGGTCAATGGGTGGTCTACGGCGATGCCGCCGCTTCTTGGCTGTGTAATTTTGTTCGTGGTACAAGTAGACGGTGAACGCATCCTCAATTTCAAAGAAGTAACCAGCAAGGGGATTCTCTGGGGAAGCATCCTGATGACGGCGGCGGCCACTCAGCTTGGCTCTTGTCTGACCAATGAAGAAGTGGGAATCAGCGCGTGGCTGACAGGAACATTAGAGCCTCTGACAGGAAGCCTGCCAGTGATAGGAATGATTCTGTTCTTTATGACCTGGGCGGTAATTGAGACCAATTTTTCTTCTAATATTGTTACCACAACAGTTGTCAGTGCGGTTGCATTATCAGTGTTAACGGCGCTTCCAAAAGGGTCTGTCAATGTGGCGGCAGTGGTATGTATGGTCGGCTTTGCGGCGGGCGTGTGCAATATGACTCCGGCAGGACAGAGTACAGTGAATACGGTTGCGATTGGTTCCGGCTGGACCAACACGAAGTCCATGTTTGTATGGGGCGGCATCTTTGCGGTGATGGCGATTCTGGTGCTGACATTTGTCGCATATCCGCTGGGTTCACTGGTAATGTAGGACAGAATATAATACTTTGTGAAACGGCCGAATGGCCATGATGGGGTGCCCGGAGGGTATACTTTGTGAAACGGCCGAATGGCCATGATGGGGTGCCCGGAGGGTATACTTTGTGAAACGGCTGAATGGCGATGATGGGATGCCTGGAAGGCAAAATTTGGGAGAAATGGTATGAATAGAAGTTATGAATATGATGTTGTAGTTGCGGGCGGCGGTACGGCTGGAGTAGCTGCGGCTGTAGGCGCGGCAAAATGTGGGGCAAAGACTCTGCTTATCGAGAGGAACCCGTATCTGGGAGGAGAAGCGACAAACAGTGGAGTGGCGGCTTTTTGTGGGTTTTATACCTGCGGCGGCAATCCGGTAAAGGTGGTTTCCGGCGTGGGAGATATGGTATTGGAAGAAATGGAGAAGCTGGGGAATACCATCACATATATTATTTCTGCTACAGGAAATAAAAATATTAATTTTCAGCCTGAATACCTGAAATGTGCGCTGGATAATCTGCTGGACGCGGAAGGAGCCGACTGTCTGATGCATACCTCTCTGATGAGCGCTGAGGTGAAGGACGGAGCGGTTCAGTCAGTTCAGTGTATGGATGACGAAGGTATTTTTACTGTGAAGGCATCGTGCTTTGTGGACGCTACAGGGGATGCAAATCTTGCGAGGATGGCAGGAGCGGAAACCATATGGGGGGATGAAGAGGGGCAGGTGCAAGCGGCGACGCTGACGTTCCGGTTAAGCGGCGTAGATACCGCGAAGCCCATGACCCCTGATGCTGTGGAGCGGGCGGTAATGCAGGCGAAGAAGGAAGGAATACCGCATCTAACCAGAGAGAAAGGATTTATTCAGGTGCGGGAAGATTCGGATATAGTGACGGTACTGCTTCCTACGGTTATTCCAAAGAGTTTGGATGGAAGAGAATTGACCATGCATGAGAGGGATGGCAGAAAGCAGGTGATTTCCTATGTAAAGGCCTTAAAGAAATATATGCCTGGAATGGAAAAGAGTGAACTTGCGGTAATTGGGCCGTCGATTGGCTTTCGAGAGACCAGAAGGCTTGTCGGAAGAAAAAGAATCAGCGCGGAGGATGTGCTGGAGAGAAGAAAATGTGAGGACGGCGTAGGCCGGGGCGGATGGAAACCAGAGATTCATAAGAGTCAGACGAAGATGGGGGAATATATAGATGTAGAAGATGGCAGTTATTTTGATATTCCCCTTGGCGCGCTGCAGTCAGCGAATATCCATAATCTTTATGGCGCGGGCAGGATTGTGTCTTCAGATACGATAGGATTTGCGGCGGTTCGGGTTATGGGCACCTGTTTTGCGACCGGCCATGCCGCCGGAGTCGCGGCGGCATATCAGGCTGTGAAAGGAGAAGCGGAGATTTCAGCGGTGCGCGCAGAGCTTGAAAAACAAGGAGCGATGATATAAAATTAAGAGCGAGTCTTTTTGTAAACTAAGGGTGGAAAAGACAGGAAAATGGGAGGTGAAAATTATGAATTTAGATGAGATACGGGCGCATATTGACGAGATTGATACGCAGATGAAGTCATTGTTTCTTGAGCGGATGGAGTGCTCAAGACAGGTAGCGGAGACGAAAGCCAAGATGGGAAGCGACAACGTGTTTGTCCCTGAGCGGGAGATTGCAATTATTGAGAAGAGGGCGACAGATATAGACGCGTCCTTGCATGATGAATATGTTGCTTTTATCAGACATCTGATGAGCGTCAGCAGAAGATACCAGTATGGGATTTTGACAGAGCTTCAGGATAAGACGATGAAAGAAGCGTTGGAGACGGCCGGATTGGATGGGCGGACGGAGCATACTCAGGTAAAGATTTGCTTTGTTTGCGGGAAAGAGACGAGTGATTTGAATTTGTTCCTCAATATGGCGAAACTGAACGGGATATCAATTGCAGAATTGCAGTTTAGCATAAAAGAGGGGAAACAGAAAGCTGAAGCGTTACTGGAAGGGAATATAAAAGAAGCAGGTATGAGACAGTTTTTGTGCCAGACAGCGAAAGAGTCGGAAGACTTCCGAATCATGGAGCTGAGGTAAACGCTAGTGTAGTGTATCATTCACTTTCAGCCAAATAACGCAGAATGAATTTTCAGTCTGCAAGGCGGCTGAATGAGGCGATACGGTGGCATCGTCGATTGAAGCCAACGCATCAGATGGAAATTCAGGCAAGTTATTTTGGCGAAATGTGAATGATACACTACACTAGTGTTCTGACCGCATTATATTCAGCCAAACCTCCTTGCCTATCCGTCCATCTGCCGCGTTGGATTTTCTATCCGTAGCCACCGCTACGCCGTCGAAAATCCGCCTTGCAGATGAGCGAATATTCTGCGGAGTTTCGCCAGATATAATGCGGTCAGCACACTAGATTACAGTTCACACGTCTCTTAACGGACGCAGATTGAATCAGAAGTATAGCTCTAAGTAGACGGACTAATATTCTATTGAACTACCAACTAACGCAGACTAAGCCGCGCAGGAAAGCCTTCGCGCCAAAGTCTGCGTAAGTTGCTATTTCAATTTCATTAAAAACACTCCGAAATTGTCTGCTTAGAGCTATACTTCTGATTCAATCTGTTGTTTACCGGACGGTCTGTGAACGGAGTGAACAATGAAAGAAGCAGCGCTTGATTTGTTTGATAAATTAAGCAAGATTGGGAGACAGAACTATGAAGTTTGGATTTATTGGAACAGGAAATATGGCATTGGCAATGATTGGCGGAGTGCTTAAGCAAGGGATTGCCGCGCCAGAGGATATCTTCGGAGCAGATATATTTGAGCCGGGAAGACAGAAAGTAAAAGCACAATATGGGATTCAGGTTACAGATGATAATAATGAGGTTATTCGGAATGCAGACGTGGTATTTTTGTCTGTAAGGCCGCAGTTCTACAGAGAAGTAATTGACGGTATTAAGTCAGAGGTCAGGCCGGAGCAGATTATCATTACAATTGCGCCGGGTAAGACCCTTGCGTGGCTTAGAGAACGGTTTGATAAGGATGTGAAGCTTGTGCGCTGCATGCCGAATACGCCGGCGTTGGTAGGCGAAGGCATGACGGCTGCCTGTCCGAATGATTTGATTACAGAGGAAGATTTGGACATTGTGAAGAAAATTCTTGCAAGTTTCAGTCATGTAGAGATAGTGCCAGAGAGACTGATGGATACGGTTACGGCAGTGAGCGGCAGTTCGCCGGCATTTGTATTTATGTTCATTGAGGCTATGGCAGATTCGGCCGTATGCTGCGGAATGCCGAGAGCGCAGGCATATAAATTTGCTGCCCAGGCGGTGCTTGGAAGCGCGAAGATGGTTATGGAGACTGGAAAGCATCCGGCAGAGTTAAAAGATATGGTATGCTCGCCGGCGGGAACGACGATTGGCGGCCTGCGCGT
Organism: Lachnospiraceae bacterium; assembly: GCA_910574185.1. Classification (GTDB taxonomy): domain Bacteria; phylum Bacillota; class Clostridia; order Lachnospirales; family Lachnospiraceae; genus Claveliimonas. The sequence continues at coordinate 13,769 of CAJSZQ010000008.1, forward strand.
ATTAGAGCAGATGGGATTTAGAAGCGCTGTTTTTGAAGCGGTAAAAGAGGCGGAAGAGATTTCAAGAAGTCTGTAAGAAAAGCGGAACAAAAGTTGCGTTAGCGAAAAAATTGAATGCGAAGGTGTGTGAAGCAAACTTTTGTTCCTGGAGTAATTATGTTGTAAGGTTGCGGGTCTGGGCGAATATCACAGCGCCGATAATTATTACAGCGCCGATGATTTCTCTGGCGGAAGGAATTTCACCCAGCACAGCCAGAGCAATGACGATTCCATATACAGATTCCATGGAAGCGATAATCCCGGCCAGTCCCGCGGAAATATGTTTCAGACTGTTGATAAATATGGTGTGCGCCAGCGCAGTTGTGGCGATTCCGAGGAAAAGCAGCAAACCAAGCTCCATACCCGTTGGCTGCAGGGACATGGTCAGGACGACGGGAGCCAGAACAAGGGCGGCGGTGCCCTGTTCATAGAGAGAGACTACGGTGCTCTGATATTGTCCTGACAAAAAACGGTTTAATACGGCAAGAACCGCATAGGCGAGAGAGGAAATCATTCCTACAAGGATTCCTCTGGACATCTGGTTCTCCAGAGTAAATTCTGGAATGGTAACAAACACACCGATTAGAACAACAATTGCAATAAGCACATTCTCCCTGCGAAGCTTTTCATGGAAGACAATTGGCTCCAGAAATGTTACAAACAGAGGGAACGTGGAAAAGGTAATGGTTGAAATTGCTACGGTAGAAATCTGTGCCGATTCCAGGAAAGACCACCAGTGCAGCGCGAGAACCAGACCAGAGGCCAGTAAAAGCGCGAGATGTGATTTTTTCTTTACCCGGATATTCTGTCTGGTAATCGCACAAAACAGAAGTAAGGTAATTGAGGAAAAGAATACTCTTCCAAATGTAATCCCAATGGAGGGGATATGGATGCCTTTGGCGATAGGCGCCGCCGTAGCAAATAAAAAAACGGCTAAATTTACGCTGATTAAAGCTTGCTTCTTATTCATTGTTCAGTAGCTCCTTTGTATATCTTGTACACTGTGCTATTATCATTGCGCAAATTCTGTGAAATGTCAAACAAAAGTGTTTCTCATTTATTTTATTTTCGGCGCCGAATGTTTTAAGGCGGCGCTGACGGATTGCAAACTGTAACAAATGCACGAAAACCCCGATAACTTTCTAACAATATTACCATAGACATATCTTTTGTTGGTTGCTACAATAGTTGTGTGTGTTTTTGTCAGGAGAAATACATGAGATACTGGAAACGAGGTGTGATTATGGAAAATGAAAAGAAGTATGCGGTAAGACGAATTGGAGTTCTGACTTCCGGAGGCGATGCACCGGGTATGAATGCGGCGGTTCGCGCGGTTGTACGTACGGCGCTGTATCTGGGGATTGAGGTGGTTGGAATCCGCCGCGGATGGCATGGGTTGATTAATGGGGATATGTTCCGCATGACAGCCGGCGATGTGGCCCGGATTATCAACAAGGGCGGTACGATTTTATATACGGCCCGCAGCCAGGAATTCCGCACGAAGGAAGGACGTCAGAAGGCATATAATAACTGCCGCTTGTTTGGATTGGACGGGCTGGTAGCTATTGGCGGAGACGGTACCTTCAGCGGCGCATTGGCGCTTTCTAGTGAATTTCCAATTTCAGTGGTAGGGATACCAGGGACAATCGATAATGATATCGGATGCAGTCATTACAGTATTGGATATGATACGGCTGCTAACACTGCAATTGAGGCCATCGATAAGATTCGCGATACGATGCAGTCTCATGAGAGATGTTCCGTTATTGAGGTAATGGGGCACAGGGCTGGTAATCTGGCTCTGTATGTCGGTATTGCCACTGGAGCAACAGCAGTTTTGATTCCGGAAGAGCCATGGGATTTTGAATCCCATGTTGCTGAGAAGATCCGCAGCGCGCGTCTTGCAGGGCGTACGCACTTTATGGTAATCGTAGCAGAGGGTGCGAAGCGCAGATTGGATGGAAGTCTGGACAATGATGAGGTGGGCAATGGTTCAGCAGGCGCACAGGTTGCGGATATGATTCGCGCTGAGTTGGGATTAGACCCGCGGGTTACTGTTCTCGGACATCTTCAGAGAGGCGGAGCTCCGTCTGCAAGGGACCGCGTAACGGCCACGCGTATGGGATATGCGGCGGTACAGACATTGGCGGAAGGCAAGACCAACCGGGTTATCGTTCGTCAGGACGGCGGGCTGAAAGATATCGATATGGTAGAAGGACTTAAGATGCAGAATGGACTTGATGAGGAAGAAAAGGCTGTTCTGAAAGCAATGACATTCTCATTTTAAGGCAGCGGTTATTGTATAATTGCAGCCGGTATATCAGATTTATCTGTCTGATATACCGGCTGTTTATTGTTACGCAATCTATGTCAACTCTAAAAAGAAAAGGTTAAAGAAAACAACGCAAAGAGCCGATATGAAATATATGAGAAATATTCAAACCTAATATAATCTACACTAAATGACTTTTTGTTTCGCCTGCCTGTTTTACAGATAGAATTACGTACCATGCTTCAACATAGCCATTGCTGCGATTGCATTTGTGAAGCGGCATTTTCAGAAAAGTATTCTGCGTTAAACATTAAGATATTTAGTGTTTCAAAGAAAATTGAGGCGATAATATGTCAGGAGTGAAACAGGCAGGCGGAAATTCCGGTTCAGCGCAGTCCGTTGCGGCCGCATCGGTAATGGACGCCAGAATTGCAAAGAAAAGCGCGGAGCTGGAAGCCGGTCAGGTTTTGATTACAGAGACTACGAAGCAGGTGGCTCAGGCAAGACAGGAGTTAGAGCGGGAGCGTACAGAAAAAGAGACGGAAAGAGACGTTGGAAGAGACAGAGAGGATGACAAGAGGGATACGTCAGAATTGTCGAAGCAGAGCAAGTGGTTTGGAATAGAAGGAAGACTGCTGGAAAATATAGATATCAGATGGACCCTTGAGATGATGCAGGAGTTGTGGGAGGCTTTTCAGCGGTGGATGCCGGTAAAAGACCAGTCGCTGTCTGCTCAGTTGGAGGAATTGTCGAGACTTTATCTGGCGCTTTTGGAGGCGATTTTAACCCACACGATGGGGGAAGAGCAGGCGGCGCAGACGGAGAGACTGAATGCGGTTCTTGCGGAGAAATTAAATCTCCTTCTGACGGTGGATTTGAAGGACTTAAAGGAGCTTCTGGAGAAGACCGGGCAGACAGATACGCTGAATCTTGTGAAAGCAAGCATATACAGACAGACAACAGGAGAGTCCATATCCGGCAGAGCGGCTTCCAAATTCTATGCGCAGGGGAATACGGCGTCATGGAAAAGCTCCCGGTATTTTATGCCGGAGTCGTCAGGACAGGGAGCCGTTGGCAGCCGAGATTATGGCTCGGGACGCGGCGGCGCGTATTCTGGAGGGGGCTTCGGAGTGAATGAGGGCAGAATCTATAAGCTGGCAGACGGCAGGAATGTTCAGATGAACCAAGATTTTGATTCCGAAAGAAAATCAGGCGAGCTGCAGATGAGTCAGAGAGGAAGGGCTTTAAATAAAGCAGGAACAGATGGTTTGGGTATCGGAGGAGCATCTGGAGGAAAGGCGGCGCTTACAGGAAAAGAGCTTGCAGAAGCCAACCGGCTTGCTTCTCATATGAATGGCAGCGGAAATTTGCTTAAGGAAGCCGGTATTAGCGCGCAGAATGATGAGGTGAAGGGGCTTATTGCCGCGATTACAAATATGAAGGGACAAGTATATGCGGCGAGAGCGGAAAAAAATAACGGCATGGTAACGCCTTTGAGAAATGCGATTAATCAGATGGTGGATTATTATCTGACCCAAAAGGGGATTTATAAGGTATATTACTATACGACTCATGCGTACGAGCAGACGAAAGATGCGCAGAAAGCCATAGAACAAGGGTTGGAGTACGCTTATCGTTTGTTTATTGAGAAGAAGGCGGATGAGGCATACCGCTTGCAGGAAGCTTATTCTGACAGGGCTGGTTTTTTTCAGATGCTGTTAAAGGGTCAGACTATGCAGGCGGATTTGATACAGGGAATGCGTCTATTAGAAAATAACTGGCGGGAATTTTTGCGCGCCATCGGTGAAAATGAAAAGCGGGGAATTGTGCTGAAGATGCAGAAATACAGTCCTTGGGGATTTTTGGCGGAGCCGGAAGACTTTAAGAGAGAGGCGAAGGAGAATAGAACCAGGATGATTCTGATAGAAGCAGCTTGCGTGGCGGCAGTGATACTCGTTTATATCTGTTATCGAATATTTTTTGGGTAATTGAGTGTATAAATTAAGAATATGTCATGGTAAAAAGGACACCAAAACAAAAGGTGTCCTTTTTGTTTTTACTACAGGTAAATTTGTAACTTTTTGTTTAAGTTCAATTAAGGATTCTCTGTTATACTTAGTCGAAATTAATTATAATATCGCCAACATAACTGTTTGCAAACTTGCCTGTAAACAGCGGCAAGAAAGGGGAGAAAGATAATGCGTTTATTATTAGCGGAGGATGAAAAAGCGCTGTCAAAGGCGCTGGTTGCGATACTTATGCATAATCACTATTCAGTGGATGCGGTTTACAATGGACAGGACGCGCTGGACTATCTGGAAACAGATGTATACGACGGTGTGATTCTTGATATTATGATGCCGAAGGTGGATGGAATCACTGTTTTGAAAAGGATTCGAAGCGTGGGGAATACGATTCCGGTATTGATGCTGACCGCCAAATCGGAGATAGACGGTCGGGTCTTGGGATTGGACAGCGGGGCCGATGATTATTTGACGAAACCATTTGCGGCGAAGGAACTGCTTGCAAGGATTCGCGTCATGACAAGGCGGCATACAGACGCGGGAAATGCGATACTTTCCTTTGAGGATATTGCTCTGAACCGGGCGACGTTTGAACTGTCTTCGGGCAATTCCGCTATTCGGCTGGCGAATAAAGAATTTCAGATGATAGAACTGCTTCTTGAACATCCGGGGCAGGTGATTTCTGCGGAACGATTCATGGAAAAAATCTGGGGGTATGACAGCGATGCAGAGCTGAATGTGGTATGGGTATATATTTCCTACCTTCGGAAGAAATTAGCGAAGCTGGGCAGTGCGGTACAAATCAAAGTAGTGAGAAATGTAGGTTATCTGGTGGAGGCGGCCCATGATTAAACGATTACGCCGTAAATTTATTGTAATTACCATGTCTTCTATCTTCGTGGTTCTCGGAGGAATGATTGGGGGGATTAATCTTGCAAATTATATCAGTATTAACCAGAGAGCGGACGAAAAGCTTACCCTGCTGATGGAAAACAGAGGTCAGTTTCCGCGTCAGAGTGAGGAACCGGAGAAGAAACCGCTTCCGCCTGGGATGTCTCCGGAGGCGCCCTTTGAAACCCGTTATTTTACAGTAACGTTAAATGCAAAGAAGGAAGTAATTTCTGCGGATGTAGGAAGAATTGCAGCGATTTCCCGTCAGACAGCGGAACGCTATGCAATTACACTGTATGAGAAAGGGAAAACGGAAGGCTTCAAAGAACATTATAAGTATCAGATGGCGCGCTCAGAAGAGGGCGTTATGTATGTATTTCTGGACTGTGGACGGGAACTGTCCACATTTTATTCCTTTTTAGGTATGAGTATCTTGATTAGTTTATCCGGTTTACTGCTGGTTTTTGTATTGGTATTGTTTTTTTCAAGGCTGGCGGTAGGGCCGGTTGCGGAGAGCTATGAGAAACAGAAACAGTTTATTACAGACGCCAGCCATGAGATTAAAACGCCTCTTACGATTATTGACGCCAATACAGAGGTGCTTGAGTTGGAAAATGGGGAAAATGAGTGGACTGTCGGAATTAAAAATCAGGTGCGGCGGCTTAGTTCGCTTACGGAGAAACTGGTATTTCTTTCCCGGATGGATGAGGAGCAGGCGAAACTTCAGATCCAGGAATTTTCCATTTCAGAAGCAGTTTTGGAAATTGTGCAGTCTTTTGAGGCAATTGCGGAGATGAAGGGAAAAGAGCTTCAGACAGAGGTTTTGCCGAATCTTTTCTATTATGGCGATGAAACGATGCTCCAACAGATGCTCTCTCTTCTGCTGGATAACGCGATAAAGTATTCTGGCGAAAATGGGGTGATTCGTCTCAGCCTGCGGAAAACGGAGAAATATCTGGAGTTTCTATTATGGAATACGGTGCCGGAAATCGGGCAGGGGAATCTTGACATTTTATTTGAGCGGTTTTACCGGCCGGATTCTTCGCGTAATTCTGAGACGGGAGGGTACGGGATCGGACTGTCGGTGGCAAAAGCTATTGTGACGGCGCACAAAGGGAAGATACATGCCAGGAGCAGAGATGGGAAGTCCATAGAATTTCATATTGTTTTGCAGACAGGCAGGGACTGAACTGTGTGCGGCGCGGTCTGGGGGTTTTTGTGCGGCGCAGATGGAAAATTTGAGAGGAGGATTGAGCGAATGGATAATCAAAATGTATTTCAAAGGTATGAGATTAAGTATTTGATTTCTAAGGAGCAGCAGGAACGGATTATACGGGGGATAAAGAAGTATATGGAGGGAGATGTATATGGTCGGAGTACGATTTGCAATCTGTATTTTGATACCGATAATTATCTGCTGATACGGCGTTCACTGGAGCATCCGGTATACAAGGAAAAATTACGGCTCAGAAGTTATGGTACGGCGAAACCGGACAGCCGGGTATTTATGGAATTGAAGAAGAAATATAAGTCGGTGGTTTACAAGCGGCGCATTGGAATGACGGAGCGGGAGGCTATGCGGCGCCTGCGGGGCGAGGAATCTCTTATGGATACGCAGATTGGGCGGGAGATGGATTATTTTCTCCGGCAGTATCAGTATCCTCGGCCGGCAGTATTTCTTTCATATGAAAGGGAGGCTTTTTATGAGAAGGGCGACAGGGATTTCAGGGTTACCTTTGATGAAAATATACTCTGGAGGGATTCGGAGCTGTCTCTTCTTGCGGGGGCTTACGGTATGCCGGTTCTGGATGAGGGGCAGGTGCTGATGGAGATTAAGACCGGCGCGTCGATTCCTTTGTGGATGACGGCGCTGTTGACAGAGAATCATATTTATAAAACTTCGTTTTCAAAATACGGAGCGGTATATAAAAATATTTATGATAATCAAATGGGAGGAATTTGTTATGCCTGATAAGATGTTTGAAGGAATATTTGACAATGGAGGAGCGACGGTGATTGCAGTGTCGGACTTCTTGCTTTGTCTGGGGGTATCGCTGTTTATCGGCGTATTTTTGGCGCTGATTTATACATATAAGAGTCTGTATACTAAGAGCTTTGTGATTACTCTTGCAATTCTTCCGGCGGTGGTTTGTGTGGTGATTATGATGGTAAATGGAAATGTAGGAGCGGGCGTCGCAGTGGCAGGAGCGTTCAGTCTGGTGCGGTTTCGCTCTGCGCCCGGTACGGCGAGAGAAATCGGTACAATCTTTCTCGCAATGGGAGCGGGGATGGTTGCAGGTATGGGATATCTGGGCTATGCAGTGTTAGTTTCCCTGCTGCTGGGATTTGTGATGCTGTTTTATCAGAAGATTGGGCTTGGAGAGAAGAGAGGAGGAAGCAGGGAGAAGACGCTGCATATTACAATTCCGGAAGATTTGGATTATACGCAGGTCTTTGACGAGCTGCTGGAGAAATATACCAGCGCGGCGGAGGTGGTATCGGTGAAGACCACGAATATGGGAAGTCTGTTTAAACTGACTTATCAGATTACACTGCGTAATTTAATGGAAGAAAAGGAACTGATTGACGCTTTGCGCTGCAGAAACGGCAATCTGGAAATCAGCATTACCAGAAGGGAGGCGGAGGGATATGAGCTGTAGGATAAAAATTATTTCAGGATGCTTGCTGTTTGCGGCGTACGTATTTCTGATAACAGGATGCGCGTCTTTTGAGAACCTGGAGGACAAGAAAGATGCGAAGGATACGGAATCCGGTTTGGATTCGATAGATGTCAGCGAGATGTTTACAAACCGGGACATGGATTTTAGTTATGAGGAACAAAATGCGGTGAAGATTCTTTTAAGTGATGAAGGAAGCAGCTGCGATTCGGGAAACGTCGATATATCCGGCGGCCGGATTCGGATTTTGAAGGAGGGAAGCTATATTTTATCCGGTAATCTTGCGGAGGGACAGATTATCATAGATACAGAGGATACGGCGAAACTTCAGCTTGTATTGGATAATGCGGATATCAATTGCAGTACCAGCGCGGCATTGTATGTGAAGCAGGCCGATAAGGTATTTGTTACTCTGGCAGAAGGAACAGAAAATCATCTGTCTAATCGGGAAGAATTTGTGGCGGTAGATGAAAATAACGTGGATGCTGTGATATTTTCCAGGGATGATTTGACGATAAATGGAAGTGGAAGTCTGACGATTGACGCTGCGTACGGTCATGGCATTGTTTCCAAGGATGATTTGGCGATTACCGGGGGAATTTATCAGATTACATCGGCAAGTCATGCTCTGTCAGGGAAGGACAGCGTGCGGATTGCAGATGGAAATTTTCGAATATCTTCCGGTAAAGATGGGATTCAGTCGGATTATGGAACAGAGACAGAAGAAACACCGGCTGATAAAGGATTTATTTATGTTGCGGGAGGGGAGTTTCAGATTACGGCGGGAGACGACGGACTGCAGGCATCTTCCTTTGTTCAGATAGCAGACGGGAGATATCAGATTGAGGCGGAGGATGATGGAATTCATGCAGACGGAGAGGCGTATATTCACAGCGGCGAAATAACAATTGCGAAAAGTTATGAGGGAATCGAGGGACAGACGGTAGAGATTACAGGCGGAAATATTCAAATTCTGGCGGAGGACGACGGACTGAACGCTGCAGGTGGCAGGGACATGAGTAATTTTACCGGCGAAGAGAGGGAAGAGCCGTTTGCGTCAGACGAGAATTGCGTGATTCAGATATCCGGCGGCAGTATTGTGATTCGTGCGTCCGGCGATGGGATAGATTCAAATGGCAGTCTCTATGTGTCCGGAGGGGAGACCTATGTATACGGTCCGGAGAATGATGGCAATGGCGCTTTGGATTATGCCGGAGAAGGGCGGATAACGGGAGGCGTGTTTGTCGCTTCGGGAGCGGGAGGCATGGCGCAGAATTTTGGAGAAGGGTCGTCGCAGGGAGCGATGCTGGTAATGTTGCCAGAATGGGCAGAGGGAACGGCATCGCTGGCGGACAGTTCTGGTTCGGAAGTATTCTCCTGTACGCCGGAAAAACGGTATAATTCCATTCTAATCAGTACGCCGGACATACGGGAAGGAGAGACTTATATCTTAACTGCGGGGGGCCGGCAGACTACCGTAGAAATGACAGAGGCGATTTACGGCTCCGGAGGTATGGAAGGCGGGATGGGCCGACCCGGACAGGGAGGAATATCGGGAAGTATGGAAGAACAGCCGCCGGAAGGAATGGAACCGCCGGAAGATATGGGAGAACGACCGTCTGGAGGAATGGAGCCGCCGGGAAATATGGGAAAACCGGCAGGAAAAGAAAAAATATTTTGACACTCAAAACACTTGACAATCAAATGATTTGGATATATACTTTGACCTTGAAATTGTTTGTTAATCAAAATAATTGTTTGAAGGAGAACCAAAATGACGGGAAGGATATGTGGAACAGGATTCTGTGTGCCGGAGCATGTGATGGACAATGAAGAGTTATCCCGCATGGTGGAGACCAGCGACGAATGGATTAGGGAGAGAACCGGCATTGAGAAGCGTCATATTATTACAGATGAGACTACCGTATCTATGGCGGCAAAGGCGGCGGAACAGGCGCTTGAAGATGCGGGAATTTCGGCGGAGCAAGTGGAACTCATTCTTACGGCAACCATATCTTCCAATGTAATTCTTCCCTGCGCGGCCTGTGAAGTACAAAAAGAAATCGGAGCAGCCAACGCGGCATGCTTTGACATTAATGCAGCCTGTTGTGGTTTCCTGACGGCCTATCAGACGGCGCAGGCTTACATAGCGGCAGGAATATACCAGACTATTCTGATTATCGGAAGCGAGAGCTTGTCGAAATTGACCGACTGGACGGACAGAGGAACCTGCATTTTGTTTGGCGACGGCGCGGGGGCGGCGGTGCTTAAGGCGGGAGAGGGAGAAAGCTTCCGAAGTATCCTGCATTCCGACGGCAGCAGAGGAGAAGCCCTTACGTGCAGCGGAAGGCATTGGAAGTCGGGAGAAGAGGACACAGGATTTATGAAAATGGACGGCAGGGAGGTTTTTCAGTTTGCAGTAAAGCAAGTGCCGGAGGTAATCCGGGAAGTACTCGAACTGAATCACTGCAAGCTGGAGGAAATCGATTACTTTGTGGTTCATCAGGCGAACCGCAGAATCATAGAGAGCGTAGCGAAACGGTTGAGAACAGATGTGCGTAAGTTTCCAATGAATTTGCAGGAATACGGCAATACGTCGTCCGCAAGTATTCCTATATTATTAGCAGAGCTTAGGAGAAACGGCGTTTTGAAGAAAGGACACCGGATTTTGATGGCAGGATTCGGAGCCGGATTATCCTGGGGAGCCGGGATAGCCGACTGGGGAATTTAGGCCATACGGCCTTATATAAAGTATGGATTTCAATGCGGTAAGAGCATTTTAATCAAAAATAAATGTAGAGTAAAAATAAAAAAGGAGAGAAAGAAACATGTTAGAGAAAATACAGGAAATGATCGTTGAGTCACTTGGAGTAGATGCGGCAAAGGTTACGGAGACAGCGTCCTTTAAGGAGGATTTGGGAGCGGATTCTTTGGATTTATTTGAGCTGGTTATGGCGCTTGAAGATGAATACGGCGTAGAGATTCCTACGGAAGAGCTGGAGAAAATGGTTACCGTAGGAGACGTCGTAAAATACATTGAACAGAATCAGTAGAAACGGTGTGTAATTTTCTCGCCGGCCCTGTCCTGCCGCCTTTGGTGAAATTGTCAGAGACGCCAGCGCAGGGCCGGCGTGGAAATTATAGAGGTATGCCGAAGGAGGATAAGTATGAAAACAGAGATAACAAAGTTACTGGAAATCCAGTATCCGATTATACAAGGCGGTATGGCCTGGGTGGCGGAGTTCCATCTGGCGGCGGCTGTTTCTAATGCCGGCGGTTTGGGTCTGATTGGCGCTGCGAACGCGCCGGCGGAGTGGGTTCGCGAGCAGATTAGAGAAGCTAAGAAATTGACGGATAAACCATTTGGCGTCAATATCATGCTGATGAGTCCTTACGCGGATGAAGTTGCAAAGATTGTGGCAGAAGAGCATGTGAAAGTAGTGACTACAGGCGCAGGGAACCCGGAGAAATATATGAGCATGTGGAAAGAGGCCGGAATTAAGGTGATTCCGGTGGTGGCTTCCGTAGCGTTGGCTAAGCGCATGGAGCGCTGCGGTGCAGACGCAGTGGTAGCAGAGGGCTGCGAGGCAGGAGGTCATATTGGGGAATCCACAACCATGGTATTGGTGCCTCAGGTTGCCGGGGCAGTGAAGATTCCAGTAATAGCGGCCGGAGGAATTGCAGACGGAAGAGGAATTGCGGCCGCATTTATGTTGGGAGCAAGAGGCGTTCAGATGGGTACTCATTTTGTGGTGGCGGACGAATGTATTGTACATGACAATTACAAAGAGCGCATCTTAAAGGCAAGCGATATTGATACGAGAGTAACCGGAAGAACGACCGGACATCCGGTTCGGGCGCTGCGGAATGAAACTACAAGAAAATATTTAGAGATGGAGAAGGAAGGAGCTTCCTTTGAGGAATTAGAGCAGCTTACGCTTGGCGGACTCAGAAAGGCCGTAGTAGACGGCGACGTGAAGACGGGAAGCGTGATGGCAGGCCAGAGCGCAGGCATGGTAAAGGAAAGAATGTCCTGCCAGAAATTAATCGAGAAGCTTGTAAGAGAAACCGACGCGTTGATGAAAGGATGCGGATGCTATGAGTAAGATTGCATTTATCTATCCAGGACAGGGAGCGCAGAAGGCTGGAATGGGAGCTGATTTCTACGAAAACAGTGGAACGGCAAGAGCTGTCTATGATGAAGCGTCCCGGATTCTTGGGCTGGATATGAAGGAGTTGTGTTTTGAGCGAAATGACAGGCTGGATTTGACAGAATATACTCAGGCGGCCATGGTAACTACCTGTCTTGCTATGACCAGAGTAATAGAGGAAATGGGCGTAAAGCCGGATGTTACGGCCGGGTTAAGCCTTGGCGAATATTGTGCCGTCGCAGTCGCGGGAGGTTTCAGTGATATGGACGCGGTCAGAACAGTAAGAGCCAGAGGGATTCTGATGCAGAATACGGTTCCTGCCGGAGAAGGCGCTATGGCGGCAATTCTCGGAATGGAAAAGGAAGCCATTGAACAGGTATTAGCATCCATGGAAGATGTAACGATTGCTAATTATAACTGTCCGGGGCAGATTGTCATTACGGGAAAAGCCGGAACGGTGCAGGAGGCATGCGGGAAACTGAAGGAAGCTGGGGCAAGGCGTACAATGCCGTTAAAAGTCAGCGGTCCATTCCATTCGCCTATGCTTGCCGAGGCTGGGAAGGAGCTGGCGAAAGAGCTGGAGAAATCAACATGGAAGAGCCTTGCGATTCCTTATGTGACCAATGTGACGGCGCAGGAAGTTACCGACATCTCTGAGACGCCTGAGCTTCTTGCCCGTCAGGTTAGCGCGCCTGTAAAGTGGGAACAGAGCATGGAGACTATGATTGAGTCAGGGGTGGACACCTTTGTAGAAATCGGTCCGGGCAAGACGCTTACTGGATTCTTAAAGAAAATTGCTCCAGAGAAGAAAGTTCTGCAGGTTGGAGCATGGGAAGATATTGAGAAGGTAATGCAGGAATTAAAGCAGTGAGAAGAGCTGAATAGAGCTTAAGAACGGCTCAGGAGGAGAGAAAGCATGTTAGAAGGTAAAATTGCGGTTGTCACCGGAGCATCCAGGGGAATCGGAAAAGCAATTGCCCTGGAACTGGCGGCCAGAGGAGCGGAGGTTATCATCAATTATAACGGCTCCGCCCAGAGCGCCGGGGAGGTAAAGAAGGAAATAGAAGAAAAAGGCGGAAAGGCAGAGACTGTTCAGTGTAACGTTGCGGATTTCAGTCAGTGTTCAGAATTTATCAGCGATGTGATAAAGAACTATGGACGGATTGATATTCTGGTGAATAATGCGGGAATTACCAGGGACGGTCTGCTGATGAAGATGTCGGAGAAGGATTTTGACGATGTAGTCGCCATTAATCTAAAGGGGACGTTTCATACGATACGTGCGGTCTCTCGTCAGATGATTAAGCAAAGAAGCGGAAGAATTATTAACATGTCGTCGGTGGTAGGGATTTGCGGAAACGCAGGTCAGGTTAACTATGCGGCGTCTAAGGCAGGCATTATCGGCGTGACTAAATCGGCGGCAAAAGAGCTCGCGTCAAGGGGAATTACCGTCAATGCGGTGGCTCCCGGTTTTGTAGATACGGAGATGACAGCAGTACTTTCTGATAAAGTAAAAGAGGAATCCATCAGACAGATTCCTTTGGGAAGATTCGGGAAACCGGAGGATATTGCAAAAACTGTAGCGTTTCTTGCATCAGAAGAAGCAGGCTACATTACCGGACAAGTGATTCAGGTAGACGGAGGAATGGCAATATGAGTAAACGCAGAGTAGTAGTGACAGGAATGGGGGCGGTGACCCCGATTGGGAACAATACCGAAGAGTTTTGGATGGGTATCCGGGAAGGTAAGGTAGGCATCGGACCGATTACTGCATTTGACACGACAAACTATAAAGTGAAACTGGCGGCAGAGGTAAAAGATTTCGATGCAAAGGAACATATGGATTTTAAGACAGCCAAACGTATGGAGAGATTTTCTCAGTTTGCTGTAGCAGCAGCCGGAGAAGCGTTCCGGGACTCAGGCTTAGATATGGAGAGAGAAGACGTATTCCGGGCGGGCGTTATCATTGGCTCCGGTGTGGGAAGCCTTCAGGAAGTAGAATCGGCGGTGGAGAAGATTGAAAAGAGAGGGCCGTCCAGGGTTAATCCGCTGCTGGTTCCCAGAATGATTGGCAATATGGCAGCTGGAAATGTTTCTATCCAGCTAGGATTTCGGGGAAAATGCACGAACGTGGCAACGGCTTGTGCAACGGGAAGCCACTGTATTGGAGACGCATTTCGGGCAATCCAGTACGGCGATGCAGATATTATGGCGGCCGGAGGAGCGGAGAGCTGTATCTGCCCTACGGGAGTAGCCGGATTTACAGCGTTAACGGCGCTGTCTGAGAATCCAGATCCGCTGCGGGCGTCGATTCCATTTGATAAAGACAGAGGAGGCTTCGTAATCGGAGAAGGAGCCGGAATTGTAATACTTGAGGAATTAGAGCATGCCAGAGCCAGAGGGGCGCATATTTATGCTGAAGTGGCGGGCTACGGCGCTACCGGGGACGCTTATCATATTACTTCACCGATTGAGGATGGAAGCGGAGCGGCCAGGGCTATGGAGCTTGCTATGGAAGAGGCCGGCGCAGTTCCGGAGGATATCGATTACATTAACGCACATGGAACAGGAACACATTACAATGATTTGTTTGAGACAAAGGCAGTAAAGAGCGCGCTTGGAAAAGCTGCGGACAGCGTAGTAGTTAATTCCACCAAATCTATGGTGGGGCATCTGCTGGGGGCCGCGGGCGGCGTAGAGTTCATCGTCTGTGTGAAATCGATTCAGGACAGTTTTATCCATCAGACTATGGGAACCAGAGAGACGGACGAGGAATGCAGCCTGAATTACGCCATTGGAGCTCCGGTAGAGAAGCCGGTGCATTATGCTATGAGCAACTCTCTTGGTTTTGGCGGGCATAACGCAGCGCTGCTGATAAAAAAATATGAAGATAAAAATTGATGAGGATAGAGAAGATGGAATTTGAAAATCTGTTGACCTTGATAAAGACAGTTTCGGACTCGAAACTGACAGATTTAAAATATGAAGAAAATGGAATAAAACTGCATTTGATTAAAAAACAGGGGAATGTTCCTGTAGAAGCAGCGCGGCCTGCGCCGGCGGCGGAAGTGAATCTGCCGATAGCAGTCGAATCGGAGCCGGAGGGCAGGATTATGAAATCTCCACTGGTGGGAGTGTTCTATGCGGCGCCTGCCGAAGATGCAGAAAGCTTTGTATCAGTGGGGGATGTTGTGAAAAAGGGACAGACCATGGCAATTATTGAAGCTATGAAGCTGATGAATGAGATTGAGTGCGAATTTGACGGAACATTAGAAGAAATTTATGTGACCAACGGCCAGCCGGTGGAATACGGCCAGCCGCTGTTTCGGATAGGTTAACGTACTATATCCAGTCACAAATTAGGAGGAAGACAATGAAGCATTTAAATATGAAGCAGATTCAGGAGATTATTCCCCACAGGCATCCCTTTCTGCTGTTGGATTATATCGAAGATTACGAACCGGGAAGATATGCAGTGGGATATAAATGCGTAACATACAGAGAAGATTTCTTTCAGGGGCATTTTCCAGGGGAGCCGGTTATGCCGGGAGTTTTGACAGTAGAGGCGTTGGCGCAGGCCGGAGCGGTTGCAATCTTAAGTCAGGAAGAGAACAAGGGAAAGACTGCATATTTCGGTGGAATTAACCAGTGCAGATTCCGCGGAAAAATTGTACCGGGAGATAAGATACGTCTGGAAACGGAGATAATTAAACAAAAAGGACCGGTAGGAATCGGCAGGGCTACAGCGAGTGTAGACGGCAAAACCGTAGTTTCAGCAGAGTTGACCTTTATGATTGGATAGGTGGCAGATATGATTCAGAAAATACTGATTGCCAACAGGGGCGAGATTGCGGTGCGGATTATCCGGGCCTGCAGAGAGATGGGAATCGGAACAGTCGCGGTCTATTCAGAGGCGGATGCGAAGGCTCTTCATGTGCAGCTTGCCGACGAGTCTGTCTGCATTGGGCCGGCAAGCGCGGCGGAAAGTTATCTGGATATGGAGAAAATAATCAGCGCGACCATTGTGACTGGCGCCGATGCGATTCATCCAGGATTCGGATTCTTGTCAGAGAATGATAAATTTGCCAGGTTATGCGAGCAGTGCAGCATTACCTTTATCGGACCTCCATCCGAAGTGATTGCAAGGCTTGGCAATAAGCAGGAAGCAAGAAACACGATGACTGCGGCCCGGGTTCCTGTAATTCCAGGGACAAAGGAAGCGGTATATGAGGCAGAAGAAGCCGCCCTGCTGGCAGAGAGAATCGGTTATCCGGTAATTGTCAAAGCTGTGCTTGGAGGCGGAGGCAAGGGTATGCGGGTGGCGGAGAATCCGGAGGAATTTAAAGAATGTTTCCGGACTGCGCAGAAAGAAGCAGAAGCGGCCTTTGGCGATAAAGCAATGTATCTAGAGCATTTCCTTGTGCGGCCAAGGCATATTGAGTTCCAGATACTTGCAGATAGTTTTGGCAATGTTGTCCATCTTGGAGAACGGGATTGTTCCGTCCAGAGAAATCACCAGAAAATGATAGAAGAATCTCCGTCCCCTGCTTTGTCGGAGGAACTTCGGGAGCGGATGGGAAAGGCGGCTGTAGACGCTGCGAAGGCGGCCGGCTACGTGAATGCGGGAACCATAGAATTTCTGTTGGATGACAAGAAGGATTTCTTTTTTATGGAGATGAATACTCGGATTCAGGTGGAGCATCCGGTAACAGAATGGGTAACTGGAATTGATATTGTAAAAGAGCAGATTCGGATTGCGGATGGTAAGAAGCTGTCGTACAGCCAGGAGAATGTAGGACTGACAGGTCATGCCATTGAATGTCGGATTAATGCAGAGAATCCGGAGAAGGGATTTCGCCCGTCGCCTGGAACCATTACGGATATGTACCTGCCGGGGGGCAAAGGTATCCGGGTGGATACGGCTATTTATAGCGGATGTACCATTCCGCCCTATTATGATTCTATGATTGCTAAGCTGATTGTCTGGGCGAAGAACCGGAAGGAGGCAATCTATAAGATGCAGAGCGCGTTGGGCGAGGTAGTCATTGAAGGGGTGGACACCAATGTAGATTACCAGTATGAAATACTGCATCATCCGGATTTTCTGTCCGGCAATATTAACATCGGATTTATAGAGGATTTGGAACAAAGCAAATAAATGATAAAAGGAGCGGGTGGGTATGAATCTGGAAAATATGTTTAAAAAGAAGGCCGTTCGGACAAGAATGGAGCGTTCTCAGACGGAGAGCAGACCGGAGGTTCCTGAGGGATTACTGAAAAAATGTAATAAATGCGGCGGGGCAATCATAGCCAGAGAAGCGGAAGAGCAGAATTATATCTGCCCGAAATGCGGAGGATATTTCCGTATTCCGGCGTACAAACGAATAGAACTTCTGGCGGATGAAGGCAGTTTTACAGAGTGGGATATGGAACTTGATACAGACAATCCGCTGGATTATAAAGGATATCCTGAGAAACTGGAAGGATTGAGGAAAAAGACCGGTCTTCGGGAAGCTGTGGTGACCGGATGTGTCAGAATCAACGGTATAGAGGCGGCTGTCGGAGTATGCGACGGGCGGTTTATGATGGCAAGCATGGGAAAGGCTGTAGGGGAAAAAATTACGAGACTGGCCGAGCGGGCGCTTCATGAGCAGCTTCCGATTATTTTGTTTACCTGTTCCGGCGGAGCGCGGATGCAGGAGGGAATGATATCTCTCATGCAGATGGCAAAGACGGCGGCGGCCATCAAGCGACACAGCGACGGAGGGTATTTAAGTATCAACGTTCTGACTGACCCAACTACCGGCGGAGTTACGGCAAGCTTCGCTATGCTGGGGGACATTATTCTGGCAGAGCCAAAGGCGCTGATTGGATTCGCCGGGCCAAGAGTTATTGAACAGACTATCAGACAGAAGCTTCCCAAAGGTTTCCAACGTTCCGAATTTCTGATGGAGCATGGTTTTGTGGATGGGATTGTAGAACGTCACAATCTGAAGGAAACACTGGGACGGATTCTGGAGCTTCATCAAAAGAGTAATGCTGATACGGAGCAGGAAGTCCGACAGGCAGAAAGAACGGAAGAAAAGAAAATCCAGAAAGAACAGAAGTATAGAGGAACAGGGAAAGAACCTTGCAGTTTCCGGAATATTTCGGCGTGGGAGAGAGTCCAGATTTCCAGAAAGGCAGACAGGCCGTCGGGAAACAGCTATATACAGGCTTTGTTCCCGGATTTTATCGAACTTCATGGAGACCGCTATTATGGAGACGATAAGGCGATTGTAGGGGGAATCGCCCATTTTCATGGAAGACCGGTTACGGTCATCGTCCAGACGAAAGGCAGTACGACGAAGGAAAATATTGAGAGAAATTTTGGAATGCCGTCGCCGGAAGGATACCGTAAGGCATTGAGGCTAATGAAGCAGGCGGAGAAATTCCATCGTCCGGTTTTATGCTTTGTGGATACGCCGGGAGCTTTCTGTGGTTTAGAGGCAGAGGAACGGGGACAGGGCGAGGCAATCGCAAGAAACTTATATGAAATGTCTAATTTAAAAACGCCGATTCTGTCAATTGTAGCGGGAGAAGGCGGCAGCGGAGGCGCGTTGGCTTTGGCGGTAGCAGACGAGGTATGGATGCTGGAAAACGCGGTGTATTCCATATTATCTCCGGAAGGTTTTGCGAGCATTCTCTGGAAGGACGGCGGGCGTGCCGAGGAAGCGGCAGAACTTATGAAAATGACTTCTAGAGACTTGTTGGAGCTTGGTATCGTGGAACAGGTAATCCCAGAGCCGGAGGAGCTTACCGAAGAGACAATGGGGCCGGTGGTCAGCCGGTTAGAAGCAGAGATTACCGGATTTCTGGAAAAATATACAACGCTGGATACAGAAGAACTTCTGGAGAACCGCTACAAGAGATTTCGCGAAATGTGAGGAAATTAGTTGATTCTTTCTCCGGAAAGTGGGTATAATAAGTGCAGTTAATAAATAAATTTAATTGTTGGAAGTGGGAGCGTATGGACGCGTACAAGACGGTAAATGATGTTCTGGTTAATCTGATAAATGAAGTATGGGTGCTGGAAGGCAAAGCTATTATTACAGGAGAATTTCGAGATTTGACCAACAACGATATGCATGTGATTGAAGCTGTAGGCAAGGGGGAAGGAGACAATATGTCTTCGATTGCGAAAAGGCTTAATGTCACTGTGGGGACGCTGACTTCTTCCATCAATAGACTGGTTAAGAAAAACTATGTAGAACGGTTCAGAAGTGAGGAAGACCGTCGCATTGTGCAGGTAAGACTTTTAGATAAAGGTGTCCTGGCCTTTGACCATCATGCGGAATACCACCGCAGGATGACGGAAGCAGTGCTTGCGAAATTGACAGAGGACGAGATTCCGGTGTTGGTAAAGACGCTGGCAGGATTTTCGGAATTTTTTCGGGAATATCATGGGATACCGGAGAATCGTCTGGGAGTCCATATGACAGAATTGGATAAAGTTAATGAATAACAAAACAGGCAGCCTGGCATGCCTGTTTTGTTGACTTTACGGGTGAAGGATATCGTACCCCCGCTCAGGTTACTGCTCACACTTCGCCTGCCGGACGCGGATTGAATCAGGAGCATGTTCCTGATTCAATCCGATGTTTACCAAATGACCGGTGAACTGTAACTCACTCAGGAAACGAAGAAGTTTGTTGAATTGATTGAAATAGGACGCCGGGATGGATTATAATAGAAGAAAGAAGCTCATTTGCAGAGAGAAATAAACAGGAGGATTTATTATGGCACAGGGATACAAAGGATTAGAAAAGGCAATTGCAGCAATTAGAAAGAAAACAGATTTTATTCCAGAGACAGCGCTTGTTCTTGGCTCCGGTCTGGGAGGGTTCGCGGAGAGGGTCGACGTGAAAGCAGAGGTAGAATATACGGAGATTGAGGGATTTCCGGTGTCTACAGTAGCCGGACATGAGGGAAAATTTATATTCGGTTATGTGAAGGAGGTTCCGGTTGTTGTTATGAAAGGCCGGGTGCATTATTATGAAGGTTATGAGATGGAGGATGTGGTGATGCCAATCCGGCTGATGGGTATGCTTGGGGCAAAGACACTGATTCTGACGAATGCGGCGGGCAGCGTGAATCTGGATTATAAACCGGGAGATTTGATGATTATTGAGGATCAGATTTCTGCGTTTGTACCAAGTCCCTTGAGAGGGCGTAATATAGAAGAGTTGGGAACCCGTTTTCCGGATATGAGTAAGATATACGACAGAGAGATACAGGATAAGATTGAAGAAATTGCAAAAGAGCTTAAGGTGTCGGTTAAGAAAGGCGTATATCTGCAGTGGCAGGGGCCGAATTATGAGAGTCCGGCAGAGATTCGGATGTTTAGAGGGCTGGGAGCTGACGCGATTGGTATGAGTACTGCGTGTGAAGCGATTGCCGCAAGACATATGGGACTTCGGGTTTGTGGTATTTCCTGTCTGACGAATATGGCTGCGGGAATCCTCGACCAGCCGCTGGACCACAAAGAGGTTCAGGAGGTTGCCAATCAGGTAAAGGATTCTTTTGAGGCGCTTGTGTCGGAGATGATTTCCAGAATATAGCAGGAGGAAAAGTACGGTGATTTATAAATGCAGTATATGCGGTTATATTTTTGATGAAGAGAAGGAAGGCAGGAAATTTGCGGAGCTGAAGGAATGTCCGCTGTGCAGACAGCCGGCGGACAAGTTTTTTCCGGCAGAAGATAAAGAGATGTCGGCGGGTGCAGGAACCGGCGCTGTGGAAGGGATTTTAGAAGAAAGTACGAAGACAGAACCGGAAGAGATTTCACTGGAGTATCCGAAGGAAACCCGGAAGACGGATGCAGATTACCGCTATATGAAGGAGATTCATGAGATGGCGGTTACCGGAAAGAGTATTATTGAGGCTATGGGGACGAAGATGTCTATGCCAGACTGGGACGATATTCTGATACTTGGCGCACAGCTTCATCCTATGCCGCTGGACGAGCACGCGCCGGTATCCACCATGACGGTGATTGGAAAACATGCCAAGAGGCCGATGATACTTGGAACCCCGGTATATATTTCTCATATGTCCTTTGGAGCGCTGTCTAAGGAAACAAAGACAGCGATGGCTATGGGAAGCGCTATGGCGAAGACCGCTATGTGCAGCGGAGAGGGCGGAATCCTTCCGGAAGAAAAGGCGGCGGCTTACCGGTACATATTTGAATACGTCCCAAATCAATACAGCGTGACGGATGAGAACTTAAGGAGTTCGGATGCGATTGAGATTAAGATTGGACAGGGAACTAAACCAGGGATGGGCGGCCATCTTCCGGGAAGCAAGGTGACGCCGGAGATTGCAAAGATTCGGAACAAACCGTTAGGGGAAGACGTCATCAGCCCGTCAAAACTTCCGGGCATCGATACCAGAGAAGATTTGAAGGCATTAGTTTCCGAGCTTCGCAGACGCAGCGACGGACGGCCCATTGGAATTAAGATTGCGGCAGGCAGAATTGAGCGGGATATGGAATTTGCAGTATTTGCAGAGCCGGACTTTATTACTATAGACGGAAGGGGCGGCGCCACAGGAGCGTCGCCGGCTGTCATCCGGGATGCAGCCAGCGTTCCGACGATTTACGCTTTGCATCGTGCAAGGAAGTATCTGGACAGCATCCGGTCAGATATTGAACTTGTGATTACAGGGGGATTAAGAGTATCTTCCGATTTTGCCAAGGCGATTGCTATGGGGGCGGATGCGGTTGCAGTCGCTTCGGCAGCTATGGTTGCTGCGGCCTGTCAGCAGTACCGAATCTGTGGTTCAGGGATGTGTCCGGTGGGAGTAGCTACGCAGGATGAGACGCTTCGCGAAAGGCTGCATGTAGATGCGGCCGCGAAGAGAGTAGCCAATTATCTGAATTGCTGCACCAGGGAGCTGGAGACGTTTGCCAGAATTACCGGGCATGGGGATATTCATGAATTGACGGTGGAGGATTTGTGTACGATTAACCGGGAGATTTCGGAATTTACGAATATTAGACATGCTTAGTGTGTTGACCGCATTATATCTGGCGAAACTCCGCAGAATATTCGTTCATCTGCAAGTCGGATTTCCGAGGGCGCGGCGGTGGCTGCGGCTAGAAAATCCGACGCGGCAGATGGGCGGATAGTCAAGGAGGTTCGACTAAAAATAATACGGTCAGCACACTGGTGACAGATTAAGACAACTGAAGGAGCGAGCCGTTATGGTGGAATTGAACGAGAATGCTGTTATTTACATGAAGAAGAGAGGATTTCGAGATATTGTCCTTGATGTAATCCGGTTTACCAGCTGATGTGCTCCTCCACGTATGGAGATATCAGTAGGATTTGCTGATAAGGCTGAAGAGTATTATATGGAGAGAGGTTATATCTGGGAGCAAAGCATGCTTGGCAGGGTATATTATCCGGCGGAGGGTGTAAAGCTTTGCGGCCGGGCGGCGATTCGTTATATGGAATATCCCTGGATTAGCACATTTGAGACTGATGGAATCCGCGCAGTAACAGAGAATAATGAAAAGGGAGATAAAGTGGATGGAACCGAATTATGGTAAAACAATCTATGCCTGTTTTGTTGGATATATTGTGCAGGCAATTGTAAATAATTTTGCGCCGCTGCTTTTTTTGATGTTTCATAAAAGCTATGGGATTCCTCTGGAGAAGATTACTTTGCTTGTCACGTTTAATTTCGGACTTCAACTGATGATAGACTTGTGCGCCATTGGCTTTGTGGATAGGATAGGATATCGGTTCTCCGTAATTCTGGCGCATATAATGGCGGCGGCCGGATTGATTTTCTTAACGATTCTGCCGGAAATATTTGCGGATTCGTTTGTGGGGCTTCTGATTTCGGTTATTGTATATGCCCTTGGCGGAGGACTCTTAGAAGTGCTGCTCAGTCCGATGGTGGAGGCCTGTCCGACGGACAATAAGGAGACGGCTATGAGCCTTCTGCATTCTTTTTACTGCTGGGGACATGTGGGTGTTGTGCTGCTGTCCACATTGTTTTTCGCAGCGGCAGGGATGAGGAATTGGAAGATACTTGCTTTGTTTTGGGCAGCGGTGCCTGTCTGCAATCTGCTTGCTTTTACAAGAGCGCCGATTGCGCCTCTGGTAGAGGAGGGAGAACAAGGCCTTACTATGAAAGAATTGTTTTCTTTGAAAATATTCTGGGTCATGATGATTCTGATGGTATGTGCCGGAGCCAGTGAACAAGGCGTGAGTCAGTGGGCGTCTGCTATGGCGGAACAGGGGCTTGGTATCAATAAGACGGTGGGCGATTTGGCGGGGCCTATGACTTTTGCTCTTTTTATGGGCGGGGCAAGAGTATTTTACGGAAAAAAGGGCGAGTCTGTTCCATTGCAGAAATTTATGCTTGGCAGCAGTATAGTATGTGTGATATCATATCTGGTAATTGCTCTTGTGCCTGTTCCGGTACTTGGTCTGGCAGGCTGCGGCTTGTGCGGCCTGTCGGTAGGAATCATGTGGCCGGGAACATTTAGTATGGCGTCTGGCGCCATCAGAAGGGGTGGAACTGCTATGTTCGCCCTTCTTGCGCTGGCAGGCGATGTGGGATGCTCGGCAGGCCCTACGCTTGCAGGTTATTTTGCAGGGAGGTTTGAAGGGAATTTGCGAATAGGGATTCTGATAGCAGTAGTATTTCCAGCGCTTATGACGGCGTTCCAGGTATTACTGCGAAAGTCGGCCGCCGAATAGGCGGTCAATCATTAGACGACAAAAGAGGCATGAGATGAAAAAAAACAGACAGATTACATTAACAGAAGGGCCGATACTAAAATCGCTGGTTGCACTGGCGGTGCCGATTATGGCATCGTCTTTTTTGAATACTGTTTACAGCATTACAGATATGGCATGGATTGGAATGTTAGGCTCGAAAGCGGTAGCGGGAGTGGGCGTGGGAGGCATGTATATCTGGCTGTCCCAAGGGTTGTCTTCCCTTGCAAGGATGGGAGGGCAGGTTAACGTAGCGCAGGCATTTGGCCGAGGGAAAAAAGAAGAAGCGGCAGAGTATGCGAGGGCGGCGCTGCAGCTTGTTGTGATGTTTGGGATATTATTTGCAGTAATCAGCGTGAGTTTTGCAGAGGGGCTTGTATCGCTGTTTCATCTGGGGGATGTGAGAGCAGTCCAGTATGCAGAAAGCTATCTTAGAATTACCTGCGGCCTGATTATATTTTCCTATCTAACGGTGGTGCTGACCGGAATATATACCGCTCAGGGAGATTCCAGGACGCCTCTTCTGGCAAATGTTATCGGTCTTGTGATGAATATGGTTCTGGACCCGGTACTGATTCTGGGAATCGGCCCGTTTCCAAGAATGGAAGTAAATGGCGCGGCTGTGGCTACTGTATTGGCACAGTTTGTGGTGATGCTGGTGATGATTCTTAAGGCGGGAGGAAACAAAGGAGAGAACAATGTTCTGGAGGGACTTCGTATTATAAAGCAGTCGGAAAGCAAATATTATAAAGGTGTGTTCCGAATTGGAACGCCAACGGCGATACAGGGAACAGTATACTGTATGATTTCGATGGTTCTTGCCCGAATGGCGGCGTCTTTCGGACCCGGCGCAGTGGCGGTACAGCGCGTGGGAGGTCAGGTCGAGGCGGTATCCTGGAATACGGCAGACGGTTTTGCCGCGGCAATCAATGCATTTACGGCGCAGAATTACGGCGCGGGTCAAATAGAGAGGGTTAGAAAAGGGTACCGTATCTCATTTTGGACAACTGCTGTGTGGGGAGGCTTGATTACATTGGTCTTTCTCTGTTTCCCCAGGCCGATTTCACAGATTTTCTTTTACGAGGCGGATGTTATTAAAGAGTCGGTTGGATATCTGAGTATCATTGGAATCGGAGAAGCCTTTATGTGTGTAGAGCTTATGACGGTAGGGGCGCTATCTGGTCTTGGAAGGACGAAGCTGTGCAGTATAATCAGTATAATACTTACCAGTTCGAGGATTCCCCTTGCCCTGATACTTTCCAGTACAGCTCTGGGGCTTAAGGGAATCTGGTGGGCTCTGACCTTGTCTTCTATTGTAAAGGGAGCGCTTTTCACATTTGCCTTCCGAACTGTTTCGGGAAAAAGAGTTATCCTGTCGCATTAGTAATATTTTTCATTGGTGAGAATCCCCTCGTATTGTTTCTTATTGAATCGTTTGGTAAATAGCTTGCATTTGCACAGAAATATGTAGTAAATATTTAAGCCGCATCCTCGCAAGGTTTCAAAATTACCCTGTCCTTTTGAGATGAGCAAATCGGCACGATGGATAAGCTGGGAAGCCTCTTCGGAAATCTTAGGCAGAAAGGTTCCGGTGATGCCGGTTCCATTTCCGGTTACCTGAGCGATATCAGTCAGCCCTGTTTGAACTGCATCTTCCATAGTAGCGTCGTTTAAGGCCGGCATTCCCCGGACGATAATATCTACCTGAATATCCGGGAACTGGGATTGAATAGCCCGGATTAACAGCTTGTCCAGAACGACCTCTCCGCAATTGTCGGTGAGATAGACGAGTGTTTTGGCATGCTCCAAATCAGTATACAATTCCTGAAAAACTTTTTCGTCAATTTCCTGATTAGGAGCTTGTGATAACAGTTCAAATAATTTATCGCTGTCTACGTTATCAAGCGCGCCAAAATCAATATAATTTCCAGTCATTACATATTGTACGGCCCGCTTGATGGGATTATCGGAAGACTGGATGTCGGCGGAGATTTTGGCTTCCTGCGCTAACATTAAATTGTTAAAAGAGCGCTTAATTTCCGTAAAATCGAAGGAATAACCGAACATTTCCTTCTGGAGACTGAGGATATAGTCTGTAACGACAGGCGCCCCTTCTTCCGGTTTGGCTGATGACAGAATAGTGAAAATCCGTCTCATATATTCCATTCGTTCCATTTCGGAGGCGCTCTCCGGATAATCTCCTAAAAATTTATGCGCCATACATTTGATACATTCAGAGTTCCATCTTGTAGTCATGTTTCTTCTCCTTATCAAAAATCATAAATGATTCTTCTGTACTGTGTCGCAGTTTACAGGTTACTGTTCACACGTCGCCTGCCGGACGCGGTTTGATCAGGCGCATGTCTCTAAGCAGACGGAGTAACATTTCATTGAACTATCAGCTAACGCAGACTAAGCCGCTCAGGAAAGCCTTCGCGTCTAAGCCTGCATAAGCTGTTGTTTTAATTCCATTAAATACACTCCTGAATTGTCTGCTTTGAGACATGCTCCTGATTCAACCCGCTGTTTACCAAATGACCTGTGAACTGTAACGTTTACAGAAGTTGGTGATTATTATAAATTATATATTTTGCTTTTTGTTTTCGTATCTATTATACTATATATGATTGCCTTTGGATAGGCAATATTTTGCTTTATCGGACGAGGGGGTAACAGTTCAGCCTAGTGTGCCGACCGCATTATATCTGGCGAACCTCCTTGCCTATCCGTCCATCTGCCGCGTTGGATTTTCTATCCGTAGCCACCGCTACACCGTCGAAAATCCGCCTTGCAGATGAGCGAATATTCTGCGGAGTTTCGCCAGATATAATGCGGTCAGCACACTAGAACTTTGCACTTGCTGCAAAGTTCGTGAGAATGTGTAAATTTGGCCAAGAGGGAATCTGTCCATCGCCGCAGGCGATTTGGAATGGGCAGATTCCGTAACAGCGAAGCCAAAGGCTGAACTGTTACACGAGGGGCATTTGTTATGGATATGTTGGGGTATGGATTACGGAGGTGAGGAAGAATGTCGGGGAAACGAAAAGGACGTTTTGCTCTAATATTACGGTTTTCAAGAGAAGCGAAGAGATATTTTATCATTGTTTTGGCGGCGTCCCTTGCATCTACGGCGCTCAACGCGCTAATTCCAAGGATTTTCAGTTTTACCATAGATGAAGTGCTGGTTCCGGGAGGCATTCCGTATCTAAAGGAACATTTGTGGTTGCTGTCGCTTCTGGTTGTCGGGATAGCGCTGGCAAATGGGGCGGCCATTTATTTATACCGGAGTAATACGGCGAAAGCCGGGGAGACCTTCGCGAAGAATATGAGGGACATGCTGTTTTTTCATGTGCAGCGGCTTCCTATGAGCTGGCACAGTATGAATCAGACCGGGGATATTATTCAGCGGTGTACGACGGATGTAGAGACGATTCGGAACTTTGTGGTTACTCAGGTGTTGGAGGTGTTCCGAACGGTATTCCTATTGGTAGTTTCTCTGGGAATGATGTTCTCGATGAATCGGAAACTGACGTGGGTAGCGTTGGCGTTTATTCCTGTTGTAATGATTTATTCAGGTGTGTTTTACCAGTTGATTGCAAGGAATTTTACCAAGGCGGACGAGGCGGAGGGAGAACTGTCTACGGTGGTGCAGGAAAATGCGACTGGAGTCCGGGTAGTGCGTGCGTTCGGTAGAGAAAGATTTGAAATTGACAGGTTTGATGAGAAGAACCGTATATTTGCCGGGCTTTGGATTAAATTGGGGACGCTGTCGGGGCTTTACTGGGGAGTGGGCGAGCTGATTACAGGTTTTCAGGTTATTTTTATTATAACGTTAGGGGCTATAGAGGCAGTGCATGGAAATATTACGGCCGGTGAATTTATTGCCTTTGCGTCCTATAATACGACGCTGGTATGGCCGGTGAGAAGCCTGGGACGTATTCTGTCGGAGATGAGTAAGGCGGGAGTGTCCTTTGACAGGGTAAATTATATCCTGGATTCGGCCAGGGAGGATATGTCAGAAGCAGGAAAAGAGCCGGGGCATATGGACATTGCGCTTGAACATGTAACCTTCGGGTATGAGGAGGACAGCAGGGTTTTGGAGGATGTGAGCGTTCATATTCAGGAGGGGGCTACCTATGGAATTTTAGGGGGAACCGGAAGCGGCAAGTCTACGCTGGTGCATCTTTTGGACAGGCTTTATAATGTGGAAGACGGTGTTATTCGCATTGGAGGCGTGGACATTCGTGAGATTTCCAGAGTGTGGCTGCGGGAACATATCGGCATGGTGCTTCAGGAGCCGTTTCTTTTTTCCAGAACCATCCGGGAGAATATCGCAGCGTCCAATCCATCTGCTTCAATGGAAGAAATCAGAGAAGCGGCCAGGATTGCCTGTGTGGATGATGCGATTATGGGATTCCCCGACGGTTATGATACCATGGTGGGAGAACGTGGAGTTACTTTATCCGGCGGTCAGCGTCAGAGAGTAGCCATTGCCAGAATGCTGCTTGCAAAGACGCCGATTATGGTGTTTGATGATTCTTTGTCTGCGGTAGATGCAGAGACTGACTCAAAAATCCGGAAAGCGCTTAAGGAGAAAATGAAAGATGCGACAGTGATTCTTATTTCCCATCGTATTACGACGCTCATGGAGGCGGACCAGATTCTGGTGTTGAATCATGGAAAGGCAGAGGAGATGGGAACCCATCAGGAGCTGAGTCATAACGGAGGAATTTATCAGAAGATATACGAGATACAGATGAATCAGGATGACAGACGACTTATGGATAGTGTAATTCAGGAGCGTGGGATAATGAAGGAGCAATGACGAATGGAGAACAGTAAAGGGAAAGAGATAGAACAGAAAAATTTCAGTTTATCTGTGTGGAAAAAGATGCTGCCCTTCTTCCGGCCGTATTATAATTATTTTGCAACCACAGTCAGTCTGAATGTGTTGTTGGTGTTGATGGACGTAGGAGTACCTTTATTTCAGAGCTATGCTATTAATCATTTTATTGTGCCGGGGACTCTTCAGGGAATCGGGCGGTTTGCCGTTATTTATGCGCTTGCGATTATCGCGCAGACAGTAAGTTTGTTTTTCAGCGTGCGCGCGGCGATTCATATTGAGATGAATGTGGGAAAGGATTTAAAGCGGGCCCAGTTTGTGCATCTGCAGAAGCTCTCTTTTTCCTATTATAATACTACGCCGGTGGGATATATTCATGCCAGAGTTATGAGTGATACGCTGAAGATTGCGACGGTTCTTGCCTGGGGATTGGTGGATATGTTCTGGGCATTTGCCTATGTAATCGGTGTGTTTGGGATTATGTTTGTGCTGAACTGGAAGCTGGCGTTGATTGTGCTGGTGGTGGTTCCGATGATTGCGCTTCTAACGGCATTTTTTCAGAAACGGATGCTGCACTGGAACCGAAAAATCCGGGAGACCAATTCAGAGATTACCGGAGCTTTTAACGAGGGGATTACCGGAGTGCAGACCAGCAAGACGTTAGTTATGGAGGAGTTGAATGACAGAGCGTTTCGAGAAATTACAGGACGCATGAAGGGCGGCTCTATGACGCTTGCCAGGCTGACCGCTGTCTACATGCCGTTGATTCTCTTTTTCAGTTCTATGGTGACGGCATTTGTGTTGGCGAGAGGCGGGTATTTTGTACAGAATCAGTTGATTGCGCTGGGAACGCTGTCCGTATTTTTGTCGTATGCGGTGGGAATTTTTGAGCCGATACAACAGCTTGCCAGGCTTCTGTCAGATTTGATATCCTGTCAGGCAAATATTGAACGGGTGACAAATTTGCTGGAACAGGAACCGAATATTACCGACTCACAGGAGGTACAGAGAAAATATGGGGATTCCACGTATCCGAAAAAGGAGAACTGGGAGCCGATAAAAGGTGATATTGAATTTCGGGATGTTACCTTCTGCTACCCTGATGGGAAGGAAAATGTATTGGAGCATTTTAATTTAAAGATACCGGCGGGAACCACAGTGGCGATTGTGGGGGACACCGGCGCAGGGAAATCGACGATTGTGAACCTGGCGGGCCGCTTCTTTGAACCGACGGAAGGACAGATACTCATTGATGGAAGGGATTACAGGGAGCGTTCTCAACTCTGGCTTCACAGCCAGATTGGTTATGTGCTGCAGAACCCCCATTTGTTTTCCGGGACGATTCGGGAGAATATCCGGTACGGAAGATTGGATGCGACGGACGCAGAGGTAGAGGAAGCAGCCAGACGGGTATCGGCGGACCAGGTGATTTCCCGTCTGGAAAAGGGCTATGACACAGATGTGGGCGAAGGCGGAAACCGGCTTTCGACCGGGGAAAAACAGCTTATTTCATTTGCCAGGGCGATTCTTGCGAAACCTGCCATTTTTGTACTGGACGAAGCTACGTCCTCCATTGATACCTGGACGGAACAGTTGATTCACAAAGCGACCGATATGCTGCTAAAAGGGCATACTTCATTTATGATTGCGCATCGTCTGTCAACGGTGAGAAATGCAGATATTATTCTGGTAATGAAGGACGGAAAGATTACCGAGCAGGGGAACCATAAAGAGCTGATTAGAAAAAAGGGGCAGTATTACAGGCTATATTCAAAGCAGTTTGAGGAGGAACGGATGTTGGAGGTGTTTCGCTGATACTGAATTATGAGGCTGACTATTATTATAATGTGCTTAGATAGTTCCAAATCAGAGAGAGGCTGCTGGTGCTTCAGAATCCGTCAGAGGAGACAGTTACGGCTGCCTTATCCGAGTCGGGAATGACCAAGCAGACGGGCGGAAACCTTCCGGGTTTTGGCGGAGGAGTTCATTGCAGTATATAAGAAAATAATTCCGTAATTTGGCTTGAGAGATATCGTTGAATATTATCCCCCTTGGGAGCCACCAGTTTCCCACTTCAGAGCCATCCGGAAATGGTATTTTCCACCTTCAGAGCCACCACAACATATTGTGGCAGCACACATATTTGATTTCACTATAAATCTCCTTATAGTTATTCTTGGAGAACTGCTGATGCAGTATCACCAAATAATCTATAGGGAGGTCTTTTTATGTTTAAGAAGATAAAAGTCAGAAGTATTCTGGAACTTCTGGGAAAAAATTTAAGCGCAAGGGAGGTGTCAAAAGTTTTAGGTGTATCAAGAAATACCGTCGCCGAAGTACAGGCGTTATTCTTACAATCGGACAAATCATGGGATGATATTTCTGAATGGGATGACGACAGGCTTTATGAACTGTTCTATCCGGATAAGTTTAAATATAAACCCAGATATGCTCCAGTTGATTATTCTTACGTCCATAGAGAGTTAAAAAAGACAGGCGTCACAGAAAAGCTCCTTTGGGAAGAATACTGTGCCAGATGTGAGTGGATGAATGGAATAACAGGCTCGGCGGAGGGACGCAGGCGGATTCCATCATGGACAGAATTATCCATAATGCCTATGAAATCCCTACAAATGAAACAAACCTGAGAAAGCTGTATGATTCAAAGAAGCTCAAAAGGCTTGTTGACGAGGTAGAAGCATAATCATCTGAACATCATTAGACCTAATATTGCCTCTGTTGTATTTTTAAGCGGCAGGGGCAGTATTACTATATCTTGTGTCTGAGGCGGCTCTCAAGAAAGAAATTTCCGGGTGGCTCTGAAGCGGGAAAATGGTGGCTCCCAAGGGGGATAATATTCAGATGCCATACCAGGTAGAAAACACAAGGTGTGATTATACAATGGGGAATGGTGGGCTGAGAGTTGCTGCGGCAATACTGACAAGCCTATGCAGCGGGCATCGTTAAAAGAGAAGCTGGCGGCATACAAGGCACAAGTGTCAGGGCAGATCGGGCTGATACTGAAAAAGCGAAAAGGAAGGAGGAAACGCTGTAACAGTCATAAAGTCAATGAAATTTCGGAAGATGTCCCGTTGCTTTCAAAAAAAGTTCCGATTGATTTAGCCGGGATTTCGGGGTATAATGGCATTGAGGTCATATACCTTTTGGGAATGGCTTTTGCGTTTCCTGCCATACAAAAAGGAGGTTTATGACTGATGGATACGGAAATAAGAAATGCGGTCAGTGCAGCAGAACAGGACGCACAGTATGATGATAAGGCAAAACGCCTGTTGGGAAATAAAATCATTCTGGCGCATATTCTGGTAAAGACCGTTGATGAGTTTAAGGGAATGAACCCGAAAGATGTGGTATCCTATATCGAGGGAGAGCCGTTTATCAGCGTGGTTCCGGTGGAGCCGGGGCTGACCAATATGGAAAAAGAAGAAAACGGGCAGCGCATTGTCGGGATGAATACGGAAAATGCGGAGATCAACGAGGGGCTTGTAAGGTTTGACATTATCTTTTATGTGAGGATGAAAGACGGCGTCTCACAGGTTATCATAAACGTTGAAGCACAGAAAGATGAACCGTCAGGCTATCATATTTTAAACAGGGCAGTCTTTTATGTGAGCCGTCTTGTTTCCTCGCAGAAGGAACGGGATTTTGTCAAGACAAATTATAATGACATCAGGCGTGTCTTTTCCATTTGGGTATGTATGGGCATGGACGAAAGCAGCATGGCTTATGTGTATCTTGCGAAAGACGATCTGCTCGGTTCCTATCCGTGGAAAGGCAGGCTTGACCTGCTGAATATTGTCCTGATAGGTATATCAAATGAACTTCCGGAGCATGATGAGAAGTATGAGCTACACCGTTTGCTGAGTACGTTGCTTTCAATGGAGCTGACCGTTGATGAAAAATTAGGGATTATAAAAACCGAGTACCATATTCCGGTAGATGATGAATTGAGAAAGGATGTGAGCGCTATGTGTAATCTTTCACAGGGAATCAGAGAAAGAAGTGTGGCAGAGAGGGATGAAAAAATTATTTTAAATATGCACAGGAAAGGCTATACATTAGAGCAGATAGCAGAATGTGTGGAAAAGACCATAGAGGAAGTGGAGGCTGTCATTAGAAAAAGAGAGCCTGTGCTGGCATAATCACAGTAACTAAATAACACAGACAGTAAAGCAGTGAATTTGTTTTCGGATCAGAGAACAATTCGCTGCTTTTCCTGATAGCTTTACAGCGCCCTGACGCCAGTCTGGTCGCAGGCTGCTGTAGAATAGCTCCAAATGAAATAGATGAAAAAGTGATGGAAGAAAGAGAATATAATTATGAATAAGTATTTTGAGCTGACAGGCAAGGTAGCAGTTGTAACCGGAGCAAGTTCTGGATTGGGAGCATCAGCAGCTGTGGCATATGCAGAAGCGGGAGCGAAGGTTGCGGTATTGGCCAGAAGATTGGAAAAACTGGAAATTACGAAAAAGAAGATCGAGAAAGCTGGAGGAACAGCAATTGCAATCCGATGTGATTGCAAGATATTCTTGTAATGCTGCCAAAGGAGGCGTACTGGGTCTCACCAAAGGAATGGCGGGAACTTATGCTAAATACGGTATTACTGTCAATGCCATCGGACCCGGTTTATTCCCTGCGGAGATGAACTAAATGGAACTGTATTGTTCCTTTCAAGCGATGCTTCCAGCTATGTTCAAGGTCAGTTTATTATAGTGGATGGTAGTGTTACGCTTGTGTAAAAGCACAAAATGCTCGTGCGGAAAGGCGGAATATATATGGAACAGAACAGATATGCGAGTTCAGCGGAGGCGTGTAATCTTCTTTTGGGGTTGTTGATTGTAGCACAGTTTCCAATTATGTTTGGAGCGGCAGGTCCAAATGCGGTTATTCAGATGATAACGTGGGGCATTACTGCGTATCCAATGATTATTATTACAGTTGTTTTGATGTATAGAAGCGGAGATATTGTCGGAGCTACCAGTAATGCCGTATTGAGCGTGGTTCTGATGGGGCAGAATTTTGTAAAAGGCATCATGAATTTAGTTTATTTTGTGAGCGGTAAAGAGGTTCCTGCAGAATTGCAGGGTGCTGTATATGGGCGTCGGCAGTTGGTTTTTTGGGACTTTCCATCATGTATTTGACGGGTCTGCAGGCAGGCGGCTTGATTGGAGGAATTGGACTTGGTATTCTGGGAATCTGGCTGATATATACAGGAATCGGCGGTGTTGTGAATAAAGCGATTGGTAAGCAGATGTTCCCACACTGTTAAATGATAATGCTGCTTATTATAAAAGGTTTATCAGTGCATTTAAACAGAGGAGATGTCCGAAAATTCGGAAATTTTCTCTGTTTTTTTTGGAATAACGAGGGAGCCTTGCTGCATTACTGGTTCAGATGTGAAGCGGCTGTGCCGCAGACCAGACAGAACTTGTAGTTATAATGCTTTATATAAGAATGCATATAATATGTCTATATTCAGAGAGACGAGGATAAATAATTGTGCAAAGCATTGAAAATTATAGTGCAAAGGTTTGACAAGCGTAACCGAAAAGGGTATACTTAATGGTAACAATGTGTATAGTTATGACTGGGGCTTTACACAGAATATTAAGCAAATATAACAATAAGGGAGGAAGATATCATGGTATCTCAAAAAGTAACAATCTCAAATCCTACAGGAATTCACGCTAGACCGGCGGCAACATTGGCTAAGACAGCAGCTCCGTTCAAATCAAACATTATCTTGGTTGTCGGAGAGAAGAGACTTCAGGCTAAGAGCGTTTTGAATCTTATGTCAGCAGCTATTAAATGTGGAACAGAAATCACAGTTGAGTGTGACGGAGAAGATGAGGCAGAAGCTCTCAAGACAGTAATTGATGCAATTGAAAGTGGATTAGGAGAGTAAGATGGAACAGATTCGCGTTGAGAAGACGGCTTCGAGAGGTATTGCCGTTGAGAAGATTTATTTGTATCTTGAGCCGGATTTGACCCCTGATACAGCGTCTGTTACAGAAGATCAGGTACAGGCTGAGATTGATAAGTTTGCCGCTTCTAAAGCGGCGGTTATCGCTGAACTTAACAAGCTGGCGGAGCAGAACGAAATCTTTGCAGCGCATCTGGAGATTGCGGATGATTTTATGCTGCAGGATGGAGTAGAAGGCAGAATTAAGAACGATAAGAAGAACGTTCAGCAGGCTGTCAGCGAGACCATAGATGAATTTGCTATGATTTTTGCGTCTATGGACGACGAGTACATGAAGGAGAGAGCAGCGGACGTAAGGGATATCGGCAAGCGTCTGTTAGCCGGAGTCAAGGGTGTTAAACTTCCTGACTTAGGGGGAATTACAGAGCCTGTTGTAGTTATGGCTCGCGATATGTATCCTTCAGATACTGTTAAGATTAATCCTTCACTGGTAAAGGGTATTATTACCGAGGAAGGCGGCGTTACAAGCCATGTTTCGATTATTGCCAAGAGTCTGGGGATTCCGACTTTGGTAGGCGTAAAAGGTATTCTTTCTAAGGTTGAAGACGGCGAGTTCATCTGTATGGACGCAGGCGAGGGGATTATCGTTGTGAAGCCGGATGAAGCTACAGAGAAGGAATATCTTGACAAGAAGACGGCATATGAGCAGGAGAGGGCGCGCCTTGAAGGACTGAGAAATACTCCTGCTATAACCAAGGACGGTAAGAGAATTTACCTGTGCGCGAATGTAGGTAACGTACAGGATATCCGGAACGCGCTTCCGATGAATATTGACGGCGTAGGTCTGTTCCGAAGTGAGTTTTTGTATATGCAGAATACGCACTTCCCGACAGAAGAAGAGCAGTTTGCGGTATATAAAGAAGCGGCAGAGTTAGCGTCGCAGGAGCTGACAATCCGTACGCTGGATATCGGAGGAGATAAGGAACTGTCCTACTATGAGTTTGAGAAGGAAGAGAATCCATTCCTCGGATGGAGAGCAATCCGTATTTCTCTGGATATGAAGGATATGTTCAAGGAGCAGCTTCGTGCTATTCTTCGTGCAAGCGCTTTTGGTCATGTAAGAATCATGTTTCCGATGATTATTTCCATGGATGAGCTTCTTGAAGCTAAGGCTGTTGTGGAAGAATGCAAGAAGGAGCTGGACGAGAGAGGTCAGGCATACGATAAAGATATTGAGATGGGTATGATGATTGAGACTCCGGCAAGCGTTATACTTGCAGATGAGTTTGCGAAAGAGGCAGACTTCTTCAGTATCGGAACGAATGATTTGACTCAGTACATTCTGGTAGTTGATCGGGGTAATAAGAAGATTGCTAATAAGTACAACTACTTTAGCCCGGCAGTTCTTAAGGCAATTGGCGGGGTAATTGAAGCCGGACACAAAGAAGGTATTAAGGTAGGAATGTGCGGCGAAATGGCAGGAGATCAGAAGGCAGTTGAGACGCTTCTGGATCTTGGGCTTGATGAGTTCAGTATGTCTGCAGGAAGTATCGATTATGTAAGAGAGCAGATTCTGAATAGGAAATAATACGGATTAAAGTAAATAATAGACGGTACAAGGATGAAGGATTCTTGTACCGTCTATTTTTCTTATCTATAATAGGAAACCTCAATCTAAACCTTATGAACGGCCGAATGGACATGGTGGGATACCTGGAAGGTATATAAATAGAAACCCTTCGGGGAATGCGCGCTGTAAATTGTATGAAAGAGCCTTTCCGTAGAAAAACGGAATGATTTCATAATACGATACTTTGCCCGGTTGACAGATAATATAGATTGTCAATATAAGATTTCATAAATTCAAACTGAGCCGTCCCGGTACAGTGACAGGTATAATAAGCAGTGGGGAAGCTCTCAAGATATCTGGCATATTCGGCGAGAGTTTCATCAAGCGGCAGTTTGGAGAAGTGGAATCCGCCTATCAGCACGTCAGGCTGGAACCATCCTGTAATATTTAGGATACCTTTGTGCGAACAGCCGCTAAACAACGTTTTTTTGTGGTTTTCTTCAATCAGCAGGTATTGTTCGTGGCGGAAATCATCGGGTAAGAAAGCGTCTTCTTGCTTAACGCTGAGTCCAAAGCTGCCAAGTTCAAAGGGCTTTTGGAAGGTGTTGCAGGAATATAGTGTAAAACCTGGGCTGATAGAAGTAGTGTCGTCGGTATAGATGAGTCTTTCGCTTGCTGCAAGCGACACATCGAGCCCGATATATTTTTCCGGTCCATGAAAATGTTCCGCAAATGCATAGCGGCTGAGGTAGACGGGGGCTTTTTGATTGATTTCCAAGAATTTTTTCAATCCTCCTCCATGGTCATAGTGACCATGGGAGAGGATGGCTATGTCAACGTCTTCCAAATGGACGCCAAGTTTTTCAGCGTTGTCTGCAAACAAATCAGTCTGTCCCATATCGAATAATAGTTTAGTTTGCTCTGTCTCTATATATAATGAGAGTCCATGCTCCGAAGAGAGGGCTTTATGCAGAGAAGTATTTTCTACTAAAACGGTAATTTTCATTTGTGGCGCTCCTTGTAAAATCAATAAAATTTTAGTTATCTTCTATTTTGCGGACAGTAATGACAGAACACAGCGCTTATAATATTTAAGCAGCGACACCTCTAAGAGACTGGCAAACAGTTCATCGTCCGCCTTCCGCAGAGCGGCAAGAAGGTCAGGCTCTTGAAGCAATGCGCCGACGATTTCACTGGCAAGAGATGCAGCGGTCTTGTTGTTGCTTTCTTCCGGAATAAAGGAAATAATTGCGCCCAATATGATTCTTCCATTTTCATAAATGGGAGGTTCCAGGTGGATATATCCAAAACAAGGATGAGCGATGTCCGGACTCTTTCCATGGAGGAAAAGAGTGTGAAAGGGTTTCATGTAGGTGTCCGCAAGTTGGTCTCTTTTCTTAATAATCTCGTAAAAATGTCGCTCCATTTCCGGCGTATCGGCAAAAAGGGAGGCCGCATGGACAATGATGTCTTCCCGATTTTGCAGTACTGGAGCCCGGCCAAAGCGTATGTTGTCAAGCAGATGATATATTTCGTTGCCAAGGATTGAGATATATGCCACGTCGTCTCTGTTAAGAGGCGCCGCGGGAATTGCGCTGGGCGTTTGTTCCTGTCGCTGCTTTTGTAAAAGAATTAATTTTATCTTGGAATTGAGAAGCATCCTGTCTTGTTTTGCCAGGATTGGGCTTACCCGTATCCAACGGTAGGATGTGTCAAGCTTTACGGTAGAGACAATCAGGTCGATATTCTGTGCTGCTAATTTCTCCGGATTAATATCAAATGCGGACATGGTTCCGCGAATATCTAAATCGGGATATTCTTTTTTTAAATTCTCTGCCAGCAGTCTGGAGCTTCCGATGCCGGTGGGGCAAACAATAATAGCGGAGATGCGCCGGTTAAGCTTAGCCTTGCGGTCCAGCGCCATAACAAAGTAAATGGTGATAAAGCCAATCTCTGTAGCCGGAAAGGAGGGCAGCTCATACATCTCTGAGAGAGAAGCGCATCCGTTTTCGCATGCGCGATAAATTTTTTCGTAATTAGTTTGGAAGTCCTTTAAGAGAGGATTCTCAATGGGTATTCCGGCCCGGAGTCTTCCGATTGTGGGTTGGATATGCGTTCCAAGCTCTGTAGGAAGCTTGGAATCGTCGCCAAAATCAACGCCAAGGTTATCGCCCGCAATTTTTATAATAGAAAGCGTAATTTGATGTATATCAAAGTCTCTTTTGGTGGTCAAATCCCGACGGCTGGCGGGCCATATTCGGACGCCTGTTAAAAATATGGTCAGATATTCAGTCTCGCTTTCAATGATGGGGAGACTGAAATTGTGGCGTAGCTGTCTCATCAGATATTCAGCTACGGCAAACTCTGGCTCCATAGAAAGCTCAGCGTCAGAAGTTCCGGCATTCTCAATGGTAAATCCCTGTTGTATCCGATATACGGAGTAGGAAATATACGCCAGCAGATGCAGATAGCCATTGTCTGACAGACGCAGAGACAATCTTTTCTCTCCATTAGTTAGAATTTGTGTAACAGAAGCAGTAATCTGCTCCGGTATCTCGCTGATACGGATACTCTGTCGGGAGGAATCCAGACTCTGCATGGATACCGAATTTTTCCGCTGACTTAATTGACTGCAAATATGGGAGGTGACAGCCTGCCTGCGGGATATCTCGGACCCTTCTAAGAAAATTCCAAGTCCCTGTCTGCGGACCAGATTCAGATGATATTTTTCAAACCAGCTTTCCAATTGGTTCAAATCATTTGTAAGGGTTCCGTCGGATATTCCGAGTTTTTCTGTGAAATAATAAGACTTAACCGGCTCTGCGGCAAATAGAATCTCATGTCGGAGAATAATCTGGCGGTCCCTGCGGTCGTCAACCGTTACGGCAGTAGACTTGCTTAAGTCTAAAAGAGCGAGAAGGTCCCGCTTTCTGGAATCAGGCTCATCCAGAAGGAGACCTACGCTGCGCTTACGGACAAACCGATAGCCTTCAGCGGCAAGCCATTGCTCCACGCCCGGCAGTTCTCGCTGGATGGAGCGGCTGCTGATATTCAGCTCCTCAGAAATTATGGCTGTTGTAACAGGATTATCCTGCGGAAATCGGATTAAAATTCGGATAATATCCTCGGCACGTTGGGTAAGCAGCATAGGGATGGCCTCCTTTTTGTTGCATGATTTGTCTTTTGTTAATTAGACTATGTAGAAAAAGCGAGCGCACCGAGAAGGCAGAGCCTTCTCAGTGTTCGCCCCTCTCACATAGTCTAAAAAGAGAGAACAGCTCAGCCAGCCAGCAGTCTGTTCTGTTCTCTCTTTTTAGACTGCGCTCGCTTCTATGCGTTCATTATACTAAATTATGGCGGGATTGACAAATGGAAGTGGGAACGGAAGGGGCAATGTTTTGGCGCAAAGTGTTTGTGACAAAGTTGCAGTATCATTTGTTTGAAAATGAGGGAAGCGTCCTTTACAATAGAAGCATAACAAAGAGGTTATGAGAGACAAGGGAAATGAAAGGAGACGTAACATGAAAAACGGATTACAAAAGTTTGGTAAATTCTTGAGCGCAATGGTTATGCCGAATATCGGCGCGTTTATTGCATGGGGATTTATCACAGCATTCTTTATTGAGAAGGGATGGATTCCGAATGAGAAGCTGGCAGGGCTTGTTACCCCGATGCTGAATTATCTTCTGCCTGTTCTGGTTGCTTATCAGGGAGGTAAGTTAGTGGGCGGAGACCGCGGAGGCGTTATGGGCGGTATCGCGGTTGTAGGCGTTATCGTAGGCGCGCCGGATTATCCGATGTTGATGGGAGCAATGCTGATGGGTCCAATCGGCGGATTCGTAATCAAGAAATTTGACAAGGCAATGGAAGGACATATGCCTGCCGGTTTTGAGATGCTGATTAATAACTTCTCAGTTGGTATTTTCGGCATGATTCTTGCGATAATCGGTTCTTACTTAATCGGTCCGCTGATGGCTGCAATTCTGGTTGTCCTGTCGTCAGGCGTCGACGTGCTGGTGAACCATGGACTTCTTCCGCTGGCAGCAATTTTCGTTGAACCTGCGAAAGTACTGTTCCTGAACAATGCAATCAACCATGGTATCTTTACGCCGATTGCAACCCTGCAGGCACAGGAAGCGGGAAAATCTATTATGTACATGCTGGAGGCTAATCCGGGACCAGGACTTGGAGTTCTGCTTGCATACTGGGCGTTCAGCAAGGATAAGGCAACAAAGGACTCAGCTCCTGGAGCAGTGATTATTCACTTCCTGGGCGGCATTCATGAGATTTACTTCCCATATGTACTGATGAATCCGGTGGTTATTATTGCGCCGATTATTGGTAACATCTGTGCGATTACATTTTACAGTATTATGAAGGCGGGACTTGTAGGACCTTCTTCACCTGGTTCCATTATTGCATTCATGTCCATGTCGCCGAAGGGAAGCGGTATGATTATCACATTCCTTGGAGTAGTTATTGCAGCGGCGGTATCATTCCTGGTTGCATCGCCGATTATTAAGATGTCAGGAGCAAAGAGCCTTGAGGAAGCACAGGCTAAGAAGGATAGTATGAAGGCTGAGGCAAAGGGCGGCGCTCCGGCTGCAGCGCTTACGGGAGCTGATGTTAAGGCTGCGGACATTAAGAAGATTATCTTCGCCTGCGACGCGGGTATGGGTTCCTCCGCTATGGGAGCTACCAAGTTTAGAAATCGTATTAAGCCGCTGAATCTGGGAATCGTTGTAACCAATACATCCGTTGACAATGTTCCTGGCGATGCAAATGTTGTGGTATGTCAGACTATTTTGCAGGAGCGTGCGGCTAAGAGCGCGCCTCAGGCAAGACTGGTAACGCTGAATAACTTCCTTGCAGACCCAAGTCTGGACGCCCTGTATGGAGAGCTGGCAGCCCTTTCTTCCGGAGCGGGCGAGCAGACAGCAGACGCTCCGGCGGCAGAAGAACCGAAGAAGGAGGCGAAAAAGGGCGTTCTGATTGAGGAAGGTATCAAGACAGGACTTCCGAGCGTAGATAAAGAGACGGCAATTCGTGCGGCAGGAAAGCTTCTGTGTGAACTTGGATTTGTAAATGAAGATTATATTGACGCAATGGTAGAGCGTGAGAAGCTTGTTACCACATATATGGGTATGGGCGTTGCAATTCCTCATGGAACCTCTAATGCGAAAGAGACAGTAAAGAAGTCAGGTATTGTAGTAATGCAGTATCCAGACGGCGTTGATTTCGGCGACGAGAAGGCAAACCTTGTGATTGGTATCGCAGGCGTGGGCGACGAGCATCTTGAGATTCTTGCAAATATTGCAGGAAGCTTAGAAGATGAAGAGCTTCTTGAGAACTTAAAGAAGAACGCGGATGTAGATACAATTATGAAGACATTTGGCTAAAGTCATTTGACAGGAAGGGAGAAATACCTCCCTTCCGATTTAAAATTAGGATTATAAAACGTGATGGAATAGAAAATGATAGAAAAGGAGAGGGTTATCATGAAAAAAGCAGTTCAGTTTGGCGCAGGCAATATCGGACGTGGATTTATCGGAGCGCTGCTTAGCCAGTCGGGTTATCAGGTTGTATTTGCAGACGTGGTAGACGCAGTGATTGATAAAATTAATGAGGACAAGACTTATACGGTTCACGTTATGGATGTAGAGTGCGAGGAGCAGAAGCTGGAACATATCAGCGGCGTAAATTCCACAAAGCCGGAGGCAATAGATGAGATTGCGGCTGCGGATATCGTAACAACAGCAGTCGGTCTTGTAATCCTGCCGCGCATTGCCCCTACGATTGCCAGGGCTATTGAAAAGCGAATGGAAATGGGCGTAAAAGAGCCGATGAACATGATTGCCTGTGAGAATGCCATCCGCGGAACATCTCAGCTTAAGAAAGCGGTATACGAGAACTTAAGCGATGCAGGAAAAGCATTTGCAGACGAGTATGTAGGATTCCCGGACTGCGCAGTAGACAGAATTGTTCCTCCGGTTAAAAGCGAGAACTTTATTGACGTAGTGGTAGAGCGTTACTACGAGTGGGATGTTGAGAAATCCGGCTTCAAAGGTGAGATTCCACAGATTACAGGCATGACTCTGGTAGATGATTTGATGGCTTACATTGAGAGAAAGTTGTTTACTCTGAATACGGGACATTGTATCACAGCATACTTAGGTACGCTCCGCGGTATCCCAACCATCGACAAAGCGATTGCTGACGAGGAAATCTATGGAATCGTATCCGAAGCAATGAAAGAAAGTGGAGACGGATTAATTAAAAAATATGGATTTGACGCAGAGAAACATGCGGCATATATCAAGAAAATTATCAGCCGTTTCAAGAATCCCTACCTGCAGGATGATGTAACACGCGTAGGCCGCGAACCGCTCCGCAAATTAAGTCCAACCGACCGTCTGATTAAGCCCCTTATGACGGCGGCCGGATACGGGTTCCCGGTTGACCATCTGTTAGTTGGCGTCGGCGCCGCTCTCCATTATAACAATCCAGAAGATAAGCAGAGCGTCGAACTGCAGGAAAAGATTGCCGCACAGGGAGTACGCGCGGCGGCAGCCGAGGTAACCGGACTGACAGACGACACACTGTTAGACAAGATTGTAGCCGAGTACGAGAAGCTCAGCTAATATCTCGCATAATCTCAGCCAATATATAGCCGGTCTTGTTCTGTGCAGGAGGTCTTACAGCTCGGACCGGCGGGCTGCAATGCCTCCTGCGTAGGATAGGCTGCAGTTCAGACGGTCCGGTAAACAGCAGATTGAATTAAGGAACTATCCCGGAACAGACATTGAGGAGTGTTTTTAATGGAGGAGAAATAGCGGCTTACGGGGGCTTAGGCACGAAGGCATTCCTGAGTGTCTTAGCCCCCGTTAGCCGACAGTTCGCCGGAATGTTACTCCGTCTGTTCCGGGATAGTTCCTTAATTCAGTCTGCGTCCGTCAATCAACATGTAACGAATCCATTTATCACACTTTTATATTGCATTTGGCAGGTAAAAATGTTACGGTAATAGTGCTATTGTAAACATGAGATTATAAAAGAGGTGCAAAGAGATGAGCGTACGGGAAATAAAGCCAGTGAAGGAAGGCAAAGTCAGAGAAATCTATGATAACGGTGAAAGCCTGATAATGGTTGCTACTGACCGCATTAGCTGTTTTGATGTTATTCTGAAAAATGAAGTGACTAAAAAGGGCGCTGTGCTGACACAGATGTCCAAATTCTGGTTTGATATGACGGAGGATATTTTGCCGAACCATATGATTTCTGTGGATGTGCGGGATATGCCAGAGTATTTCAGACAGGACAAATTTAACGGCAACAGCATGTTGTGTAAGAAACTTGAGATGCTGCCGGTAGAATGTATTGTCCGCGGGTACATTACAGGCAGCGGCTGGGCAAGCTATCAGAAGACCGGGAAGGTGTGTGGAATACAGCTTCTAGAAGGGCTTAAAGAGTCGGATAAGCTTCCAGAGCCAGTCTATACTCCGTCTACCAAAGCAGAGATTGGCGATCATGACGAGAACATTTCCTATGCAGAAAGCGTAGAGTATTTGGAGAAGCGTTTCCCTGGAAAGGGAGAAGAATATGCGTCTAAGCTTCGGGATTATTCGCTAACGCTGTATAAGAAGTGTGCAGAATATGCGTTGAGCCGGGGGATTATCATCGCCGATACGAAGTTTGAGTTTGGACTGGACGAAAAGGGCAATATTGTAATTGGCGACGAGATGCTGACGCCGGACAGTTCCCGTTTCTGGCCGGCAGAAGGATACGAGCCAGGACATGGCCAGCCGTCCTTTGACAAGCAGTTTGCAAGAGACTGGTTGAAGGCTAATACAGAGCATGACTGGACGCTCCCTCAGGAGATTGTTGATAAGACAATTGAGAAATACCTGCAAGCCTATAAGCTTCTGACAGGGAAAGAACTTGTATAAAATGATTACAGGCGCTTTC
Source organism: Lachnospiraceae bacterium (assembly GCA_910574185.1). Classification (GTDB taxonomy): domain Bacteria; phylum Bacillota; class Clostridia; order Lachnospirales; family Lachnospiraceae; genus Claveliimonas. The sequence goes on from CAJSZQ010000008.1 coordinate 57,914, forward strand.
TGATAGCATAGGGCTCTTGAGATATTTTCTAAAATGAAGCGGCGGTTAAAGCGCAGAGACGCTTTGCCGCCGTTTTAATGTTCCGTCAGCCTGCTGCGTGGATGCTGAATAACAAGCAGCTTGAACAATAAATCAATTTTCTCTTTTGTTTCGGGGTGCAGCGCATTCAATTGTTTTATCATGGCGGTCATGTTGCGAATCCCCTGCGCCTGAAATTCGGATATGGTTGCGGCGCCGGAAGCATCTAAAACAGAGAACAAATCATCAATGAAGACCTGGCGTTCGGAAAGGCTCATTTGTTCCAGCCAGGTTTTCATGGATTCGCTGAAGTGCTCTGCCGCAGGAGAAAGCGACGAACTCCGTAAGAAGCGTGTTCCTTCTAGCTGCCAGTTGAATGCATTGTGCTGGTATATGCCGCTGCCGGCGCTCTGCAGGATGACGGGAGCTTTGTTGTGGTACATGAGCATCCCAACGATAGAAAATTCTGGTATAAATCGCCGGATTCTCGGCTGTATCTTCTTAAAATCATCGTCCTTGGATAAATTATAAAAAAATCCCGGTCCATCATTATTATATATATTTAAAATACGGCGCTGCACATCGGCGCTGCATTTAGCTGAAGCGTAGAGAGCCAGATGTCCGCCTTTGGAGTGTCCGCCCACTCGGAGCATATGCCGGTTAAAGCTGCCGGTTTGGGACAGATATTCAGCGGCGATATGCTCAGAAGGAACGCTTCCAATACTCATATTGAAATCTTCCCGCCATCCAATAAATGTGTCGTCGGTTCCCCGAAATGCAATATAGGAAGTTCCGTCGCCAAGTAAGATTTCCACAGCAGAAAACTGCAGCTCTCTTCTGGTACTGATTTTATTTACGTAATGCATAAGTTCTGCTTTGCCGAAACGTTTGGTTTTGGCCATAGCTTTCAAAAGAAGCGGAGCAGAACGGTGGAAAGAACGGTAGCCGTTTATTTCTTCCTCAGAATGCCTGCCATAGAAATCTGCAGATGCTTCGGCGATCGTGGCAGACCCCTGGCGCTCCGGAACAATATCGTCTAATTCTACATAAGACAGGCAGGAAAGAATGAGATTGTCAATCTCATTAAAAGGTGATTGTACAAATGTCAGGTCGCCGCGCCATGATAAATAATCCATAATTGTTGCCATAAAAGTGCCTCCGTCTTCAAACACATTCTCAGAAAATAAAAATTAAGCTGCCGTTTCCAGAGAGAAAATCTCTGCCGGAACAGCAGCTTACCGATCTCATACGATTGCGTTGATTGGTTCTACAGAGCATCGCCGCGTTTTACATATCCGGGATTCTCAGGAGTTCCTTTTACTTCTTTTACTTTTGTAATTCTTACATGTTTGTCAACAACAATATTCTCAAGAACAGTATCCTCGCCTACTACAACGTCTGGAAGAATTACACAGTTTTTAATAACGGCGCCTTTCTTAATGACGCAGCCGCGTCCAAGAACAGAATTTTCAATAGTGCCTTCAATCAGACATCCGTTGGATACGATAGAAGCCTTTACATTAGCGCCTTCAAAATACTGAGTCGGGCAGGAATCGTTGGTTCTGGTATAAATCGGCCAGTCGTCGTCAAAAAGAGAATTGGCAGCTTTATAATCAATCAAATCCAGATTCGCATCGTAATAGCCTTTAAAATCTGTAATGGAAGCGAAGAAACCGCGATGTGCAACTGCTCTTACATCCATTTCCTGGCACGCAAGATTTACGGAATCCATCAGCGTGTACAGGGAAGAAGACTTATGAGCGTTCTTAATCAAGTTGATAAACAAATCTCTCTTCATTACATAAGTATCCATAAAAATGTAACGGCTCTTCTTGTTGCCCCGGTTCGGAGAAATACCTACAACGCCCCTTTGCTTGTTCAGTTCTAAAGTATGGCAGGTGAGGAATTTTTCTCTGGCTTCCTCTGTTGAGTGATAAAGGAGCGTAATATCTGCACCTGATTCAATATGCTGGTTTAAAAGCGCATTAAAATCCTGTTTAAATACCATACAACTCGGAGCAATAATAACATATTCGCTTGAGGCACTTTCAATAACCTCTATATTGTCTATGTAAGCGGAAATGTCATTGCTGTAGAGACTTTCCATGCCTTCTTCTGCAAAGAGAAGATGCAGTCTTCCACGTTTGGAATTGATATTGTAATGGCGTCCGGTTCCAAGATGTTCGGCCAGAGATCTTGGTTTTCTGCGCACATATACGTGAATGTTTTCAATACCGCTGTTACTGAAATTTGAAATCGGAAAATCAATGACACGATATCTTCCAAGGAAGGAAATAGCTCCAACCGGACGGTAAAACTGAAGACCGCGAACATTAATATGATTTCCGGCGAAATTAATAATACCAAGTGCTTTGCTCATACTACTCCTCCCCCTTTACGCGCTTTGCAACTAATTCAATATTCTCGCTGTTGGCGTCGCCAACTTTAGCGCCCGCGCCAATCCTGATTCCGTCTGCAACCAGTGCGCGCACGACGGTAGCGCCCTCTTCGACTACAGCGCCTGGCATCAGGACAGAATCGATGACCTTAGCGCCTGTAGCAACCTTGGCTCCGGTAAACAGAACAGAATTTTTAACCTGTCCGTCGATTACGCAGCCCTGTGTAATAAATGCGCGGCTAATCTCCGCTTCTGCGCCAATATACTGAGGAAGTGCATTGGTATCTTCGGTATAAATCTTCCACGAAGAATCGCCCAAATCCAAAGCGCTGTTCTTGTCAAGAAGATCCATGTTCGCTTCCCAGAGAGAGTCAATAGTTCCTACATCTTTCCAATAACCTTTGAACTTGTAGGCCATCAGCTTGCGGCCGTCATTTAACAGCGCCGGAATAATATCTTTGCCGAAATCATGATTGGATTCGGAATCTTTCATATCGGCAATCAGCATCTTGCGCAGCAACTTCCAAGAGAAGATATAAATACCCATGGAAGCCAGATTACTCTTTGGCTGCGGGGGCTTTTCTTCAAATTCCACAATTTGTCCTTCTTCGTCGGTGTTCATAATACCAAAACGGCTTGCTTCCTTCATTGGAACTTCAATAACGGCGATGGTGGCGTCTGCGTTGTTCTCCTTGTGGTGTGCCAGCATCTTGTCATAATTCATTTTGTAGATGTGGTCGCCGGAAAGAACCAGGAGATATTCTGGATTAAAGGTATCGATAAAATCAATATTCTGCGAAATTGCGTCGGCAGTACCTCTATAAACATCCAAGTTGGCGTCTGCCTTTTCGCGGGGCGGAAGTACGTATACCCCGCTGTCTTTTGCATCAAGTCCCCAGCGTCTTCCGGCAGCTACATAGCTGTTCAGGATAACAGACTCATACTGAGTAAGGACACCAACTACATCAATACCACTATTTGCGCAGTTACTAATCGGAAAATCGATAATTTTATATTTTCCACCGTATGAAACAGCCGGTTTTGCGACTTTGTTGGTCAGATCGTGCAGCCGGGAACCACGTCCGCCGGCAAGGATCATTGCTAACATATCATTGTGCTTCATAATAAACTCCCTTCTAAAATGTGATATGGTTATATTGTACAACTTTTCTGGCAATTTTTCCATATCTTTGTGTAAAAAATCCATGATTTTCTTATAAAAAAATGAGATATTTTATCTATATGTAGGGCTGTCCGAAATATGACAGCCGTCTGGGAGATATTGCTTGACAGAATTGAGGAAGATATGATATTTTTCACATTGCATTTTGTTCATTTAAGAAAAACGGATACTGTGAAAAGGAGTAATTGATAGTATGAAAGTTAAGAAGAGAACGCTTCTGCTTATTGCATGTTTTGTTTGGACGATAGCCGGATTCAATGTTCTGCGGATTGGAATTGTGGCGTATCCCGCGTATTTGTCGGCTTTGAATATTTTTTTGTCTGTTGTTGTATTCGCTGTATTTCAAGGCTGTATTTTTGGGCGGCTGGTGAAGAAGCACACTGGAAGAATTACCGGTTATACAGAGGAATCTCAGTTTTTTCTGAAATTTTTTGACAGGAAGGCGTTTATTATTATGGCGGTAATGATAACAGGCGGAATCGGTCTGCGTGTGTCCGGGCTTGCGCCAGAACGTTTTATCGCTGTATTTTATACAGGACTTGGAGCTTCTCTTATGCTGGCGGGCATATTATTTGGAAGAAATTATTTCGTAACAGTTTAGCCTGCAACTGCGCACTTGCTGCGCAGTTAGCAGCCAGTGAACCTGAGTAGCCAGGAATCCGCCCCTTTGCCGTATGCAAACTTTAAAATGGGCGGATTTCGTAACAGTGAAGCGGAAGGCTGAACTGTTACATTATTTCAGGGCCGCCTAACTGTGTACACTGGTATATTTGCAGAAAATAGATTATAATATTAAAGATTACTACGAATGAGGGAGGCAGGAGCGATGGCATGTCTGCATAAGGCAAATATTTTATTGCCGGCGAAGGAAATCGACAGAAAGAAATGGGCGGTAATTGCCTGCGATCAGTTTACCAGTCAGCCGGAGTACTGGGAACAAGTGGAGGATTATGTTGGCGGCGAACCGTCGACTCTGCGTATCATATATCCGGAAGTTTATTTGGGGAATGACGATGAAGCTATGTATAGCCAGAGGCTTGCCAATATTCAGTTGAATATGAAACGTTATCTGACAGAAGGGATTTTGGTAGAAGAAGTTCATGAAGGATATGTATTAACTGTAAGAGAGACAGAGTCAGGTATCCAAATAGGGTTACTTGCGGCGCTTGATTTAGAGACATATGACTATGGAAAAAGTTCGGCAAGCGCAGTGAGAGCAACAGAAGAGACGGTGCAGGAGAGGATTCCGGTACGGGTAGGAATCAGGGAAAATGCTCTGGTTGAGAGTCCGCATGTGATGATGCTTCTGGATGATGCGCTTTGCAGGGTATTGGAGCCTGTATATCAAAAGCGGGGGAAGCTTCGCAGACTGTACGATACGGAGCTGATGTTTGGCGGAGGAAAGGTGTGCGGCTATGCGGTTGAAGGGGATGAAGCAGAAACGCTGACGGCAAAGCTGGCAGAGTTAGAGGGCGAGAATCGGGAGATATTTCTTGCAGTAGGAGACGGAAACCATTCTCTTGCGGCGGCAAAAACCTGCTGGGAAAAATTAAAAGATGACTTGTCGGAAGAACAGGCCGGAATGCATCCTGCAAGATATGCTCTTGTCGAAATTGTGAATCTTCACAGTCCGGCGCTGAAATTTGAAGCGATTCACAGGGTGATTTATGGCGGAGAGATGAACGAGTTGCTCGCAGGGTTTCAAAAATATCTTCAGAGTTTTGGAGAAAGTAGAATGCAAGAATGGAATGACGAGAAGACGGCGGATATTGTATTCCTTCAGGGGTCCGGCAGAGCAGGGATTAAACTGGCTGGTACAAAGGGACGTTTACCGGTAGAATTGCTGCAGTGTTTTCTGGACGGATATGTGAGAGAGCATTCAGAATTGGAGATTGATTATGTACATAGCCCGGAGACGGTGAAAGAACTTGCAGAGGACGGAAAGGCCTGCGGCGTATTATTGTGTACAATGGATAAGAAATCTTTGTTTCCTGCAATTTCTGCCGGGGGTGTATTGCCGCGGAAAACATTTTCTCTTGGCGATGAATGCCAGAAGAGATATTATATGGAGTGCAGAAGGCTTTAGTGGATTTAAAATGTAGTTACAGTTCACAGGTCGTTTGGTAAACAGCGGGTTGAATCAGGAGCATGTCTCAAAGCAGACAATTTAGGAGTGTTTTTAATGGAATTGAAATAACAGCTTATGCAGGCTTAGACGCGAAGGCTTTCCTGAGCGGCTTAGTCTGCGTTAGCTGATAGTTCAATGGAATGTTACTCCGTCTGCTTTGAGACATGCTCCTGATTCAACCCGCGTCCGGCAGACGACGTGTGAACAGTAACCAGTAACAAAATGTATGAAAAGTATACTTGAAAATGAGTTTTCTTTGGAAAAATAATGTGGTAAAATGATATAGGTTACCACACTCCGAAAAACGGTGATGGTCTGGTTTACGCCAGAAGCTTGTGTGGAATTTTATTATATTTAGATATGTAAGGAAAGGAAGAAAAGTAAAATGACAGCAAAACAAGCGGAAGCCATGCCAGTACGAAAGATAAGACGAAGCCTTAATGGGAGAATATTGAGGAACACAACTCTTAATATTTTGATACTGGTGATTATAAGTTGCGTGATTATGGCGCTTTCTATGCAGTCTCTGGCAAATAGTATTTTGCTGGATAGTCTTCAGCCGATGGTTCGGCAGTCGTCAAAAACGGTGGAGGCTAATATTCATATGCTGGCGGACAGGATGATGACAATTGCGGGAGACGCAAGGATGAGCAGCGCTGACGCTGCGGGAAGCGGGACGGAGCAGGGAGAAGAGGATTCTGAGTCCATAATAGAAAGCCGAAGGGCTGTTCTGGAAGAGGCGGCCGAGATTTATGAACTGCATACGATTGCGCTGTACGATAAGGAAGGAAAGCTGGTTCAGGGAATTGACGGCGCGCCGGAAAGTCTGGACGGGGGATTCTTTTCTCTTCTTAAGGAGACGGATAATCTGACAACCCATTCTACTACGGTTTTTCAGGGAGAACTTGGTATTACGATGGGAATGCCGGTGAAAGAAAACGGAGAAACTGCCCTTTATGTAGTGGGGGTTTATAAATATGATGCGCTTAACGACGTCATCAGCGGAATTAATCTGGGTAAAAACGGTATGGCTTATATGGTTAATCTGAACGGGATTGTTACGGGACATCCGGAACAGTCGGTCGTTTTGGAAGAGAGTACGCTGTCCGAGATTAGCGGCGGCAGTGAAGAAGAAGTTAGCCGGGTAACTACTGGCGAAACAGGAGCGACAGAATATTCTGTCGACGGCACACAGATGCTGGTTGCTTTTTCGCCTATCCGGGGAACTCAGTGGTCGCTGGTTATTCAAGTGCCAAAGGCGGATTATAATAATATCATTAACGGAGCTATGTTGGTGGCGGTGCTTTGTACACTGGCGGTGTTGATTATATCTATCCTGCTGGTACTTCGTCTTGCCCGTTCGATTTCCCGTCCGGTAAGAGGAGTTACGGACCGGATGGTAGCTCTTTCTGACGGAGATTTGCATACGGAGGTCGTTTCTGTTCAGTCGGGGGATGAACTGGAAGTTTTGGCCAATACCCTGAATACTACCGTAGAGAGTGTCAATCGTTACATATCAGATATTCAGCAGGTTTTGACGCAGGTGGCGAACGGAAATCTGGGCATCGAGCCGCAAGTGGATTATAAGGGCGATTTTACTTTGATTCGAGGGAGCTTAAGTTCAATTATTCAATCTATGAATGCGACGATAGCAGGATTTCGCGCGGCGGCGGGCAGGCTTGCCGATATGGCAGACGAACTGAGCGGACAGTCCGGCCAGCTTCATGAGGCTTCGCTGGAGCAGAACCAGTCCGCGGAGGCTCTGGTTAGCGAGGTAACTCATGTAAAGGAACGGCTTGCTAGCGTTACAGAAAGCAGCGGTCAGACCCGAAGCAAAACAGAAGAAATTGCCGGGTGTATTGAGACGGCAAATACGAAGATGGCAGCGCTTTCTGGCGCGATGGACGATATCAGTTCTCATGCTCAGGAGATAACTAAAATTGCCGGCGCTATCGAAGATATCGCGTTCCAGACCAGTATTCTGGCGCTTAATGCTTCTGTAGAAGCGGCGCGGGCTGGAAGCGCCGGAAGCGGATTTGCAGTGGTGGCAGACGAGGTGCAGCAGCTTGCGGCTAGAAGTTCGCAGGCAGCTCAGAGCGCTACGAATATGGTAGCTAATACCATAGAGATTATTCGCACTGGTGTGGAATTGAATGCAGAAACTGCCGATTCTCTTAAGGCCATTTCGGATGTTTCAGTCCAGATAAGCAAGATTTCAGACCGATTGGTAGAAGCGGTTCAGGGGCAGGAGAGCGCGCTGGCCGTTATGGAAGAACGAATCGGGACCATTTCCGGTATAGCGGACCGGAATCTTCAGAATGCAGAAGAGACAGAGCAGTCCAGCGGATTACTGGCGAGAGAAGCTGAGAAGCTTCAGGCCCAGGTGAAAAATTTTGTTTTGAAAGGGGAACAGAACAGATGAAACGAAAAGTTAGAAGATTAATGTTTCTGGCGTTTCTTGTAGTTCTTCTGGCGGGATGCGGCAAAACAGAAGAAGGACTTCAGGACGGTTACTATACAGCCCAGGCTTCGGAATATAATTTCGGATGGAAGGAGTACGTTACGATTATGGTGAAAGGAGGCAGTATTGTCTCTGTAGAATATAATGCAGAAAATGCCAGCGGGTTTATTAAGAGCTGGGACAATGCCTATATGCAGAATATGCTTCACTCGGATGGTACGTATCCGAATGAGTATACGCGTTATTATGCCGCGCAGCTCTTAGAGGGACAGGGGGAAGGGGAAATTGACGCTCTGTCGGGGGCTTCTTCTTCATATAGTTCCTTCCAAAAGCTGTCGGTAGCCGTAGTGGAGCAGGCCCGAAAAGGAGATTCAGAGGTTGTGCTTGTGGATACGGGACACTGATATTATCATTTTATAGAAAGCGAAAATACAGTGGTTATTCAGAAGAAAAGACGACTGTATAGAGTTATAAATTATAAAAATATAGTATGGAGTTTATTGTCATGAAAGAGAAGCGATTAAGGAATGGGGCGGAAGGAAAGAAAAATACGCGCATTGGCCGCAAAGTGGGCAGCATGGTAGCAGGGATGCTTGGCGTGAGTATTATTGTAGTGGTAGCGGTTTGCGTGCTGATGTTCTATCGCCTTTCAATGTCCATGATGCAGGATGTATGCGTAAGTGGAACGAATGTACTGTCTTATGAGTTGGAGAGTTATGATGGACCGGAGGATAAGACGGAGCTTTTAGATGCGCTTAAGCAGCAGATGGGATGTGAATTTACCATATTTCATGGTGACGAGAGAGCCTATACAACAATTCAGCAGGACGGCAAAAGAGCCGTAGGGACCCGGCTTTCTGACGAATTGGCCGAAGTAGTGCTGAAACAGGGGAAGCCCTACGTAGGCCGGGCGACTATTCTGGGAGAAGAACACTTGTGTTCTTACGTGCCTACTAAGGACGGCGACGGCAAAGTGGACGGTTTGATTTTTGCAGGGATTTCGATGTCGGACGTAGCGAAACAGATTAATCTTACAGTGATATTGTCCTTCGTGATTGGGGCGGCGCTTATCATTGTCGGTATTATTATCGCAGGTGTTTATATCCGGAATATCGTTACCAGACCTCTTTTCCGGCTGACTATTCTGGCGCAGACTCTTGAACAGGGGAATCTGGGACTTGGCCTGAGTCAGAACATGATTGCGGATATTCATTCAAATGATGAGATTGGACTTTTGGCGCAGAGCTTTGACAAAACTATCGAAAGGCTGAGAAATTATATCGGAGAAATAACAAGTATGCTGGAATCGATTGCCGAGGGAGATTTGACGGTGCAGATTAATCAGGAATATGTGGGAGACTTTGCGGCAATCCGTACGGCGCTGAATGATATTTTCCAGAAGTTGAATGGTACGATAGGGCAGATTGTATCTAGTTCCGCATGTGTTTCCAGCGGCTCGGCTCAGATGTCTTCAGCCGCCCAGGGACTCAGCCAGGGGTCTGTAGAACAGACTGGCGCTGTGGAAGGGTTGGAGAGAACGATACAGGAAGTGACGAGCCGTATCAGACAAACTGCAGATAACGCAAAGAAGGCGCAGGAACAGGCTGGGGAGGTAAGCGGGCAGCTTACCGAGAGTAATCAGAAAATGCAGGAAATGATTGACGCCATGCAGAAAATAAATGACAGTTCAAGTGAAATTGGTAAAATTATCAAGGCTATAGAGGATATTGCTTTTCAGACGAATATCCTTGCCCTGAATGCCTCCGTAGAAGCAGCCCGGGCGGGAGAAGCGGGCAAGGGATTTGCGGTGGTGTCCGACGAGGTTCGCAGTCTGGCGGGCAAGACGGCGGAAGCGTCGAAATCTACCGCCGCTTTGATAGAACACTCTATTTCTGCGGTGGAAGAAGGAACGCGGATTGCCGATGCTACTGCGAGACAGTTAGAAGGCGCGGTTATGGAAGCGGAGGGGATTGTGGGAACTATTGACGGGATTGCTTCCGATGCCCGGCTGCAGGCGGAGGCGGTGGATGAGATACAGTCGCAGATTGGTCAGATATCTATTGTTGTACAGAACAACTCTGCTACGGCTCAGGAAACTGCGGCTACCAGCGAGGAACTTAGCGGTCAGGCCGGCGTGCTTAGACAGCTTGTTCAGTCCTTCCGTCTGAGTAACGGAAAATAGTGATTTTCTCTTGTCTCACATATTTGGTGAATTTAACGTAACAGTGAAGCTGCAGGCTGAACTGTTACAATGTTACTGTTCACAGGTCTGCGCATTCACTGCGCAGACCGTAAGAAAGTGATTCAGGTGTAAGCAAATTCTATTCGCGAAGCGAATTTTTAATGAATTTGCGAATGTTGCTGTGAACGGAGTGAACAGTAACGTTACGATTTAACAGGGATTCAGGCAAAAAGACTTGACTTTGAGACAGATACTATGATATAGTATTATGGCGATGGAAGTAGGTCTTTTTTTTATGCCTAATTTTCGGCAGCCTCGCAAGCTGCCGGACGTAACACGTAAAATATGTATAATACGAAGCGAGGTGGAAGTTGTGCGTACAAGAATTACTTTAGAATGTACGGAGTGCAAGCAGCGGAACTACAACATGACGAAGGATAAGAAAGCTCATCCTGAGCGTATGCAGACGAAGAAGTACTGCAGGTTCTGTAAATCACACACGATGCACAAAGAGACGAAGTAGAGTTCTTTCAGAAGGAGTGTGTAGGCTATGGCTAAAAAAGAAGCTCAGAAGAAGAGCTGGTTCAAGGGTCTGAAGGCAGAGTTCCGTAAGATCATCTGGCCGGACAAAGAGACACTTGCAAAACAGACAGCGGCAGTCGTTTCTGTATCCGTAGTACTTGGAGTTATCATAGCAATTATTGATTTCCTGGTGCAGAATGGGGTGGATTTATTAGTAAGATAACTGTTACTGTTCACACAGTACTTTGCATTCACTGCGACGCAGAGCCAGTCCTTTAGGGCAAAGTACGTAAGAAAGTGATTCAGGTGTGAGCAAATCCCATTCGCGAAGCGAATTTTTAATGGATTTGCGAAAGTTACTGTGAACGGAGAGAACAGTAACAGATAACTGATAAACTGCATGCAAGAAAGGTGATTTTATGTCAGAGGCAAAATGGTATGTTGTTCATACCTATTCCGGGTATGAGAACAAGGTAAAAGCTAACATTGACAAGACCATTGAGAACAGACATCTGGAGGATCAGATTCTGGAAGTGCAGGTTCCGATGCAGGATGTGGTGGAATTAAAGAATGGCGTCCAGAAGGCGACCCAGAAGAAGATGTTTCCCGGCTATGTGTTGATTCATATGATTATGAATGACGATACATGGTATGTGGTCCGCAATACTAGAGGCGTGACAGGATTTGTCGGTCCAGGTTCCAAGCCGGTTCCGCTAACGGATATTGAGATGGCAGGACTGGGAATTAAGCGTGATAATATCGTAGTGGATTACGAGATTGGCGATACCATTCAGGTGATTGCAGGTGCGTGGGCGGATACAGTTGGCGTTGTTCGTGCCATGAATCCACAGAAACAGAGTCTGACGATCAATGTTGAGCTGTTTGGCCGCGAGACGCCAGTAGAATTAAGTTTCGCAGAAGTGAAGAAAATGTAAATCAAATTAAGTGGGAGGGGATGTTAGTTTAAGATTCCCGACATTACCACAAGGAGGTAATTAACATGGCAAAAAAAGTACAAGGTTATATCAAGTTACAGATTCCAGCAGGTAAGGCAACACCGGCTCCTCCGGTAGGACCTGCTCTTGGACAGCATGGTGTAAATATCGTAGAGTTTACCAAGCAGTTCAATGCCAGAACAGCCGATCAGGGCGATCTGATTATACCTGTAGTGATTACAGTTTACAGTGACAGAAGTTTCAGTTTTATCACAAAGACACCTCCGGCGCCGGTTTTGATTAAGAAAGCATGTAACATCAAGTCCGGTTCAGGCACACCGAATAAGAAAAAGGTTGCAAAAATCACAAAGGCTCAGGTTCGTGAGATTGCAGAGATGAAGATGCCTGACCTGAATGCGGCAAGCATTGAGAGCGCTATGAGCATGATAGAGGGGACCTGCCGTTCTATGGGCGTGACTGTAGAAGAGTAAGGCGGAGAGGCTTGGCGAGGAGAATTTCCGTAAATATGGAAGCTTAAGCCATATATAAGCAAGAGAGCAGATTATTACAGTGATATAACAGTGGGAGGGTTATCCCGACATTACCACAAGGAGGTATTTTTTAATGAAACGAGGAAAGAAATATATTGAGGCTGCCAAGAGTATAGAAAGAGGTAATCTTTATGACAAGGAAGAAGCGATTTCTTTAGTAAAGAAGACGGCAGTTGCAAAATTTGATGAAACAGTCGAAGCTCATATCAGAACAGGATGTGACGGACGTCATGCAGACCAGCAGATTCGTGGTGCGGTTGTATTGCCTCATGGAACAGGCAAGAAGGTTCGCATTCTGGTATTTGCGAAGGATGCTAAGGCCGCAGAGGCAGAGGCAGCCGGAGCAGATTACGTTGGAGGAATGGAACTGATTGAGAAGATTCAGAAGGAAAACTGGTTTGATTTTGACGTAGTTGTTGCTACGCCGGACATGATGGGTATCGTAGGCCGTATCGGACGTGTGTTAGGACCAAAGGGTCTTATGCCGAACCCGAAGGCTGGTACTGTAACTATGGATGTTACAAAGGCTGTCAACGATATCAAAGCTGGTAAGATTGAGTACAGACTTGACAAGACCAATATTATCCATGTTCCGATTGGAAAGGTTTCTTTCACAGAGGAACAGCTTGCAGACAACTTCCAGACGCTTATTGAAGCAATTATCAAAGCCAGACCGGCAGCAGTGAAGGGTCAGTTCCTTAAGAGCGTGACGCTTACTTCTACCATGGGGCCTGGTGTGAAGATTAATCCGGCAAAGCTGGCTTAATTTAGAAGATAAGGGGATGTTGCAAAATCGCCGCTATATACAAGATATGATTATAGATAATAAGTTCTTAATCGATACCTTGCATATAAGCTGCGTTTTGCAGCATCCCCTTTATTATTGCCAGGAAATTTCATTTCCTGTATGATACCATCCGCTGCGGGAGGAACAAAAGCTGCCTTTTATGTGTTTTGCAGGCTGCCTTCAACAAATTCACGCATTCCCTGGAAAATGAGGTATACAGAGGTTGCTCCGGCGTCCTGATGTCCGATGGCGCGTTCTAGCAGTGATTTGGCGCGCCCAAATTTGGCAGTATACTTTTTCGTGTTTTCCATTCCCTGTTTGGCGGCGGCTTCTGCGGCAAGAAGCATTGGAAATAACCCCTGGCTGCTGGTATCTTTCATGGCTTCTACAGCTGGAGCAAGCGCGTCCACCATAGTTTTGTCTCCGGGCTGAGCGTGTCCTCGTTCCTGAATTGCAAAAAGGCTTCGTTCTTCCATCGCGGCAAGTTCCGCGGCAGTAATGGAAGGCTGAGGTTTTTTGCCCTTTGCGCCGGCCAGATAGAGACTTCCGAAAATAACGCCGGATGCGCCGCCCATACTCATCAGCATAGCCTGTCCTGCCGCTTCGAAGACTTCGTAAACATTTTGGGAGCCGTTCATTTTTGCTAATTTATTCTTGGCTTTTTGCATGCCTCCGGCCATTCCAATTCCATGATCTCCGTCGCCGATTGCGCTGTCGATTTCCGTTAGGTATGGTTTTTGTTTGATTACTTTATTGGCGATATAAATCAGCATGTTTCTTGCGTCTTCAGCGTTCAGCTCTTCCAGAACACCGGATTTGCTGCGTATGATTTCTACAGAAGAGGTGTCCGATATGTCGGATTCCAGTTCCGGCTCATCTTCTGCATAAGCAGCAGAATCGGAAATGTCGGTGAAACTGCCCTTTGAATAGTAGGGGGAGTGACAGGGCATGTCATAATACCGGATTAGTTCGTCGTCCAGGAGGAGGATAGTAATGGAGAAACCGCCCATTTCCATGCAGGTACAATAGGTTTTGATTTCCGAGTCATAAACGACAAGTTCATCCTTTTTGAGTAATTTGTATAAATTATAATAGACAATATTCAGCTCAATCATGGGAGTGGAGCCAAGCCCATTCACAAGTACGGCGATTCGGTCGCCGGCTTTTAGGTTCACTTCTTTTTTGATTTCTGAATACATCCGTTCAACCATCTTATCTGCGGTCATCATCTGTGTTCTTTCAATTCCAGGTTCTCCATGAAGCCCCATGCCAAATTCCATTTCGTTGTCTGCCAGAGTAAAGGTAGGCTTGTCGTTTCCTGGAAGTGTGCCGGGAGCAGTAGCGACGCCAATCGTATAGATATTGTCCCGCGCCTTTTCCGTAATTCTTACAACTTCGTCAAAATCGAGACCGGCGTCACATGCAGCGCCGGCGATTTTGATGACAAAAATGTCTCCGGCAATGCCGCGGCGATCGGAAATCCTTTCCTTGGGGGCGGAGAGGAAATCGTCCCATACACGAACATGAGCGGTTTTTATTCCGTCTGCCTGACATAATTCTTCTGCCATGTCGAAATTCAGATTATCCCCGGCATAGCATCCATAAACAAATAGTACGCCGTTTCCCTGGTCAACGGATTTGGCTGTTTCGTAAATCAGTTCTGGATTTGGAGAAGCGCAGATATTTCCACAGGCAACGGCGTCTGCGAGTCCCGCGCCGCAATATCCGATGAAAAGAGGCTCGTGTCCGCTTCCGCCGCCTATTACAAGGGCGGTTTTGTTTTTTCTTGCGCCCCGGTATTTGATTGCGGTATAATCTCCGACTTTTTGGTAATATTTTTTATAAGCCGCAAGATAACCTGCCAGGCTTTCTTCTACGGTGTTTTCTACGATGGGGTTTAATATTTTTTTGGTTGCCATAGTTTAGATTCCTCCCATTTTTTAAATTAATGAAATCATACTTAAGCGCAATCGCCGTTACAGGCGGCAATTGCGTCCTGGATAAGCTTTGCAAAGCTGTCTACCTGAAATGCAGTTCTGGTTGTGAATAAGCCGTTAATATCTGGCTGTGTAATAAGCTTCGTTCCGTTTTCTGGATTCACGCTTCCGCCATAGAGCAGGGGGATGTTATTTCCATAGTCCCCAAACAGCTCCACCAGGCATTTGCGTATTTCATGATGGATATTCTGGGCATATTCGACTGGCGCGGGCGTTCCGTTTGTTCCGATGGACCAGACGGGTTCGTATGCAATCCAGATTTTTTCTGCTGCCTGCCGGGGTGTAACGTTGTGGAGACCAATTTTAATCTGGGTTCGGATTGTATCAATTCCAACGCCAAATTCTTTCTCTTCTTTTGTCTCGCCGACAGCAAGCAATGTGGTAAATCCATATTCCAGCGCTTTTAAAACTTTTTTGTTTTCAACCTCATTGGTTTCGCCGAAGCAGTGTCTTCTTTCAGAATGGCCAATCATAACCAAATCTACGCCAAGCTCTTTTAGCATTTCCGGAGAGATTTCTCCTGTATATTGTCCTTCTGATTCCCAGCACATGTTCTGGGCGCCAAGCATGAATTTATCCCGGACGCTGGAATTGCTGGCGCTTTCCAAAGAAGTGAATGAGGGAATAAAAAAGAATTGAATCTGCCTGCGGTCAACGCTGCTTGTTGCGTCAGTGATTGCCTGTAAGTATGCTTCGGTCGCTTGGATATTTTTGTACATCTTGAAATTACTTCCGAAATATAATTTTTTCTCCATGTATATAGGACCTCCTGATAAGTGTATTTATATACTTATTTTACGGAGAAAAGAGGGCCTTGTAAAAGGCCCATAAATTCTTATTTTGCAAAAATTGGCGAAATGGTGACGGAAATTGAACTTTATTGTTTAAAAGACTAATGATAAGATATTTTAAAGCGGTGCAGATTATATTTGAGGAAGGATTGTATGGATTTAATATTGATTCAGATTGTGAAGGAGCTGTTGGAGTTGTACGATTCGATTACCACAGAGGAACTGGCAGAAAGAATTGGAATTTCTCTGAGTAGTGTCCGGCATCGGATGAATGAAGTCCGGGAACTGTTTGGAAAGTATGGCATCGCAGTCATAAGTATTTCCAAAAAAGGAATTAAGATAGAGGCGTCGACAGTTCAGCGTAATAATATGTATAATTTTATCCAAGGGCTTGCATATAGCACTTCGGAAACCAAAGAATACCGGAAAGACTATATTTTAAAAACTTTATTTGAATACAGTGATAATTACACGCTGCAATTATTTGCAGAGGAATTGTATGTAAGCAAGAAGGCAATTTCAAATGATTTGAAAGAAGTAAAAAGTTTCCTGGCGAAATATAATGTGAATTTGGTCATTAAGCGGAACAGCGGAGTTATAATGGAGGGGAACGAATTTGGCGTCCGTCAGGCTATGATTTCCCACTATAATTCACTCTGGTGGTATAAAAAGTATGATGAAAAGCCTTTGAATGTAGACTGTCGGATTAGCAGGCGGGCATGGACATATATGAAAAAAATGTATGGAGATGAGAATGTCCTTGATATGCAGAGACTTTTGCTGGATGCGGAACAGGAACTGGGAGTAATCTGGACAGATATAGCATTTTCGAGATTGTTGGAATATGTTGTGATATCTAAACGGCGGATTCAGAAGAATTGGACGATTGAGAATGAGAATGTGGATGAACTGATTCAGGTGGACGCAGCTTATTATCAGGCGGCAGAGAAAGCTCTGAATCAGATATCTGCAAAAAAAGTGTCGCTGTTGGAAATAAAATATTTGGCGGCAAGGATTTATGTGGCAGAAACCATTTATCCCAGAAAAACAGAAGGCAGCCAGGACTATCAGAAGAGCGTGAAATCATATTTGAAAAAAATCGGCGTGGCATTTTATCACAGCGGTTTGGAAGACGACGCTGAATTGGTCAGAGAGATTTGCGAGATGCTTTTGATTATCCGGTATAAAGTTATCTATAACATCGTTGACTGGAATGATTCAAACCGAGAGGTCAAAAAGAATATGAGCGAATTGTATGGCGTCTGTCTGATGTATGTAAGTATTCTGGGGGAGAATGGATATTTGTTTTTCGAGCAGGATGACGTTGCGAAAATTACAATTTTGATTCATAATTATATGCAGAAGCACAAACGGGAAGCGGTATTTATCACTGCAGCGGACACTGCTACGGCCGTCTATCAATTGGGGAAATTACAGGAATATTTTCCGGAGTTTTTATTTAAGGAGGCTGTTCATTACCGCTATTTTCGGCCAGAAGATTGGCGGGATAAGCTTATTGTTTCCACAGTAAATCTGAAAAAAATGAATATTGATGCCTGCCATATTACCAAGCATGTAAACGAGGAGGATATTCAACATCTTTCCAGTTGTTTTCAGAATAGGGAAGAGGCAATCAGATATGGGTGGCTTGCGGCAGTATCGAAGAATTTATTTTTTGAACTTAGCGCAAGAAACAGGGAAGACGCGATTAAAAAGATATGTGCTCTGTTAAGTGATAAGGAGCTTATTGACGATGGGTTCGAGAAAAGACTTTTGGAGCAGGAGGCATATATTCCTACGTCGATTGGAAATAGGATGGCAATTCCGCACGTGTTATCAGATAAGCTGAAGAAGGAATTTGTTGCAGTTGTGAAGCTGAGGCACCAGATATTGTGGGATGAGAAAGAAACCGTAAAAAATTTGGCCGTAATTGCGGTTCATGAGAATCATGTAAAGGATGTGTTAGGATATTTAATAGAATTAAAAAGTAAGATTCGCAGCAGTTCAGACAGGTCTGCACATTTATAGAGCTGAATATAGAAAGGTGATTCAAGAAAAGGAGGAAGCGATGAATAAAAAGTATTTTTTCTTTGACATCGACGGAACATTAACGGACAATGCAACAAAAGAGATGGTTCCGTCTGCTATGGAAGCGGTAAAAAAACTACGAAAGGCGGGACACTTTGTTTCGATTGCAACCGGGCGCGCGAACTATAAGGCGGAGTCATTTCGCGCAAAATATGGTTTTGAGAATATGGTGTGCAATGGAGGACATGGGATATATTATGAAGGAGCGCTTAAGGAAAACAGGCCGATTGACCATGAGAAAGCGTTAGCCGTTTACAGACAGGCGTTGGAACTGGGGTATGGCGTGCTGGTGGCAATTGATGATTCACCCAAGGTGTATGCAAACAGTTTTCGATTTTACGAGACGGCGGGAATCCGAAAGGAGCAGACAGTCTATGTTGTAGACGAGAACTTTGATCCGGCAGAGGAGCTGATTTATAAACTGTATGTTGCGATTCCGGAAGACGAGGAAGAAAGGCTGACTTTAAAGGATACGGTGGGACATTTAAGATTTCAGAAAGAATATCTGATGTTTCAGGCAGATGAGAAAAAGGACGGGATTCTTAAGATGCTGGAATATGCCGGAGGAAAGATAGAAGACGTGGTTGTCTTTGGGGACGATTATAACGATTTATGTATGTTTGATGAGAGATTTTATTGTGTTGCAATGGGAAATGCCTGCGATGCACTGAAGGAGAAGGCAGATTTTGTTGCGGACAAGAATGTAGAGGACGGTATCTATAAAGCTTGTGAACTTCACAAGTGGTTTTAAATATAAGGAGGAAAAGATAATGAAAGTAGTTTTTGGATGTGATCCCAATGCGGCAGAGTTTAAGCTGGAGCTGATGGAGTATGTGAAAGGACTTGGACACGAAGTGGAAGATTTGGGCAGCGATGATCCGATTTACGCTAATACGGCGATTGCGCTTGCCAAAGCTGTGGCGGCGGGAACTTACGACAGAGGAATCCTCTTGTGCGGAACCGGAATCGGCGTGTCAATTGCAGCGAATAAAGTAAAGGGCGCTTATGCGGCGTGTATTCACGATGTATATCAGGCGCAGCGTGCAAGACTTTCTAACTGCGCAAATATAATTACGATGGGCGCTCAGGTTATTGGGCTTCAGCTTGCGCAGGAGCTTGTGAAAGAGTATCTCTCTGTAGAGTGGGATTCAAATTGCAGATCAGTAAATAAAGTACAGAGAATTATTGATTTTGAAAACGAACAGTAAAATAATGTATGATAGGGCGTCCGGTTCTCCGGACGTCTTTTTGCGTGGCGGTTTAAAGTATAGAAACTCAGATAAATGGTGAAAATATACAAAAAACAGTGTACTTTCTATTAGAATATATGCAAAAATAACGAGATAAGTTCAAAATCTGCACGATGTCTGCTCTGGTTCATGCAAAAGTGTGGTTTATAAAATGTTTACTGAAAATTAAGAAAATGTTAGGATTTATTCAACAGAAAAATTAAAAGAACTGAAGGAGGCATTAATTATGTTGGTAAACATGACAGAAATTTTAGCGGAAGCGGAGGCTAGGGGATACGGTATTCCATGCATTAACACCCCGAATATGGAAACGCTTCGCGCGGTAATCGGAGCGGCAGAAGAGCTTAATACTCCAGTAATTATTGACCATGCAGAGGTTCACAATTCTTTGATTCCGATTGAGAGAATGGGTCCGGAGATGGTGAAGGCGGCAAAAGCGTCGTCGGTTCCGGTATGTGTACATCTGGATCATGGCAAAAGCTATACATTCCTGATGAGAGCTTTGGAAGCAGGATTCCCCTCTATTATGTTTGATAACTCTGATCTTCCCTTTGAGGAGAATGTTGCCCGTACGGCAGAATTTGTGAAATTTGCTCACGAAAGGGGAATTACGGTAGAGGGAGAGCTTGGAATTATGGCTTCTGCTATGGAAGATACGCATGATGACGGTGAAGATAAAGAGAAAAGACTTCTTACAAACGCTGACATCAGAAAGTTTTTCACCGATCCGGATCAGGCGGCGGAATTTGCCGAGAGAACAGGCGTTGACGCTCTGGCGGTATGTTTTGGAACAATGCATGGTATCTATGCAGAGCCTCCGGTTCTTGATATTGACCGGGTTAAAGCAATCCGTAAAGCGGTAAAACCAGAATGCCGGATTGTAATGCATGGTGCGTCAGGCGTGGATTTTGAACAGTGTAAAGCAGCAATCTCTGCCGGATGTTCTAAGATTAATTACTATTCTTATATGGCTAAGAGCGCTACAAAATTTGCAGCTGATACAATTGCGGCAAGCGATGGAAAGATTGCATATCACGAACTTGCAGAGGCTTGTTCCGGACATATGAAAGAATATGCGAAGATGGTTCTTACAGAGTTTAGAAACGGCACGCTGTAGATAAAAGAGAGGGATAAGTATTGAAATTAACAGATGTACTCATGAAGGATATGGTTCTTTTGGACGAGGCTTCGTTTTCGTCAAAAGAAGAGCTGTTTAGGGAAATGGCAAAGCGTTTTTGCAAAGCAGGTGTTACGACCAGCGAGGAAGCGTTTTATCATGCGTTGTGTGTAAGAGAAGAAGAGGGGCCGACAGTTTTTGCAGAATATGATCTCGCAATGCCCCATGGCATCTGTGATGAGGTTGTTCAGCCGGGTGTTGGGTTTGTCAGATTAAAAGAACCCCTTTTGTATCAGTCCTGCGGTGAAGAGGGGCTGGTAAAATATGTATTTATGCTGGCGATTGAAGGTGGGAATAGCGAAGCACGGAATGAGCATTTGCAGATTCTGGCGCAGGTAGCCAGGCTTATGATGCATGAGGAATTTAGGCAGGTATTGGCAACAACGGCCAGCTATGAATCTATGGTGGCGGAAATTGAGAATTTTACGACCGAATAAAGGAGGGGAACTATGTATATCGTAGGAGTTACTTCATGTGCGACAGGTATCGCGCATACCTATATGGCTGCTGAGGCGATTCAGAAAGTATGTAAGAAAAACGGACATAAAGTTAAGGTAGAAACGCAAGGGGCGATGGGGCAGGAGAATAAACTCTCGGCAAAAGACATTGCGGCAGCAGATTTTGTTATATTTGCAAATGATGTAAAAATAAAAGACAGCGGCCGGTTTGATTCTGTGCCGGAAGAGAAACTCATTAAGCTTACCCCGCATGCAGTAATTGCAGATCCAACAATTGTTATGAAAGAAATTGAAGGAAGATAAATGCGTGTACTAAAAGGATGGAGGAAAAGGATATGAAAGAAATAGGAAAAGAGATTAAGACAGCCCTGCTTACTGGCGTGTCTTATATGCTGCCTTTTGTTGTAGCAGGCGGTATTCTGGTTGCAATAGGATTTGCAGGAGGCGGAGCCGTAGCGGTAACACAGTCTGAGACAGGTTTCTGGAGCAGGATATTCTGGTGGGGCAAAGATGCGTTTGCACTGATGGTTCCGATTTTCTGTGCATATGTAGCATATTCAATTGGTGATAAGCCGGCGCTGGCAGCAGGTCTTGTGGCAGGATGTCTCTGTGATGATATTGGCGGAGGATTCCTTGCAGCAATCGTTGCCGGTATTATTGCCGGATATATTGTAAATGCACTGAAAAAGATTCCGGTACCGGCTTCGCTCCGCTCTTTACTGCCGACAGTTATTATTCCGACATTATCTGTACTGGCAATGGGCTTTATTGTGGAGATTGTTATCGGAAAACCATTTGCAGCGCTCAACGAAGCAATGCTTGGATTTATCAGCGGACTGGACGGCAGCTCAATCATTATTCTTGGACTTATTCAGGGAGCGATGCTTGGATTTGACCTTGGCGGACCTGTGAATAAAGCGGCATACGCGTTTGCGTGCGCTACCTTAGAAGCCGGTAACTATGCCCCTATGGCAGCCAATTTCGTAGCGTCTATGGCTCCGCCGCTTGCAATCGCGGCAGCTATGTGTATTGCGAAAAAGAAATTTACCGCGGCTGAGAAATCTTCTACGGCAGGATGTTTTATCGGAGCAGCAGCAATGATTTCAGAGTATGCAATTCCATTTGCAGCTGGAAATCCACTGTTGTATGTGCCAAGCTTCATGGCGGGCTCGGCTGTGTCTGCAACCTGTTCCTATCTGTTTGGTTGTACGATTCAGGCGCCTCATGGCGGAGTGTTTATGTTTGGACTCTGCAATAAGCCGATTATGCTGATTCTGGCGCTTCTTATCGGAGCGGCCGTATCTACGGCTATTATTCTTGCATTCAAGAAGGAGCCGTCGGCAGAGGAAGAAGAAGTTGAACGCATCAGCGTGACAGAGTAATTCAAAGAACCTCTCTGAATGAGAGACAGCGATGCTTCATTCGGTCGGCGAAGTTATGAACCGACTGGATGAAGCAGTATAAGAAACAGTATTTTATACATAGAAAAGATTGGTATGGAGGAGTATTATTATGGCTAAATTAATGGAGATTATGGGACATTTCCCATTCGAGCCAGATGAAAAAAGACCGATGCTGATTCGGAAAGAGGATTATTCAACAGCTCTTTATCCGCCGAATAACGCGTTTACATCGGATAATACATTTACGTTAATTACGACGGATACCTTTATGCTGGGTATTTACGAGCTGGGGCCGGGAGGCGTGTTTGCGCCGCTTGATATTCATCCGGGAGATGAATCCTATTATATTCTGGACGGTCCGGTTCTTCAGAGAAGCGGAAACGGACAGTTTGCTTATCTTGAGACGGGAGAAGGATTGTGGATGCCGGAAGGGGCATGGCACTGCTGTCATAACTTCTCGGACCATAAGGCGAGGATTCTGTACTTCATTACTCCGAAGGCATGGAGCGAATCTATTCCGCCGGCAGTAATTCCAACGGAAGAGGAGACTAAGTTCTATAAGGGGCCGAATAACGCGAATCTGCCGGATATGAGAGAACATATTCAGGATATTTCCCGTCAGGGATGCACCGATGATATCGGTCATTTCCCGGTTGACCCAGAGGGGCCAAGAAAGACGGGAGCGGTATATGCGGTGCGTGATTTTGAGAAACTGAACAATATCCATGGAACAAAACACCCGATGCTGATGAGATTTATTACATCCAATGATTACGGTCACTTCGGAGAATTTATCCTTCCGGCGGGCGGTTATGGACCGAGATGTTCCGATCCGGATTCCCATAAGGGAGACGGCGCGCTCTACTGTGTAGAGGGGCCGGTAACGGTTAATCTTACAAAGCTTCAGGAATCATTCGTGGTAGAAGAAGGAAACTGCTTCTTCCTGCCGGCCGGTACAGAGTATCAACTGGTTAATTTTGAAGGAAAGCCGGTAAAAATGATTTTCGCGGTTACAGAATTATAATTGCGGCGTTACTGTTCACGCGTCGCTTGTCAGACGCGGATTAAATCAGGAGCATGTCTCTAAGCAGACGGAGTGAACAGTAACCATTGCGACTCACAATCAGTAACAGTTCAGCCTGGAACTTTGCACTTGCTGCAAAGTTCGTGAGAATGTGTAAATTTGGCCAAGAGGGAATCTGTCCATCGCCGCAGGCGATTTGGAATGGGCAGATTCCGTAACAGCGAAGCCAGAGGCTGAACTGTTACCACAATCAGTAAATTAATTCTGTAAATATCTTGACAAGAGTGAGCGGATATGTTATTTTTGTAAAAGACTGCCGAAGACAGCAGGTGCTTAAGAAGCGTAAGTATGAGAACGCCTGCCGAGGAAGAATAGATTTGATACGAATTATACTTTGTGAAACGGTCGAATGGCCATGGGGTATGCCTATGGGTATACTTGAAGAAGTGTGAAGATTCGGTATTATATGAATTTATGAACCTCTATGTCTTCTGACATAGAGGTTTTATTATATCTATCGGCGGTGTATGAATTAAAATCTATAAGGAGGTGCACCATTCGTGGCAAAAGTTGAATTGAAACAACCTATCGTACAGGCTATTGTAAACGATATAGAAGGCGCGCAGTCAATTGTTCTGGTTGACTACCGCGGACTGACGGTTGCTCAGGATACAGCTCTTCGTAAAGAGCTGAGAGAAGCCGGAATAGTTTACAAAGTTTGTAAGAACACAATGATGAAGAGAGCTTTTGAAGGTACAGATTTTGCTCAGTTAGACGAGTATCTGGAAGGTCCAAGCGCTATTGCGATTTCCAAAGAAGATGCGACGGCGCCGGCAAGAATCCTTGCAAAGTTTGCGAAAGATGCGAAGGCTCTTGAGTTAAAGGCCGGTGTGGTTGAAGGCGAGAAGTATGACGCGGCAGGTCTTGCAGAGCTGGCGAAGATTCCTTCAAGAGAAGAGCTTATTTCCAGATTACTTGGAAGTATGCAGTCGCCGATTACCAATCTTGCTCGTGTTCTCAATCAGATTGCAGAAAAGGGCGGAGCGGCAAACTGTTCGCCGGCAGCCGAGGAAGCTCCGGCAGAAGCGTAGTGTGTTTAGCGGAATTTATTGTTAAAGTAGACAGAGAAATGAATAAAAATGGAGGAAAATATAATGGCAAAGTTAACAACGGCTGAATTTATTGATGCTATCAAAGAGTTATCAGTATTAGAGTTGAATGATTTAGTAAAAGCATGTGAAGAAGAATTTGGTGTATCTGCAGCAGCAGGCGTAGTAGTTGCAGCAGCAGGCGGAGATGCTCCGGCAGCAGAAGAGAAAGATGAGTTTGATGTAGAGTTAGTATCTGCAGGCGCATCTAAGGTTAAAGTTATCAAGGTTGTTCGTGAGATTACCGGTCTTGGTCTGAAGGAAGCAAAGGCTCTGGTAGACGGCGCGCCGAAGGTAGTAAAAGAAGCCGTATCCAAGGCAGAGGCTGAGGAAATCAAGGCTAAGCTGGAAGGCGAAGGCGCAGAGGTTAATCTGAAATAATTTACAGCAGGATTAATTAAAGTAAAAAGTTTCGTCTAAAGTAAGCTGACCTCCAAAAGTTAGAGTAATATCTAACGATTGGAGGTCAGTTATTTTTCTGCAATTCTTTATTTTTTTTCATTCTTGGTCCATGCATGATAAATTAATATAGCGAAAGGTACTGACACTATCGTTACGAATATCTGCTCCAAATGAATGCCCTTCATATTGCAGAATATATGGATTGCCATGGAAACAATCAGTACGATTGCCGCAGAGCCAACTCCTTTAAAAAAATTCGTCATAACTTCCTATCTCCTTCCAAAACAAATATTTTTACTGCAAGATAGTGTACCAGAGTAAATAGCCGTTTTCTCAAAACAGTCATAAAATGCTTCGTTCCGTAAATAAGCGCTTTTTTTATAGACAAAGCGCACATTTATTCATCATTTTCGCAGAGCAACGCTTGATACAAAGAATCACATACCGTATAATCAAGGAAGTAAACCCCGAAAGGAGAACGATATTGAAATGCTAGTAACTTTTTTTCAGCTTTCTCTTGCCATTCGTAATGTGTGGCCCAAATGTATGAGTTTAAAAGCGTTTGCTGCGCTTTATATACTGCTGTTGCTTGCCGGAATGCCCGTAACGCTTCTGTCCTGTATTCCATATGGTTTGTTCGGTATTCTGGCGGCAGTTTGTATTTATGGATTGGCGGCTTACCGGGATACCGCATCCCAGAATATTTGTATGGGCATGATTGGATGTGTGCTTGCCGTCGTGACAGATAATTTGTTGACGATTCTTTTGCATATGCTGATTCCACTGTCTTTCATCAATCAGAAGTATGTTTCTTTTGGCGTCAGGCTGATTCACATTTTGCTGTTTTATTATATTACGCTGTTTTGCGGCAGGGCGCTTAAAAAATTATTGCTGTCTGGGAAAGGTATTTTACGCTTTCAGCAGACGTGGTATTTGATTGACGCCGCAGTACTGCTCCTTATCACCATCTATCTGTTCGATAATTTAATTCCGGGACAAAATGGTTCTGTCGGCAAAATGATATATAATAATGTTTTACATATTTCAGGATATCTGCTTGTTATGCTTTTTCTGCTACTGGCTATGCGCCGTTCTTATCAGGAGCAAATACAGACAGAGGCAAAGAAGAAAGCTTTGCAGGATTTACAGGATTACACGCACAATTTAGAAGATATGTATAACAGCCTGCGCTCTTTCAAGCACGATTACGTTAATATTCTGCTCTCTTTATCCGGCTATATTGAAAATTGCGGCATGGAGGAGTTAAAGGAATTTTTTGAAAACAAAATCTTTCCAACAAAGAATCTGATTGACCAGGGTGATTACAAGCTCAATCAGCTTAGCAACGTCGGTGTGCTGGAAATCAAAAGCCTGCTTTCCGTAAAAATGATTTACGCTCATGAGTCGGGGATTGACGTTACGATTGATATTCCCGACAGAGTGGACAGTTTTCTAATCGACACCGTAGACCTTGCCAGGATACTGGGAATCTTTTTAGACAATGCGATTGAAGCCGCGTTGGAGACCGGGCGTCCTCAAATTGGTTTGAATATCATTCAGAATCAGGGCGGTGTGTCGATTATCATAAGCAACAGCGTTGGGGATAACAACGTGGCGCTGCATAAGTTAAAGCAAAAAGGCTTTAGTACAAAGATTGGACATCAGGGAATCGGGCTTTCCAACGTTCAAAAAATTATTAGTTCTTATGACAATGTGCTGCATGAAACAACAATGCAATGCGGTTGTTTCACGCAGCATATGGAACTTATTGCCGAAAAGGAGTGACATCATATGCTGAACATTTTTGTGTGCGAGGATAATGCCGCACAGCGGCGAACTATCGTGCAAATCATTCAAAATACCATGTTGATAGAAGAATTGGATATGCGGCTTGTTTTAGATACAGGAGACCCGTATGCGCTGCTTAATAAGGTGAAGACCAGTCAGAACACAGGTATTTATTTTCTTGATATCGACTTAAACAGCAGCATAAACGGAATGAAGCTGGCGCAGCAAATCAGATTATTTGATCCACGTGGTTTCATTATATTTATAACCGCCCATTCCGAACTAAGCTATATGACCTTTCAATATCGGGTGGAGGCAATGGACTTTGTATTAAAAGACAATCCTGCAGAAGTGAAAGTGAAAATCAGAGAATGTCTGTTACATGCAATGGAACGCTATACGCTTCAGACCAACAAGACGCATAAGGTCTATACTGCCCAAATCGGCGGACGAAAAATCAGCGTAGATTATGATGATATTTTTTTCTTTGAAACTTCCAGTAATATTCATAAAGTCATTCTTCATGCGAAAGACCGTCAAATTGAATTTTCAGGTACTATGAAAGAACTTACAAGCACATTAGGCGATAACTTTGTGCGCTGCCATCGGTCATTTCTGGTAAATAAAGCGAACATAAAAGAAATAGACGCTAAAAACCGAATCATCTATTTTAACAATGGGGAAACCTGCCTGATGTCCACACGCATGATGAAAGGACTCTGAAAGCGTAACAGTGAAACCGGAAGGCTGAACTGTTACAATTATCGCGGAAAATCTTGTAGAAATTATAGTAATTCCTGTAGATTCTTGGTAAAATTTAAAAGGTGAACCTTGTGAAACGGCCGAATGGCCATATGGGGCGCCTGGAAGGTAAACCTTGTGAAACGGCCGAATGGCCATACGGGGTGCCTGGAAGGTTTATATTTTGTTGATGGAGCACCCGGAGGATGGGCCGGCAACTATATTTTTCAAGGAATGTATAGGTGAATAGATATGGACATTTTTGATAGTATTACACTGTTGGGCGGACTTGCGATGTTCCTGTATGGAATGCGTCTGATGGGAGACGGATTAAAGGCTGGTTCTTCAGGTACGCTCAAGAAGGCTATGGAGAAGGCAACCAATACTCCGGTGAAGGCCTTTTTGCTGGGCCTTGTGATGACGGCTATTATTCAGTCGTCAACGGCGACGATTGTAATTACCTCAGGTCTCGTGGGGGCGGGAATCATTTCTCTGCGTCAGTCTCTGGGCGTTGTCATTGGCGCGAATGTAGGTACGACGATTACCGGTCAGATTATAAGACTTCTGGATTTAAATTCTGACGGGACTTTTATTCTGCGTTTTTTTAATCCGTCGACACTGGCGCCGCTGGCTCTGATTGTCGGAATTATAATAATTATGGGTGTGAAATTCAAGGATTCAGATAATATTGGTCAGATTATTATTGGATTTGGCGTTCTCTTTTCGGGCCTCCTGAATATGACGGATGCGGTGAGCGCCCTGACGGAAAGCGGAATTGTAGAGAAGCTTTTTGCCGGACTGGGGAATAATCCGTTGATTGCATATGCAGTGGGAGCCGGAGTGGCGTTTGTGTTGCAGAGTTCGTCTGCGACGATTGGTATTCTGCAAGCGTTTTCTACCTCCGGACAGTTAACCTTTAGCGCAATCTACGCGGTGCTGGTAGGTATTTACCTGGGCGACTGTGTGACAACTGCGATTGTCTGTAATATCGGAGCAAAGCCGGATGCAAAACGTGTAGGTATGGTGAATATTTTATTTAATCTCTGTAAATCTGCGCTGATTCTTGTGGTTGTGACTGTAATACATAAGATTGGACTTCTGGATGGGATGTGGAATTGTACCATCTATTCAGGAGGAATTGCGAATACTAATACAGTATTTAATCTGGCATGCGCCGTTCTATTGCTTCCGTTAGTAGGTGTTTTTGAGAAATTCAGTTATAGGATTGTGAAAGAAGAACCGGTTCCGGCCGGGAAGTATGACGAGATGCTGGACGCTCTTAACCCAATATTTATCGATACGCCGGCTCTTGCCTTTGGACGCTGTTATGAGCTGCTTCTGGAGATGTGCGGGCTGGCCAGAAGGAATATCAATCTGGCTTTTGGGCTTTTTAATAAATATGACGAAAGGGCTGTCCGGCAGATTGAAGAGGATGAGGATTATATTGATATTATGGCGGACCGGATAAGCAATTATCTGGTGCAGATTTCCGCGAAGATTACGCTGCCTTATCATGTGGAGATTATGAATTATTATTTTTCTGCAGTCACAGAGTTTGAGCGGCTGGGGGACCATGCTGTGAATATAGTTAAGATAGCGAAAGAGATGAAGGAAAATGATAATGTATTTTCTGGAGATGCGCTGGAAGAGCTGTCCGTACTGAAAGAGCTGCTTGAGCGGATTCTGGATTATACGGCGGAAGCGTTTCGCAAGCAGAATCAGACGGCGGCGCATCAGATTGAACCGCTGGAGGAAATTGTAGATGAGATGGTAATTGTTTTAAGGGACAATCATTTAGAGCGGATCCGCAGCAGGGAATGCGACGTATTTAACGGAACAGAATTTTTCAATCTTCTTACTGAGGCGGAACGTATCTCAGACGTATGCTCAAATATGGGCGTGGCTACTGTGGCCAGAGCGAATCCGGAGATTAAGCATCAGGTGCATGATTATGTGTCTATGCTGCATTCCGGCAGGGATGAGGAATTTAATCGCAATTATGAAGAAGCACATAAGCTTTATTTTGAACTTTTACACAAACTGTGACGAACAGAAATTTCCCAAACACGCTCTAGAAGATAGATTGAGAACAAGATAAAAAAGAATAAGTTGAAAATGCGGTTTCCATGAAATGGAGCCGCTTTTTGTTATATTGGGGAACTTCGTCTGAATCTGGCGGGGAATTTATGGAGTAATCAGGAGAAAAAATGTCAAAATATTTTTGCCAAAATAGAAACTATGATAAATAGCTATTAAGTCCGTATTAACCTATAATTAAAGCATAAGATAAACGTTTGTCGGAGGAACAGAAAACTTAAGAGAGAAGGCTTGAGGAGGTATTTATGGCAAATAATTTTAAATCCAAAATACAAAAATTTGGAGGAACTCTTTCGGGAATGGTGATGCCTAACATCGGCGCGCTGATTGCATGGGGTATTGTAACGGCGTTGTTCCTGGCAACAGGATATTTTCCGAATGAAAATCTGGCAGAATTAATTGGACCGACGTTGAAATTTCTGATTCCGTTGTTATTTGCTTATACAGGCGGATATAATCTGTATGGACGAAGAGGAGCGGTAGCTGGTTGTGTCGCGACGATTGGCGTTATTATCGGTTCAGATGTAACAATGATGATCGGCGGTATGGTTATGGGACCGTTGGGAGCCTGGGTAATCAAACAGGCTGACAAGATGCTGGACGGACATGTAAAGCCAGGTCTGGAAATGTTGGTTGACAATTTCTCAATGGGTATTGTAGGCGCAGTCATGATGGTATTTGGATATATGGTTGTTACGCCGATATTTGCAGGAATTACAAGCGTATTGGTTGTATGCGTTAATTTTGCGATGGCGCACAATATTTTACCGTTTACTCCAATTTTTGTTGTTCCGGGGCAGGTATTATTCCTGAATAATGCAATCAATCATGGAATATTCACACCGCTTGCAATTGAGCAGGCAGCGCAGACAGGGAAGTCTATTCTCTACTTAGTAGAGGCAAACGGCGGTAACTGGGCGGGACTTGTATTAGCATTCTGCGTATTCGGTAAGGGTACGGCTAAGAAATCTGCTCCAGGCGCGGCGATTATTCATATAATCGGCGGCATTGGGGAAGTATCCTACCCATATGCGCTTATAAAGCCGATTACACTTCTCGGACCAATCTGCGGTTCCATAGCGGCGTTGTTCTGGCTGCAGATTATGGACGGAGGCGCCGTAGCGGCAGTATCTCCCGGCTCCATTGTGGCATTGATTATCATGTCTCCGAAAGGAAAGCTGTTTGTCAATGTAATGGGTTATCTGATAGCGACTGTGGTATCCTTTGCCATTGTATCCTTCTTTCTGCTGCGGGATAAAACTCCTGAGAGCGAGATGGACGAAGTACAAGGCATTGATATGAGCCGGTTTGTAGAATCACACAGCGCGCCTGGCGAGGAAAAGGATGCGGCAAAGGTTGAGAAGAAGAGCGTTAAGAAAATTGCATTTGCCTGCGACGCAGGTATGGGGTCTTCGGCAATGGGGGCATCCATGCTAAAAACTCAGTTAAATAAAACGGGAGTTTACCTTGACGTGAACCATGTTTCCATTCATCAGATTCCTGCGGATATTGATGTTGTTGTGACAAATACAAATCTTTTGGAGGCGGCGAAGAAAGAAGCGCCCCAGGGAACAACGATTATCGAAATCAAAGAATTTTTAAATGCAGATGAACATAAAGCGATTGCTCAGAGAATTAAGAGTATGATGGAGTAGTTATTGCTTAAAAGCGGCCGGTATAACCCAATTTAATGAACCTTACATTCCGCTGGTCCGCTTTTCTAATAGTAATCGTGCAGATGTAAAAGCATACTCACCGGAATGTTAAGGCAATGAAGTTGGATTATACTAGGAGAGATGTACATGATAATATCTTCCAGAACAAAAGAAATCATCAGAATTATTGTTGCAGAGCATGGTTTTATTACGGTAAATGATATTGCCAGAAAAATGGGCGTGTCTGAGAGGACCGTGTATCGGGAGATTCCGGATGTTGCAAGAATATTAAAAAACTGGAATATAGAGCTTAAGAGCGTCAGCAAAAAGGGATTGACGATTCAGGCAGACAAGAAAACAATGGACAATTTCATGGAAGAGATAGAAGAGACGACCAAGATTCAGGTGATTGAATCGGAGGACAGGAAAAACTATATCATTCTTGCGCTGCTCCACGAAGATGATTTTATTAAGACAGAAGCGTTATCAATTGATTTGAGAATCTCCATGCCAACAATTAGGAATGATTTGAAGAAAATCGAGCAGCTATTGGAGAGACAGGAAATACAATTAATCAGGAAAAAAGGAGAAGGGATTTGCCTTGAAGGAACACCAGTGGCAAAAGATCATTTGTTAATTAATACCATTATGAGAAATGTTGAGAGTGATATTTTGATTAACTGGCTCGATGGGGATTTGGCAAGTCCCCATCCTTTTATTTCTCTGCTTGAAAAATACGGATACCGGGAGATTCTTTTTAAAACCCATAGTACTCTGCGGGATGTGCCGTCCCTGCTGAATGATTATGATTTGTATGTTGATGACTGGAGTTATGTGGAATGTATATTTTTGGTAGCTATGATGGTTGGCAGGCACAAAAAAGGAAAAATCGGAGAATTTCTTGCGGAAGAGAAGCACGTACTTCTGGCATATTCGGATGACAACGTTTGTAAAAAGATTACAAGTTTAATAGAAAAAGAATTTAACGTTGATTTTAATGAAGCAGAAAAAGCTTATCTGGCATGGGTTCTTCGCCTTACGATACATTCAAATTTGACAGAGAAGCTGTCGCCGGGAGATTTTTATCTGATGTCTAAGGTTAACAGGATTATCAAGAGGATTAATGAAGAGCTGGGAATTGCTCTGGAGCATGATAATGATTTGATTGACGGACTGCTGGTACATCTTAGCAGAGCGCTCAAACGTATCAGGAGCGGTATGAGTATCTCAAATCCAATGATTCGGGAAATTGAAAAGGATTATGCGAGACTTTTTGAGATTACTGGAAAGATAATCCAGGAAGTGTTTCCAAATGAAAGGTTTACGCAGGATGAAATTGGATATTTGACGCTGTATTTTGCCGTTTCGCTGGATAAGTATGCAAAAAGAAGTCTCAGGATTCTGATTGTTTGTTCCAGCGGAATGGGTTCTTCTAAAATGTTGGCAAGCCGTCTGGAGAGTGAAATATCAGAAATATATGTCAAGAAAATTGTTTCGCTTGTGGGGCTTGGGAAGGAAAAACTGGACAGGTATGATTTGATTCTTTCCACGATTCCGCTGTATCTGGAATCAAATCAGTATATAAAAGTCTCGCCTTTGCTGAAACCGTATGAGTTAGAGTTGATTAAAGAGAAAATTCGCAGACATAAATATAAAAAACTTTGCAAAATTGAAAGAACACGCAATACGATTAATCTGAAAAACGTAGATTTTCTTCTGGCGCTGGAGGATATCAACTATTATACCAGAATGTCGGTGGACTTATTGAATGATTTTAAAGTTGTAATGCTGCCTTCTGATGCAAGCACAAAAGAAATCCTGGATCGGATATCAGAGTGGGCGGAAATTATCAATCTTGGAATAACCAGAGCGGATATCGAGACATTTCTTGGAAAAAAGAGAACAAATGAGAGTTATTTTGTAATTCCGGCGACCAATGTAGGATATTTTGAGTGTTATGTAAAGGGGATTCGGAAACCCGCCATGATTATATGCTGCTTTGATAGTCTGCGTGAGGACGAAGAGCAGTTGGATGAAAAAACAAAGGCAGTCATCATGCTTTTTTATCCCTACAATACAATTAGAATTGAGAGACAGTTGGTTGGCAGGATAACAGATATGATTATAGAGGATGCAGATGTTATCCGGCTGATTGAAGCGGGCGAAGAAGAAAAAATCAGTCAGATTATGGGATACAGACTGCTTGAGAATGTAAAAAGGCTTTATATATTTGAAGAATAGAGGCGGTTTTTCATATTAACAGAAGAAAGGTTTGGTTGAAACGATGAAAAAAGTAGTGATTGTAGGCGCGGGACGTTTGGGGAAAGGCTTTATAGCGGAGACGTTCGACAATGCAGGCTGGAGTATTGTGTTTTTGGATAAGGATCCGCGAGTGAAAGAATCGCTGGATGCGCGGGGAGAGTTCCACGTAAAAGTACACTGCAGAGATTGTATTCAGAATCGTGTTATTCGGAATTTTAAGACGTTTCTCTGTGATGAAGAATATTCCTGTATGGAAGAGTTTCTGACAACAAATCTCGTTATACTGCCCATTTACCCAGAGGATTTTGAGGAAGCGGGCTGGTATCTTGCTCCATGTTTTGAAAAAATGTCAATTGCGTATCCAATGAGAAAAATGACGTTAATCTGTATTACAAATAAGAATTATCTCATTCCGCAAATTGAAGAATATTTTACAAAAGGGTTGTCGGAGGAAGGAAAGTACTGGTTTGGAAAAAATGTTGTCATCCGGGATTCGATTATTCGGAGGAGCACAGACGCGGCGAGCAACTATGCAACAGAAATAGATACGGTTGCAGTAAATTCCCTGTTGATACAGGGGCCGGTTAACACTAATTTTGAAAATGTTGAGTGGATGGAAGTGACCGACAATGTTGAGATGCTGAAGGATATCAAGGTGACGGCAGTGAACGGTCCTCATGCAACGCTGGCTTTTGCTGGATATTTAAAAGGGTTTGGGACCATTCCGGAAGCCGAGGCGGATAAGGAAATTGCAGAGTTAGAAAAGAGAGTCACAGAGGAAATCATCGAGGGTATTATGAAAGAATATCCGGTGACAAAAGAAGAAGTGCATAAGCTGATATATTTTGCACCGGCAAAGGGCGTAATGCCGGATTCTATTTACCGGGTAGCATATGACCCGATTAGAAAGGTGTCGAGAGGCGACCGTCTGACTGGGGCGGCGGAAGTGAATTACAGGCATGGCGTGTCGTTTGACGCAATTGCAGAGGCGATTGCAGCAGGTTTCGGCTACGCGGAACCGAGGGACGCCAATGCAAAAAAGCTTCAGGCAGAGATAAAAGAACTGGGGATAGAAGCAGCCGTCAGCAAATATATCGGATTCCCGGTGGAACATGCAATCGTAAAGAGAGTTGTTGAGAAATATTATAACTGGAAAGAAAGAGGGCTTATATGTTAGAGCACAGGTGGAAATTGCTTTCTGACAGATGCATTCAATCTGTCAAAAAATATTTTGACAGATATGAGATTGGATTATATTGAGAGAACAGGAGGCAGGATTTTATAATTTAATTAAATGATAAAGCAAAGGGAGAGATTCATGGAAGCGATTAAGTTAAAAATGATTACAAATGAGTTGAATCAATATGCCGGAATGGTTACAGAGGAAAGTATCCGGGATATGGTGGAAGCTGTGAAAGCGGCAAATAGGATATTTCTTGCAGGAGCCGGCAGGTCCGGACTTGCGGCCAGAGCTTTTACGAACCGCCTGCTGCACATGGGATGTGACGTCCATTTTGTGGGAGAGATATCCTGTCCTCCGATTAGAAAAGGGGATTTGATTATCCTTGGCTCCGGCTCCGGGACAACGCAAAGTCTGGTAGTTATGGGAGAAAAAGCAAAGAAAGTTGGAGCAAGGATTGCCACGGTTACCATGTTTCCGACACATATGATCGGACAAATGTCAGATGTTGTTGTGACAGTTCCGGGTTCTACGCCGAAAAAGGCGGAGGGAGAAAAGAATTTGGCGGAGTCCGTGCAGCCTATGGGCAACCTGTTTGAGCAGATGAGCTGGCTGGTGTATGACAGCATCATTATGGCATTGATGGAAGAGATGAACCAGACAGTGGAAGAAATGATGGCAAGACATACAAATCTGGAATAAATAAGGAGGCGGCGAGCGATTTATGAAAGCAGTACATTTCGGAGCAGGAAAGATAGGAAGGGGATTTATTGCAGACCTTTTGCATGAGACAGGCTATGAGATTGTCTTTGTGGATGTCAATGAGCCCTTGCTCAGGGAACTGAATGAATATCACAATTATTATTTGTATGTGATTGAAGAGAATTATAGAAGAAAAGAAATCGATAAAGTGTCGGCGCTTTCACCGATAAGAGATGTGGAGGAGGTTGCGCGGGCAATTGTGGACGCCGACATTGTTACGACGGCGGTTCTGGCGGATAATTTTCCAAAGATTGCGGGAAATCTGGCAGCAGGGTTAAAGGCGAGGATTGACGTGGGAAAATCTAAAGTGAATGTGATTCCCTGTGAAAATGCGCTGCTCTGCGGAGATATGTTAAAGCGGGAGCTTCTGAATACAGGAAAAATTACGGAGGAAGAGCTGAGCGAAATCGCCGCAATACCGAATACGGCAGTTGACCGTATGGTATTTGGATGCGACAGAGACAATCGGGACGGAATCGATATTG
Organism: Lachnospiraceae bacterium; assembly: GCA_910574185.1. Lineage (GTDB taxonomy): Bacteria > Bacillota > Clostridia > Lachnospirales > Lachnospiraceae > Claveliimonas. The sequence continues at coordinate 93,787 of CAJSZQ010000008.1, forward strand.
GCGTTGATTATGAGCTTGTAGTCGAGGCGAATAAACTGGTTGTTCCGGAGGAGGAGCCGATAAAAGGCGCAACTTATACAGCGAATCTTCAGAAATATTTAGAGAGGAAGCTGTATACGATAAACGGCGGACATGCATGGTCCGGATATATTGCGCACACAATGGGATTTGAAATTATTCAGGATTACTTTGCGAAGGACGAAAATGTGGATTTGACGAAGTCTGTTATGAGAGAGATTTCGGCTTTGCTGGAGAAAAAGTGGGGATTTTCGCATGAAGAGATGATGGGATATATAGATTTTGCTGTGAACCGGTTCCTGACGCCCGGAATTACAGATACCATTTCCCGCATTTCCAGAGCGCCTATCCGCAAATTAGGAGCAACGGACCGTCTGGCAGGGCCGGCGGTACAATGTGCGGAGTATGGACTTCCCAACGACTTGCTTACAAAAGGTGTGGCGGCGGCATTTTTGTTTGACGTAAAAGAGGATGAGCAGTCGGTTGAATTGCTGGAATATGTCAAAGACCATGGAATCGAGGCTGCGGTAACCAGATACACAGGCATTCCAAAGAGAACAGAAACCTTTGACAAGATTATAGCGCATTATAAACAGTTAACAGGAAAATAAAACGTAACAGTTCAGCCTGCAACTGCGCATTTGCTGCGCAGTTAGCAGCCAATGAACTTAAGTAGCCAGGAATCCGCTCCTTTTCCGTAGGCAAACTTTAAAATGGGCGGATTCCGTAACAGTGAAGCCGGAAGGCTTAACTGTTACAATAAAACAGAAAAAGGAGAATAGAACCATGAAATTACAATTAGCCTTAGATGAATTAAACTTGATGGATGCTTTACGCTTTGCAGACAGAGTTGCAGAATATATTGATATTATTGAAATCGGAACGCCTTTTGTTATGGACGAAGGAATGAGAGGCGTGCGCGAATTTAAGAAATTTTTCCCAGATAAAGAAATCCTGGCGGACTTAAAGATTATGGACGGAGGATATCTGGAGGCGAAATACGCATACGAGGCGGGAGCTTCCTATGCTACGGTGATGGGCGCGTGCGATACCCTGACCGTTGCGGCGGCGGCGAAAGCGGCAAGAGAATATCAGAGAAATATCGTGGTAGATATGCTGTGTGTGATGGATCTGCCAAAGAGAATTGCTGAGCTGGAAGAGGTCGGCGTGGATTATCTTGCGGTACATACCGGTTCGGACCAGCAGATGTTGGGGAGAGAGCCGATTCAGGATCTGGAGGTTATGATAGCCAATGCAAAAAAGGCGAAAGTCTCGGTAGCAGGAGGGATTAACAGCAAAACAATTGACAAGTATGTGGCGTTGAAACCGGAGATCATTATTGTAGGTTCTGCAATCGGACATGCAAAAGATCCGGTAGCGGAAGCAAGGGCAATCAAAAAAGCAATGAGATAATGGAGATGAAAAGTGAGCGAATCAAAAAATATATTAGCAATTATGAGTGAATTAAGGGAGAATGCGCTTCTCGTTGACAATGCAGAGCTGGAGCTGGTTGAAAAATATATCATGGAGGCCGACAGGATTTTTGTCAGCGGCGCGGGGCGCTCGGGATTTGCTGCAAGGGGATTCGCCAACCGGCTGATGCATCTGGGATATACGGTATATTTCGTAGGGGAACCAACGACGCCGTCGATACAGGAGAATGATTTGCTGATTGTCGGTTCGGGGTCCGGCAATACGGCAAGCCTGGTATCCAATACCAAAAAAGCAAAAGAGCAGAGAGGAAAGGTGGTCGTTCTGACCATGTTTCCGGAAAATACGATCGGCTCTATGGCAGATGCGGTCATCAGGGTTCCGGGGGTGACGGAGAAGGTTACAGGAAAAGGAAAGAAGAGCGTACAGGCATCGGGTTCTGCATTTGAAGAGCTTTGCTGGATTATATATGACGCGATGGTTATGGACTTGATGAGGATTACGGGCCAGAGCGACACAGACCTGTTTCAACGTCATGCTAACATGGAGTAGCGAGGGAGACGGTTATGTGCCGCAGATTAGAGATTGGAGGAAGAATGAAGACAAAAGGAGTAAGACTTTATGGCGCGGGGGACGTGCGGTTGGAAGAATTTGAACTGCCGCCCTTAAAAAGCGATGAGATTCTGTTAAGAATTATGAGTGACAGCATGTGTATGTCCACCTGGAAGGAGTGTAAACTTGGCGCGGAACATATTCGGGTTCCGGACGATGTCGGCGAAAATCCGGTTATCATAGGACATGAATTTTCGGGAATCATTGAGCGTGTCGGAGATAAATGGAAAGAAGAATACAAAGAAGGAGAACGGTTTGCGGTGCTTCCGGGTATTCCGGGTATGATGCAGGCGCCGGGCTATTCATTTCCGTATTTTGGCGGGGATGCTGTCTATTGTATTATTCCGAATGATGTGATTGAAAAGGGGTGTCTTCTCCGTTATAAGGGCGATACGTTTTATGAGGTGTCGGCAGCGGAACCAATCTATTGCATTATAGGAGGATTCAATTCTAATTATCACACCCAGGATGAGACTTACGAAAAGCTGCCGGGTACAAAGGAGGGCGGAAGCCTTATTATCTTAGGAGGATGCGGTCCTATGGGAATCGGCGCAGTAAGCTATGCGCTGGCTATGGATAAGAAACCGGCCCGGGTTGTAGTGACGGATATCAATGATTCCAGAATTTCAAGAGCAAGAAAGGTTCTGTCGGAAGAATATGCAAAGAAAAATGGGGTAGAGCTGCACTATATTAATACGGAAAAGCACGAAAATGCAGAAGAATATCTTATGAGCCTGACAAACGGGCAGGGGTATGACGACGTGTTTGTCTTTGCGCCGGTTCGCTCGCTGGCCGAACTGGGAAACCGGCTTATGGCATTTGACGGATGTATGAATCTATTTGCAGGTCCCTCTGACAGTAGTTTCTGTGCAGAGATGAATCTCTATGATTGTCATTATAAAAAAACGAAAATTATAGGTTCATCAGGCGGAACAAAAGATGATCTGCTGGATGCGCTGAGGTTAATTTCCGAGAAAAAGATGAATCCCGCTGTAATGATTACCCATATAGGCGGTATCAACGCTGTGGCGGATACAACGCTGAGGCTTCCGGAAATTCCGGGAGGGAAAAAACTGATTTACCTGCCGATAGATTTGGAATTGACTGCAATAGAAGATTTTCACCGGTTAGGGAGTGAGAATAAATTGTTTGAAATGCTGGCAAAGGCGTGCGACGAGGCAGACGGGCTCTGGAATAAAAATGCAGAGGAGATTCTGCTGAAATATCATGGGATGTTATAGGAGAGTTTAAAATTATGAAGAAAGAGATTTTTGCAGAGGACAATATTATATTGAATGCATCGTTTGATACAAAAGAAGAAGCAATTATTGCGGCAGGCATGATCTTGTATGATAATGGCTATGTGGAAAAAGAATATATAGACGATATGCTGGAAAGAGAAAAGGTGGTATCTACATATATTGGTAACTGTCTGGCTATTCCGCATGGAATCAGGAACTCTGATGAAAAAATCTTTCATTCTGGAATATCATTTATACAGGTGCCGGGGGGAGTTGCGTTCCGGGAAGGCGTTGCAAACTTAGTGATAGGTATTGCGGGAAAAGACGACGAACATTTGGAGATGTTAGGGAAGCTGGCCTGCATATGCTCCGAGATGGAGAATGTGGAGCGTCTGATAAAAGCAGAAAGCAACGCCGAGATTATTGAGATGCTAAGCGGCGTAGCGGAATAATGATGTATGGAATATAGAAAAACGAGGGGTGTCGGGCGAAGTTTTGCCAGGGCGCCTCTTATTAGTATAATGTTTTTCCGTCTGCTTAGAGACATGTTCCTGATTCAATCCGCGTCCGGCAGGCGATAGGTGAACAGTAATTAGTATAATAAAATATTGGTAAAAATTTGAAAAATTTGGTTGACAATACGAGTAGGAGCGTGATATAGTAAAGAATGCGCTACTGTGGAAAGTTGTGCCACTGGATTGCGCCCAAAATTAGCGGGGCAAGCTAATCTTTCGTTGAAACTGTAAGATTTTGGGCATTTTTGCTGCCCACCCAAAAATAAACGAGGAGAGTGTGTCAATGGAGAAGAACAGAATTCGCCTTATCAAAAGTGGAAAGAGTTCACGCATGAGCTATTCCAGACAAAAAGAAGTGCTTCAGATGCCGAATCTAATCGAAGTCCAGAAGGATTCCTATCAGTGGTTTCTGGATGAAGGATTGAATGAAGTATTTGATGACATTTCTCCGATTACTGATTATAGCGGTCATCTGAGTCTGGAATTTGTGGATTATATGTTATGCGAGAACGACGTGAAGTATACCATCGAAGAATGCAAAGAGCGCGATGCAACTTATGCGGCACCTTTGAAAGTGAAAGTAAGACTTCACAACAAAGAAACAGATGAAATCAATGAACATGAGATTTTTATGGGAGATCTGCCACTTATGACTGCGACTGGAACGTTCGTAATTAATGGCGCAGAGCGTGTAATTGTAAGCCAGTTGGTTCGTTCTCCAGGCATTTACTATGCCATTGCCCACGATAAAGTAGGTAAGAGACTGTTCTCCTCTACGGTGATTCCGAATCGAGGGGCATGGTTGGAGTATGAGACAGATTCCAATGATGTATTTTATGTTCGTGTGGACCGGACAAGGAAAGTGCCGATTACCGTATTGGTACGTGCCCTTGGTATTGGAACAAACCCGGAGATTATTGAGCTTTTTGGTGAAGAGCCGAAGATTCTGGCAAGTTTTGAAAAAGACGCCGCTTCTAATTATCAGGAAGGTCTTCTTGAGTTATATAAGAAGATTCGACCGGGCGAACCTTTGGCGGTAGACAGCGCAGAGAGTCTGATTACGAGTATGTTTTTTGACCCCAGACGTTATGATTTGGCGAAGGTTGGACGGTACAAGTTTAATAAAAAACTGGCGTTAAAGAACCGTATCACAGGTCAGGTTTTAGCAGAGGCGGCCGTAAGTCCGCTGACCGGCGAAGTGATTGCGGAAAGTGGAACGAAGATTACCAGAGAGCTTGCAGACCAGATTCAGAATGCGGCCATTCCGGCTGTATGGATTGACAGACCGGACGAGGATAGAGCCATTAAGGTTCTGTCTAATATGATGGTGGATTTGGATGCAATTGTAGATATAGATCCGAAGGAAGCCGGCGTAACGGAACAGGTATACTATCCGGTTTTAGCCGGGATTCTGGAGGAGACGGCAGGGGATATCGACGAACTGAAGGATGTTATCCGCAGAGATATCCATGATTTGATTCCAAAGCATATTACGAAGGAAGATATTTTAGCTTCTATTAATTATAATATTCATCTGGAGTACGGACTTGGCAATGATGACGACATTGACCATTTGGGTAACAGACGGATTCGTTCTGTAGGTGAATTGTTGCAGAACCAGTATCGTATCGGTCTGTCAAGACTGGAAAGAGTGGTTCGCGAACGTATGACGACACAGGATTTGGAGGGGATTTCTCCACAGTCCTTGATTAATATTAAACCTGTGACTGCAGCGGTGAAGGAATTTTTCGGTTCTTCCCAGTTGTCGCAGTTTATGGACCAGAATAATCCGCTTGGCGAGCTGACGCATAAGAGACGTCTGTCAGCGCTGGGGCCTGGAGGTTTGTCAAGAGACCGCGCCGGATTTGAGGTTCGTGACGTACACTATTCGCATTATGGAAGAATGTGTCCGATTGAGACTCCTGAGGGACCGAATATCGGTTTGATTAACTCCCTTGCCTGCTATGCAAGGATTAATCAATATGGGTTTATTGAGGCGCCGTATCGTAAGATTAATCACGATGACCCAAAGAATCCAAGAGTCACCGAGGAGGTTGTATATATGACGGCCGACGAAGAGGATAACTATCATGTGGCACAGGCGAATGAGCCGCTGGATGATGAGGGGCATTTCAAACGAAGGAATGTATCCGGCCGTTACCGCGAGGAGACTCAGGAGTATGAGAGAAGTATGTTTGAGTATATGGACGTATCTCCGAAGATGGTGTTCTCTGTTGCGACGGCGTTGATTCCGTTCCTGGAGAATGATGATGCGAACCGGGCGCTGATGGGTTCTAACATGCAGCGTCAGGCAGTGCCGCTTCTTATGACAGAAGCGCCGGTTGTAGGAACAGGTATGGAGGAGAAGGCGGCAGTCGACTCTGGCGTCTGCATTATTGCAGAGGCGGGGGGCGTTGTAGAGCGTTCTACTTCCACTGAGATTACAGTACGTCAGGATGATAAGTCTTTAAAGAAATATAAATTGACCAAGTTCCTCCGCAGTAACCAGAGCAACTGCTATAACCAGAGACCGATTGTATTTAAGGGCGACAGAGTTGAGGAGGGACAGGTAATCGCGGACGGTCCGTCTACTTCTAATGGCGAGATGGCCCTTGGAAAGAATCCGCTCATTGGATTTATGACCTGGGAGGGTTATAACTACGAGGATGCCGTACTCCTTAGCGAGCGGCTGGTGCAGGATGACGTATATACGTCTGTGCATATTGAAGAATACGAGGCGGAGGCCAGAGATACGAAGCTTGGTCCGGAAGAGATTACAAGAGATATTCCGGGCGTGGGCGACGACGCACTGAAGGATTTGGACGAGAGAGGTATTATCCGAATCGGAGCAGAGGTCCGCGCGGGAGATATTCTGGTAGGAAAAGTAACGCCGAAGGGTGAGACAGAACTTACAGCCGAGGAGAGACTGCTTCGTGCAATATTCGGCGAGAAGGCCAGAGAGGTAAGGGATACGTCTCTGAAGGTGCCTCATGGGGAATATGGTATTGTAGTGGACGCCAAGGTATTTACCAGGGAGAACGGCGACGAGCTGTCTCCGGGTGTGAATCAGGCCGTTCGCATCTATATTGCACAGAAGAGAAAAATTTCTGTAGGAGATAAGATGGCCGGTCGTCATGGAAATAAGGGTGTGGTTTCCCGCGTGCTTCCGGTGGAGGATATGCCGTTCCTTCCAAATGGCCGTCCGTTGGATATCGTGCTGAACCCGCTGGGCGTGCCTTCACGTATGAATATCGGACAGGTATTGGAGATTCATCTGTCTCTGGCGGCAAAGGCCCTTGGATTTAATATTGCAACGCCGGTATTTGACGGCGCTGATGAGAATGATATTATGGATACTCTGGATTTGGCGAACGATTATGTAAATCTGGAGTGGGAGGAATTTGAGAAGCTTCACAAGGCGGAATTGCTTCCAGAGGTTATGGATTATCTCTATGAAAACAGAGACCATAGGCAGCTGTGGAAGGGAGTGCCTCTTTCAAGAGACGGAAAAGTCCGTCTTCGCGACGGTCGTACCGGAGAGTTTTTCGACAGTCCGGTAACGATTGGCCACATGCATTACCTGAAGCTCCATCACTTAGTAGACGACAAGATTCATGCCCGTTCTACCGGTCCGTACTCACTGGTAACCCAGCAGCCGCTCGGCGGAAAGGCTCAGTTCGGAGGACAGCGTTTTGGCGAGATGGAGGTTTGGGCATTGGAGGCTTATGGCGCTTCTTATACGCTTCAGGAGATTTTGACAGTAAAATCTGACGATGTGGTTGGACGTGTGAAGACCTATGAAGCAATTATTAAGGGTGAGAATATTCCGGAACCAGGCATACCGGAATCATTTAAGGTACTTCTCAAAGAGTTCCAGTCGCTGGGACTGGATGTTCGCGTGCTGCGCGACGATAATACTGAGGTTGAGATTATGGAGACAGTTGACATGGGCGAGACGGATTTCCATTCTCTGATTGAGGGAGACAAAAGATATAACAGGGAGGATGATAATCTGGGCGAACATGGATATACGGCTCAGGAGTTCCAGGGAGAAGAACTCGTAGATATTGATGATGAGCTTTTGGACGACGAGTTCGACGATGATTATGAGATTGAATTTGATGAAATGTCAGATGAAGAATAGGAAGGGGTGCCAGTATGCCAGCAAATAATAATGAACAAACATACCAGCCAATGACGTTTGATGCAATCAAAATCGGGTTGGCATCGCCTGAAAAAGTGTTAGAGTGGTCAAGAGGCGAGGTTACCAAACCGGAGACCATTAACTATAGAACATTGAAACCGGAAAAGGACGGGTTATTTTGCGAGAGGATTTTCGGGCCGAGCAAGGACTGGGAGTGTCATTGCGGCAAGTATAAGAAGATTCGTTACAAGGGCGTGGTTTGTGACCGCTGCGGCGTAGAGGTTACCAAGTCCAGTGTCCGCCGCGAGCGTATGGGACATATTGCTCTGGCTGCTCCGGTTTCCCATATTTGGTATTTTAAGGGGATTCCGAGCCGTATGGGACTGATTCTGGATTTGTCTCCAAGAACACTGGAGAAGGTGCTGTATTTTGCTTCTTATATTGTGTTGGATCCAGGGGAGACGAACCTGATGTACAAACAGATTCTATCTGAGATGGAGTATCAGGAGGCCAGAGAGACCTGGGGAAGTGCATTCCGCGTAGGAATGGGCGCAGAGTCGATTCAGGAGCTTTTGCAGGCGATTGATTTGGAGAAGGAATGTGCGGAACTGCAGAGCGGTTTGGAAGGCGCTACCGGTCAGAAACGTGCCAGAATTGTGAAGCGTCTTGAAGTGGTTGAGGCGTTCCGCGAATCCGGCAATAAGCCGGAGTGGATGATTATGAGCAATATTCCGGTTATTCCGCCGGATCTGCGTCCAATGGTACAATTGGACGGCGGTCGTTTTGCAACTTCCGACTTGAATGATTTGTACAGAAGAATTATCAATAGAAATAATCGGTTGAAGAGACTTCTGGAACTGGGAGCTCCGGATATTATTGTCAGAAATGAAAAGAGAATGCTGCAGGAGGCGGTGGACGCGTTAATCGACAACGGTCGGAGAGGCCGTCCTGTAACCGGACCGGGTAACCGGGCTTTAAAGTCTCTGTCAGATATGCTCAAAGGTAAATCCGGACGTTTCCGTCAGAACCTGCTTGGAAAACGTGTGGATTATTCTGGACGTTCCGTTATCGTGGTTGGACCGGAACTTAAGATTTATCAGTGCGGTCTGCCAAAAGAGATGGCGATTGAGCTGTTTAAGCCGTTTGTTATGAAAGAACTGGTTCAGAATGGAACGGCGCATAATATTAAGAACGCTAAGAAGATGGTTGAGAGGCTGCAGCCGGAGGTGTGGGATGTGCTTGAGGACGTTATCAAAGAACATCCAGTTATGTTAAACCGCGCCCCTACGCTTCACAGACTTGGAATCCAGGCGTTTGAGCCGGTTCTTGTAGAAGGTAAGGCGATTAAGCTTCATCCGTTGGTATGTACCGCATATAACGCGGACTTTGACGGGGACCAGATGGCGGTTCACCTTCCGCTGTCTGTTGAGGCTCAGGCAGAGTGTCGTTTTCTTCTGCTGTCGCCGAATAACCTGCTGAAACCGTCGGACGGCGGTCCGGTTGCGGTTCCTTCTCAGGATATGGTGCTTGGTATTTATTATTTGACGCAGGAAAGGCCGGGAGCATTAGGCGAGGGTAAGTCATTTAAGAATGTGAATGAAGCAATTCTTGCATATGAGAATGAGGCGCTGACGCTTCATTCCCGGATTAAAGTTCGTATTACGAAGACGATGCCGGATGGTACGGTAAAGAGCGGTATTGTAGAATCTACGCTGGGACGTTTCATTTTCAATGAGATTATTCCGCAGGATCTTGGATTTGTGGACCGCGATATAGAGGGTAACGAACTGCTTCCGGAGATTGATTTCCATGTGGGAAAGAAACAGTTGAAGCAGATTCTGGAGAAGGTTATTAACACACATGGAGCAACTGCAACAGCAGAGGTGCTGGATGCGATTAAGTCTACCGGTTATAAGTATTCTACAAGAGCGGCTATGACCGTATCTATTTCTGATATGACAGTACCGCCGCAGAAACCGCAGATGATTACAGACGCGCAGGATACGGTAGATAAGATTACCAGAAACTATAAGCGCGGTCTGATTACTGAGGAAGAGCGCTACAAAGAGGTTGTTGAGACATGGAAGGCGACCGACGAAGCGCTGACAGAAGCGCTGCTTTCCGGACTGGATGCTTATAATAATATCTTTATGATGGCCGATTCGGGAGCCCGTGGTTCCGACAAGCAGATTAAACAGCTTGCCGGTATGCGTGGACTGATGGCAGATACTACAGGACGTACGATTGAGTTGCCGATTAAATCCAACTTCCGTGAGGGACTGGATGTATTGGAATACTTTATGTCCGCCCATGGAGCGCGTAAGGGTCTGTCGGATACGGCTCTTCGTACTGCCGATTCCGGTTATCTGACCAGACGACTGGTAGACGTATCTCAGGAGTTGATTATTCATGAGGTAGACTGCCGGAGAGAAGGCAGGGAAATTCCGGGTATGTATGTGAAGGCATTCATGGACGGAAATGAAGAGATTGAGAGTTTGCAGGAGCGTATTACAGGACGTTACTTGTGCGAGGATATTGTTGATAAAGACGGCAATACTATTGTAAAGGCCAACCATATGGTTACGCCGAGGCGTGCGGAAAAGATTATGAAATATGGTGTGGATGATAAAGGCGAATCATTAAAGAAGATTAAAATTCGCAACATCCTTAGCTGTAAGTCGCACAAAGGCGTATGTGCGAAGTGTTACGGAGCCAATATGGCAACCGGCGAGCCGGTTCAGGTAGGCGAGGCGGTAGGTATCATTGCGGCACAGTCTATCGGCGAGCCGGGTACACAGCTTACGATGCGTACCTTCCATACGGGCGGTGTTGCCGGCGACGATATCACACAGGGTCTTCCTCGTGTAGAGGAGCTCTTCGAGGCAAGAAAGCCGAAGGGTCTTGCGATTATTACGGAATTTGGCGGTGTTGCGACGATTAACGACACGAAGAAGAAACGAGAGATTATTGTAACGAATGATGAGACTGGTGAATCCAAGGCTTATCTGATTCCATATGGCTCCAGAATTAAGATTATGGACGGCGCAGTGCTCGAAGCGGGTGACGAGCTTACAGAAGGTAGTGTCAATCCGCATGATATCCTGAAGATTAAGGGATTGCGTGCTGTACAGGATTATATGATTCAGGAAGTACAGCGGGTATACCGTCTGCAGGGTGTTGAAATTAATGATAAACACATTGAGGTTATTGTTCGTCAGATGCTGAAGAAGATTCGCATCGAGCAGGATGGGGACTCCGGTTTCCTTCCAGGAATGATGGTAGATATCTTAGAGTTTGAAGATAAGAATGAAGAGTTAGAGGCAGAGGGACTGACGCCGGCAACTGGCGAGCAGATTATGCTTGGTATTACAAAAGCATCTCTTGCAACCAATTCTTTCCTGTCAGCCGCCTCCTTCCAGGAGACGACGAAGGTTCTTACAGAGGCAGCGATTAAAGGCAAGGTTGACCATCTGGTAGGATTGAAGGAAAATGTTATTATCGGAAAACCGATTCCGGCAGGAACCGGTATGAGAAAGTACCGGGATGTTAAACTGGATACAGAGCTTGAACTGGATGATGAAGATGTTGAGGAGATTGAAATAATCGGAGGAGCAGAAACAGCGGTGACATTGGAGGATGCAGGAAGTTCAGAAGAGACAGAAGGCGGGGAAGAATTTGATTCGGAACTTGTAACTGTCGGAGAAGCGGATGAGATACAATAGGAGTGTTTAAAGATGAGCAAAAAAAATGTTGAGCCAGAAAGAGTGAGAAAAGGTCCCATGACCGTTGAGGAAATCAAAGCCATGAGAGCTGCGGAGGGCATGATTGTAGACCTTGAGGATGAAGGAACTAACGTATATGTAATCAAGGCATATCAGGAGAAGATGAGTGTTGCGGTAGGCAGGATGTATAAGCAGGCCAGAAGAGAAATGGGACTGACGCAGCAGGAAGTTGCGGACGTTTCAGGAGTAAAGAGGCCGAATATTGCCCGCTTAGAGAGTGGAAAACACAGTCCGACCGTAGATATGCTGAACCGCATTGCCGACAGTATGGGCATGGACATGGAGATTCATCTGATTGAGAGAGAGCAGTAATCGGTATAGCACGAAGCTTCTGCAAAGTATAAACAGTAAATGATAGAAGATACTCAGCGAACCGTTGTTGCGCTGAGTATCTTTTATGATATAGGAAACTTTGTTCCCTATATCATAAAAACCCTCCGGGGGGATGCGCACTCGCGCGAAGAGGAAGTTTGTCGCAGGCGACCGCGCTCGGCGCGAGAATGTGCCAGGGCACATTCTTTTGGCAAGCAGAAACAGATGATACGAAAGAAATATAAGCAAGGAGAATTTGAGATGGAAAATAAAATTACCAGAGAGCGAGCTCATGAGATTTTGATGAAATATATGGAGGGAGAGAATTATATTCAGCATTCCTATGCGGTAGAGGCAATCATGAAGGGGATTGCAAAAAGGCTTGCGCCAGACGAAGTTGAGTATTGGGGATGCGTGGGACTTCTTCATGATTTGGATGAAGAACAATGCGACTGGCAGCACGATATGAGCGTACATGGGCCGACTTCCGTTGAGATTTTGAAAAAAGAGGGGATTGATGACAAAGAGCTTGGAGACGCAATTAAAGCTCATAATCCAAAATGTGGAATGAAAGCGAAGACAAAGCTTCAGTATTCGATTCTGGCGGCTGACCCGATGAGCGGATTTGTAAAAGCAGTCGCGCAGATTTATCCTGATAAGAAGATAGCCAGCGTAAAACACAAGTCAGTTATGAAAAGGTTCAATGAGCTTCGTTTTGCTTCCGGCGCAAATCGTGATTACATGGAGATGATAGAATTTACGGGATTAAGTCTGGACGACCTGATTGATATCGCATTGGAGGAAATGGGCGCGATAGCAGATGTGCTTGGTTTATAGTTAGGTTCACGCTCATGCAAACGGCCGAAGATTAAACAATAACAGACGAACAATGGAGGTTTTTGAAGATTAAATCCATGCTTTTTATTTTATAAAAAGTATGCTATAATACACTTCGAGTGATGGGAGTATTTAGTATATTATCATTCTTGGAGTATAAATAATTTGAGCTGTGTGGGAACGAGAGTTTTGCACAGCTCTTTTTTTAGTCTGGAAAGCCGTTTATAGAGTTTATCTATAAGCGGTATTTGGTTTTTGAATTAGACAAAGGTGCATTGTGGGAGTAAAATGTTAAAAGCAGGAAAAATCGCCAGATAGTCTGTCGGCGCAGCTCTATAGCGTCTGTTGGACTAATGTAGACACTAATATATGCGCAGGCAGAAGTTTTTTTGGAAGAATTTAATGGGTATATGGAGGATGAGAATTGTGAAAAAAAGGTTGTTAAGCGTAATGCTTGCAGGGGTTATGATGTTTTCCTTAGCAGCATGTGGAAATTCGGCAGAAGATTCAAAGACGGATGAAACGTCAGGCGGAACAAAGAAATCTGAGACAGAAGAAAGCGAAGAAACAGGATTGTCAAAAGAGGATTTGGGCACGATTAATGTAGGAATAGACGGAGCATATCCGCCGTATTGTTTCCTGAATGACGAGACTGACGAGACCGATGGATTTGAAGTAGCTATGATGAGGGAAATTGCCGATAGAAACGGACTGGATATTCAGTGCGTGGTTACAGCATGGGACGGTATGTTTTCTGCATTGGATTCCGGGCGGATTGATACGGTAGCAGAGAGTATTACGATTACAGAGGAGAGAAAAGCAGATTATATCTTTTCAACAAGTTATATCGAAGCAAGCAATCGTTTTATTGTGAGAGAAGGAGAAGAAGCTTCCATTACATCATTTGAAGATTTGGCGGGAAAGAAAATTGGCGTAGCAAGCGGACAGGAGGCTTACAGCCAGCTTGAGAAAATGAAAGAAGAATACAAAGTCGATTTTGAGATTGTACCTTATGATTCATCTACAAACGCATACGATGTATCAATTGGAAGATTGGATGCTTCCTATATGAATCCGATTGCAGCATTGTCAACAAGCGAAGCAGGAGAGATGAAATTGACGGTTGCCGAATGTCCGGCGTATGTGGCAGACTACTGTGGTTATGCGTTTGTAAAGGATAGCGAGAGAGCAGAGCTTCTGGAGCAGATTTTTTCTGATACGATTAAAGAAATGCATGAGGATGGAACGCTTAAGAGTTTGTGCGAAGAGTGGCTTGGAGCGGACGTATCAACCGGAGAATAGATGCAGGAAGAATTTCTAAGCTTATCTGTCTTATGGCAGATAAGCTTTGCTGTTTTCAGAAATCAAGCGGGAGAAAATTGTTATGAGATTTAACTTAGAATATGCAGTCAGTCATCTGCCGATAATTTTAAAATATGCGGGAATGTCCATGAATATCGCGGTTGTGTCTATGTTTTTTACAGTGTTCTTCTCTCTGGCGATAACGATTGTGCGGTATTACAAGATAAAGGTATTTCATCAGATTGTAAATTTGTATATTGATATATTCCGAGGGACGCCGCTGTTAGTGCAGCTCTTTTTTATCTATTTTGGTTTACCGCAGATTTCACCTGTGTTTGTCAGCATGACAGGTTATCAGGCGGCAATTATCGGTATGACGCTGAATGCGGCGGCATACATGACGGAGGATATGCGTGGGGCGTTAGAATCTGTGCCGAAAGGGCAGATAGAAGCCGGGCTGTCTGTGGGGATGACGAACCTGCAGGTTATGCGGCATATCATTGTCCCACAGGCGACAAGAGTTGCACTGCCGGTTTTGGGAAATGAATTTATTTCTCTGGTAAAAAATTCGTCTATGGCATTTACGATTGGCGTCAGGGATATTATGGCGGAAGCTACTTTGCTGGGTAATTCTTCCGCTAAGTTTTTTGAGTGTTACTTAGATGCGTTTATTATTTATTTTGCGATATCCAAGATTATTACGATTCTTCAGAAATATCTGGAAAAAAGATTGAATCTGACAGGAGGCGGCCGCTATGATTCGCATTGAAAATCTGTCCAAAAACTATGGAAATCTTCAAGTTTTAAAGAATATTAGCCTTCAAATTGCAGCAGGCGAGACTGTCGCGATTGTAGGACCGTCCGGAACGGGGAAATCAACACTGCTTCGATGTTTGAATTTGTTAGAAACGCCTACAGAGGGCAAAGTCGCAATTGACGGTTTATCAGTAGACGCGAATCATCTTACTCAGAAAGAGATATACGCATTCAGAAGAAAATCTACGATGATTTTTCAAGATTTTTGTTTGTTTAACAATAAAACGGTTCTGCAGAATATTACGCTTGCCATGCAGGTGGTGCAAAAAATTGATAGAGTGCAGGCTGAAGGAGAAGCTGAGGAGATTTTGCGTCAGATTGGATTGCTGGAAAAAAGAAATAATTATCCGGGTACACTTTCGGGAGGCCAGCAGCAGCGCGTAGCTATTGGAAGAGCTATGGCGTTGAAATCTAAAGTTATGCTTTTTGACGAACCGACGTCTGCATTGGACCCTTGTCTGGTGGGGGAAGTGCTTTCTGTTATTAAAAGTATTACCCAGAAGCATAATACCACGATTGTGATTGTAACACATGAGATGCGGTTTGCCAGGGATGTGGCGGACCGGGTTATCTATATGGATGAAGGAAGAATTGTGGAGACGGCTTCGCCGGAAGTTTTTTTTACCAGTCCTGCAGAGCAGAGAACCAGGGAATTTTTGCAGTATTATATGAACTGAAAATGCTGCTGATAGGTAACGGTTCCGTTATCCGAACTGTTACGCTAATAGAATATCGGGCTTGTCCCGCGCCCTTTCCAACGAGTCCCGGGTAAGCCGGATATCCTGCGGACGAACTGGGAAAAGGGCAGAGGAAAGAATGAGAGGAAGAAGAATATGACCGGAACATTAACGCCGTCGCAAAGACTGAGAAGAATATTGAACGGGCAAGAAGCGGACAGGCCGCTTTATTCAGCCTGGGGACATTTTATGAACTACGCGGACAGGAATGCCAAAGATTTCGCAAAGGCAACCATTGATTTCCAGCTTGTCAATGGCTTTGATTTTATTAAGGTGATGTCTAATCCGTTTTATTTGTTGGAAGATATGGGGATTGTACTTGAACCTGTGCGGGATTATGCTTCTTGCGTATCCCGTTCGCCGGATATTCTTACGGTACCTGTAGCTGCTGATTGGGAGAAGGTCCGGTTTCCGGATGTCCATCAAGGCGCGATTGCCAGGGAGATCGAGGCGGTGAAACGGATTGCCGACTATTTTCAGGGAGACGTGCCGGTGCTTCCCTCTATTTTTACACCGGTTATGTGGATTGCTTATGCGTCCATTCCAAGTCCGGAAATTGATAGATGCGAGAGGGAATACGGCTCTTATGTTCCTTTGCTGGAACGATATCTGACAGGTAACGAGAAATATGCCCGGGCGGCGGCTGAGAGGATTGCTGGGTTTAATCAGGAATTTATGGAGGAGCTGTTGAAGGCTGGCGCGTCCGGATTCTTTTATTGTACGGACGTAGCAAGGGACTTGTGGACAAGCAGGGATATTTTTGAGGAATTTGAGAAGAAACCGGATGTGCGGACACTAAATGCTGTACGGGAGAAGTCAGATTTTTCGCTTCTTCATGTGTGCGGGGAAGGAAGGCTCTTATTTGATGAAGTGCTGGAGTATCCGGTGGATGCATTTAACTGGGATGACCAGATGCCGGGGACTCCTTCTTTTGCCGAACTGAGGAAGAAGACGAATAAGATGCTGGTGGGCGGATTGGACCGCAAAGCTGACTTTGCCGGAGACAGCAGAGAGCAGATAAAAGAGATTATCAGGAAGCGGATTGACGCCGCATTGGAGCAAGGGGGAAGGAAAATTATGATTTCCGGCGGATGCGCATGGGATTTCGATTCGGCATATAAATTCTTCATTTGGAAGGAAGTTATGGAGGAATACATGACATATCCGGTTTGTGAAGGCACTAACGAGTAAATTCGTTAGTGCCTTTAAACCGACTGCCTTATCGGAAGAAGTCCGCCGCAGGGCATAGATTTTATGAAATCCATCGTTGCGCCTTCCGTAAAAATTTTCATTCACTTCTCTATATCTTGGTATTATTTCAATATCGTTATTTCTTTTATAGATGTCATGGTTTCCGCCGCGGCATTCCAAATCAACGGCTTTCTATGTGTGTTTAATGCGTAAAATATTAGTAAAGTCACTTGCAGAACAGCAAATGTGTTTTTGCTATAAGTGAATGTTTTTATTCGTTAAATATAATGTTATGACTAAAATCACCATATTTAGAATGAAATATTCGTTTAAGCTTGAAAATATGAATAAAAAATGCTATATTAAGACTAAGAAATTCAAAAAATATATGAGGCCGCATATATTGCAACCGTAAATTAGTCTGGAAAGGTACAGGTGTGAATGAAATCGTCAAAAATTATTCCTAAAAATTTAAAGGGACAGTAAGGAAGAGGTGGATGAAAAAGGGACATAATACAAAAGAGAACGAGATTCTCGACTACATTCAGCGTTATCATGCAATGACGACCAGCGAAGCAATGCAGCTTACGGGAGTCTCGGAATCGACGATAAGAAGGCTTTTTATCAAACTGCAGCAAAAGGGCTATGTGGAACGCGTGTTTGGAGGAGTAAAAGAGATACCGCAGGTAGAGACATACAGTTACCAGGATACAGTGATAAAGAATGTAGAGCAGAAGAAGGAAATCGGCGCAGTAGCAGCGTCCATGGTCAACGATCATGACTTTTTCTATCTAGACTGCGGAACGACGACCAGGCAGATGGCGAAAGCTCTGGCGGTCAGAATGAGGGAAGGAAGTCTGCGGGGAATTTTGGCAGTTACAAATTCCATTATTAATCTGGAAATATTGGGACCGTATTGTGACATTATCATTGCAGGCGGGAAATATTCCTGTGAACGAAAGGATGTTTCAGGAAATATAAGCGAGACTTTTCTTCAGCAGTTTCATTTCGATAAATGTTTTTTGGGAACAGACGGCTTTCGCTTCGGGCATGGGTTTGTATCAACCAGTACGACGGTTTCGCTGCTCGCAAGCGCTGCGTCTAAGCTTTCGGAGGAAAGTTATGTGCTGATGGATTCTTCCAAAATAGGGAAAAATGCAGTTGGAATCCATTGTAATATGAGCAATATAAAAGGGATTATAACGGATTCTGAGATTGATGCAGAGAATCTTCAGAGGTTTTCTGAACTTAGAATGAAGATAATTGTTAAAAAAGGAAGGTGAATAGACATGATAAAAATCATTCCGGAACAAGCGGATGATGGTATTCCGGGAGTGCTGCTTTGCAGTCATGGCCATCTTGCAGAAGGAATTGCGGATGCGGTTAAGATGATTTATGGGGAGTGTAAGAATCTGGTGGTCATCGGACTGGAGGAATCCGATGATGTTGCCGGTTGGGGCGACGAACTGGAAGCAGCAGTAAAAAGATTTTCAAAAGGCGCGATTGTGCTGATTGATTTATTTGGCGGTACTCCGGGAAATCAGTGTTTATTAAAAACGGTCCAAATGTTAAAGACCGGAGATTCTGTCAGCGTTGTTGCGGGAATGAATCTTGGAATGGTTCTTGAAGTATTAGCCGGAAGAGAGACAGAAAAGTTTGAACGGATTGCAGAAATCGCTGTGGAAGCAGGAAAACAGGCGGTGTCGGATTGTTTATTACATTTTAGATGAAGAGGGGAACTTCGGAGAAAGGAGAGAGAAGTATGCATTTGTGGCAGGCAGTTATTTTAGGAGGATTTTATTGGTTTAGTTACTGCGGAGTTTTTCCGCATACATTGAATCTGTTGTTTTATCAGCCGCTGACGGCTTCTCTGCTGGTCGGTGTTGTTATGGGAGACGTTCCAACCGCAATGATAGTCGGCGCTACGATTCAGCCGATGTTTTTGGGCCAGACGCAGGCGGGATGGGTCATTACCAATGATAACTCGGCGGCGGGTATTATTACTGCGGCAGTATGTATTTCTTCCGGGATGGACATTAAGTCGGCAATGGCGGTAGCAGTGGCGGTCGGTCTTGTGATGAGTCAGCTTACCAATGTACGAATGACAGTCGGTTCTTTCTGGAATACATTGACAGACCGCTATATCAGCAAACGGCAGTATGACAGGATCTGGCTTTCAACCGTCATTTATCCGGCGTTATTTAAAGTATTGCTTTACTGGGCGCCCATGACGGCAGTATTGTATTTTGGAGCCAGCAATATCGGATTTTTTGTCAATGGACTGCCGGCATGGCTGCAGAACGGACTGGGCGCGCTTTCTTCCCTGATGCCCATCGTGGGATTATGCGTCGTAGCTTCCACAATCGGAAAAAAGGGATATACGGTATTTTTCTATGCAGGATTTCTATTTGCAGCATATTCTGGTCTTAGTGGAATTGGAATAGCGATTACAGCAGGGATTCTGGCCTGGTTTGATTTCCGTTGCCAGAATCGAGGTGAAAGCCTGTCCGTTAATTTTAAGGGGGCGAAGATTGAGGATGCGCTTCTGAAGGCGAAGGATTTGAATCTGGCAACGATTAGGCTTCTGGCGTTCTATTCTCATGCAAACAGCTTTGAACGCTATCAGGCGAATGGTGTTACGGCAGCCATGATGCCTTGCTTAAAGCAGATTTACAAAGATAATCCAGACGGTATGCAGGAAGCGATGGAGAGAACTTCCGAAATGTTCAATGCAGAGGATATGACGGCGGCGCTGCCAATCGGTATTGCCCTTTCAATGGAAGAGCAAAAGGCAAAGGGGCTTCCGATTGAAGGGACGATTATTTCAGATACGAAGGCAGCTCTGTTTCCGCCGATGGCAGCAGTGGGCGATACGTTAAACTGGGCTACGATTGTTCCGACAACACTGGCGCTTATGTGTCCTTATGCGCTGAAGGGCTACTGGTGGCCGGCGATTGTTGTAGTTCTGGTTGGAGCGGTTCTGTGTAATTCCCAGGCGTTTGCATTGATGCATCTGGGATATAATCTGGGAAATAAAGCAATTAAGGACCTGGTTCAGAGCGGTTTGATTAATAAAATTATGAATTTCTTTACAGTGATGGGACTATTTGTAATCGGCGGAATGATAAGTTCGCTGGTAAGTGTCACAACGCCTCTTGAAATCGCATCTTCCGGCGTTACATTTGCATTTCAGTCAGGACTCTTCGACGTGTTAATGCCGAATTTGTTAACTTTAATTGCTACAATCATCATCTTTAGTTTAATGAAACGGCAGAATGTCAGTATATTAAGAGTAATTTATGGAACGATGATTATAGGGATTATTCTTGGAGCAGCAGGAATCATTGGATAATGAATTCAAAGAAAGGACGGCGGAAGGATGGGAAAATTATCATTAGTACGAGTAGATAACCGAATGATACATGGACAGGTGGCAAGCGGCTGGATTGGCAAAAGCAATGCCGGCAATATTGTTGTTATTGATACGGAGACAGCCGGTAATGAATTGATGCGCGATATTTTGTCTCTGGCGGTGCCTTTTGGAACAGGTTTTTCAGTACTGACGCAGGAAGAAGGAATTGAAGAGTACTTAAAAAATGAATTTGGAGCACAGAATACCATGCTTGTGTTCAAAGAGATACAGACTGCCTATAACTGTTACAAAGCCGGTATGAAATTCGGGGCGCTGCAGATTGGCGGAACCGGAGTAAGACCCGGCGCTAAGGCAATTGAAGGTCCGATTACTGTAACGGAAGAAGAGATAAAGCAGCTGAACGAAATACAAAAAGATGGCGTAAATGTATATTTGCAGCAGACAGTGCAGAGCAGAAGTACAAAATGGCAGGATGTGAAGTTGTAGGCGATAAAAAACACCGGCCGGATGGCCGAACGGGGCCCCTCTGTGAACGCCTTGTGAAATGGCCGGATAGCCATAATGGGGCGCCCCTGGGTATGTGATGCGGCGCGGCTTCGGAAAGCGTAGACAGAGCATTTATACGAGTTGTTTATTATTCGCTGTACTGGCTATATGCAGTTGAATCTTGTGATTTGCGAAATTTTTTACAGCAGGTTCTGAAATACGGCTGTCGGTAATAAGTGCGGTTACTTCATCCAGCTCTGCGTAATTTACGTAAGAAGGACAGCCGATTTTGGATGAATCCAGAAGTACATAGGAGTAGTTGGTCTGGAGCAGGGCGGCCCTTGATAAGTGGGAAGTATGAATGTTATCGCTGGAAAAGCCAGACTCAAAGGTCATCCCGTCAGCCCCTAAGAATGCCTTGGAAAAATGAAAATTGGAAAGAAAACTGATTCCTAAGGAACCTGTCAGACTTCTGCGCTCTTCATTCATGGTTCCGCCAGTCAGGATAACATTGCAGCAGGAGTTCAGGATTTCTAAATTGACCAGAGAGTTGGTGACAATATTTAATTTACCTGATAATACATTCTGCTGAATCGCCTGGGCAATGGCCCGGGCAAGGTATTCTGTTGTGGAGCCGCAGTCAATGTAAATAAAATCAGAAGAGTGGATAAGCCCTGCGGCATAGTTTCCAATCAAGGCTTTCTCTTTCTGCATCTTCTGACTGGTCAGATCATAGCTGTAATAATTGTCTGGAACGGCCGCCATAATACCGCCAAAGGTACGGACTGCCTTCTTTTCTTTCTCCAGATTGATAAAGATACGGCGAATGGTTGACTCCGATAAATGGAAGAGGCTAATGGCGTCTTTGGTGGATAACTTCTGGTTTGCAGCCAGATAGTTTAAAATGGATTGTTCTGCTTCGGTATTTCTCTTTTTCGCCATGTTACGAATGCCTCCTTATTGGCTCAAGTATAACATGGCAGGTGGAAATGTACAATGAAATTTACTTAGAAAGTGGTGAAGATTATGAATAAGGAAACAATTTTTAAGAACAGAATATTGTTAGCAATACGGCTTGCAAATGAGGATACAGTGGGAAAACAGATTGCGAAACGTATGGTTGACGGAAAGTTAATTGTTAAGATTACGGACAGCATTTGCATGAATATACAAATTACGGAAGGACGTCTTGAACTTGTGGAATCTTCAGACAATGCAAGGGCCATCTATGAATTCGGCGATTTGGATTCTGCCTGTGGGCTTTTGAATAAAGAGCTGAGTCCCTATGCCGCTACCGTACATAAACAGTTAAAATTGCAGGGGCTGGCTACACTGAACGATACTTTTGAGAGTCTTCTGCTGCTGGCATATGAACAGGAAAAGGGATTGAGATGAGAGGAGGAGAAGGCGATGAAAGCATATCAGTATGATAAAAGTTTTGCGTTATATGACCGGGCGGAAAAGGTAGTGCCCTGCGGGCTGTATGGACATCTTGGGGTAGGGCGTGCAAGGCTGAATCCGATGGGATGCTATCCGTTGTTTGCAGACCGGGCGGAAGGGACGTATATCTGGGATGCGGACGGGAACCGGTTTATTGATTATGCCTGCGCCTATGGGCCGAACGTACTGGGATATCAGGATTCGGATGTAGAAGAGGCGGCGCTTACGCAGCAGAAAAAAGGGAATTGTACAACCGTCGTGTCACCGGTTATGATTGAATGCGCAGAAGAATTAGTAAAGACGGTTGACTCCGCCGACTGGGCATTTTTTGCAAAAAATGGCGGGGACGTAACAACGCTGGCAATTATGACTGCAAGGCATGCGACAGGAAGAAAACGAATTATTATGATGAAGCATGGATATCATGGAGTTACTCAGTGGTGTCAGAAGCCCGGGACTCCGGGAGTGATGAATGAAGACGTCTGCTGGAATCTGTATGCCGATTTCAATGATTACGAAGGTTTAAAGAAGCTGGTGGAACGGTATTCCGGAGAAATTGCAGGAATTATTTCCATGCCTTATAATCATATTTCCCATTATGATAACGTGATGCCTGAGGATGATTATTGGAAAAAGGTCAGAAAGTTATGTGATGAGAACGGAATCCTATTGATTATTGATGATGTAAGAGCAGGCTTTCGTATGGATATTGCCGGTTCCGACCATTATTTTGGAATTAAGGCGGATATGCTGACGCTGGGGAAGGCAATTGCAAACGGGTGGAATATGTCGGCCCTTGTGGGACAGAAAAAATGGAAATCAGCGGTAGAGGATATGAATTATACAGGAAGTTACTGGCTTTCAGCAGTTCCGCTTGCGGCATCTGTCGCTACGCTTCGCAAAATGAAAGAAATCAACGCAGTCAAAATCATGCGGGACACTGGCGATGAACTGCTTAAGGGCTTAAAAGAGGTTGCGGATGTGAATGGCGTTCGGTTAAGCGCAACCGGATTATCGTCGTTATTTAAAATTATTTTAAAAGATCCGAACGAGTCTCTGATTCCGCATCAGGAGTGGGTGGGGGAAATGGTAAGAAGAGGCGTGTACATATCCCATTTCCACAACATGTTTACGAATACGATGATAACAAAGGAAGACCTGCAGTATACCTTTGACGCTGCGGACGAGGCTTTGAAAATTATCATAAAGAAGTATCCGGAGATTCTGGTAAAATAATATGAGACGGTGCGGCCCCGTAATGGGGCCGTAAAGAATAAAATGTATTTTGAAGCGCAGATATTTGCTTCCTTATACTCAAATTTCTTGATAATTAAGCGGCTTTTTCTTAATTTCCGGTAGGTATGTATGGGCGGATTGCTCCGGCTACGTTGCTGATTGGCATGGTCTGAAGCCAGATTCTTCCGGGGCCGGTAATAACCGTATTGAATAGTCCTTCGCCGCCGAACAGAATATTCTTCATGCCGGGAACAGACTGGATATCCATGTTGCAGCTTGCCTCCATAGCGGCCAGATGTCCGGTGTCAATGATAATCTGCTGACCAGGCTGAAGATTGTATTCAATTACATGTCCGTCAAATTCTGCAAAGGCCACGCCCTGTCCGCTGAGTTTCTGCATGATAAATCCTTCGCCGCCGAATAACCCAGCGCCTACTTTCTTGCGGAAATGTACGGAGAGGGTTACGCCGTCTTCGCTGGCAAGAAAGGCTTTCTTCTGGAGGATCATGTCGTTTCCGGGGGTGATATTAAATGCCCGGATAGAGCCTGGGAAGCTGGATGCAAATGCAATCATGCCGGTGCCGCCCTGCGCGGTATAGATATTCTGGAACATCTTTTCGCCGGAAAACGCCCGGCCTACCGCTCTTCCGAGGCCGCCGCCGCTGGTTGTTTCCATCTTCATATTCGGAGACATCCAGGACATGGCGCCGCCTTCTGTAATCATTCTTTCACCTGATTCCAGCTCGCAGATTACGACTGGTAAAGTTTCTCCTTGTATCTGATATTTCATAAGGACACCTCTTTCATTTTTCTTTCATTATAGTATATTTGAAGTTCGGAGTAAATGAAAAGATAACATTAACAGTCCTTTTTAGTAACAGTTCAGCCCAGTACTTTGCATTTACTGCAAAGTACGTAAAAATATGTAAATGGAGCCAAGAGGGAATCCGCCGCTCGCCGTAGGCGACTTGGAATGGGCGGATTCCGTAACAGAGAGGCCGAAGGCTGAACTGTTACCCTTTTTACCTATCAGAGCATAGTTTTAGTTTTTCAGCATCCGCCATAATGTGCTTCGGCTGATGCCCAGACGTTTGGCGGTTTTTTCTCTATTCATATTTTCTTCTGACAGTATAATTCTAATGATATCGCAGGTGATTTTATCAAGGGTTTGTGTTAGATCCAGCGGCAGACTGGCGGAACAGGGCTTTGTATAACCGGGGATATCATTTTCTTGCTTCAAAATCATATTTACCGTATCTGCGGTAATATAGGACGTATCCGTTAATACGGTTAATTCTCTTAAAACTCTGTGAAACTGGTCGAGATTATTTGGCCAGTGGAAGCTTTTAATCAGGTGAAAGGCTTCTGTGTCAAAGCCTACTATCTGCTTGCCAAGCAGGGAGTTCATCTGATTGATATACAGGGTCGCTATGCTGGAAATATCTTCTGAGCGGTTGCGCAGCGGTTCGATAGGAAGGAGCAGGCAGGACAGATGATTGGTCAGATAGCTCTTTATATTTCCTGCATTGGTATCTGGCGTAATAAGAGAAAAAATAAGCCGGTTTCTCTTAGTGAGATTTGTGTCCTCTATGTATGTGTACAGCTTGGAAAGTTCGCTGCTGCTTAATTTCCCTACGTCTTTCATATGAATGGTCGTATTTATATTGTTAAGAGGGGAGTTTTCGTTTTTGAGCAGTGTATTCCATTTGCGCTCTGACAGAAGATTACAATCAATTACATAATAGGGGCGATTCTGGTAGGGACCATATTTATATAATAGCGCGGCGGCCTTCTCTTTGCCGGTTCCTGTTTCGCCGGTTATAAGGACCGGAAAGGAGGAGGGAGCATACTTCTCGACAAGCGTATGTACATTGCCTACAAAAACCGAACTGTTAAAGTTGGTGCCTGAATGTGAAAAGGTCTCTCCGTAATCATTGTAGACGGAAATGGTTTTGTCGGTTTCTTCAAATAAAAGCTTTTTTCTGGTAATTCTTAACAAGGTATAAATTTCGTCCTCATAGTGAATGCTTTGTTTTATGATATGGCAAATACAGTCATCCATACGCTGTTCAAAGCTCTGTTGTCGGGATTTGCCAAAGGAAGACAGGCTGGATTGTATCAGCTCCAGAAGTCTGTTGTCTGACTGGCTGGTTGTCAGATTAGAGAACCAAAGGTTATTGCCGGGATCAAAAATCAGGACGGATTCGTTGTCGGCAGTTAGTGCGGATTTCAGAATTTCTCTTTGCTTGTGTATGCTTAAAGAGGAATGAACAATTTTGATTGCATCATCAATAGCAGTGTTGAGACTTTCGGAGCCGGATGGAATAAAGATGGAGTTGAGTCCGATTGTCTGGGCGGTAAGAGAGCCGATCATATCGCAGATGACAAGGGAATAGGAGTTGGCCTTTAGCTGCTGTAAGATTGGAAGAACGTCCTCCTCGTTCTGGAACGTAAAAATATCAAGGTCTAACTGAAGCAGGTCGCAGAGTATGCGTGCGTTGTTGGTAATTCCGGTAAAACCGGCTATGGCATATTTCCCGGCGTAATTTTCTGCCATTTTAATGGAACGAAGAATGTCGTAAACCGATAAAGGGGCGTCGATTACCAGCAGATTTAGTTCCTTGCGGAGCAATTCGGCAGTGCCGCCTCTGGAGATAATGACGTCATAATCATTTCGGGCGGTAAGTGTTCGCGCTATCTCTAATCCTTCCTGGAGATTTCCTGTGCGTATTGTCATGCGGATGCCTTCTCTCTCCCTGGCAAGCAGTGAAAGTGTTTCAGCCATACCTTCGTATGGCGCAATAGCTAAAATGTTAATGGTTTTCATTTGGTATCACCTTTCATTGAAACGTTTGTGGTTTTATTATACAATCGGGAATTTGAAAAAACAAGAGAAATGTTTCATAATAAAACGAAAAAAGCATAAAAATGGATTGCGAGAGCTCGAAAAATGTCTTAATATAAAATAACAAATCAAATAAACGCGCGGGATGATTTAAAATAAAACAATTAGGAGGAAGAGGTATGAAAAAAAGAGTGATAGCAGCGCTGCTGGCAGGCGTGATGTGTATCGGAATGGCAGGATGTGGAAATGCAGAAAATTCTTCGGCAGATGATACGGAAGAAGCAGGCGGTGAAGCCGCCGAGGGAGAATATGTCATAAAACTTTGTACAGAGCAGACAGATGGTGATCCGATTGATGACGGATGCGACAAATGGGCAGAATTAGTAAGCGAAGCTACAGACGGGGCAGTTACAATTGAGGTTTATCCCAGCAGCCAGCTGGGGGATAAGGCCGATTTGATTGAGATGGCCATGATGGGACAGAATGTCTGCACAATTGCCGATGGCTCTTATCTGATGGACTATGTGCCCGACTTTGGAGTGACTATGGGACCGTACCTGTTTGACAACTGGAATGCAATGTATAAGATTACAGCCAGTGATTGGTGGACTGAGCAGTCCGACGCACTGACCGGCCAGGGACTTCAGATTATCTCCACGAACTGGGTTTATGGAGAGCGTGAGCTGATGACAAAAAAAGAAATTACAGCTCTGAATGATTTGAACGGATTAAAGATTAGAGTGCCAAACAATGATATTTCCATCGAGATGTTTAATATGCTGGGAAGCGCTGCAACACCTATGGCGTTAAGCGATGTATATACATCGTTGAGCCAGGGCGTGGTTGACGGGGTAGAGAATCCGCTGACTACGTTATATAACAATGACTTCCAGGAGGTCTGCAAGTATGTGACCATGACAAATCACCAGATGACATTCTCGAATTTCATTGTGGGCGCTGATTACTGGAGCACGATTCCGGAGAAATATCAGAAAGCGATCATTGAATGCGGAGAGCAGGCTGCCGAATACAATAATGAATTATATGCAGCGCAGAGCGAGGAGATGATTGCCGGACTGGAAGAGGCGGGATGTACCATTGCATATCTTGATGCAAATATTCAGGAAGAATTTAAGAATGCATGTCTGGAGCTTTATAAAAATTATGAGGCAGATGGAACATGGACAGAAGGCCTATACGATAGAATTCAGGATATTATCAATGAGTAAGAACTTGAAAGGGGATAGATATTTTGCGCTATCCCCTTTGTCAGACTGGAGGTAAAAATGAAAAAAGTAAAAACGGTTTTAATTAATTTAGATGCAATTATTTCCGGGATATCATTGGTAATTGTGGTCTGCATAACTATGGCGGGGGTAATCATGCGCAAAATTGTGGGACAGCCATTTGCATGGCTGGAGGAAATGCAGTTGTTTTTCCTGATATGGATGATTTTTTTTGCCGGGAGTACAGCCTTCCGCACCGGCGGCCAGGTAAGCATTGATTTAATTGCCAATCGGTTAAAACCGAAAGCGAGAAAGGCGCTGAGTGTTTTGGACTATATAGTAACCATGCTGATATTAATTTATTTATGCAAGGGCGGTCTGGACTTGATGATGTCCGTATCCGGAAAAGTAACGCCGTATTTTAAAATCAGCTATGTATTTGTAGATGTTGCAGCGCCGATAGGAATTTTGTTAATGATTATCCAGTACACAGCAGTCATGCTCAAAGAAATTCACAGGGAAGCCAAACTGGAAGAGAAGGGAGATGGGGAGGAATGAGTCCGATTGCATTATCTGCGATAATAATGTTAATTTTGCTGTTTTTAAACGTACCCGTTTTTGCATCTGTTTTGGGAGGATGCATTGCCTATTTTTTTGCCAATCCAAGCGCCGGGATTACAGGAGTTCTTGCGATTCAGAGGGTTATCAGCGGAATGGAGTCGACCACTATGCTTGCAATTCCGTTCTTTGTAGCGTCAGGCGCGCTGATGAATTACTGTGGAATTACCGACAGGATGATGAAGTTCTGCAAGGCTTTGACAGGACATCTGTATGGCGGTCTTGGCCAGGTTAATATTGTACTGAGCACACTGATGGGTGGAATGTCAGGCTCTTCCCTGGCTGATGCGGCTATGGAAGCCAAGCTACTCGTTCCGGATATGGAAAAATCCGGATATCCGCTGGGATATGCGTCTGCAATTACGGCGGCTTCGTCTATGATTACACCATTGATTCCACCGGGAATTGCGGCAATTATCTATGGAAGTATTACAGGAACCTCTATTGGAAAATTGTTTATTGCGGGAATTGTTCCGGCTGCGATTCTTTGTGCGGCTATGATGGCAATTGTATCAAAATATTCAAAGAAAAAAGGAATACCGAGACTATCGGAAGAAAAGGTAAATAAAAAAGAGCTCTGGGAATCATTTAAGCCCGCATTGCTGCCGCTTCTGCTTCCGATTATTATCATCGGAAGTATCCGGCTGGGAATCTGTACGCCTACGGAAGCCGGCGCAGTAGCTATTTTTTACGCAGTGTTTTTAGGAATCCTGTATCGCGAGATTCATTTGAGTAACCTTTTTGCATGTATAAAAGAAACCTGTGTAACGACGGCATCAATTATGCTGATTGTCGGTGCGGCTACATGCTTCTCCTGGATTCTCACATGGGAAAATGTACCGCAGAATATGACCAGTACATTAATCAGCTTCTGCCATAACAAGTACATCTTTCTGCTGGCAGTTAATATCTTTCTGCTGCTTGTCGGAATGTTTATCGAAGCAACGGCAGCCCAGATTGTTTTGGCGCCTATGCTGGTGCCGGTAGCGGTAGCATTTGGAGTTGACCCGGTCCATTTCGGGATGATGTTCATCTTTAATATGGCAATTGGGTCTCTTACGCCTCCGATGGGGAATCTGATGTTTGTAACCTGCGGCGTTACCAAGTGTTCTACAGAAGAATTTATCAAAGAATGCAGGGTGTTTTATGTTCTGCTGTTTGTAATGCTGCTGTTGATGACTTACGTGCCGTTCATTTCTACATGGCTTCCGAATTTAATATATGGGGTGTGATATATGAAAGTAATCAGAACAGTATTGGGAGATATTCCTAATAGAGAGATAGGAATTACAGATGCTCACGACCATATCATCCGAAGCGGAGGCCCTGAGGTGAGGCAGGATTCATCTTTCCTGATGGATGATGTGGACGCTGCAAAGCGGGAATTCCAGAATTTTCTGAACACAGGCGGAAGGACAATGGTTTGTATGGACCCGCTCGGCTGCGGAAGAAATGTTACCAAGATGCTGGAGGTGGCTGAAGAATTCCGGGACTTGGGAAACATAGTCATGACAACAGGATTCCAAAAAGGTTCTAATTATTGTCCGAACACGTCTTTTCTGGCAACTGTCGATGCAAATAGGATTGCCGAAATGATGATTCTTGAGCTTACGGAAGGAATGGATATTCACAGCTACAACGGACCGGTTGTGGAAAGAACAAAGGCAAAAGCCGGCGTTATCAAGGCGGGAACCAGTTACCGTATTATTACAAGGCTGGAACAGAAGGCATTAAAGGTTGCGGCAATCACACAAAAAGAAACCGGATGCGCGATTTCCATGCACACAGATTTTGGAACGATGGGCGTTGAAATCCTGGACGTTCTGAAAGGGTGCGGAGCCGATTTGGAAAAGGTGATATTGTGCCACATGCAAAGAAATCCTGACAGATATTATTATGAACAGATTCTTGACACAGGTGCAGCAATATGCTTTGACGAACCGAATAAACCACAGTACCGTCCGGATATTGCGATTGCGGAGGATATAAAATGGCTGATTGAGCAGGGTTATCAGAAACAGATTGTCCTTGGTATGGACGGCGGAAAGAAGGAAGCTCTCGCAGCATATATGGAACCGGCGGGCCTGGCAAATGGTTTGGAATATCTGCTGACCCGTTATGTTCCGCTTTTAAGAAAAATCGGTATATCAGATGAAGCAATTGACTGTATGCTGGTTAAAAATCCGTCAGAGGTATTTGCAATAAATGTATAAAAGGAGATGTGACAGATGGTATATCAAGTAAAAATACCTTCCAATATATATGGAGGAGAAGGATGCATTGAGAAAGTAAAAGAAATTGTTGAAAAAGAACATGCAAAAAAAATTCTGATTTTTACAGATAAAGGGATTATTGCAACAGGTCTGATTCAGCTTCTTTTGAATGAGATAGAGAAAACAGGGGCCGAATATTGTATATTTGACAATCTGATTCCGGAGCCTGCGTATCAGGATGTGGAGAATCTGATGAATGAAGCGGCGCATCATGACGGGAGCCTGATTATTGCAATAGGCGGCGGCAGTGTAATGGATGCAGCCAAGCTGTGCTCGGTATTAAAGGGCGCGGATTACAATATAAAAGATCTGCTTAAAAATCCGGGACTGGCTAAGAAAAAAATCAAAACGGTTATGATCCCGACTACCTGCGGAACCGGATCTGAGGCTACCTGTAACGCAATCGTTGCAATTCCGGAAGAACGGAGCAAACAGGGAATTGTCAATGACAGCATGATTCCGGATTACGTGGTTTTGGACAGCCAGATGATCCGGAAGCTTCCCAGGCAGATTGTTGCGGCGACGGGAGTGGATGCGCTGGCTCATGCGGTAGAGTGCTATACCTCCAGGAAAGCAACTCCGATTTCGAATACATATGCTTTGGCTTCTGCGAAATTAATATTTCATAATATCAGAGAAGCCTACATTGATCCTGACAACATGGAAGCAAAGAGCAATATGATGCTGGGGGCATTCTATGGAGGAATTGCAATTACTGCAAGCGGAACAACGGCAGTGCATGCATTGTCTTATCCGCTTGGCGGAAAGTACCACATTGCGCATGGCGTATCAAATGCAATTTTATTTGCACACGTCATGGAATTTAATAAAGATGCATGTAAAAGACAGCTTGCAGAGATATGTGATGCCATTCATCCGGTTATGGCGGAGGCCGGAGAGGATGAAAAGGCGCAGTATATCATTGATGAAATTGCTGATATTGTCAAAACAACGGAAATTCCTGTCAGTTTGGAACAGTTTGGGGTTTCTGCAAAGGATTTGGATTTTCTGGTGGATGCGGGAAGCAGACAGACCAGACTGTTAGTGAACAATCGGAAAGAGCTGAGTCTTGATGATATCAGAAATATTTATCTGAAAGTATTGCCATAGGAGGCCTGAAGATGAGAGAAAGACCGATATTAGGAATCACGATGGGAGATCCCGGGAGCGTTGGGCCAGAGATATCCGTAAAGGCGCTGGAGCATGCAAAAATTTATGAGAGCTGCAGACCCCTGATCATAGGGGACGCAAAAGTAATGGAAAAGGCAGTGCGGACTGTCGGCATGGAGGAGAAAATATCCATTCATCCGGTTCACAGTGTGGAAGAGGGACTTTATACGCCTGGTATGATAGACGTCTTTGATATGGATATCGTGGATATGAGCAGGCTTGCGGTTGGAAAGGTGTCAGAGCATTCGGGAGAGGCGGCGTTCCAGTATGTTAAAAAGGTAATTGAACTGGCAATGGAAGGTCAGATTAACGGGACGGTGACCAACGCATTGAGTAAGGAGGCTGTCAATCTGGCAGGCCATCATTACTCCGGCCATACGGAAATATATGCAGAATTCACCGGGACGAGTAAGTATACAATGATGCTGGCGCATCATAATCTGAGAGTGGTGCATGTGTCAACCCACGTATCCCTAAGGGAAGCGTGTGACAGGGCGAAAAAGTCAAGAATCCTGGATGTTATACATATTGCAGATGATGCCTGCAGATCGCTTGGTATTCAGCAGCCGAGAATCGCAGTTGCAGGACTGAATCCTCACTGCGGCGAAGGCGGATTATTTGGTATGGAGGAAATTGACGAGATTATTCCCGCAGTTGAGGCGGCGAAGGCAGAAGGACTGAATGTTGCCGGACCGGTGCCGCCGGATACCGTATTTTCAAAGGCAAGGGGCGGGATGTTTGATATTGTAGTTGCTATGTATCATGACCAGGGACATATCCCGTTGAAGGTAGTAGGTTTTGAATATGACAATGTGAAAGAAGAGTGGAAGGCTGTGGAAGGAGTTAATATTACAATGGGACTTCCGATTATCCGTACTTCCGTAGATCATGGAACGGCGTTTGATCACGCAGGTCTTGGGGATGCCAATGAGCTTAGCCTGATGAACGCGATTGATTATGCTGTTACACTGGCAAATAATAAGAATGAATGAGGAGAAGATATGGTAAAACTGTTAATTATAGCAGATGATTTTACAGGTGCTCTGGATACCGGAATACAGTTTGCCAAACGAGGGATTGATACGCAGATATTTACAGGAAGGAAAATTCGGAAAAAGAATATTACGGATTCCGCACAGGTTGTAGTTGTGGATACGGAGACCCGCCCTTTATCCGGGGCGCAGGCATATCAGATCGTCAAAGAAGTTGTAAAAGATGCGGTGAAGATTTGTGTGCCTACTATTTTAAAGAAGACAGATTCCGCGCTTAGAGGAAACGTGGGTGCGGAGCTGGAGGCTGTAATGGAAGCGGCCGGTGAAAAAAGTATGTATTTTATACCTGCGTTTCCGGATATAAACAGAGTAACCCGGGGCGGGATTCATTACATTGAAGGAGAACTGCTGGAAAACAGCGCCTTTGGCAAAGATCCCTTTGAACCGGTCGACTGTTCCTATATACCGGAGTTGCTGTCAAGACAGAGCAGATGCAGAATTGAGAAGGTGGGGCTAGACGATGAATTTCCGAAAACAACCTTCGATGACAGTACGATCTATGTGTTTGACGCTGAAAAGAAGGAGCATATGATTCAGAGAACGGAGGAATTAAAGGAACATCAAAAGATAAGACTGGTTGCCGGATGCGCCGGCCTGGCAGAGTGTCTGCTGACAGTCCTGAATCTGAAAGAAGGGGAACAGAGAACGGTTCAGAAGCAGAAGGGTTTGTATGTGGCCTGCGGAAGTCTGAATCCGATTACAAAGGAGCAGATAGAATATGCTTCTGCAAGAGGATTCTCAAGATTGAACCTGTCACCCAGGCAAAAGCTGGAAGAAGACTATTATGAAAAGGAAGAGGGCAGGAAGGTTCTTGAGGATATCAAAAGAATCTGCAGCAGAGAGACGAGGGTGATTACAGATACATTCGACCTTGAGGATGATAAAGCAACCCTTAACTATGTAAGAGAGCATAACATTCCGGAAGAGTCTATCCGATATCGCATCAGTAGCTGCCACGGTAAAATAGTAAAGCATCTGCTGGAGAATGGAATGGAATACACCATTATGATGACGGGCGGAGATACTTTAATGGGATTAATGAAAGAAATGAATTGCACGCAGTTATATCCTGTTTGTGAAATTGAAAAAGGCGCAGTGCTTTCCTTATTAATATGGAATGGAAGAAGGATTCAGGTTATATCGAAATCAGGTGGATTTGGCAGTAAGGAGATTATAACAAGAATTGCGGATAAGGTTATAGAAAGCAATTTGGTAAATAGTCAAGAGTTATTTTAAAAAGATTTTCAGGGAAAAGGGTAACCTTAATAAACCTACGGCTTGTTTCTCAAAAAAGACGTAAGTTA
>CAJSZQ010000009.1 GCA_910574185.1 Lachnospiraceae bacterium
GCCCCATTTCATTTGCAAAAGAAAATCCATACCTTTCTTTTGCGCCAATAACGATTAACTTTTATACTTATCCGGGATAGCAGGTATGGAATCTCGGATTACAATTCAGATTATTGGTAAATAGGGGTAAATAGCAAGGCGAGAATTTAAATTCGTGTTTTATTTAGTGTCCTATACAGGGGCTTATTTTGCGCTGTACGGCTAATACAGGCGTTTGTGTGGGGATATGGATAATTAATGCCTCCCATATATTCAGGCACTAAAATAAGCCTCACAGTTATCAAATTCTATACTGCGGGACTTATTCAGATGTCCAAATATTCTATTGTCATATTAAGGCTCTTTTTATATACTGTTGTAAAAGTGTTGTAAATTCCATACATGATATACCGCAAGCCCAGTAAAACTATGCAGTTTCAGGATTCCGTAATCTTACAGAAATGTAAGGTAAATCCATACTTATTCGCTACAACCCGCCGCATGTTTGCCGTAGAATAAATGCAACAATTTAAACGCCAAACGAAAGAAGGAATGCATATGCTACAGATACAAAATATTGAAAAATATTACGGTAGTAAAAATCAAGTAACCAAAGCTTTAGACCGGGTCAGCTTCGTTGTAGACGACGGCGAATTTATCGCCATTATGGGGGCTTCCGGAAGCGGGAAAACTACGCTGCTTAACTGCATATCAACCATTGACACAATAAGCGCGGGAAAAATATTCCTGGACGGAGCCGATATCTCCGACCTTCCCCCGAGCGCTCTGGCACAGTTTAGACGCAGCCGGCTTGGCTTTGTATTTCAGGATTTCAATCTGCTGGATACACTGACTGTGGAGGAAAATATCGGACTCGCCCTGTCCTTAAATCACGAAGCTCCACAAACCGTAAAAAAACAGGTTTCCCACGTGGCAGAAATTCTTGGTATCTCGGATATTCTGGATAAGTTCCCCTATCAGATATCCGGCGGACAGAAACAACGGACCGCCTGTGCCAGAGCTATTGCGGCAGGCCAGTCTCTTCTGCTGGCGGATGAACCCACCGGCGCTCTGGATTCAAAAGCGTCTAAAAATCTCCTGGAAATTATGACTCGCATGAACCAGAAAACAAATACAACCATTCTTATGGTAACCCATGACGCATACAGTGCAAGCTATGCCGGACGGGTATTATTTCTCAAGGACGGCCGGATTTTTAACGAGCTTCTGCGCGGTGAGCGAAACCGGGCGGTATTCTATCACGAAATTCTGGATGTGCTTGCTTTGCTGGGAGGTGATATCAGTGACCTTATATAAATTATCTTTCAGAAACGCAAGACGGCAGGCGAAAGATTACCTTGTCTATTTCGTCACCATCATCGTATCCTCCGCGCTGCTTTACGCCTTCAACGCGCTGGTATTCTCAGAGGAAATCAGAAACTTATCCGGGATGATGAAAAACCTCCCCATCTTCATCGTTCTTGCCAGTATCGCCGCAGTCTTCATTATCGGCTGGCTGGTACGCTACACGACCAGCTTTATGCTTTTAAGACGCAGCAGAGAATTAGGAACCTACATTCTGTCCGGTCTGGAACCTGCGCAGGTCTCCCGGCTGTTTTTCCTGGAAAACTTAGTTGTCGGCGGTCTTGCATTCCTGCCCGGACTTCTGCTGGGAAGTTTCGTATTCCAGGCGTTACGGGCTGTTATACTGGCCCTCTTTCAGATGTCCTATACCTTCTCATTCTCCTTTCTGCCAAAGGCTGCGGGGCTTACGCTTTTGTACTTTCTGCTCATTTATCTCTCAGCGCAGTTAAGAGGGAATAAGCGGATTCGTTCTATGAAAATTTATGACCTCATCTATTTTGAACGGCAGAATGAGAAAGCTTTCATTCAAACGGGAAGAATGCGCAGAAGAATATTTGCCATATCCATCCCGCTGGGAATCGTCGGAACGATTCTGATGACCTTAGGGGAACTGGCATCCGGTCTTTTAGGCGCAGCATGTATTATCCTGTTCCTTTTTGGATTCTTCATCAGCTTTTCCTCCGGCGTCCCCGCCTGGTTTGAAAAGCGTCCGGAGAAGAAATACGCCGGAGTGACGCTGCTCATCTTCCGCACTCTCTCCGCCAAACTCGCCACAATGGGCGTCGTCATGGCGGCTATATCACTCCTGTTTACCGCCGTTCTTATTACCCAGGGCTCCGGAATGACCTTTGCCGCCATGTTTCAAAACCGGGCAGAACAGGTTTCCGCCTTTGATTTGTTCATCACCGCTAAAATCCCGGATGCAACGCTGCCTTATTACATGGACTACATTCAGGATAACATAGCTGTAAAGGATTCCCTCACGTATCAGCTGTATCGCGGACAAGGCACACAAATATCAGAGCATGTCAATCCAACCGACTATTCCATCCCCCATTGCGACATGCTTATGCGGTTCAGCGACTATGCCGCTCTGCGCGCTATGCTGGGTTATTCCGAAGCAGCTCTCACTCCCGGCGAATACCTGATTCACTGTATGCCGCATCTGAAAAATAAGGTGCTGGACGCAGCTTCCGCTCTCAATACAGATGACGGCCCCTTACATCCCGGCGCAGTCTATACGGAAAATTTTAACCAGCGCTGGTGGAGTCAGGGTAATGGAGCCGGATTCGTCATCGTAGTGCCGGACGAACTGGCAGAAAAAAGGCCCGTCGATTACACCCTCTACGCCGCTATGCTGAAACACCCTGCCAGCGAGGAGCAGTATCAGGCTCTGGATGAGCTCCGGAACACCTACTGCAAGACAGAATACGATTCCCTGCATCTCAAATCCCATGAGGAAGAAGAAAGTGCCGCCATGATTGCAGTAATCGTATTTCCACTTTACTATCTTGCTCTGATACTTACTATGACCGCCGCCGCAATCCTAACCATACAGCAGCTCTCCGAGACGGCGCACTACCGGCGTCAGTTCCTGCTTCTAGATAAGCTTGGCATGGAACGAACGGAAATGGCAAAGGCGCTGCGCCGGCAGCTCGCCGTTTATTACACGATGCCGGCCATACCGCCCGTCCTAATCGGCGCACCCATGATATTCAGCGTAGGAAACGCTGTAGAGCCAGGCACCCTGACTGGAGCAAGCCATCCGGCTGTAATTGTCGGAAACTGCCTGATATTGTTCTTCCTGATATATTTCATCTATATCCTGATGGCATATATCCGTTTAAAAAAAGATGTGCTTCCCGCATAAAGAACGGGCCAAGACACATTCTCGCGCCGGGCGCAGCCGCCTGCGGCATACTACATCTTCGCGCGAGTGCGCATCTTCCCGGAGGATTTTCATCCTATAGGGAGCGAAGTTTCCTATAGGATGAAAAAAAGAGGGGCTGTTCCCCCCCCTTCATTACACCTGCTGCCCCTTCGCAAAAACAAACAGCTTCGCCTTTCCAAGTACTCTGCTGACACCGTAAAACAGCGCCACATAGATAGGGAACATCACCGCCTGCTTGATAACCCTTGCAGGCAGGATTGCAAAAAATGCATTCCCATACAGCAGCGTCAGCCAGTAAGTGTTCAGGCAAATATTAACCAGTATCATCACAAGTCCGTTGGCAAGCGCTACTCTTCGGATAGTCAGCGGCCGTTTATACAGTATCATGCCATAGATAACGCCGCTGGCTGCGCCGCTAATCGTAAATCCTGGGAAAAACGGTCCGGTGGGACGCACAAGATATTTCACAAGATCCGCCGCGCCTCCCATCAGTCCTCCCACAACCGGCCCGAACAACATGCCGGTCATCTCATCCGCAATGAATGCAAAACCAATCTTGATGAAGTCCGTCACCTGCAGGGTGTAGAAACCCAACACCACTGCAATGGCAAGCAGCATTGCCGTCATCGCTAACGCTTTTACGTCTTTCAGCTCATGAAAGGAGTCTCTGAATAGCTGTCTCAAGTTTGTCATAAAAAATACCTCCTTTGCAGCAGCCCGTAAAACTGCTCATAAGCAGGTATTCTCTTACTGTCCGCCAAAAAAAGCGGCAGCAATTCTCTTTCTTATGTGCAGCAGCGGGATGCGGAATGTGCACCGCAAGCAGCATTCTTTGAGACTTCTAATAACAATCCGCCGCCTGTTACACGACGCCGTATCAGAATCTACCGCTGCTTTTCGTCCAACGGGCAACTCCCCGTCCCGCCGGCACTTAACGCGCATATTCCTACTCTGCGTTTCTTACTTTATTCACTTGTTACCGCTACATTGTAGCACACTGCCTGTGATACTGCAACCAGAATTATCAGTATTATACGCTTTTGCTCTGCGCCGGAGTTACTATTCTTTTAAGCGCCTGATATTTACGCCCTTGCTGCGTTGGCTTCAATCAACGATGCCACCGCATCGCCCTCGTTCAGCCGCCTTGCACTGACGCAAATATCAGGCGCTTAGTATATGAGTATCTACAAAACAGTGTACTATTACAACGAATATAAAGTAATTGGCAGTTTGGCTTGCTTATTAAGTAAACATTTATTTACGAAATACTAAAAAACACCTCCTAACATCGGATAATATATTTGAGGCATAATGAATTATCACGATAGTAAATAAACATTCATTCTCTTCTGTTTAAAAACACACTGCCTGATAGCAGTATGTTTTTAATTTTCTCACTTTCTTCTACAAACTCAGATAGCCGCTCAAGCCTTCGGTCAAAAACTGGAACACTGTCTCTTCCGTCTCCTGATTGTTCGGAATTACTCCTTCCACAACATACTTAGCATACATAACTGTACCGGTAAGTACATGAAGCCACAGCAGATCCTGATTCATCTGCTTTAGGCTGGGAAAAACCTCATGAAAAGCCCGAACCATTCCGGCGAAAGTCTCGAAGTAACTTATATCCCGATTCTTATCATATACCGGAAAGAAAGCGCTGTCCCGAAACCGGTGATAGAATACCGTCTCATCCGGTCTGGCCACCCAAAAACGGAAGTAAGGAACCCACAGAGTTCTCACCGCTCCTATGGGGTCGGCGAGCATGATTTGCGGATCAAACTTCAAATGCTCAAATATTGCCGCCGCCTGCCTATCCACATAGGTAAAGCATTCCATCATCAACTGTTCCTTACTTTCAAAGTAACGATACAATGCCCCGGAAGATAGCCCCGCCAGTTCGCTGATATTCTGAATCCGTACCCCTTCGAGACCGTACTGCCGCACAGCCTTCATCGCTGCGAAAATGATTTTGGTTCTTGTATCATCCATTCGCGCTCACTTCTCCCAAAAATAACCGTTTCATATTAACTCGCTCAAATTATACACTACTTTATTCCCGTTCGCAATACTTTTGTTTCTAATCACAGGATATCATATCCTTTAGCTGATACAATGCAAAACCAACTGCCACAAGCGCCGCCGCACCATCTGCAATGGGTCCCGCATACATCACTCCGTCAATTCCCATAAACATTGGGAAGATAAGAATCAGCGGGAGTAGAAAAATCACCTGTCTTGTGAGCGACACTACGATTCCGAGCTTCGCTTTGCCAATTGATGTAAAGAAACCAGAAGACATGGGCTGAACTCCATTTAAAAACGTCAGAAACATAAATATCTTAAAATACCGCTCTGCAAAATGAAAGTACGCTTCGCTTCCAGAGCCGAAGATACTGACAATCTGCCTGGGGAATAACTGAAAACACAGGAAAAATGAGATTCCTACAGCCATGCAGATGAAAAATGC
Source organism: Lachnospiraceae bacterium (assembly GCA_910574185.1). Lineage (GTDB taxonomy): Bacteria > Bacillota > Clostridia > Lachnospirales > Lachnospiraceae > Claveliimonas. The sequence goes on from CAJSZQ010000009.1 coordinate 5,706, forward strand.
CTTTTTGTAGGTCTCTCTTACTCTTTCATAATTCTTCGCTCCATAGTTAAATCCCCAGATTGGCTGGCACCCTTGGGAAATGCCGATGCAAATAGCCATAAAAACCATATTTACCTTGGAAATCACACCTACGCAGGCAAGAGGAATATCCGCCCCATACATAGACTGGGCTCCGTAATGCCTCAGCGTATTATTCATAGTTATCTGTACAATCGCCATGGCAATCTGATTAATACAGGCGGCCATTCCCAGCGAAGTAATCGCCTTCACATATTCCGCTCCGGGCCGCAGCATGGAAACAGTCAGACTCATATTACGCTTCTTTGCAAAATAATAAATAACCATGATTCCAGATATTATCTGACCGATTATCGTCGCTGCCGCTGCCCCTTTGATTCCCCAATGAAATTCAAAGATAAATAGTGGATCAAGAATCGTATTGATAATCGCCCCGGTCAGCATACAAATCATGGAATAAGTCGGGCTCCTGTCCGCCCGTATGATATGGTTTCCGCCTGTAGTCAGAATCAAAAACGGAATACCGAATGCTGTAATTCCTGTATAGTCTCTCGCAAATGGCAGGATGTCCGGCGTCACGCCAAATACATGCAGCAGCGGTTCTAAGAGTATAAGCACCCCAACGCCAATCAATACGCCGCAGATTACTAACATGGACAGCCCTGTTCCTGCTATCTGCGCCGCCTTCTCCGGGCGCCCCGCTCCGGATTCCAAATTATAGTTGGACGCGCTTCCGATTCCCAAAAGAAGCGCGGTCGCCGTACAGATAATAGAGATAGGAAATGCAATATTCGTCGCGGCATTCCCCAACATTCCAACGCCCTGGCCAATAAATATCTGGTCAACAATATTATACAGGGAGCTGACCAGCATACTGATAATCGCCGGAATAGCAAACTTCATAATCAATTTACTAATTCTCTCCACTGCAAGAGGATTCTTCTGACTAATACTCTCTGATGACACTGCTAATCTCCTTTACTGTTTTCATACACAACAGATGATCCAGCGCATTCTGCATATGATATTCCTTCACCGCATCGGTAACAATCACAAGCTCTGCAATTCCGTCGGTAACAATTTTCTGAACTACTTTATTGATACTTACTTTGTGAGCGCCAAATACGCTGGCAATCGACGCCAGTACACCCGGCTGGTTATCCACCTGCATGCGCAGGAAAAATTTATTCCGGATATCATCGAATTTCTTCACCGGCGTATCCCGGTAACAGGTACACGTAATCCGTCCTGTACAGCCGCACACAATGTTTCTTACTACATCAATCACATCGCCCATCACTGCACTGGCTGTCGGAAGCTCTCCGGCGCCTCTGCCGTAAAACATCACGTCGTCTGCCGCGTCGCCATGGACAAATACTCCGTTAAAAGAGTTCCTCACTGACGCCAACGGATGTTCTTCGGAAAGAAGCATCGGATAAACGCAGGCTTCTACTCCCTCCGGCGTATTTTTTGCAATTCCAATCAACTTAATCACACTATCAAATTCTTTCGCATATTTGATATCCTGCGCGGTGATTTTAGTAATACCCTCCACATGCACATCGTCGAATACCACCCGACTGTGAAACGCAGAGGACGCCATAATCGCAACCTTACGTCCTGCATCCAATCCCTCGATATCTGCTGTGGGGTCTGCTTCCGCATAACCAAGCTCTGTCGCCTTTGCAAGCGCTTCCTCAAAGCTCATGCCCTTCTCAAACATCTTTGTCAGAATATAGTTGGTGGTTCCATTCACAATTCCCATCACCTCAGAAATCTCATTTCCCGCCAAACACTGCCGCAGAGGCCGCATAATCGGAATCCCTCCGGCCACCGCCGCCTCAAACATCAAATCCAACTTTTTCTCTTCTGCGACAGCAAGAAGCTCTTCGCCATACATTGCAAGCAAATCCTTATTTGCAGTAATCACATTCTTACCGGCGCAAAGCGCCTCGCCAATCATCGTTCTGGCCGGCTCGATTCCTCCCATCACTTCAATGATAATCCCAATCTCATCATTTTCAATGATATCCTCCCACCGGTCCGTAAGGAGATTCTCATCGACTCCCTCACGTTTTTTATTCAAATTATGCACCAGAATCCCTGCAATCTCCACATTCGCTCCAGTCTTATCCGCCATCTCCTCTTTCTGTCTCTCAATCAGTTTATAAACGCCTCCTCCGACTGTTCCCAGCCCAAGAAGCCCCACTTTTACTGTTCTCATCTTTCAACCTCCCAGAGTATTTCTGTAAAATGCATTTCTTAAAATACATACTTCCCATATCCTTTTGCGGCTTCTCAAAATCAACCGACATTATTCTTCTTTCTTCATCAGAAAATGAATTACAATCGACCCTACTGAATTGCCGACAATAATCACCATATATTTCAGTACATTTACCACACTAAAATTCAACAGCAAATACGGAAAATCAGCAATACAGTGCTCATATCCCGATAGGATAAAGACCATAATGCAGAATACGGTAATCAGCATTTTCTTACAGTACACCGCAATAAACATCAGCGCGCCGCAAAGACACCCATAGAGAAATAATGCCAAAAATGTATTGGAAAATTTTTTATTCGCCGCCTCTTGCATTATTTTTAACACCTCCGGTCTCTGCGTAGCAATCATCAACATAGGAATGGCAGAACCAAACAGATTCCCCACAAGCATCACTGCAAGATTCTCTGCGGGAACCGTCTTTACAAATCCAATCTTCCCTGTATAAAGCTGCAGGCCGCACTCTATAATCACCAAAAGCGCAAGAGAAAATAGCATAGCTCCCACATACCTGTTATCTGCAACGGTGTTAATCATTACGCCCAAGCCAACTAAAAATCCACTTAAAATAGAATGTCTGATAATTGTTTTCACTATCGGTCCTCTCTTTCGTACTTTCTTTTTGTTCTCAGGTAATATGGAATCTACATCTATATATAGAAAGCAGTCTGCGGAATGAAGTATTATCCTCGAATAAAGCTGTCTGTGTGAAGCTTTTTTATTACAATACCCTCTTTCTCACACCTGACCGTTACATCCTCCGCCATACGGTAATAATGGAAGCTATCATCCTCCCTGTAAGGCAAATGATAGAGATAAATTCGCTTTGGCAGCAGCCTTTTTAAAAACTTCCGGCCCGAACGGCTTCCAGGCTGATAAACCATCACAAATGCCGCGTAATATTCTTCACCGCACAACCGCTTCACTTTATCCGCCAGAGACCCTGTAAGTACCGCATCTCCGCTAATCCACACCTGTTGCTCACCCGACTGAACCAGATAAGAGTAATGCGGCGTTTCCGCATAAGCCTTCCCGTCATGCTCCGTCTCAAAAGCATAAATTATGTAATTTCTCATCTGAAATTTCCGGACGCCCTTCTCTAATAGTACTGACTGAACCCCGCTTCTGTCAAGTCCCGGACCATAAATTAAACTGTTCGGATATTTACACATAAATCTGTCTGCCAGCGCTTTATCATAATGGTCTCTATGGGTATGAGTAAATAACATATCATTTGTCTTGCCAAAAAAGCTCTCTCCCTTTTCCATCATCCGAATATACCGGTCCGCAGTATTAGAAAATCCCGCGCCCTTCCCCGTATGCAAACCGTCAATCATCAGGCCCGAATTCCCATTCCAGAGATATAAGCCTGCATTGACCGTATGAAATATCTGAAGTTTCACATCCATATCCTCCCTATCTCGTTATATATTATACTGTTCACATTCTGGCTACTCGCTTACTATCAGTTGAAACTTCAACACAGTGTACTCCGTCTGCTTAGAAACATGCTCCTGATTCAATCCGCGTCCGGCAGGCGATGTGTGAACAGTAACCCTCCTTCTGTTTGGAACAAAATATTTTTAAAAAAAGTGTTGACAATTTCTCTTCTCTGTAGTATAGTAATTATTGTTCTGAGGAACAATAAGAAGTTTGCGACAGTGGCTCAGTTGGTAGAGTACAACCTTGCCAAGGTTGGGGTCGCGGGTTCGAACCCCGTCTGTCGCTCTTAGCAAAAGGATTTCCTGATTTGGGAAGTCCTTTTTTATTATACAGGGGGCTTCAATCCCTATATAATAAAAACCCTCCGGATAAACTTTCTTGTTTACGGAACCAGGATAATATGTTTCTGCCCTTCATATCCCTTTACAATCTTCTCTGTCAGAATTGTTCCCTTATAAAAAGTTGAAAAACTAACGGAGCCCACCATATCAAATTTAGAGGAATCCGCCACCACATAGCACGCTTCACACTGCTCCATCGCCATACTTTTTACCGCCGCTTCATTGATATCCGGTGTGGTAAATCCCGCTTTCTTCGTGATTCCGTTGGCGCCAAAGAATCCTGTCGAAAAATGATAATTCATAAGAATCTGCACAGCCTGGCTTCCAATTACGGCTTCTGTCGTAGCTTTTAATTCTCCGCCTAAGAGAATGACCTTCATACCCTTTTTCACCAGTCTTTGAGCATGGGACACTCCATTAGTTACATAAGTCACACTGGTATCCAGCAGATAATCCAGCATGCATCCGGTAGTCGTTCCCGCGTCTAAATATATAAATCCCTCAGGCTCCACCAAAGAAGCCGCATATTTGGCAATTCTTCTCTTCTCCTCCAGATTCAAATCCTTTTTCTGGGCAACCGTTGGTTCCTGTATGGTAAATGTATGGTAATTCTTCGCAACCGCTCCCCCAAATACTTTCGTAAGCTTTCCCGCCTTGTCTAAAGCAGTAATATCTCTTCGCACTGTAGATTCGGAGGTTTTAAGCATATCCCTCACTTCGTTTACCGTAATGCTTTTTTTATCTTCTAATAATCGTAAGATTAGTTCGTATCTCTGTTCCGTCAACATATTCTGTCTGTCCTCATACTCGAATGAATTTCTGCATATTAGCAACTATGTGTAGCATACTCCAACAGCTCCCCACAGTCAAGAACTTCCTTTCCTAATATAAAAGTCATGATAACGATAAATGTTACAGTTTACAGGTCATTTGGTAAACAGCGGGTTGAATCAGGAGCATGTCTCTGAGCAGACAATTCAGGAGTGTTTTTCATGGATTTGAAATAGCAGCTTATGCAGACTTAGGCGCGAAGGCTTTCCTGAGCGGCTTAGTCCGCGTTAGCTGCCAGTTCAATGGAATGTTACTCCGTCTGCTCAGAGACCTGCTCCTGATTCAATCCGCGTCCGGCAGGCGATGTGTGACAGTAACCGATAAATAAACTTACACCTGTCAGACCCGTCTGCATTTCTACAACGGATACTTAACAGGTGCAAGTTTTTCTATAGTTCTACGTGTACCCTCCTTTGGGCAGACAGACTTTGCCCGGATGGAGCGCTGGCTTAAAATGTTTTTTTCTTAAGTACTCCCAAAAGCGCCGCGCTTACAATCGTTCCCACTATAAGCGCCACCACATACATCAATGCATTTCCAACCACCGGGAATACGAAGATTCCCCCATGAGGCGCCATCAGAGTACATCCAAACGTCATGGACAGAGCGCCTGCTACCGCCGAGCCTGCCACACAGGAAGGAAGTACATGGAGCGGATCTGCCGCCGCAAACGGAATCGCACCTTCTGTGATAAACGCAAGACCCATAATGAAATTAGTCGGTCCTGATTCTCTCTCTGCCTTAGTGAATTTGTTCTTAAACAACAGGGTCGCAAGCGCGATTCCGCATGGAGGAACCATACCGCCAATCATAACTGCTGCCATAATATCATAGTTTCCTGCTGCTATTGCTGCCGTACCAAATACATATGCCGCCTTATTGAACGGACCTCCCATATCAATCGCCATCATTCCGCCAAGAATCAGACCCAGAATTATTTTGCTCGAACCGCTCATGCTCATCAGTCCGTTATTCATTGCTCCGTTAACCGCGCCCATTATCGGCTCTACGACGAAGGTCATCAAAAGCCCCATAATCAGAATGCCGAACAGCGGGTAAAGGAGAACAGGAGCGATTTTTTCTAAGGCGTCCGGGAGCTTCTCACACACTACAATCAGCGCTTTAATAACGTATCCTGCCGCGAAACCTGCCACCAGCGCCCCAAGGAAACCAGAACTTCCGTTTGCCGCCATCATACCGCCAACAAATCCAACTGCAAGGGCCGGCCTGTCGCCGATTGCCATAGCGATAAATCCTGCCAGTACCGGAAGCATGAATCCAAAGGCCACGCCGCCAATGTTCTTAAATAAAGCTGCAATCGGAGTAATTGTACCAAAATTCGCCCGCTCTGCCTCTGAAAGAGCATTCATATCTACGCAAAATCCGTCAATCAGGAAGGCAATTGCAATCAGGATGCCGCCGCCTACTACGAAGGGAAGCATATGAGATACTCCGTTCATAAGCTGCGTATAAATCTGATGACCTACTCCGCCGGATTTACCGTCGGCGGACGCAGTCTGGACTGTAACATTATCACTCTTGAATACCGGTACATCTCCTCGAATCACCCGGTCCACCAGTTGGTCCGCCTTGCTGATACCGTCGGATACCTGGCAGACAATTACCTTTTTCCCATTAAACCTATCCATCGGAACCTGAGTATCCGCTGCGACGATAATGCCGTCCGCTTCGTCAATCTCCTTCGCTGTAAGTACATTCTTGGCGCCGCCGGAGCCTCTGGTCTCCACCTTTACAAAGCAGCCCCTTGCTTTTGCCGCCTTCTCAATTCCTTCGGCTGCCATATAGGTATGAGCAATTCCTGTAGGACATCCGGTAACAGCCAGAATCTTCACCTGCTTTTCTTCCGGCTGTTCTGGTTCGCTTCCGCCAAACTGCTCGTTTAAATCTGGACGGGCCTCGTCTGCTTTATTGATAATTTCCATAAATTCATCCACAGAAGAAGCATTTTTCAACGATTGAGTAAAACCATCATCCATCAGCATCATAGACAATTTGCTCAATACCTCCAGATGAATATTATCCTCCGTATCCGGCGCTGCAATTAGAAACAACAAGTCAACCGGCTCTCCGTCCAGAGAATCAAAATCCACGCCGTCCTTTATCACCATAGCTGCCAGTCCCGGTCTGTTAACCGCATTACATTTGCCATGAGGAATGGCAATACCCATACCGATACCGGTGGTTCCTTCCTCTTCTCTCTTATACACCTGCTTTCGGTACGCTTCCTGGTCGTTAATCTTATCGCTGTCTTTCATCAGTGCAATCGCCTGATCTAACGCCTCCTGCTTGTTCTTCGGCGCTCCATTCAGAGAAATACTTCTCTTATCCAGTAAATCTGTGATTCTCATGTGTTCATCCTCCTATCTTTCCGCTTTCTTTCTCTCTTAAAACCTTAATTTTGCTTCTATATACTCTTTCAGTTCTCAACTTTCAGACCGACAATATCTTTTCCGAATTATCTTTGTTCCAGAAACGCCCGCCTGGTAAAACGATTCTGCTCAAATTCTTCCGTCTATTTCTGACTGGATAAAGTACCGGTAACCTGACGATACACTGCTTCAATCTCTTCTCTTGTCGCCAGATTCTCTGAAAATGCACTTGCACTTCCTGCCGAAACACCCATATGGAAAGCATATTCATAATCCTGCTTCTCCATCCATCCCGCCATAAATCCTGCCACCATGGAATCTCCCGCGCCTACTCCATTTACCAGTTTGCCCTGGGGCGCCGGCGTGCTATGTACTTCTCCGTTTCCATCAATTAGTACCGCGCCCTCGCCTGCCATTGAAATGAGAACATTTACTGCTCCCCGCTGCTGAAGCTTCCTGCCATAAGGAACCACATCCTCTCTGGTCTTAAGCTCCACGCCAAATATCTCGCCCAGTTCATGATTATTCGGTTTCACCAGGAAGGGATGATATTCTAACACGTTCAACAATAAATCCTTGGTTGCGTCTACTACAATCTGAACCCCCCTCCCCTTCAGCAATTCCATAATCTTCTGATACGCATCGTCTGACATCGTTGCCGGGATACTGCCGGAAAGGAACAACACGTCCCCTTCACTCAGTCTATTCAGCTGCTTCATCAATTCCTCTGCCTTCGCGTCACTGATATCAGGTCCCATACCATTAATCTCTGTCCCATCAATAGACTTTAACTTTAAGTTAATCCGCGAAATCCCTTCTTCAATCCGAATGAATCCATTCTTCACGCCCATTTCCTTCATTCTTCGTATAATCTCGTCCCCGGTAAACCCAGCCACAAAGCCAAGCGCCGTACTCTCAATGCCAAGATTCATCAGAACTGTTGAAACATTAATTCCCTTTCCTCCCGGAAGCATCAGCTCAGAATTCGTGCGATTGGTAAGTCCAAGCTTAAAATCCTCCACAGATACGATATAATCAAGGGATGGATTAAAAGTAACTGTATAAATCATCTATTTCCCTCCTGTTTTCTTTCTGATATCACTATATCACCAAATTCATTCAAATTCAATCATACTTTTTCACAAAAATTCAAACCTATTTTGGTTGATTATGTACAAATATAAATTATTTTGATTGTTTCTAATCGTTTTTACACGTATAAGTTTTATTTTACAAACGAAGCGGCCTATAATAAAAAGATTTACATCCTATAATAATAAAAAAAGAACCACCTGCCAGATTACTTTATATTCTGACAGTGGCTCAAAATCTAAAAAACAATACACACTGATATCTATTATAAACTTTTCAGAATTTCATTCAATTTATCCATCTCAATCGGTTTCCCAATATGTCCGTTCATCCCCGCCTTAAGAGCCTGATTCTTATCCTCATCAAACGCATTAGCCGTCATAGCATAAATGGGAATACCGGAATGCACATCCTTTTCCAGCGCCCTTATCCTTCTTGCCGCTTCATAACCGTCCATCTTTGGCATCTGGATATCCATTAATATCAAGTCATACGTTCCCGGCGGCGACGTCTTCACCTTCTCAACCGCTACGGAGCCATCAAATGCCGTATCTACTGTAAATCCCCTCTCTTCCAGAATTGCAATTGCAATTTCCCGATTCAGTTCATTATCCTCCGCAAGAAGAACTGTTTTTCCCACGCCTATTCCCACCAGTTCCGAGGACTCCTTTGCCGCATCCAGATATTCTATTCCGGAAAAACTCTCCTCGCTATGTATCTTATCCGGCAGCCGGAAATCCAGCAATATTACAAATTCGCTTCCTTCTCCCACCTGGCTATCCACCGTTATGGAGCCCTTCATCATATCCACTATCCCCTTAGTGATTGCCATTCCAAGCCCAGTTCCCTGGATTCCGCTGACTGTAGAAGTCCTCTCTCGTTCAAAGGGTTCAAAGATATATTTTAAAAATTCAGGACTCATTCCGATTCCGGTATCTCTCACTCGAAATTCAAAGGATGCGCCCCCTACTGGAGCGTCCCTCTTCTCTGTAATGCACAGCCGGACACTTCCCTTTGGAGAAGTGAATTTCAACGCATTACTGACCACGTTCAACAAAATCTGATGCAGCCGCTGTTTGTCGCAGATAAACCTTTCATTTACAATATCCCTTGTCTCAATCTTGAAATCAATCTGTCCTGTTCTTACATCCGCCTGTACCATAGTTTCCAAACCATGAACAATATCAGAAAGTCCACATTCTTTCTCTTCCAACTGAACTTTCCCACTCTCGATGCGGCTCATATCCAGCACGCCATTGATGAGAGACAGCAAATGATGACTGGCAGTCATAATCTTTGACAGATAATCCTTTACCGCTTCCGTATTATTAATTCGGGAAGCGGCGAGATTCGTAAACCCGATAATTGCGTTCATAGGAGTCCGAATATCATGAGACATATTGTTAAGGAAAATAGTCTTAGCCCGGTTCGAGCGCTGCGCATGTTCCAGAGCATCCTCCAAAAGCCTCCTCTGTTCCTTCAACTCATGATCTTTCTTCATCTCTTCTGTAATATCAACAAACATTCCAGTAAAGGAAATGGGAGTTCCGTCTTCCTGTCTCGAGAGCTTTCCTGTGGTACGAAACCACCGGTAGCCCCTGTCCCTTGTAAAAAGCCGGTATTTTACGTCAAAAATCTTCTTTCCTGTGTAATCCGCAATGGTACTATAGTATTCATCCAGAACATGTGCTTTCTGTTCCTCATGGAGCAAATCTGACCATGATTCCAGCCTGTTAGGGAAATCTTCCTCATCCCTGTATCCAATCATCCTCCGAAATTCATCGCTCCAAAGCACACGCTCCATCTTGCCCTGCTCGTCAAATTCCATACTCCACATACCCGATTCCAGAATCTCATGTACAATCCGAAGGGATGTAGTCTCATGCTCCAGTTCCTTTAATGCTTCTCTTTTTTCCTGCAAAAGCGCCTCTACTTCCGCCGTCTTTTGCATTTTTAAATATCTCTCCGTTGCATCCTCCAAAAACACGTAGAAAACATCCCCATAGGCTTCCGTATTTACAAAATGCCCATAATCCTCAACCCAGTTAATTGTTCCGTCTTTTCGGATAATACGATACTCCACATAATCCAGATTATTCTCATCCGTTGCAATCTGATATGCAATACTCTCCTCTACCGTTTCCAAATCATCCGGATGAACCAGTCCGCGAAATGTATAACCTGTAAATTCTTTAAATTCCTCCAGCGTCTCGCAGCCATACAAGTGTACAAGCGCTTGATTTGCATAGATGAGTTCTTTATCACCATCTGCATGATAGACAAAAAACACCCCTGGCATACCCATTGTAATCTGCTCTATAATAGGAAATGTCTCTTCATTCAGAATTAAAAGCAGGTCTTCTTTCCCTTGCATTTTCATTATCTATACCTCACTTCGTATTATAACTTCATCCGTCTGCAATAGTCGGTAAATAATCATTCATATCTATTCTATCATAAACAAAAGCTGTTGTGGGAAAAGATTACAAAAATTGACTTCTATTCTGTCCCCTGTTATAATCAATGTTGCGATTTCTATCTTTCTGATATATATTGCAATCATTTTTTCATTGGTGATTTCATTTTTATAGTAATGGATATAAATTTCTGGGTGATTTATGATGAATTTAAGTTTAACGAAAGGTCCTGTAATGCAGTCTATGCTTTTATTTGCAGTTCCCATGATTCTGGGTAATCTCCTGCAGCAGTGTTATAATATCGCAGATACCCTGATTGTAGGAAAATTTTTAGGAGCCGGCGCCCTGGCCGCCGTAGGCTCTTCTTTCACGTTAATGACTTTTTTAACCTCCATATTACTGGGACTCTGTATGGGAAGCGGAGCGGTTTTTTCTATCCGCTATGGCAGACAGGATGAAGATGGATTAAAAGAAGGCATTCTTGCATCCTTTGTTCTCATAGCAGGAATTACAATTCTGCTGAATATTCTGGCTTTCCTCTCCCTGAATCATATCCGTGTTCTTCTTCAAGTCCCGAATGAAGTATGGGGACTGATGCGCGAGTATCTGATTGTGATTTTTAGCGGTATTACCGCTACGTTTCTCTATAATTATTTTGCATCATTCCTGAGGGCTATCGGCAATTCAGTGGTACCTTTAGTCTTTCTTGCCGTATGCGCTCTTTTAAACATTGTCCTGGATTTGTTCTTTGTACTGGCGTTAAAGCGCGGTGTTTCCGGCGCGGCGGAAGCCACCGTCATATCCCAGTACATATCCGGTATTGGTATCGCCGTCTATTCGCTTTTCCGATGCTCCCAGTTTTGCGGTGTGTTAAGAAACTGTCGTATTCGATGGGAATGCCTGAAGGAAATTGCAAATTTTTCTGTGATGACCTGTATCCAGCAATCTGTGATGAACTTAGGCATCCTGATGGTACAGGGACTGGTCAACAGCTTCGGCGCCGAAATTATGGCCGCCTTTGCGGCGGCAGTAAAAATCGACGCTTTTGCCTATATGCCGGTACAGGATTTTGGCAATGCATTTTCCACATTTATCGCACAGAATTACGGAGCGGGTAATACAAAACGTATTCAAAAAGGTCTAAAGGGAGCCGTCCTGGTTTCCTTCCTTTTCTGTATCATTATATCCAGCGCAATCTGGATATTTGCACGTCCATTAATGGAATTATTTGTAAATAAAAATGAAACCAGAATTATTATGGAAGGAATCCGTTATCTACATATCGAAGGTGCATTTTATTGGGGAATCGGCTGTCTTTTTCTCTTATACGGACTATACCGGGCCATTGCAGTTCCGGCAATGTCTGTAGTTCTTACCATAATTTCTTTGGGTACTCGTGTTTTGCTTGCCTATCTCCTCTCCTCTGTTCCTTCTATCGGCGTCGCGGGAATTTGGTGGGCTATTCCCATCGGATGGATTCTTGCAGATACGGTTGGTGTTCTCTATTATCGCAAACTGGCATGGTCAACTCTTACGTAATTGGCTCTTTATTCCAATCCACTCTGGTAGTACAGTAGGTTATACCCAAGGACACATCATAATGCAGGCCCAAAGGGCCATAATAGGGTACCTGTAAGGTATACCCATAGAGCACCCCCTACAAATGCTCCTGGGTATACATAGAAGTGACTGTCATTTCCGTTCTTATGGGAATAAAAAAGAAAGAAGGTTATTATTATGAACACAAATCTCAAGAAAATTATAATGTCGGCGCTATTTGCAGCGCTTGCATGCGTCGCCACCATGTCCATCCGAATACCTACTCCGGGAACCGGCGGATATATCCATCCGGGAGACGCTGTCGTCATTTTGTCAGGTATTGTCTTGGGGCCTTTGTGGGGTCTGCTTGCAGGCGGTATCGGCTCTGCTCTCGCCGACCTGCTTGGAGGCTATTTTATCTATGTGCCGATTACATTCATCATCAAAGGGATGGTTGCCTTGACTGCCGGACTGATTTACCAGAAAATGAACGCCACAAAAAAAAGCCGCTGTACAGCGGTAATTCTTGGCGGAGTCATAGATATCGTATTTGTGACGGGAGGATATTTTCTGTGTGAAGTTATGATGTATGGCATGTCGGCCGCCGCCAGTATCCCGGCTAATATGATTCAAGGCGTAAGCGGACTAGCGATAGCTGTGGTGTTGTATCCAGCGCTAATAGCCATCCCGGACATTAACCAGATGACGCTGACCACAAAGACACGCGCATCATAGCGCTAATTAAAAAATAACATGTGATACAGATACCCTCAGTGAACAAAAATACACATGGCTGTTCACTGAGGGTATCCTTATTAAAATATTATTTTCTTCTCAAATGCTCGATTAATCTCACAGCAACAATCAGCGCCCCGTAAAGCGCCCCTGCAATCGCCCACAAAACCCAACTGTATTTTGGCTGTCCATTTCCTTCCGGTCCATAAGTATACCAGAAAAATATCGCCGTCACAATCAGCCAGTATATAGCGCTGACAGGTCCAATCCAGTCTTTTCTCTTCTTATTCTCCCAAGTGTAATCTCCTTCCTGCAAAAGCCTATCCATGGAGCCCTGTATAACGCCGCCATAGGTGAATGCAATGCAGCCGATACCAACGATTATCAACAGGATGCACAAGGCTATTACTGCAAGAAAATCATGCTCCACGCTTGCCGCTATAAGCATCGGGATAATTGACAGAATGCAAAGTACCGTCCCTTTTATATTCAGGCTGGAATAAGTATCTTGAAAATGTTTCCTTTTTTCGGTTACCATTCCGATTACTCCATATTCGGTTTCAAATTTTTCCTTATCAAGATACTCATATTCCTTTACTTTGCCATCACAGGACAGGAACAGCACTACCGCTGCGCTCACCAAAACAAGCAGTATACACAGACCGATTCCACCCGCCATATCTTCGGAGATACTCAACAGAGAATAATCGCTGAGCGCTCCTAACAACAACATACAAATCGGCGAAATAATACACAAAAATGTCCCTGCCGCTATCTTCGGAGCGGCTTCCCTGCGCAGTCTTAAATACTCAGAAGCCTCCCCCATAGATACGCCTCACCGCCACGCCTCCGTCAGAACCGACTTCTTCCGGTATATATTCCGGCTCTTCTACTTCTTCCTTTAATAAATAATCGGTTGACACTTCAAAAATCCTGCTTAACTGGATTACCTTATCCAAATCGGGTATCGATTGTGCGCTCTCCCATTTGGAAACCGACTGCCTCGTTACATTCAACTGATTTGCTAACTCCTCCTGAGACCATCCCGCCTTCTTGCGAAGGTTCATAATTTTATCTGCTAATATCATGTCTATACCTCCTAGCATTCTATCTGTAATTGTAATGAATACTGCTTTTATTCCGCGCGTTCTGCACATTCTTTCCAATTCTATTAGAAAATATTTTTCAGTGCAATAAAAGCGGCATTTCTGTGGATTATAGTAACACAACCACTGGTTGCAGTCTAGAAAGCGAGCTGTCAAATCTGTCAACCGGCGGTTGCATCGCCATAATTCTGCACATTTTAGTACATTAAATAATACCTTATGAAACGGCCGAACGGCCATAATGGGGTACCTGGAAGGTATACCTTATGAAACGGCCGAATGGCCATGATAGGAAAATCCGTCTTCATCAAACTCAAATGAAAACTTCCTTCATATGACCTGCTTGCCATACAAAGGAAGTTTTTGAATGTCAGATTCCATTATCACGAAATCTCTATGTTATATACGATTTATTTTCCGGCAATTATATCCATCAGACACTGCCTCATAGCCTCAATCGGCGCTTCCTGTCCTGTCCAATGCTCAATCTGGGCAGCCCCCTGATACAGCGACATTCCAAGTCCATTGAGAACCTTCGCTCCTACTGCCTCTGCATCCAGAAGGAACTGTGTCTTGTCTGGATTGTAACATGCATCAAAATAGAACTTATCTACTGCAATATACTCCTTCGGCATCGGATTCTCGCCAATATGAGAACCCATACCGATTCCACTTGCATTCATTACTACGCTGACTTCTGCCACTTTGGAGAAATCACCATGCGGTACATACTCTGCTACCGGTGCAAAGTTCTTGTTGATATCCTCTACCAGAGACTTGCTGGATTCTTCCACAAAATCTGTGATATAAATCTTCTTTGCTCCATAATAAGCAAGCGCTGAACACATAGCCCGTCCTGCCCCGCCTGCTCCGATACAGAAATATGTATTCTCATCAACTTTAATTTCACCGTCCCGCTGAATGGACCTGATAAATCCGATACCGTCTGTATTGTATCCGACAAGCTTTCCTTCTGGAGTTTTGACAACGGTGTTGCTGGCTCCCATCTTCTCACACAGCGGGTCCAGTTCGTCCAGATACTGCAGTACCTTTACTTTGTTCGGCTTGGTTACTGCAAAACCTGCAAAATTCATGTGGCGGATTCCATTTACCACATCCTCCAGATGCTCATTATTTACTTCTGTGTAGAAATAAATCATATTCAGACCTGCCGCCTCATAGCCGCTATTCTGCATCTGCGCTGCAAACGACTGCTTCAATGGGTCTCCAAGTAATGTTACCATCTTTGTGTTAATATCAACTGATGCCATGGTTCAATCCTCCTATATATGTTTGCGATTTTTATGTGTTTATTTTATCACAATGTTTTTGAATATACTAGCGCAAACCTATTGAAAGAACCCACTGTTTCTATTGATTTTGTACATACCGCCGCTAATCTGCTTACTTCTCATAGGCATGCACCCAGTCCGTTTTCAGTAAAAACCACAGAAACACCATGCTGCTTAAACTCCAGGTAATCGGATAGGCCCAACACACCGTCTGAAATACCGGAAAGATGCGAATTGCCACCGTCACATACAAAACCCGTATCCCACACCAAAATCCCAGCATGGTTACCATAGGTACGACAGACTTTCCACAGCCCCTCAATACCCCAGTTGCACTGTGGGAAAACGCCAACAGAAAATAAAAAAGCGTTACTGTCCGCTCCTGAATCACGCCATAGGCAATTGCCTCCTCTGCTTTCGCAAATATCCGAATAAATTCCGGTGCAAAGACATAAGCAATCACTCCTATAACCTCTGCAATCACAATGCAGGAACCAATTCCAAAGACGGCCCCTTTCTTCGCCCGGTCATACTCCTTTGCTCCTAAATTCTGACTGATGAAGGTAGACATTGTAAGAGACATCGCCATAATCGGAATAAAAACAAAACCTTCAATCTTGGTATGAGACCCCATACCTGACATAGCATATTCCCCAAAAGAATTTACATTCGTCTGTACTACGACATTTCCAATACTGATAACCGAATTTTGGATTCCCGCCGGAAGGCCCTGCCGAATTACATCCCGCATAATATACGAATGCCAGACCAGTTTCCGAAAACTAATCCGCATACATCCTTCACTCTTCCGCATCCGAAGAAGACACAATATCGCGCTTAATCCCTGGGAGATGACCGTAGCCACAGCCGCCCCGGCCACGCCCCAGTGAAACCCGGCCACAAAGAGGATGTCCAGTACAATATTTACAATCGACGAAACCGCCAGATAATACAGGGGATGAAGACTATCCCCCAGCGCCCGCATTATCGACATAAAGATATTATACATAACAATCGTAGAACTGCCCGCAAAATAAATCTTAAAATACAAAACAGACTGAGACAGCACATTTTCCGGAACCTGCATCAGCTTCAGAATCTGGGGTGCAAAAAACAGACCAAGTATCGTCATCAATGCCGAAGCAATCACCCCAAACAGAACATTAGTGTGAATCGCTTTTTCCACATTTTCCTCATCACCCGCTCCGAAAAACCGGGAAATCACCACGCCTCCGCCCACTGCAATTCCATTGAAAAACCCCACAATTAAAAATACAAGACTTCCGGAAGAACTAACTGCCGCAAAGGCCGCATTGTCCGCAAAATTCCCAATTACCCAGGCGTCTGCCATATTGTATAACTGCTGTAGAAGTTGTCCAAGAATTAAAGGAATCGTAAAACTAATAATTCCCTTCGCCACAGACCCTTTCGTCAAATCTACCGTATCCTGTTTCATTCTCATCGCCTTATCCTAATACTTGTACGCCGCCTAAGAGTACATAAGAAATAAACCACATAATAATTGTAGCCAGACAGATTCCAATCACCACCGCCGGAAATGCCTTCTTGAATTTGATTCCAAGAAGCGCCGCAATCAACGACCCGGTCCATGCTCCTGTACCCGGCAGAGGAATCCCCACAAATAATACCAGCCCCCAGAACTCATATTTTTCTATCTGGTCGCTCTTACTCATAGCTTTATTCTCCAATTTTGTTACCATAGGTTTGAAAGTCTTCGTCCCCTTCAGCCAGTTGAAAATCGGAGTAATCAAAAGCAAAATAAAGGGTACCGGTATTATATTTCCGATTACACATAAGGGAATCGCCTTAGCAACCGGCACTCCTAGGATTGGTCCCGCAACCAGCAACGCCCCCCTGAGTTCCAGAATTGGAATCATGGATATAATAAAAACAATCGCTTCCTTTCCGAAGCTTCCGCTAAGCGCATCAATCACGCCTTGTACAAGTGTCTCTGTCATACTTTTTCCCTTTCTTAATTAATTATTTTGTTTCTAAGAAATCGAAATAATATCTCCATCTCTTCCCTCAAACCAACAGTTACCCGCAGATACTGCTCAATCCGGCTACTTCCCCAATACCTTACATAGATACCTGCTTCCTTCAGCGCTTCAAATAATTCCTTCGCATCCTGCTCCGGATGCGTCACAAATAGAAAATTAGCGCCAGAGTCCAGACAGCGAAATCCCAATTCCTCAAACTGTTTCTTCGCCCACTCTCTGGTATCAACAATCATCTTAACCGTATGTCGGAAATATTCTTCATCCTTCACAGACGCAGCGCCGCAGACAAGAGAAGTCTGATTCATTGTATAGGAATTAAACGAGTACTTTACGTCATTTAAATATCCTATCAGCTTTGGGCTCGCAATAGCATATCCAATCCGCATCCCCGCCATAGAACGCGCTTTGGAAAAGGTCTGTACCACAATCAGATTTTCATATCTGTCAATCAGTTTAAGCGCAGACTCTCCTGCAAAATCAATATATGCCTCGTCCACAATTACTATAACATCCTGATTATGAGTTAGAACATCTTCCACGAACCGAATGTCTTCATAGAGACCTGTAGGCGCGTTGGGATTCGGGAATATCACTCCGCCGTTTTCTTTATAATAATCTTCTTTTACAATACGAAAATTCTCATCCAGTTTCTGACATTCATAAGGAATCCGATACAATTCTGCCCATACCTTATAGAAAGAGTATGTAATATCCGGAAATAATACCGGCTTATCCGAATTAAAAAATGTAAGAAAACACATGGACAGTACGTCGTCTGAACCAACTCCTACAAATACCTGATTCTTTCCTACCCCATAATACTTTGCCAGAGCTTCTGTAAGCGCAGACGCTTCCGGATCTGGATAAAGACGCAGACGGTCCGCGTCCATCTTTTCTAACGCTTCCTTAACACCCGGCGCCGGCGGATAAGGATTCTCATTGGTATTTAGCTTAATGACCTTGTGCTGAGGCTGCTCGCCCGGCACATAAGGCTCCACGATACGGATATTTTTCTCGTATGCTTTCATAATCAAAAATACTCCTTTGCAAGCTCTGCAAACTTCGGAAGCGAATTTACAATCGTTTCGTAAGATACACAATATGCCAGACGCACGTAGCCCGGACAAGCGAAGGAACTTCCTGGCACCATCAGAATATGATACTTCTTTCCTGCCGCACAAAATTCCTTCTCATCCGCCACCGGTGATTTCACGAACAGATAGAACGCTCCCTCCGGCTTAATACACTCAAATCCGCAGTCAGCAAGTCCCTGATATAGCGCTTCCCTGTTCCGGTTATAGTAAGAGATATCTGTTTTTTCCTTCAAACACTTCTTAACAACCTTTTGCTGCAGAGTCGGCGCATTAACAAACCCTAAAATCCTGTTGGCTACATTTGCCGCCGCCAACACCGTCTCACTCTCTGTCACTTCATCCGGAATTACCAGATACCCAATCCGCTCACCCGGAAGCGACAGAGATTTGCTGTAGGAATAGCCGACAATCGTATTGGCATAATACTTTGTAAGATAAGGAACCTCTACGCCGTCATAGACCAGTTCCCGGTAAGGCTCGTCAGAAATCAGATAAATTTCCCTGCCGTACTCCTTCTGTTTCGCCTCCATTATCGCGGCCAGTCTTTTGATTGTTTCCTCCGAATATACCACGCCGGTCGGATTATTCGGCGTATTGACAATTACCGCTTTTGTCTTTGCTGTAATCTTCTCCTCAAATTCGTCAAGCTTAGGCTGAAAATCTACTGTATTCGGCGAAATCTCTACCAGAACTCCGTCATAATTATTGGTATAGGAGCGATATTCTCCAAAATAAGGAGCAAACGCAATCACCTCGTCGCCAGGATTTAAAAGGGTCTTTAAGATAACGTTCAGTCCCCCTGCGGCGCCCACTGTCATAACAATATTTTTACCCTCAAAGGAGGTCCCAAACCGCTCGTTTAACGACTCTGCAACTGCTTCTCTCACATCGGCATAACCGCTGTTGCTGTTAGTATAACCATGCAGTACCACTGGATTCTCTTCTTCAAGAAGCTCTAAAATTGCCTGTTTCACTGCTTCCGGCGCCGCCACATTCGGATTACCCAGACTAAAATCATATACGTTTTTTGCACCATAGATTTCAGCCAGACGGTTTCCTTCCTCAAACATCGCGCGAATGGCAGAACTATTTGCTACCATTCCTTTCATTTTTTCCGCAATCATTATTCTTCCTCCCTGCTATCTTCAAGTCTTCTGTTTTTCTGTAACCACGCCTTTTTCTACCATAAAAACAGGCCGGTAGGACCTCTTCGCCTTGCGGAGTCCCTCTGCCCCGGTATCTTCCTCCCGGTTCACATACTTGTAATCCATACAGGCATGCTGCACAAACTGCTGGTTAATCATCGTATAGGCGCCGTCAATATCTGCAAATGCCTTCTCAATATGCACCACAAAAGTATCCTCACAAATCGGTTCTCCAATGGTAAATGCCGCAATTTCCCCATCCACCTTCAGCACACCGCCTACAAGCTCTAATTCCTCAAACAGCCGAAGTGAATTTAAGGTCACGCAGATTTCCGCATTCTTCTCTTCATCATCCTCGCAGCCATTCTCATTGCGCCATTTCAAAGCCATCTGGAAACATTCCTCCAGGTTATCCTTCGTAATCGGCTCATAACTCCATCTGCCTTCATAAACCGCCTTAAACTTGTTAATATGGTTCCGCTTACTGTGAAGCTTCTTTCCGGAGAGCGTAGCAAGTTTCTCAGATTCATAGACATAATCTGCAACATCCTCATTATATTCAATCTGAAATCTGTCCGGATACCACTGCTCCATGCAGGCAAAATTATCCGGCGTCACATTATACATGCGAAACGGCACGCCCCGTTCCCTGCTGTACTCCGTCAATACGTCAATCGCACGTCTGACCTGTTCCGATTCCCCCGCTGGATAAGCAAAGGAACACCCTTTTTCATTCTCACTTTTAAACACCAGAGAATTTTCCACCACAGCAAACGAAACATCATAGAATCTCGCCCACAAATATACATTTGTAAATGTCCGCTCACAGCTCCTGCTGGTATGATGAGCAAAAAAATGACTGATTACTTCCTTATCTTTCAGTTCGATTTTCTTAAATTCAATCTCCACCATAATTTACCTTCTTCTATCTTTTATCTTGTATTTTTTCTGATTTTCTTCGCCTGAACTTTCTTGTCACAAATATGAAAAGCACAATAAACAGCGCTATAAGAAATAAAATAATGCCGTAAACTATCAACGCAAACTTGTTAGGATTCCTCAGCACTTCCACAAGATTAGCGCTGTCCTGCACCACTTTACGCCCTTCTGCTTCACTGTAACGCACAGGAATCTGTGAGACTCCTTTCTCGTTTTTCGCAAAAGATTCCAGATAGCCGGCAAGCGCATACCACTCCTTTAACTCGGCCCCCTTCTTATCACGAATAATATAATCTTCGTAATCCGTAATCACTTCTCCTTCTGCATTCTTCGGCGTAAGTTTCAGAATCCCTTTGGACTTGTCCTCCACCGCGCCAAGCATCTGTGCACAGTACAGGCCGGACACCACCCGGTATAGCTTATCATCTTCAATTTCTGTTAGATTATCCTGAATAAACGCATTCTCTTCCCCGACAGTATCTCCTGTCATTCCGGCCTTTGTCACCCGGTTTAGAATCAGTCGGTTGGGATTGAAGCTCCAGCTCATTCCACTGGGATAAACTTGCGCATAAGTCATAATCGGCGAAATAGAAACGTCAATCTCTGCTACTGTCTTAAGCTCCTTCCCGGTCAGATACACGCTCACCAGCGGATATCCGGTAATCCGGTCCGGACCGATTCCCAGCGCACTTACGTTAAAAGTATCCGAGACTGTAATTTCTCCTTTCTGGAAGGAATCACGAACCACCCCGGAAGCAACCACTGCCAAATCCACCGGAACATACGATTCTCCCTCCGCCTGCTTTACCGCATAGACATAAGAATCAGCAATCAGACTTCCCAGAGTATCCTCTCTCAGTTCCTCTCCAAAATCGTCAATCTGTGTAAAAGCAATTTCATTTTCCGCCAAAACCTGCTCCATGGTATAACCAAAATGTGACAGGTATTCTTCATTAATCACACTTCTGTATTCACTTAAATACTTCTCTGTCTCTTCATCCTGTTCGACAGACTCATCCATCGGATTCAGCCGATACTTCGCCAACTTCCAGCGTCCTTTTTCTGCCGGAACCAGCTCCAGCTCACCCAGATTTCTTCCATAGGAGCCCGCGGAGGCAATTACTGTATTTCCCTGAATAATCGGCTCTTCCAGCGTAGTATGGGTATGGCCGCTGATAATCACGTCAATCTCCGGCACTTCCTTTGCTAAAATCTCGTCCTCCGACGCTTCCTCATCCTCGCTGGTTCCGCTGTGGGACAGACATACAATCATATCTACATCCTCTTTCTTTAACTCAGAGACCACCTTCTTAGAAGCTTCTACAATATCGTCAAAGTCAATGCCGCTCTCCGGCGCGCAGATTTCCGCATCTTCGCCTACCACACCGTAAACGCCAATCCGAACCCCTTCCCGCTCAATCACTGTATATTCGCTGCTGCCGTAATCCGCAAGCGCATTTTGAATCAACTGATTATCTTCTGAATGATTCTTCTCCCAGTCGATATTGGCAATCACAAAGCGCGGAAGGCTAAGACTCTCATCCTCCTCTGCATTTTGCTTCGCACTGCGAAACATATTCGACACGCCTTCAGCCCGATAGTCAAATTCATGGTTTCCAAATGTGGCGGCATCCACTCCAAGTCTTCCCAACATGGTAAGCTCGACCGCCTGAGTTTCATAAATCGTCTGATACAGGGTTCCCATCGAAAAATCTCCTGCATCAAACACAAAGGTTGCCGGATTTTCCGCCCGCCTTTCGTCCATTTTAGTCTTAAGTCTGGCAAATCCTCCAGCAAGCGCCGTCTCTCCCGCATCCTCAACCTTATACTCGTCCAATCTGGAATGAATATCATGAGTAAACAGAATCGTTACCTTATTCTGTTTTTCACTGGTCTCTCCAGCCACCACAGAACCGACGCTCAATGAACATAGCATGATTACCATCAGAACTGCCGACCGAATCCTTTTTCTAAAATTCATCTTAAAGATACTCCTTTGACTTACTAATCCCATTTAACTTCTTAACCTTACACGCCTTTCCTACGCATACCCAAGGGCGCCCCATCATGGCCGTTCGGCCCTTTCACTAGTGTGCTGACCGCATTATATCTGGCGAAACTCCGCAGAATATTCGCTCATCTGCAAGGCGGATTTTCGACGGCGTAGCGGTGGCTACGGATAGAAAATCCAACGCGGCAGATGGACGGATAGGCAAGGAGGTTTGGCTGAATATAATTCGGTCAGCACACTAGGTATGTAATAACAGCATAAAGAACCTACTCCGCACATACTCTGGGAAAGTATGCCCGGAAGAAGGTTCATTTATCTTACCGTTTACTCTTCATTCATATTCGCAAGTTTTGCAGCCTGGTCTGCAGCAATCAGGCTGTCGATAATCTCGTCTAAGTCTCCCCCAAGAATGCCGTCCAGCTTATGAAGGGTAAGTTTAATCCGATGATCTGTTACCCGGCCCTGAGGGAAATTATAGGTACGAATCTTTTCTGAACGGTCTCCCGTTCCAATCTGGCTTCTCCTTGCCGCCGCCTCTTCCGACTGCTTCTTCTCAAGCTCAATCTCATAAAGCTTAGAACGGAGCAGACGAAATGCCTTCTCTTTATTCTGAAGCTGAGACTTCTCTGTCTGACTGTAAATCACAATCCCTGTGGGATAGTGCGTCAGACGAACCGCCGAATCTGTAGTATTGACGCATTGACCGCCGTTTCCAGACGCGCGCATAACATCAATACGGATATCCTTCTCATCAATTACAACGTCTACTTCTTCCGCCTCTGGCATAATCGCAACCGTAACCGTTGAAGTGTGAATCCGTCCGCCGCTCTCTGTCTCTGGCACCCGCTGCACCCGGTGTACTCCGCTTTCGTATTTTAGCCGGGAATAAGCGCCCTGACCGTTAATCATGAACACACATTCCTTAAATCCTCCGATTCCATTCTCATTCAGAGAAATCATCTCGGTTTTCCACCGTCTGCCTTCCGCGTAATGCACCAGCATCCGGTAAATCTCCGCCGCAAAAAGCGCCGCCTCATCACCGCCGGCGCCGGCGCGAATCTCCACCATAACGTTCTTATCATCATTGGGGTCCTTCGGCAAAAGCAGAATCTTAAGTTCCTGCTCTAACTCCTCCACTCTGGCCTTAGAGTCATTCAACTCCTCCTTCGCCAGCTCCCGCATCTCTTCATCCGACTCTTCTTCCAGCATAGCCAGACTGTCTTCAATAGCCTGCTTACAAGTCTTATACTCTCTATATGCCTCGACAATCGGAGTCAGATCATTCTGTTCCTTCATAAGCTTACGGAAACGATTCTGGTCGTTAACCACATCCGGCTCCTGCAGTTCGCTTAAAATCTCCTCAAAACGAATGAGCAAATCCTCTAATTTGTCAAACATCTCTTTTTCCTCCTACTTTCCTCCTCGCGCACCTTTTCTGACCGGCTCTTTCTTCCCGACCAAATCAGAACGCGTCAAACACAATCCTATCCTGTTTATCTATCTCTTTTCCAGCAGCAAACTCCTAACACTTATCGTACCTTCCCGTTACCACTCGGTCAAGCCCCGCCAAATCTTTCAATACACGAATTTCCCGAAATCCCTGGCCTTCCATCAAATCTGCCACCGCCCTTTTCTGGTCATAACCAATCTCCAGCAGAAGCTGTCCGCCATCGTTCAGAAAGCTTTTCGCCTCTTGAACGATTCTCCGGTAAAAATACAATCCGTCTTCTCTGCCATCCAGCGCAACTATGGGATCATAACATCTGACCTCCTCCTCAAGTTCTGCTATCACATCTGTCTTAATATAAGGTGGATTCGATACTATCATATCATAGCTTCCATTCAGCCTCTCAAACAAGTCGCTTTCAACAAAGGATACCTCCGCCCGATACCGAAGTTTATTGATCTCTGCAATCTGAAGCGCCGCATGAGAAATATCACTTCCGGTAAAAGTATTCCTTTCATCCACAGCACGCCGCTTTTTTCCAATCTGTTCCAGACTCACAATAATACATCCGGAACCGGTACATAAATCCAGTACGTTCATTCCAGGTCTTAATCTTTTCAGCGCCTCTTCTGTCAGAAGCTCTGTATCCTGTCTGGGAATCAGAACATCCGGACTCACCCGAAAGATAAGACCCATAAATTCCTGCTCCCCTGTAAGATGCTGCAGAGGAACGCGTCTCCTTCTCTTTTCAACCAGTTCCAGATAACGTCTCTCCTGCTCTGTTGTCATAGGCTGAAACGGGTTCATCGCATATTCTGCCAAAGAAATTCCCGTCACCCATTCCAGTAAGAGTCTCGCATCCGTCAGTCCATCGGCAATTCCCGCTTTCAGAAAAGCGTCTTCCCCGATTCTCCCGGCCTCTTTCAGATTCATACTCTGCTCCTTTATTTCGCCATTGCCATCAAAATTGCTGCTGCTCACTGTATAAATCATTTTTTCCAGACTCCGCTGCAAGCGGAACATCCTGTGCGAACTGCAGTCCAAAATTCTCTTTTTCAAATTCCCGCCAGTCAAAGACAGCTTCCACCGCCTGTATAGCAACTACAATCATACTGTCGTCCGGCTCTTTCGTAGTCAACTTCTGAATAGCAAGTCCCGGCTTACTGAGCAGATTGATAATCGGATTCTCACTGCGTCCTGCCAGCTTCAGAATCTCATAAGATATTCCGGCTATTACCGGAAGCAGCGCAATCCGAATCACAATCCGCATAAGCGGTGATTCTGCCCGGACAATCATAAGAAGACAAATACTGATAAGCAGCACAAAAAACAGAAAACTGGTTCCACAGCGCTTATGCTGCCTGGAGCTTACGCGTACATTCTCCACATTAAGAGGAAGTCCATGCTCAATACAATTAATACATTTGTGCTCTGCCCCATGATACTGAAATAATCTTCTGATATCCTCCATTCTGGATATTAAAAGAATGTACACAATAAATATTCCAATCCTTACAAAGCCTTCGATAACTGTCCTTATATTGTAGGAAGGAACCGCACTTTTCAAAAGGCTGGACAGAAGATAAGGAAGTACCATAAAAATACCAACAGCCATAATCACAGATACAATCACCGTACCCGTCATAAATAACTCTTCCTTCTTTTCATTCTTCGCCGCCTCTTCCTCTGTAACAGAATCCATCTCTTTCGTCTCCTCTTCAAAAAAAGAAGCGGAATACATAAGTGTCTTCATTCCCAGCGTCATCGAGTCTATAAAATTAAAAATCCCTCTGATAAAGGGTATCTTCGTCAATGCCGTACAATTTTTCACAATACTGTGACAGGTATCCTTTTTCACGACGATATCCCCGTTGCTTTTTCTTACGGCAACGGCATAATCATCTTTATTCTTCATCATGATACCTTCCATTACGGCCTGACCGCCAATATTTGAAGATTTCATTATCTTTTACTCCAATACTAAAAAATGTCCGCCGAACATCTTTCGCATACTTGGTAACAGAAAGGGTTGAGATTTCAGAAACCTCAACCCTGCGCCTGCTAATTTATTTATCCAGTCCGTACTTCTTATTAAACTTATCTACACGTCCGCGGGCCTGTGCAGCCTTCTGCTGACCTGTGTAGAACGGATGGCACTTGGAGCAGATTTCCACGTGGATATCTTCGCTCGTAGAACCTGTCACAAATGTATTCCCACAGTTACAGGTTACAGTTGCCTGATGATATGCTGGATGTATTCCTTCTTTCATTTCAATTCACCTCTTCTTTATTATCGTCACGCTGTGCGCTTTATTATTTCGTTTCATAAACAGCGTTGTAATTGTATCACAAAATCCTACCTGTGTCTAGATGAATTTTGTCTTTTTTACCATTTGAATTAATTCCTGATTATTTTTGGTCCTTGTAAACATATTCAGAATATTCTCTACCGCTTCTTCCGCCCGCAGTCCGTTAATCGCGCGCCGCATGGAATCAACCGCCTCCTGTTCTTCTTTCGTCAGCAAAAGGTCTTCTCTTCTGGTCCCCGACTTCGGAATATCAATTGCCGGGAACATGCGCTTCTCGGAAAGCTTTCTGTCCAAAACAAGTTCCATATTACCGGTTCCCTTAAATTCCTCATAGACCACGTCGTCCATCCTGCTTCCCGTCTCAACCAGTGCAGTAGCCAAAATCGTCAGACTTCCGCCTCCCCGCATATTTCTCGCGGCTCCAAAAAACCGCTTCGGCATGTGGAGTGCAGCCGGGTCAAGACCACCGGACAGCGTTCTTCCGGAAGGCGATACGGTCAGATTGTAAGCCCTTGCAAGTCTTGTGATACTATCCAAAAGAATCATAACATCCTTGCCATGTTCAACAAGCCGCTTCGCCCGCTCGATTACCATCTCAGATACCCGCTTATGATGCTCTGGAAGTTCGTCGAAGGTAGAATAAATAACTTCCACATTCTTTCCCTCAATCGCTTCCTTAATATCCGTAACCTCCTCTGGACGCTCGTCAATCAGAAGAATCAGAAGATGTATCTCCGGATTGTTACGTCTTACCGATAATGCAACCTGCTTGAGCAGAGTTGTCTTACCCGCCTTCGGAGGCGAAACAATCATACCTCTTTGTCCCTTTCCAATCGGGGACATCAAATCCATAATTCTCATGGGAGTACTTGTCTTGCCGCACTCCAAAGAAAGCCGCTCATCAGGAAAAATCGGAATCAAATCCTCAAAATTCGGTCTTCTACAGGCAATGCCCGGATGAATACCGTTCACCTTCGTCAGATACAGAAGCGCGCTGAACTTCTCCTGCTGCGTCTTAATTCTTGTGTTCCCCTCTAAGATATCTCCGGTTTTTAAATTAAACCTGCGAATCTGGGAAGGCGACACATAAATATCATTCTCCCCTGGAAGGTAATTCTCACAACGAATAAATCCGAACCCATCCGCCATCACTTCCAGTATTCCGTTTGCTGTAACACCGCTGTCAAGCTTATCAATGTCATGAATCTCCTGCTTGTCCTTATCACCTGTATTGGCGGAACGCTCTTTATCACGAATATCTTCTTCCAGCATACGCTCAATAAGCTCTGCTTTCTTCATTCCTGAAACCCCAGAAATCTCCCTTGCCTTAGCTAGTTCTTTTAACGTAGCTAATGGAAGAGACTCATACTTTTCTCTCATCATTAAAATAATTCCTTTCTTTTCTTCAATTCGCCATATTATCTATCATTTTGGGAACAACAGCCGGAACTGACTCATTTGAAATATACCTACATTATACATGATTTCCCATATTTTGCAAACATTTTTTATTCCGGTTTACATTCAATCCGTCTGCTTTGAGACATGCTCCTGATTCAACCTGCGTCCGGCAGGCGACGTGTGAACAGTAATCCGTTCTCTGCCGGAAGAAACGCTGTGTGAACTGCAACATTGACTTACATCCTTAAGAATGATATGATAATCGTTGCAATATAAACACCGTAAACACCTGCCATTACTACATTTACGGCAGATATACGGATTAACGTTAAATAAGGATAGGTGAACATTATGACAATAAATGAAAAAGCGCTTCAGATGCACAAAGAATGGAACGGCAAAATCGAAACTATCGCCAAATCCCATGTGGATACCAGGGAAGACCTGGCTATCGCCTACACTCCCGGAGTTGCAGAGCCCTGCAAAGTAATTGCGGCGGATAAAGAAGCCGCCTACACCTACACCATGAAGTCCAACACCGTAGCGGTGGTATCCGACGGAAGCGCGGTCCTTGGTCTCGGTAATATCGGCGCTCTTGCCGCTATGCCTGTCATGGAGGGAAAGGCTGTTCTTTTCAAGGAATTTGGCGGCGTTAACGCAGTTCCGATTTGTCTGGATACACAGGATACTGAGGAAATCATCCGCACAGTGGTAAATATTGCCCCGGCATTCGGCGGTATCAATTTGGAAGATATCAGCGCTCCCCGTTGCTTTGAAATTGAGGAACGATTAAAAGAGCTTCTGAATATTCCGGTATTCCACGACGACCAGCATGGTACGGCAATTGTAGTTCTTGCAGGCGTCATCAACGCCTTAAAAATCACTGGCAAACAAAAAGAAACCGCCAAAGTGGTTATGAGCGGAGCAGGCGCCGCCGGAGTTGCCATCGCAAAGCTTCTACTGAAATATGGCTTCCGGGACATTACCATGTGCAATTCCAAGGGCATCATGAGTAAAAATTCTCCGAGACTGAACTGGATGCAGCAGCAGATGGCAGAAGTAACCAATGCTTCCGGAAAACAGGGGACTCTTGCAGACGCTATGGTGGGCGCAGACATTTTTATCGGCGTTTCCGCGCCGGGTATTGTTACGAAGGAAATGGCCGCGTCCATGAACAAAGACGCCATTCTGTTTGCTCTGGCTAATCCTGTTCCGGAGATTATGCCTGACCTGGCCAAAGAAGCCGGCGCAATGGTTATCGGAACCGGCCGCAGCGATTTCCCGAACCAGGTAAATAACGTGGTCGCTTTTCCAGGAATTTTTAAAGGCGCCTTAGAGGGACGCGCTCCTCAGATTACCGAAGAAATGAAACTCGCCGCCGCCCATGTAATTGCCAGTCTTGTTCCAGAACATGAGCTGAACGCAGATAATATCCTCCCAGAGCCATTCGACCCCAGAGTTGCAGACGCCGTCAGCCAGGCTGTCAAAGATTTAATCTGATATGCCGCAGACTCATAACGTCTCTTTCCCGGACAGCGCTGCAGATATTCACACAAGAACCCGTTGGGGTGAGAAACGCTACTATTCTCTGGACTGCTATTTGAAAGAAACCTACGGAAGAAAGCTTTATAAGATTGCGCTGGACGGAGGCATGACCTGCCCTAACCGGGACGGTACGCTGGGAACAGGCGGCTGCATTTTCTGCAGCGCGGGGGGCTCCGGAGATTTTGCCGGAGACCGGACCTTATCCATTACAAGTCAGATGAACGCCGGGAAATCTCTGCTTGCGAAGAAATATCAGGGCAGTGGTTATATTGCGTATTTCCAGGCTTATACCGGAACTTATGGACCACTCCCCCGGCTTCGTAAAGTATTTACCGAAGCCATCCGTTATCCCGGCACAGAGATTTTGTCCATCGCGACCAGACCGGACTGTCTTTCTCAGGAAGTTCTGACACTTTTACAGGAACTTACTTTGGAAAAAACAGTCTGGGTCGAACTTGGACTACAGACTATTCACCAGAAATCTGCTGATTTTATCCGCAGAGGTTATGAACTTCCAATATTCGAGCAGGCTGTAAGCAGTCTGCGAAGCATCGGCATTCCCGTCATTGTCCATGTTATATTAGGGCTTCCAACCGAGAATACAAAAGATATGCTGGCCACCATACGGTATCTGAACAGCATGGATATTCAGGGCGTCAAATTGCAGCTTCTTCATATTTTAAGGGGAACCGAGCTCGCCGCCTGTTACGAGGCGAATCCTTTTCCGATTCTGACGCTGACGGAATATCTCAGACTCCTCGGTACATGCATCAGTCAGTTAAGGCCTGACATTGTTATCCACCGGCTCACAGGAGACGGCCCAAAACATCTCTTAATCGAACCGGAATGGACAACAAACAAACGGCTGGTATTAAACCAGATACAATCTTATCTAAAAAGCCAGGATATCTGGCAGGGAAGGAGTTATACGAATGGCAGAATTACTCACTCTCTATAAATTGATTATCCTATATATGCTGGACCGGGTGGATTTTCCCCTGTCCAATTCACAGATTTCTGATTTCATGCTGAACAAGGAATACACCACCTATTTTAAGCTTCAGCAGGCGCTCTCCGAACTTACCGACGCCGGTTTCATAAGTGAAGAACCCATCCGCAACCGGACCTTATATAACCTGACTGAAGATGGGGCTTCAACCATTGAATTATTTAGAAAAAATATATCGCATGCTATACGTCAGGATGTGAACGACTATCTGAAAGAAAAGCAATATGAGCTTAAAAACGAAGTGTCTGTCAAAGCCGACTACTACCGAAACACGAACCGGGAATACTCTGTTCACTGTCAGGTAATGGAAAAAAAACTCCCTCTGATTGACCTGACTGTTACGGTTCCTTCTGAGGAAGAGGCAAAAACCATCTCCAACAACTGGCATAAAAAAAATCAGGAAATCTATGCTCAGATTATGGCGGAGCTGCTTTAACCGCTATTTTTTCAACACGATATTTTCAAGAGAAGGAATATAGACAGCTATGAATATAAAAAACAAAAAAATATCCGGAAAAATTTTGTCAGAACTATATATCAGTTTCTTTAAAATAGGCGCCCTCACCTTTGGCGGCGGACTTGCTATGCTGCCGATGCTAAAGCGCGAACTGGTGGACTCTAAGAAGTGGGTCACAGAAGAAGAAATTCTCGACATGTATGCCATCGGACAGTGTACTCCCGGCATTATCGCAGTCAATACGGCAACCTTTGTAGGTTTTCAAGAAGCGGGAATCCTGGGCGGTGTCGCTGCAACCCTCGGCATGGTTTCTCCATCCTTAATTATCATCTGCCTAATCGCTTCGATTCTGAAGAATTTCATCAATCTTCCGGCTGTACAGCACGCGCTGGCGGGAATCCGCATTATGGTTTGTGCCCTGATGCTTCAGACGGTAGTTACCATGGCCCAAAAAGGTGTAAAAGATAAACTGGGCATATTTTTATTTCTCGCGGGATTTCTGATTGCGAGCTTTACCCCCGTACCTCTGGCTCTTGTGGTGGTCGCTTCCGCCCTTGCCGGAATCATTGCAAAAAGGCAGGAGGGGAAACAGGCATGATTTATTTTCAGCTTTTCTATGAATTTTTTAAAATCGGATTATTTGCCATCGGCGGAGGCATGGCAACCCTTCCTTTTCTGATGGATTTAACCGCCAGATACGACTGGTATACCAAAGCAGAACTCACCAATATGATTGCAATCAGCCAGAGCACTCCCGGTCCGGTTGGCATCAACATGGCAACCTATGCAGGTTACAACGCTGCCGGAATCCCCGGCGCCGTCGTTGCTACTCTGTCTCTGGTTGCGCCTGCTCTTGTTATCATCATGGTAATTGCCAAATTCCTGGCTGATTTCAACGAGAATAAGACGGTACAGGCTGCCTTCTATGGCATTCGCCCCACCGTAGCCGCCCTAATCGGCTATGCAGTATGGGAACTGGTTAAGATTTCCCTGACTATCGTTCATGAAAACAGCGTAACCACGATTGATTATCCGGGCGTCCTTATCTGCGCGACGGCCTTTGGCATTATGCAAATCAAATACTGTAAAAAGCTCCATCCGCTGGTATGGATTGTAATAGGCGCTGTCATTGGAATCATTTTAAAACTGTAAACCGGCCAGTGATAATTCCTGTCACAGCAGAAACGTTTGTTATATTTATATCTGGCAAAAATTCACGGAATATAAATTGAGAGCGCAGCTTCCCAAACGCAGGCGTAACAACAGTTACGTCAGAGCTTTTAAAGCAGCGCTCTCAATTCATTAATTTTTCTTATTCGTCACAACATTACGGCCCCGCCCCGATTCCTTACCAATCGAACCGCACATACAACTTCCGCCGCATCCCGCGCATCCGCCGCCGCATTTTCCGGCTTTCTTATTCCGTACAATACTTTTTACCGCAAAGTGTACCATAATAATCACAACTGCTAATACAATAGCCGTTCCCATAAGCTCCTCCATAACATTTCTATCATTATCAGCTATATTGATACAGACAATCTATTCTGCCGCACCAATATCATAACATATCTATTTTACTCCCGCCATACCTCTGATATTCACATGCAGCATCTTACTCTCTTTATATGGCCGGAACAGCAGGTATAAAAAGCCTGCAGTTAAAATGAACGCCGCCGCTGTGCCAATTCCGAAACCGCCTCCGCCAAATACAGCGCCAAGCTGATATACTATCAGAGATACCACGTAAGCAAGCAAACACTGGTAACCAATTGCAAAAGCAAACCATTTTCCATTATTCATCTCTCTCTTAATCGCACCCATGGCCGCAAAGCAAGGCGCACATAACAGATTAAATACCAGAAAGGAATATCCTGCCGCCGCCGTCATACTTCCCGCAAGCCGCCCCCAGATTTCGTTGCCTTCTTCGGCAACTTCCGCAAAACCAAAAAGTATACCAAAAGTTCCTACAACATTTTCCTTTGCAATCAGACCTGTAACTGCCGCAACCGCCATTTTCCAGTCGCCCCATCCAAGCGGCGCGAAAATCGGCGCAATCACGCTTCCAATACCTGCCAGAATACTATAATTCAGCTCTTCCGCTTCTAACATACTAAACGAACCGTTTATCCACCCAAAGTTCATTAAGAACCACAAAACAATCGTGGACAGCAAAATGATGGTTCCCGCCTTCTTTATAAAGGACCATCCCCTCTCCCACATACTTCTGAGTACGTTTCCAACTGTCGGCATATGATAAGCCGGAAGCTCCATAACAAACGGCGCCGGATCTCCCGCGAACATTTTTGTTTTCTTTAAAATAATTCCCGAACTGATAATCGCTCCGATTCCAACAAAATATGCGCTCGGCGCTACCCAGGACGCCCCGTCAAACAGCGCTCCTGCAATCAGCGCGATAATCGGAAGCTTTGCTCCGCAGGGAACAAATGTAGTGGTTATAATTGTCATCTTCCGGTCTCTGTCATTCTCAATCGTTCTGGACGCCATGATACCCGGAACTCCACATCCGCTTCCTATCAGCATCGGAATAAACGATTTCCCCGACAGGCCAAATTTACGAAAAATCCTGTCCATAATAAAAGCCACCCTCGCCATATATCCACAGGACTCCAAAAACGCGAGAAAAATAAACAGTACCAGCATCTGAGGAACAAATCCCAGAACCGCGCCCACGCCGGCCACAATTCCGTCAAGAATCAATCCTTGCAGCCAATCTGCACAATGAATCGACGTCAGTAGTTTTTCAATAGCCGGCGGGATAATTTCTCCAAATAATACATCATTCGTCCAGTCTGTCATAACGGCGCCGACGGTTGTGACAGACACATAATAAACCATCCACATAATCACTGCAAATATAGGAAGCGCAAGCCACCGGTTTGTAACAATACGGTCAATTTTATCGGAACCCGTTAATTCTTCTTTCTGATTTCTGGACACACAATCGCCAATAATAGAAGAAATGTATACATATCTCTCATTGGTAATAATACTCTCTGTATCGTCATCAAATACCGCTTCCATCTCCTGAATCTCATCTGAAACATCTGGAGCGAACTTCATCTGGGAAGTTATTTTGTCATCCTTCTCCAATAGTTTCACCGCAAAAAAGCGCTTCTGCTCTTCCGGAACCATTCCTTCCAGTTTGCACTCTGCCTTCGAGATAATCTCTTCTGCTTTCGCGCAAAATTCATGCTTTACTTCTACAGCCTTCTTTTCTGCTGCAAGCCGCACCGCCCTTTCTGCTACATCTTTCATACCGCTTCCTTTCAGAGCGGAAATAGCCGCCACCTCGCAGCCCAGCTTTTCAGCCAATTTTTCCGTATGTATCGTATCCCCATGTTTTTCCAGAATATCGGCCATATTAACTGCCATGATTACCGGAATACCAAGCTCCAGAATCTGAGTGGATAAATACAGATTCCTTTCAATATTCGTACCGTCTACAATATTGATAATGGCGTCCGGCCTTTCGCCAATCAGATAGTTTCTTGCCACTACTTCTTCCAATGTATAGGGCGACAAAGAATAGATGCCCGGCAAATCCATAAGCACTACATCTTTGTATCCTTTTAATTTACCCTCTTTTTTCTCAACAGTAACTCCCGGCCAGTTTCCAACGAACTGATTTGAACCGGTCAACGCATTAAACAACGTTGTCTTTCCACTGTTTGGATTTCCCGCAAGCGCAATTTTCACTGACATAATCTCTCTCCTTCTTCCTGCATGTTAGACAATGCTTTCTTTAGTAAGTTTAAGCTAACTCATAGACAAAAATTAATCTACACAAATCATCTCTGCATCCGCCTTCCGAATCGAAAGCTCGTAACCTCTCACCGTTACTTCCACCGGATCTCCAAAAGGAGCTACCTTTCTCACAAATACATCGACTCCTTTCGTAATTCCCATATCCATAATCCTTCTCTTTACCGGACCGTTGCCTGTTAATTTTTTTACCTTTACAGTCTGCCCGCAGGCTACTTCTTTTAAAGTCTTCATCCTGGTTCCTTCCTTTCTCTGATTCTGCAAAAATTAAACCATAACTTTCATCGCCATATCTCTCCCTATGGCAATTCTGGAATCCCTTACATTCACAATTACGCTTCCTTTCATTTCTGAAATCACCGTAACTGCTCCCCCTATAACAAATCCCAGACTCTCAAGAAACTTCTTCGTTTCTTCCTTTCCGCCAACTTTCTTAATCGTTAACGATTCTCCTGTATTCGCCATCGTAAGCGGCATCATGCTCAACCTCTTTTCCGAATCATTTTTTATAAAAATACGTTTGGATTCTTTTTACTTTCATAGTTAGTTTATACTAACTTTAATTAGCTGTCAAGAACTTTTTTTGTTTTTTTCAAGCCACCGTTCACAGCCTTGCCCTTCCAGTTTAAGTGTGATATATTTAATAAATAGAAGCATTGAGGAAACCATAGACAAATCTTACATGTTCAGTAAATTAGAGGTATGATAAATGACAAATAATGAATCTTCTGAGAACTATCTTGAAACCATATTAATATTAAGCAGGAACCGGCCGGTTGTACGCTCCATTGACATTGCCACTCAGTTAGACTTTAAAAAATCAAGCGTCAGCGTCGCTATGAAAAAGCTCCGCCAAAGCGAACACATTGCTGTATCTCCAGAAGGTTTTATTACTCTCACCAAATCCGGCAAAGAGATTGCCGAACGTATTTACGAACGCCATCAGGTCATCTCCGCATGGCTGACCGGACTGGGTGTAGACCCGAAAGTAGCTTCTGAAGACGCCTGTCGGATTGAGCACGTAATCAGTGCGGAATCCTTTGCCGCTATGAAAAAATATATTAAAGCATAGCGTTGTCTTGCAGCACGACGCATATACAGCGCTTTGAATGCAGCAGCGAATATGCCGGCTCTCCAGTCATAGAAAATGGCCGCTATGATGAAACTCTTTTCTTTCCTCAAAGAACCCGGTTAGAAATTCATAAAATTCTACTACATTGTGATTGTCCGTTTTATTTCGGTTATAATGAATTATGATATCCCTCTGGCAAATGGGCGCTTCTATTTTCAAGAGCTTTACATTCTCATTTTCCGCACTGCCCCAGGTAAATTCCGGCCAAAAACCAATCCCCATATTCGCCGCAATCATATTTTTAACGGCGGAAGGATTATCGCTCTCAAAAATAATCTTAGGCGTAAACCCCGCATGCTGACAGAACCGGTCGCAGATATAACGGAACTCTCTGGAACCAAGAAGACTGATAAACTCCTCCTCTGCCGCTTCCACCAGGCAAATCGAAGTCTTTCCCCGATATTTTCCATTATCCGGCACAGCAAGATATATCTCTTCGCCACAGGCAAAGCTGTTCTTCTCATTGCCGCCCTGATAGAATAATTTCGTTGTAACTGCAATATCATACAGCTCACTTTCACTGTTCTGATGCAGCTGAAAATTAATATCTTCATGTTTCTTCTTATATTCAATAATCGCTTCCATCACAAGACTGGACGCCGCCAGTACATTCATATGTATCGTCTCTCCTTCCAGAGCGACCATCATCTTAAGCTGCTCCGGAATATCATCCATTTGCCGCATCAAAGGCTCCAATTTATTCTGTAAATATTTCCCGTACTCAGTCAGCACAATATTTCGCCCTTTTGCCGCGAATAAAGGCACCCCTAAGTCATTCTCAAGCCTCCGGATTGCCTGCGTCAAAGCCGGCTGCGTAATATGCAGATTTTTTGCACTATTTGTCATATGCTTTGTTCTTGCCGTCTCCAGAAAATACCGAATCTGCATCAATTCCATAACAAATTCCTCTCTGATTCTCATAATAGTTTTTTACATCATTTTTCGGTTGAAAATACATGTTCTTACAGATTTTCAGTAAATATAAAGCGCTGTCACATCACTTCACCCTCTATATTCATAATATGTACATTATAAATATGATAAATATTATATATTAGACGTAATCGTAAGTCAATGCTACACTATGTGAGGAACAAAAAGTTGTTGCTGCAAGCAGCAACGGAAAGTTAACTAAGTTATCAGAAAGAAAGGAAAATAAAATGGCTGAACTTCTTGAATCAACAATGCTGATTTGCTTTGGATTATCCTGGCCTATGAATCTTGCCAAAAACATCAAAGCCAAATCAGCCAAAAACATGAGTCTCCAGTTCATACTCCTAATCATTACAGGGTATATCGCTGGAATTACTGCAAAAATCTATACCCACAAATTCAATTATGTTCTGGCAGTATACCTGCTGAATCTAATCATCGTATCTGCAAACGTAATTGTATTCTTCATTAACCGCCGCTACGACAGACAGGCAAAAACCGCAAATGCTGAACTGAGCAGACAGTTAGCCGGAACCGCCAACGAAACTGCTATGGGAACTGCCGCCTCAGCTGCTTTTGCAAAAACCGCCCATACATCCGCACCCATCAAACCTTCAATTCATAATCAAGGAGACGACGAAATGGAAACCTATCGTGAACTAAACGGCATTACAGAAGCCGGCGGCGTTGTATTATTTGGCTCCAACACCTTTGCATCTCTGCCAGTAGGAGAACTGGTTCAGGCCTTCCGCATTACTGAGCCAATCTATAACAGAAGCGTTAAAAATGTACGCATCGACCATATCGAAAGTTACTTAAAGGTATGCTTATATGATTTAAACCCACGCAAGATTTTTGTAAATATGGGAGATATTGATATACTGGATGAAAACGTAGACATTGATAATTTTATCGCCAAATATGAATGGCTGCTTTATATGATACACACCAAAACAAAAGCATCCATTTACATCGTACCAATCGTCTCAGACTGCCAGGCTGCATTCGAGATTAATCAAAAACTGAAAACACTGGCGGCACAGACCGGCTGCAAATATATTGACGTGTCAGGCGTACTGGAAGCCAAACGTCCTACGCTGCGGCTGTTTGAACTTCTGAAAGTTCATATGCGTAACCATCCTATCAATTTTGCCGATGCAATGGAGGTTGGGAATCTCAGCAGCCGCGAACTGGAGGATGTGCCGAATGACGGTCACACTTCCCCTGAACCAGGAGTCGGAAGAACACCTGTTTACGTAAAACACTAGTGTATCACTCACTTTCAGCCAAATAACGCAGAATGAATTTTCAGTCTGCAAGGCGGCTGAATGAGGCGATGCGGTCAATGTAGTGGCATCGTCGATTGAAGCCAACGCATCAGATGTGCGTCTACAATCTGACGGCGCAGCGGACTGCGTCTGGGATTGGAGGCGTACAGGCGCAAGCAGCCCTTTCACTAAATCCCAATAAAAAGGAAAAATCATTGCTACTTTAAATTCTTTCATTTATAATAATAGCAAATATTCCATTGTAACGCCCGCATTATAATTAGCTTAACCACGCTGAATATAAGCACTCTGCAAGGCTGCGGAGGGAGTCGATGCGGCCAACAACGCGGCAGACGGCGATATCGGCAGCATGGTTAAATTAAATATAATACGGATGCTTTACAAAAGCAGGGAGGATTGTGAGATGTCCGGAAGACAGGTAAAACTACAACATGCAGAAAAAGGCAGTATTCTATACCACTACACCAAAAGCAACGGCGTCAACGGTATTCTGACCCATAACTGCTTTTGGGCAACGAAAAGTGATTTCTTAAATGACCCTAATGAATTTTCCCATATTCAGGGTATCATTGATGAAGTTTGTCAGGAAAACATTAAAACATTGGAATTAAGAAAAATGTTTCTCCAGGATTCTATTTACGCTGAAAGAGAGAAGAAACGGGAATACTTTGTGCTTTCTTTCTCAAAATGCCGGGACAGTATTACTATGTGGTCAGAATTTGCTAACAAAACCGGTTACAACATCGGTTTTCGAAGCGACGACATTATTGCAAGAATAGAAGAAGCCGCAGAAATCGCCTATCATGGACTTGTCATTTATAATACCAGACAACAGATGCAGTTAATCCGAAAAAATATCTGCAGTTACCTGCCGAACCTCCTTCGGATGCCGTTAGACGATATTCTGAAGCTTGGAAATAAAAACCGCGAAGATGAGACTTATCAGAAGGCCTGCCGGAAATTCCAGCGGACCATAGAAGTTTATGCTATGTTCTTCAAGCATGAAGGCTTTGCAGAAGAACAGGAATACCGCTTTATCTTCAAACGGCAAAAGGATACCATGGTACAATTCCGCGCAAAAGACGGCTTCATGCTTCCCTATATCGAGATTCCCTTAAGCGAAAAGAACCTGCCGATTGAAGAAATCATGGTAGCGCCGCAGAATCATATTGATCTTGCTAAAAGCGGAATGGAATATATGCTGCACACAAAAGGGTACAAAGCGAATGTGACCCTCTCTAATATTAAACTGAGATATTAGCGGCGGGTCACAAATTCGACCCCTGCCGCTTTAATTTTCATTCTTATACAGTTCATAATAATCCGATTCCATATAGTCCATCTTCTGTAGAAACCATTTTTTTGCATCCTCAAGCGCTTTATTATAAATGAGCGGCGCCATCTTCTGCTCAAATAGTTCCAGAAGCTGCATCTGCTCGATCATTCCGATTTCTTCTCCCCGCTCATCCAGATAAAATGCTTTTATTTCTGCTTTTAGCTGCTTTTTCTGTGTATCGGACAGTCGAATTTGCATCAAATTTTCTCTCTTTCTCATGCGTCATTCTCCCTGTTTTATAGTTTTATCTCATAATCTATTCCTGTATTTTCCCTCCAAGTACTATCGCCCTGTAAGAACTTAACCTAAAAACTGGCGCAACACTTTCATCAGAAGTTCCACGTCAAGCGGTTTGGCGATATGTGCGTTCATGCCGCTTTTCAGAGCCGCCTCCTTATCCTCTTCCATAGCATTTGCCGTCATAGCGATAATAGGCAGACTTTTCGCGTCCTTACGGCGCATCGCCCTGATTGCTTTCGTAGCTTCGTATCCATTCATAACCGGCATCTGCACATCCATCAGCACAGCGTCATAATAACCTTCCGAAGATTTTTCTATCATAGCAACTGCATCGGTTCCGTCCGGCGCAGATTCAATCATGAAACCGGCCTCCTCCAGAATGACTTCCGCGATTTCCCGATTCAGCTCATTATCCTCCACCAGAAGGAGCCTCTTTCCGCTATAGTCAATCTGTGTCCAGGCAATCTCCGCATCCGACTGCTTTTTGTCGCCAATATTATTTGCCGCCAGCAGCGCCGATTTTAAGTCTGACATAAAAAGGGGTTTTGCACAGAATGCAGTGACGCCCACCTCTCTTGCTTCTTCCTCAATATCTGCCCAGTCATAAGCGGTAAGAATAATAATCGGCGCCTCCGACCCTACGACGCTGCGGATTCTTCTTGCAGTTTCAATTCCGCTGATTTCCGGCATCTGCCAATCAATTATGTAAGTATGGTAAGGTTCTCCCTCTTCATAAGCGGATTTGGCGTGGTATACGGCCTCTTTACCGGATGTGGTCCATTCAGAGCGCATTCCGATGCTTTTTAACATTTTACTCACACTGTCACAGACATTAAAGTCATCATCCACAACCAGAGAACGCAGCCCTTCCAATTCCTTAATTTGTTCCGCGCTTTTTTCGATATCCTGAATCTGCAGCGGAATCTTTACCGTAAAAGCGCTTCCCTTTCCAATTTCGCTTTCGACCGTAATTTCTCCTCCCATCATATCAATGATGTTCTTCGTAATGGCCATACCAAGCCCGGCGCCCTGTATACCGCTTCTTGTGGCGGTCGATTCGCGCTCAAAAGGCTCAAAAATATGTTCCACAAACTCCTTGGACATTCCGATTCCATTGTCTTTGATTATAAAAACAAAATCTCCCCAGCCATGCTTAAAGGTAATTTGCTGCTTAATTCGGAAAGCCACTGTCCCTCCTGCCGGCGTGTATTTAATAGCATTGCTCATTAAATTGATAAAAATCTGGTTCAGCTTCAGCGGATCTGCAATTACATCCTCATTGGCCACTTCAAAGGTATCAATAAACATCTCCAACTGCTTAGATTTCACCTGCGGCTGGATAATGTTGACCATATTATGTATCAGTTCCGATATATTACATTCCTGATTATGAATCTGCAGCTTTCCGCTCTCAATGCGGCTCATATCCAAAATATCGTTAATCAGTCCCAACAGATGGTTGCTGGAAGACAGAATCTTCTGCAGGCAGTCCCGCACCTGGTCCGTACGTTCTAAGTGACTGGCCGCGATGGTGGCAAATCCAATAATCGCATTCATAGGAGTCCGTATATCATGACTCATGTTGGACAGGAAAGTTGTTTTCGCCTGATTGGCATGCTGCGCCTGCATGAGAGCGTCCTGCAGAGCCTGCGTCTGCTCACGCTGCTTTTTGACCTGTTCTGTTATATCCCTGGATACCACCATAGCAATCAAGTCGCCGGTGTCCTCGTCACAGGTCATAATGAAAGACTGACGGACGCACATAGGCTCCTTCTTATCCACTCCGCCCCAATAGTCTACATCTACTTCCATATTCCCCTGCTCATACTGACTTTTCAGATAATCCACATTTACTATTCTGGAATAATCTTCTCTCGATTCCTGCAGGACGTACCGCTTCCACTTCTCAAAACATACAGAAACCTCACATGGCACAGACAGCCCCACCTGCTTCAACAGCGAGATTTCTTTTCCTCCGGCTATGCGGGTAATATCCTGCTCAATCCAGTTCTTTGTCAGATTACACTCAAAAGCACTGAAAGAATTGGACATAATAGCAATCCTGTACTGACGTTCTTTCCGGTTCAATACTGCCCGCTCCCGCTGCTCACGCAGTTCTTTCAGTTTCAGTTCTGTAATATTCTGGCGGACATACAAAACCCGAACAGGTTTTCCATCTTTCCGCTCCAGGCACACTGCAATCAAATGCTCCCAGTCCTCTTTTCCATGCCGTGAAACATGACATTCATGAACGCTGGAATCCTCTGCTTCAAGGCTCTGCATAAGCGTATCGGACAGGCAGAAATTAAGAAATGACGTCTTTTCATCATCTCCGATGACATCTTCGGCCTGAACCTTCATCCATTCACTATATGCACCCTCCATTGGAATACTCGTATTCAGCGGCCCGATTCCCGCCATGTAGGAATAACGGTCTTCTTCCAAATTCACCATAAGATAGCGTGAAGAAAAGATGATGTTCACACCGCGAAGCACATCGTTTATTATCTTATTCTCTGTTTCCAATTCTTTTCTCCGGCTTCTCTCACGAATCACCAGAAAAACAATATAGATTCCGAACAGTACGAGCAGAGAAATTTCCAGTCTCACCCCCGCCATATTCGCCCTTTTTACCATCGTCTGTGTAACACTTTGAGGAAATGCCTGCACAAGAACATAATTATGCTTGGACAGATGCATGACACAGAGATTGTCTATTTTGCAGCCTTCATCGCAAAGGAGCGCAACCTTGCCGCCGTTCGTAAACACAGACCGCGCCTC
Organism: Lachnospiraceae bacterium; assembly: GCA_910574185.1. Taxonomy (GTDB): domain Bacteria; phylum Bacillota; class Clostridia; order Lachnospirales; family Lachnospiraceae; genus Claveliimonas. The sequence goes on from CAJSZQ010000009.1 coordinate 48,072, forward strand.
TTTCGCTGTTCTGGTATCTATAACACCCGATTCGGTCAAAGAATCAAGCAGGTCGCCCCCATGTGTTTCGTTACCCGAACTGGCAATTACCTCGCCTTCCTGCGTACACAGATACACATCGGCAGCCTCGCCAAAATAAGTGGCTGAAAGCATATTCTTCAAAAAATCGTCGGCAAAGTACAACCCCAAAAACATACCGATAATCTCTTGTTCACTATATACAGGAGCATAAAACGCCATCATAGGCTTCCCTGTAATCCTGGAATTTTCTAAAGTCTCAAGACCACTCTCTCCCCTCATTCCACGAGCGAAATAATCCCGCTCCAGACTGTTGTTGATTTCTCCATTAGAAGAAAGATTCACGCCGTCTGCATTGGTAAAGCGGATAGAGTCAAAAGTCGTATTATCCTCCAAATCCTTCAGTACCTGCGTATCTATTTCCACTTTCTTCCCACCTGCGCCGACCAGATACGCGCTATTTTCGACACGCTGCAATGCATTATCAAATTCGCTCTCAATACGGTCGACCGTCTGTCTCGCGCAGTCCTCTGCATATACTCTGTTCTGTTCTTGGATACGTTTTCTGTTCTGTGTCGTATAGAAATAAAACAAAACGAGTATCACCGTCAGGAAAAGAAATGCATAAATAATTGGCTGCCCTGATTTTTTCTGTCGCTTCATCTGTTTCGGCACAATTTATTCCGTCCGTTTACAACTCGGAAGAATCAAAATGTGCCATCACCTCCTCTTTAAAATATCTACTTCATATATATTAATTTAACCTACAAAAATAAGTCCACGTTTACACCTTCCAGGCACCCCGTTATGGCCATTCGGCCTTTTTTAAGGTATACCTTCCAGGCACCCCATTATGGCCATTCGGCCGTTTTTAAGGTATACTAAAAGTATAACATGAACTGAACCTGACAGAAAGAATTATTTAGTTAGTATTTATACACAATTTCTTATAATGAATGACGTTTCCTGTAAATCATAGCACTGTTTGAGGAACGCAGACCGATTTGGCAAGATAAGAGCTTTTATATAAGAGCAGTTAGAATTCAAGAACATTTTTATCGGCAGATTCCCAATTTTCTATTTAATCTTCAGCAAAATGTTACTATAAGATTTTGCTGCACAAATTACCATCGGATATTCCCTATTACAATTATTCCTGCCACGATACCAATTACAATACTATGTTTCCTCCGCGTTAGATATAGATATCCGGCAAACTCGCGTATCAAAGCGTTCAGAGTAAAATACCATTTCGTTTTCGCTCCGAATCCTACGCACTTTATTCCCTGCTGTTTTGCCAGAATTAAAGCTCTGAACACATGATACGCCGTCGTAACTATAATAATTCTTGCATTCTGCTTAGCTGCCAGTTCCTTTGAAAAGCGGAGATTCTCTTCTGTTGATACTGATTTTTTCTCCAATAAGATTTTCTCTCTATCCACGCCTTTTTCTATCGCATACGCCGCCATAGCCTCGCTTTCCGGAATATCTTCGCCGGGACCCTGCCCTCCCGACATAATTAGCATAGCCTTCGGATTGCAGCGCAACAGCTCGATTCCCCTTTCAATTCTGGCTGCTAATAGCGGAGTAACCTGACTTCCAATAATCCCGGCGCCCAGAACAATAATATAGTCTGCTTTTCGATTCTTTTTCAGATGAATCAGATTGAGAATCCCAGATAATGTATACATAGCCATCAGCGCCAATACATATAGCGCACAAAAACTAATAACGCCATAAATCGTTGTGCTTATCGCATTTTTCCCTATATTTCCAATAGACGGCCAGACAGCCACATATCCATACAACAAAATAGAAAATAAAATTGACAGCATATTGGAAAGCTTCATTCCCTCATGCCGAATATTCCGAATTCCCTCAACAAAAAACAGAACCGTCAAAACTATCGGGAACACAATCACACTACCCGTCGCCGCTATTACAAAAAAGGCCAGAACTGCTATAACCCCTTGGTGTAACGCCAGCCACTCTGAATACTGAGAAACGAGAAAGAATAAAAATAAAGCCATGCAACACATCATCCAAAAGAATGTTCCCCCACTCCATAAAGTTCTGGAATCATGTATCATAATTCCAGAAAAGATTAAAAATGAAACGAAAAATACAATAAATGAAATCTGCAGCATACTTCATACTCCCTTCTAATTTCCCAGTGAAATCGTTCTTCAAAGACTTCCATAATTTTTCCATGTATACGACAGAAAAATACAATCATCCTGCTGGTAAACAACTCCACTATTCGGAAAATGTTCCCCCTTATTTCAAATATTTTTTTAATTTGCGGGCGACAATCTCAATATCAATCGGTTTTGCTAAATGATCGTCCATGCCGCACTCTAAACACTTTTGAATATCTTCCGAAAAAGCATCGGCAGTCATAGCAATAATGGGAATATCGGCATCGTTGCGCTCCAGACTCCGGATGATTCTGGTAGCTTCGTATCCATCCATCACAGGCATCCGTACATCCATTATAATCGCGTCATAATATCCAACCGGAGATTTCTCGAATTTCGCAACGCAAATCTGCCCGTTCTCAACCCAATCCAATTCCATTTCAAGGCCAGAAAGTAACTCTTTTGCAACTTCCCAGTTAAGCTCGTTATCTTCCGCCAATAAAATATGCTTTCCTTTAAGAGCCAGGTCAATCGCTTCTTCGGTCTCTTTAACTTCTTCATCCGGAGTGTCGACATATACTTTTAAGGCGTCAAACAAAGAAGATTTGAACAAGGGTTGGGAAACAAATCCAGAAACCCCCGCCTCTTTAGCTTTCTCTTCCAGCTCACTACAATCACAGGCTGAGATTAGCACAGCCGGACTATTCTTTTTATATTTTAAACAAATTTTTTGCGCTGCTTCAAACCCATCCATACCGGGCAGATTCCGGCTCAAAAGAATCATCTGATAATCGTCGTTTCGGCTATGGCGTTCCGCAAGCATTTCCATTGCGCGTTCCGCGCTCAAGCACCATTCGGAACGAATCCCGATTGAATTTAAGGCATGAACCGCATTTATGCATAACCGCTCGTCATCGTCAACTACAAGCATATTCCAGCCAGGAAGGCAGGCGTCTATCTCCCGCTCTTTGGCCTTTTCCAAATCAAAAACAACATGGAACTCACTGCCTTTGTCCATCTCGCTGCGGACAGAAATCGTTCCGCCCATAGCGTCTACAATATACTTGGTAATTGCCATTCCCAGACCAGAGCCTTCTGTTTTCTGCACATGGACGTTCTCCTCCCTGCTAAAGGAGTCAAATAATTTTTCCTGGTATTCCTTTGACATGCCAATGCCCGTATCTGCAACCAGGAAATGTGTACGGACGCAAGAAGTTTCTTCCGGCAATACTTCCTGATACAGAGATACTTGAACAGACCCGTTATCTGGCGTAAATTTAACCGCGTTTCCCAACAAATTAATCAACACCTGATTCAACCGCACACTGTCACAGCATACTTCTTCCGTAAAAATCTCGTAAACAACCGCGTCAAACTGCAAATTTTTTGCCTTTACCTGCGGCTGAACAATATTTATAATGTTGTCCATAACATCTCTTAATGATGTCGGCACAACATTCAGCGTCATTTTACCACTTTCAATCTTTGACATATCCAGTACGTCATTGATAAGCCCCAGAAGGTGATTACTGGATAATGCAATTTTACGCAAACATTCCTGAACCTGCTCCTGATTGTGCATATTAGCCATAGCTATGGATGTCATACCGATTATGGCATTCATGGGAGTTCGTATGTCGTGGCTCATGCTGGATAGAAATTCCTGCTTTGCAGCATTGGCATATTCGGCTTCTTTTCGCGCCTTTTCAGCAGCTTTGCGCGCTTCGTCCATTTCTGCATTCATGTGCTTTAATTCGTATACCTGTTTTTTAAACACCCTTAAATACTGAAAAAATATGTACAATAGAAGGGCAATTACAACAAAAGAAGCTGCATAAACGATGGTTAGCCAATGACTGCCCATGCCGGAAATTGCATGTTCCAACCCGTCAAAAGGTAAAACTGTCACTAAATACCAGTCACAATAGGGAAGAGCGGTACAATATAGGTGGCGGCGCGATTCGCCGCTTTTTAGAATAACAGAATAATCTTCATTCGCATTCATCGCTGCCGTCATCTGTTTAACATAGTAATCCGCTTCCTCACTCTGACCATTAAAGATACGATAAAGCTTGTCAAAATAATTCTCATTGACACCGCCTTCATCCTGAACGACATAGCTTCCGTCCTTGCGTATTACATAAGAATAAATCAGGGAACTGTCTGAATCAAGGAATAGAACCTCGCCCATATACTTAGAAGAAAGCCCTACGACAATAGCGAGGCTGGTACTTCCGTCGGACATGGGATATTCACAGGGAACGCCGAACAAAATCACACCATTCCCATCGCTGTCAGCACCGGATGCCGCTCTACGTTCCCCGTTTTTTAAACTATCCAGAAACGGTTCAGGGTGGTTAAGCCCCACAGAATCGCCATAAATCATCTCCATTTTGCCATCCGGCGAATATAAGGCGGCACATAAAAAATGTCTTGCCCTTGCTCCGTACTCTATTTCCTCTTTTGAGCCGTAACTGGAATTTTCTTCATCTGCTGCAATGTGCGCTATGGATTCCGCCATGGTCAAGCGGAGATCAATTATCGTTTCAAAATGTAAAGACACCTGGTCATTCATTCCGGCCATATATGTAGTGCCTATATTCTCAATCGTATTTTCGCTCATATTGTTAATGGACATTCCTAAGAATGAAAATACGAAAATATTCAAGCAAATGATTACTGCTATGCTGATTTTTAAAGAACGCGGCAAAACCATGTTTTTCATACTTTTTCATCTCCATTCTTTGATTTTATTTCCGACGCAAAGCAAAAGGACCAGGCTCAATCAGACCCGTCCTTTCGACTTTTATCAGCGTCTCATCTGACTCATGACCCTGAACATTTTTCTAATGTCCACCGGCTTCGCTAAATGTTCATTCATTCCGGCATCCTTCGCCATCGCTATGTCCTCTTCAAACGCGTTGGCTGACAGAGCTATGATGGGCACGCTTTTCCCATCTGAGCGGTTCAGACTGCGAATCACACGAGTCGCCTCATATCCGCTCATAACCGGCATCATCAAATCCATAAGCACACAGTCAAAGGTTCCCGGAGCAGATGACGCGAATACATCCACCGCTGCTTTTCCGTCATTTGCAGTCACGACCATTGCGCCCGCCTCCTCAAGCATGAACTCTACGATTTCACAGTTAATTTCATTATCTTCCACCAAAAGGACGCGCATTCCGGCAATATCGTTCCTCTCCACATCTACAGACTGTATATTCTGCGTCTCATCAATTTGTATAGGCAGAGTGATCTGAAACACACTTCCTTCGCCGAGCTGACTGTCTACTTTAATGGTACCCTTCATCTGTTCTACTAATTTCTTCGCTATTGACATGCCAAGGCCGACGCCGCTATAATGAGTCCTTGCGCCTTGATGTTCCTGGGTAAACGGTTCAAAAATATGCTTTTTAAAATCTTCCCCCATGCCAATTCCGGTATCTTCAATCACAAACTGGTAGTTTGCGGTCCCACTCTGGCAGGCGGTCTCCTTTACCCGAACAAATACGGAGCCATGAGGCCGGTTGTATTTGAGAGCATTATCAATGATATTCATCAGGATTTGCTTCAAGTTCATCGGATTTCCAACTAATCTGCGATGCTGCAAATCAACCTCCTCTAACGCCAGCCGGATATTCTCTGTCTCCGCCTGAGCAGATAAGATTGCGATGCAGCTTTCCAATATTTCATAAAGGTCAAAAGGTTCCTCCACCGCTGCCGGTCTTCCGCTTTCTAGCTTGCTGACCTGAAGAACATCGTTTACCAGGGATAACAGATGTTCTGTCGACACGCGGATTTTCTGCCGGCAATCTTTCTGTCGCTCTGAATCATCCTGACTTTTCTCCATAATGGCCAGCATTCCTAGGATTCCGTTAATAGGAGTACGGAGATCGTGGGACATACGGGAAAGAAATTCGCTCTTTGCTGAATTTGCCCGTCTCACCTTCTCCAGCAATTCCATGATGGCCTGCTCCTGCTTCTTTCTCGCCATCATGGTCTCTGTGATATCCTGATGATATCCGTTCAGACAGACGCCCGGTTTTTTGAATGTTTTGTCCGGTACGCCGCCGCAGCGGACATAAATTTTTCCAAGCGTCGGATGATTCCAGGGATATATTACCTCAGAACGCCCCGTTTCCATTATCTCCCGAACCGCTTCCTGCACCATCTCTACATAGTCCGGCTCAATATTGTCAAACCAGCGTTTGTAGCATTCCTCCGGCTTTATCTCATCCGGTACTCCCAGGAGAATGCGCATAGTCCGGTCCGCATACATCCTCGGCTGACAGCCCTCCTCCAGCTCGATTGTCCAAATACCGGTTCTGGCTCCCTCCAGAATACCCTCCAGACTTTGCCTCGCCTCCAACTTGTACTTCTCTTCCTGTTCAACTACGGCATTCACATCTCGCTGTGCAAAAATTGCACAGTTCTCTTCTTCCGTCTTCTCTGTGGCAGAAAAATGAATCTCCAAGTGTTTCAGCCCGTAGGAACTGTCTTTCACCTGATACCGTACATAGAACTTCTTATTTGTCTTGAGCTGAGCAAGCACATAATCTTTTTTCGTCACAGCGCGAAGCCGTTCCTGGTCCTTTGGAACCACATATTGGGAAATATACCGCTCCATACCCGTTTGATAGCCGTCCTTAAAATTGACAGCCCAGTCTATACCCATCTGTTCGCTATACCGGTATGTCTCGCACTCTCCTGTATCGAAATCTACCTGATAAATACCCAGATAATCCACGCTAAGGGCTTGGAGAACTTTATAACTCCGCTTTTGAAGCTCACGAACCAGATTGCGCCGTTTCAAGGACGACACAATAAAGTATGCCGCAGTCTGAAGCATATTCGATGCGTATTCCAACAACTTTACAGGCGGATTGTCGACGCCATAAAAGCCGATGAGCTTTTTACCGTCATAGAGAGGAACCACTACAAGCGAATGGATACCCTGCTGTTTCAGTATCTCATATTGAAGAGGGACAGTCTCTCGGATTTCTTCCAGATTTTCAATGACGATATGTCTGTCAATGCTGAAATTCTGATACCAGCTGGCGCATACCTCTGAGGGAACATTCTGAAGATTCTCCTTTTCTGGCTCCACTCCATCGGCCACCCACTCATAGGTGTTGTCATCACCTCCGAACTCATTCTGCTCAAAAATATAGGTTCGTTCTCCGTTCAACGCTTTTCCAAGATGCTCCAGCAACACCTCCAGCGACTGGTCTGGCGTCTCCTCCATCAACGCGACGCGAAGACCCTCATTGATGATGGTCTCTAAATTCTGAACGCTTTTTATACCACTGTGCTGCTCACGGCCCCCGACGACCGGCGCACTTCCACCGGCCCGCTCAAAAAATTCTCTTGAATAATCCATAAGCCTGCCCTCCATATAGACCTCTTTCCGGCCATCGTAACTGCACCTGCAATTTCTGACGCAAAAAATCGCCGCTCCAGAAAACTCTGATTCGGAAATTGGTACAGTTCCACTTTATTCTCATCTAAATCCAATAACTGCGCCGCAAAATGTAGCGGCGACTGTGTCATAATACCACATGCCCCCAATCACGTCAATATGAGGGTTATTCATACCTCTTGCAGAAACCTTATAACACTCTTTTCTCATTCATCATATCGCCTCCGTAATTCTAATTTCCATCAAATCCTCTGACAAATCTCCTTACACAAACCACTTCCAGTTGTAAAACAAAAACATACATATGCAAGCTGAAACGATATAAATAACCGGTTCCAAATTACCCAACGAAATTGTCCGCTGTTCTTCTCTCCTGTTGAAAAAATGGAATCCAATCAATTTCCACACCACATACCCCAAAACCGCCCCCAGCGTATTCATCATTAAATCGTCGACATCTGAAATACGGCCGGTGGGTAATTGAGCGGCTTCAATCAACGCAGAAAAAAGAAAACCAACCAAGGCTGTTTTGAAAGGATTTCTGTAATTTTTCCATATATATGGAAGAAGAAATCCAAGCGGCATAAACATAATTGCATTCATACAATAAGTAAACAGACCAGCAGACTGAAACGGAATCAAATTAATACGCGCCTGTCCAAGCGCTGACGCCACTCCGCCTTTTTCCACAATATCCCACACAGAGCCAAATCCTGTCACAACAAAAACAAGCCGTATATAAACCATCATAATATACGTCCATATACAATGAAACGCCTTGGTCCTTCTCCCACACAGCAACTGCACAATCTGGTAAACCATGACTGGTCCTAAGGTTAAAATAATTGGAATTATTGTCATAAGCAGCATGTTCCCCACTCCTTCCTATTATTTTAATCTATCACAAATTTCTCAAAAAAATATTTATATATACTAAATTGTTTCTTAAAATTCCCATGTACTCTAACATTCCATCCATCTAAATTCTGTTTCCTTAACATGCAAATTCCATTCCATTATGTGTTTGTAATGTTATTATATAACTTATAAAGTAACCTATCAATCATATTTTGCCATTCAAAATTTATCTCGGAGACCGACAATTTTATACTTAAAGTTTATAACGAAACTCAACTTTTTCGGATATATAGATAAGCAGATTAATCATCGACAGTTACTGTGAACGGAGTAAACAGTAACCATATTGGAAAATAATAGAAGGGCATTCTTATATTTTTTATTGACACAGACCTGATAGACATTTATACTTTTATTATGAATTGAATAATTCTTCAGGGCAGGGTGAAATTCCCTACCGGTGGTATAGCCCACGAGCCGTAAGGCATGATTCGGTGAGACTCCGAAGCCGACAGTAAAGTCTGGATGAAAGAAGATTATGAGATGCAGATATTTCTATTATGTTCATGCATATAATAATTGCTCTGGATTGTTTATACATTCCAGAGCTTTATTTATACATAATACAGATTATTTCATCATTCTAAGCCGCCCTGAACATTTTTGTTCAGGGCTATTTATTTGGGAGGGAACCGTTTATGAATGACAACGACTATATGCGGCTGGCTTTACAGCTCGCTCAAAACGGCTGCGGCATGACTTCTCCGAATCCCATGGTAGGGGCTGTCATTGAAAAAGGCGGAGAAATTATCGGCCAGGGCTGGCATGAACAATACGGCAAAGCTCACGCGGAACGCAACGCGCTTGTATCCTGTAAAAAATCACCAGTGGGAGCAACCATGTATGTTACTCTGGAGCCTTGCTGCCATCATGGAAGACAACCTCCTTGCACCGACGCTATCATAGAAGCCGGAATCAAACGAGTGGTCGTCGGTTCAAAAGATCCAAATCCGCAGGTTGCCGGAAAGGGTATTCAAATTTTACGCTCCCATGGAATAGAGGTAACGGAAAATATTTTGCAAAAAGACTGCGAACGGCTGAATGAAGTGTTTTTCCATTATATTCAGACAAAACGCCCTTTTGTCGTTATGAAATACGCTATGACAATGGATGGTAAAATTGCTTCCTCCACCGGAGCCTCCAAATGGATTACCGGAGAAACTGCCCGACATCATGTACAGACTCAGCGGCACCGCTATACGGCAATCATGGTTGGCGTTGGAACAGTACTGGCCGACGACCCGATGCTCTCCTGCCGTATAAGTGGGGGAAGGAACCCCATCCGCATTATCTGCGATACACATCTGCGCACCCCGGTTACGGCACAGATCGTCCAAACCGCTATGCAAATTCCTACCATCCTTGCAACCTGCTGCACAGACAGGGAAAAACAACGTATCTATGGAGACGCCGGATGTCGGATTCTATACCTAAATGAAAAAAATGGACATCTCGATTTAATACAACTTATGGAAAAGTTGGGGCAGAGACAAATTGACAGTATTTTACTGGAGGGCGGCGGCGCCATGAACTGGGCTGCTTTAGACAGCGGCATTGTCCAGAAAATTCAAGCCTACGTTGCCCCAAAGCTATTTGGCGGACAGAATGCAAAAACGCCGGTAGAAGGCGTTGGAGTTGCTTTTCCTGCCGACGCATTTCATCTAAAAAACAGTACGATTACAAGGTTGGGCGATGATTTTCTTATTGAAAGCGAGGTGATAAATCATGTTTACCGGGATTATTGAAGAAATCGGAACGATTGACCAAATTAAACATGGACAGCATTCTGCAATATTGAAAATCCATGCAAAAAAGGTACTTAAAAATACCCAAATCGGAGATAGCATTGCAGTAAACGGCATTTGCTTAACTGTAACAGAAACTTTCCCACACCACTTTTCGGCAGATGTCATGCATGAAACTCTGAACCGTTCCTCTCTCGCAAACCTAATACATGGAAGTCGTGTCAACCTAGAACGGGCTATGCCGTCAAATGGACGATTTGGCGGACACCTCGTTATGGGACATGCGGACGGCGTTGGAACAATTACCCATATACAGCGTGACGATACCGCCGTCTGGTACACCATACAGACAAAGCCGGATATAATGCGCTACATTGTAGAAAAAGGTTCTGTAACAGTCGACGGTATCAGCTTAACCGTTTCCAGAATCAGCCAGACTGATTTTTCTGTTTCGGCCATTCCACATACCATAAACCATACCATTTTGCAGGAACGAAGAAAAAACGATATGGTTAACCTAGAAACAGATATCATTGGGAAATATGTAGAAAAGTTATTGCTGCCCACCCCTGAACAATCAGAAAAAAAACTTATCACAATGGACTTTCTAACTCAACATGGATTTTAAGGAGGAGAAAAATGATACAATTTCATACAATAGAAGAAGCTCTGGAAGACCTGCGAAACGGTAAAATAATTCTGGTAACAGATGATCCGGATCGTGAAAATGAAGGAGACTTTATCTGCGCGGCAGAATATGCAACCACAGCTAATATTAATTTCATGGCAACCCATGGCAAAGGTCTAATCTGTATGCCGATGTCGGAAGAGTATGTACACAAATTAAAAATTCCCCAAATGGTACAACAAAACACCGACAATCACGAAACAGCTTTTACCATATCAATTGACCACGTAACGACCTCCACCGGCATTTCTGCAGCCGAACGCTCCATAACGGCGCTGGGCTGCATAGCAGACAATGCCGCACCGGAAGATTTCCGCAGACCGGGACATATGTTTCCGCTTATGGCCAAACCCAACGGCGTCTTAGAACGCAGCGGACACACAGAAGCTACCGTTGATTTATGCCGTCTGGCCGGCTTAAAGGAATGCGGCTTGTGCTGTGAAATCATGCGGGAAGACGGTACCATGATGCGTACCCCAGAACTAATGGAATTGGCCAGGAAATGGAATTTGAAATTTATCACAATCCAGGATTTGCAAAGTTACCGCAAGACTCATGAAAAGCTGGTCAGCCGCATGGCAGTCGTAGAAATGCCGACAAAATACGGCGATTTTATGGCCCATGGTTTTATAAATCAGTTAAATGGAGAACATCATATAGCCTTAGTAAAAGGAGATATTGGCAGTGGAAAAGATATTCTGTGCCGCGTCCATTCTGAATGCCTGACAGGCGACGCCTTTGGTTCTCTGCGCTGCGACTGCGGCCAGCAACTTGCCGCCGCCATGACGCAAATCGAAAAAGAAGGACGGGGAATTGTGCTCTACATGCGCCAGGAAGGACGGGGAATCGGGCTCATTAATAAGCTGCGGGCTTATGAGCTGCAAGAACAAGGCATGGACACTCTTGAAGCAAATCTTGCGCTGGGCTTTGCCGGCGACCAGAGGGAATATTTTATCGGCGCACAGATATTAAAAGAATTAGGCGTAAAAAGTATGCAGCTTTTAACCAATAATCCGGACAAGGTTTATCAGCTCTCAGAATTTGGACTTGAAATTACCGAGCGCGTACCACTTCAGATGGAAGCTACCGTCCATGACTTATTTTATCTGAAAACAAAACAGAAACGCATGGGACATATTTTAGACTTTTAAAGAAAGATGAGGAAAATTATAATGAAAATATTTGAAGGAAAACTTGTACCACAAGAAATAAAAATCGGCATTGTAGCCGCACGTTTCAATGAATTTATCACTTCCAAATTATTAAGCGGCGCTATGGACGGACTGCTGCGCCATAATGTCCGCGAAGACGATATTCATGTCGCCTGGGTTCCAGGAGCTTTTGAAATTCCACTGATTGCATCGAAAATGGCAAATAGTAAAAAATATGACGCCGTTATTTGTCTAGGAGCGGTTATCCGAGGCTCTACCAGTCATTATGATTATGTTTGTAATGAAGTATCGAAAGGCATCGCCGCTGTTTCACTGGAGAGCGGCGTCCCTGTCATGTTTGGAGTACTTACCACTGAAAATATTGAACAGGCCATTGAGAGAGCCGGTACAAAAGCCGGAAATAAAGGTTACGACTGCGCACTGGGCGCAATTGAAATGATAAACTTAATTCATGAGATTGAATAATAACAAAATAGGGTTGTCGCAGCTATTTTTGCAACAACCCTTTCTTATTCTTCTAAACTATTTCAATTATCTTTTAGCAGAACAATATAATCAGCTGAGACGCCAGCACCACCGCAATCAATGCGATTGGATAGGTCGCCGCATAAGCTGACGCGATATCCTCTGTTCCCGCCATATTAATCAGCGTTCCAAGCGCCGGAGTACTTGTCATTCCTCCCGTCAGGGAACCAAGATTGTTTAAAAGCGGCAGCTTCAGCAGATTCTTCGCGATGATAAATCCGACAATCATTGGAAGAACCGTCATAATCGCTCCATAGAGGAAGTACACCGGCTCAAAGTATTCTACGAATTTTGCTCCGCCGGAAACCCCCGCTCCAATCAAAAACAACATCAGACCAAGTTCTCTCAGCATCTTCAGCGTAGAACTCTTCGGCACGATGGAAATCTTCCCCGCGTGTCCGTAATGTCCGAATACCAGCGCCGTCAGAAGGCAGCCGCCTGTGGTTGTCAGTGAAAAGTTCATATAGCTGACGCTTCCAACCAGGACACCAACGATAGCGGCCAGAGAAAATGCGAAAAATCCAAATTCATCCACTTCCGTCAAAATTAGATTCTTCCGCTTACTTCCCCCTCCTTCTTTCGCAGTAATCTTCGCTACCTCTGCATTCATATCCGCCTTCATAAGCTTCGGGACAATCTGCACGAACAATACCACACCCACAACGCCAAACAGATAAGAAATACCGTAGCCAACCGATACCAGGGCCTCCAAATCCGCCCCTACCGCAGCTTTTGACGCGGAGAATGCCGGGGTACTTGTCAGCGCCCCAGACAGGATTCCCACCAGAATCGCCCGGAACTGCTCGTGGCTCAAATCCGTAAAATTACTGCCAACAAGAATGCACGCCACGCAGGTAACCGCCGCCGCCAGAATAATCACAGCGCCAAGCAGTACATAGGACTTAAAATTCTGCTTCAGGTTCCCGAAGAAATTCGGTCCCGCAATAAACCCAACCGAGGTTACAAAGAAAATCAATCCCATATTTTCGACAATTTTCAACGCTTCCGTCGAAAATGTCACATCTCCCGCCATCAAATTATCCGACAGCTTTCCGTATAGTAAACAGCCATAGACCAGAGCTATGATAAATACTCCGGCAGTTCCAAGGTTGATTCCTTTTATCGTAATTTTCCCAATTGCATAGCCGACCGCCGCAATTGCAAAAACCGAAAATGTAAGAAATACCACAGCCTTTACTGCTAATATTCCTCCAAATAACTCCATATCTTACGACTCCCTTCTATTTGTGTTCGTCAAGATATGCGGCACGTCCGCTTTCGTACAGATTGTTTCCCTCGCTGTCGATGATTACGACTAACGGCATATCCTCTACATACAGCTTCCTCAAAGCCTCTGCCCCTAAATCTTCATAGGCAATCAGCTCTGCTTTCTTGATACATTTTGCAAGAAGCGCGCCTGCTCCGCCGATAGCCCCAAAGTAAACGCCGGAATACTTTTTCATAGCTTCCACTACCTCCGGAAGACGGGCGCCCTTTCCAATCATGCCTCTTGCGCCTACCGACATCATGGTTGGCGCATAGGCGTCCATACGCCCGCTGGTGGTCGGCCCTGCGGAGCCAATGACCTGTCCCGGCTTTGCAGGAGTCGGCCCTACGTAGTAAATGGTAGCGTCCGTCGGGTCAAAAGGAATCTTTTCGCCATTTGCCAGCGCCTCGCACATCCGCTTGTGGCCCGCGTCTCTGGAAGTATAGATGGTTCCGGTCGCCAATACGCTGTCGCCGGCATGTAAGCTCTTCGCAAGCTCCTCAGTAAGTGGTAATGTAATCTTTCTCGCCGCCATCTAAATCACCTCCGTTTTATGACGCGTTACATGACAGTTGATATTCACTGCGCATGGCATGCCCGCAATATGAGTCGGCAGCGTCTCAATATTCAGCCCAATCGCCGTAGTCTTTCCGCCAAAGCCCTGCGGCCCGATTCCAAGCTGATTAATCTTTGCTAACATCTCTTTCTCAAGGTCCGCATAGAACTCATCCGGGTTGGAAGAATCCACCGGACGCATCAGCGCCTTTTTCGCAAGAAGGGCCGCCTTGTCAAAGGTTCCTCCGATTCCTACGCCTACCACCATTGGCGGGCATGGGTTTGGTCCCGCTGTCTCTACCACCTCAAGAATAAAGTCCTTGATACCCTGCAGACCATGAGAAGGCTTAAACATACGAATTTGGCTCATATTCTCGCTTCCAAAGCCTTTCGGCCCAACGGTAATCTTAATCTGTTCGCCTGGCACAATCTCTGTATAAAGCATCGCCGGGGTGTTGTCTCCGGTATTGCCTCTGCGTACCGGGTCCTTTACAACGGATTTACGAAGGTATCCCTTATCGTAACCCCGACGTACGCCCTCGTCAACCGCTTCAGCAAGATTGCCGCCGGTTAAATGTACGTCCTGCCCAATCTCAAGGAATACGCATGCCATGCCGGTATCCTGACAGATTGGTACGCACTCTTTGTCAGCAATCTCAAAATTTTCAATAATATTATCAAGAACGCCCTTTGCAATCTCGCCGTCTTCACAGGCGCGGCAGTCTTTAATCGCGCGCTTCACATCCTCTGGGAGATGCTCGTTTGCCGCGATACAAAGCTTTTCAACCACGTCTGTAATTTTGCTTACATCTATCTCACGCATATATTTTTCTCTCCTTACTTTTCCATAAACAAAAGTGAGTTTCCCCGCACCTTCCTATCTCTCGTGACGGGCATATTTGGGAAGAAGCTTCGGCGATACGTCCCCTGTAGATACGGACGCTTCTTTTAACTCCTCAGCATAGCCTGCCACATGGTCAATATTCATGGTTCCCAGTTCTACTTCTTTTGCTTTCGCCGCTGCTTTCTTACCTGCATTCCGGCCAAATACGATTACGTCAAGGAGGGAATTACCCATCAGCCTGTTTCTACCATGGATTCCGCCTGCCGCCTCGCCTGCCGCCAGGAGATTCGGAATGGTTTTGGTAAAGCCTTCTCCGTCAATCTCAAGACCGCCGTTCTGGTAATGCAAGGTAGGATAAATCAGAATCGGTACTTTCCTCATATCAATTCCATAATTCATATACATACGGAACATTGCGGGGATTCTCTTCTCGATGGTTCCCTCTCCTCCAAGAATCTCAATCATAGGCGTATCAAGCCACACGCCCTGCTGTCCTCCGGGAGCCTCTACTCCGCGTCCTTCCCTGCACTCGCGAATAACGCCGGATGCATTCACATCGCGGGTCTCTAACGGATGAATATAGGCTTCTCCATTGGCATTTACAAGCTGCGCGCCCACAGAACGAACCTTCTCTGTAACAAGAGCGCCGCGAATCTGTACCGGATGAGCTACGCCTGTAGGATGATACTGAATGGAATCCTGATAAAGAAGCGGTACTCCCGCTCTGTATCCCAGTACAAGCCCGTCTGCCGTCGCCCCGTAGTGGTTCGACGTCGGGAATCCCTGGTAGTGCATTCTTCCCGCTCCGCCGGTCGCAATTACAACCGTCTTAGCTCTTGCAACGGAATAATCTCCGGTTTCCATATTGAGAAGAACCGCGCCTGCCGCCTGGCCCTTGTCATCCTTGATAATCTCGACTGCAGAAGTAAATTCTACCACCGGAATCTGACGGTTCAATACCTCGTCCCGAAGCGTACGCATAATCTCTGCTCCAGAGTAATCCTTACATGCATGCATCCTCTTTCTCGACGTACCGCCTCCATGGGTGGTTACCATACGTCCGTCCGCATCCTTGTCAAACATAACGCCAAGCTCGTTCAGCCATTTGATTGCGTCGGGAGCTTCCATTACAAGACGCTTTACCAGCTCCGGCCTTGCTGCAAAATGTCCGCCGCCGAAACAGTCTAAATAATGCTGTACCGGAGAATCATTTTCCTTATCCGCCGCCTGGATTCCTCCTTCTGCCATCATCGTATTCGCATCGCCGATACGCAGCTTCGTTACAATCATCACGTCTGCGCCCGCGTTGTGCGCTTCAATGGCACAGGACGAACCGGCGCCGCCGCCGCCGATTACCAGTACGTCTACGTCATAGTCAACTTTTGTAATATCAATATCCTCATTCACGATGCGGCTTGTAGAATGAAGCATCTCAGCCAGCTCAAGCGGCGCTTTTTGTCCTTTGTTCGGACCTACTTTAATCTCCGCAAAAGCGTCTGGATTATAATCTGGATGGAATTCCTTAAGGAGAGCGTCTTTTTCATCTGCAGTCAGGCGTCTTGGTTCTGTAGACATACGTTCTGCTCTCGTAGCCTCTACCTTTTTGATGGATTCCATCATATTCTCTGGATATGGTGTATACATATTTGCGCCTCCCTTATTTTTCAATCTCTCTTGTGTTATAAAGCTCCTGCATCTCCGTAATCGGTTTCTGCATAATCTGCTCAATCAGCCCGTCATACTCGCCTTTATTAATCTCATCTACACGGTTTGCAAGATGCTCTGTCTCCGGAGCGATATATTTTCCTGTGAGACGTCTTGCCAAGACTCCCACGTGAGGATGGGAAATTCCAGCCGGACATCTTACGGTACAACAGCCGCAGCCGATACAGTCGAAAGATTCTTCCGCACACTTCTCGAACTCGCCCCGCTGTGCATATGCAATATACTGCATAACATTCAAATCCTGCGTGCAGGCCTTTGTACAGGCATTGCAGCCGATACAACTATAGATTTCGGGGTACAGCTCCATCATAATCTGCTGGGTCGGCTTAATATCTTCGATTTCATAGGTTCTCTTATCTGTCGGGAAGAATGGAATGCTTGCCACATACATACCTTCCTCTACCTGAGTCTGGCATGCAAGGCAGGTCTTTAACTCATTCTTGCCCTTAATTCTATATACAGTGGCACAGGCTCCGCAGAAACCATGACGGCAGCCGCATCCTCTTTTCCATGTATAGCCAGCGTACTCCATGGCGGTCATAATCGTAAGGTCTGCCGGAACGCTGTATCTCTTACCGCTAAAATATACATTTACCATATTTTCCATGATACTCGTATCCTTTCTTTAAATTGTACTTGGATTCTTCCATGCAAAACTCAAAATCGTTGCTTTACAGATTGCATGGCTGAATTGGTAAACCTTAATACTCATTCGGGAGCTCGTCAATTTCATCAAACCGGAACACCGGTCCATCTTTGCAAACATATTTAGAACCGATGTTGCAGCGGCCGCATTTTCCTACGCCGCATTTCATACGAAGCTCCAGCGTCGTATATACCTGCTCTGTGGTAAAGCCCAGTTCCTTTAAACCTGCAAGAACGAACTTTATCATAATCGGAGGCCCGCACACAAGTACAGTCTTATTGGTATCAAATCCAAGCTCCTTCACATAGTTCGGAACGAATCCAACATGGCCGTCCCAGCCTTCCTGCTCCCTGTCGATGGTCAGATGTACGTTCACGCCCTCTGCATGCATCCAGACTTCCTGAATCTCTTTTAACTGCACCAAATCGTCTGCCGAACGGGAACCGTAAACAATATCAACCGTACCGTAATTCTCTCTGTTATCCAGCACATAATTAATCACCGAGCGGAGTGGTGCAAGGCCGATACCGCCGGCCACAAACAGAAGATTTTTACCCTTAAGCTCTGTCTCTACCGGAAATGCATTGCCGTAAGGCCCGCGTACCGTAATCTCGTCTCCCACTTCCAGGCTGTGAAGATATTCGGTCAGCATACCGCATCTCTTAATGCTGAATTCCTGATATTCCTTGTTGGTCGGAGAAGACGTAATGGAAAACATACCCTCGCTGATTCCCGGCGCGCAGACCATAGCGCACTGTCCCGGCATATGCTCAAAGAGCTTGCCTCCCTCCGGCGCATTCACCCGGAAAGTCTTAACGTCCGGCGTCTCCTGACGAATATCCGTAATCACACCTACCTTGGGAATCAGAGTATCTAATGTATAATTCTTATGACATGTACATTCGCCCATTATTTCTCACCTCCCTGATTTTGAAATGCCTTGATGACTTTCACGATGTTAAGAGCCTGCGGACATTTCTCCACGCAGCGTCCGCACCCTACGCAGGAGTACATTCCGTCGTTGTTTGCCGGATAATACACTAACTTGTGCATGAATCTCTGACGGAACCGCTGCATCTGACTGGTACGATTGTTTCCATGGGCCATCATTGTAAAATCAGAATACATGCAGGAATCCCAGCATCTATAACGGGAAACCTTATCTCCTGCGCTGTAGTCCTTGATATCGTAACACTGACAGGTAGGGCACACGAAAGTACAGGTGCCGCATGCCAGACATGATTTGTATAATTCCTCCCAAATCGGAGAATCGAACTTCTCGGAAAGCGCATCCCCATTCCATCCCTCTAAGGAAAGATTCATATAGGGAAGGTTCTCCAATATCTTATGGATTGTCTCTTTCTCTGCCTCTACCGCCGCATCGTCAGCGCTGGTAAGCAGTCCCTTCACAGCTTCTGTCAAAGCCTCGCCTTTTTCGGTCAAAGCTTTCCAGTAAAGGTCTTCTCCTACTGTCCACACAGTAACATCTGACGCCGGATTAGCGGCGTCTACGCCAAATACCTTACAGAAACAGGTCTCCTCCGGCTCATGGCAGGCCATTGCGACAACGGTTCCATGGTCTCTTCTTGCCGCATAAAACGTATCCACCGGCTCAGATAAAAATACCTTATCCAGCACCTCTAATCCCTTCACGTCGCAGGCCTTCATGCCAAACACCACAAAATCCTGCTCTTTTAGAGCCTCTGGCTCTACCGATATTTTCTTTCCCTCTTTCTTTACGGTATAAAGACCTTCGCTTTGAGGGAAAAATGCGTCCTTTGCCGATTTGACTGTTTTCAGTGTATCAATATCCACCTCTGCGTCCTCGCTCCAGGCCGCGTAATTGGTCTGACCCGCTGTTCTTACTGGAAGATACAGCTCACGTGTTTCCGCGATTAACCGGAATAATGCGGAAAGATTTTCTTTTGCTATCTTATACATACATTATCCCCTCTTTCCTACGATACTTGGTTCCGCATCCTCAAACGTATAGTTTGTAAGCGGTGCTTTTGACGTGATATCAGCCCCTGCCTGATATTCACCGTACAGTTCGTCAATATCTTTGATAAACTTCCGGTTGAACAAGTGAAGAGGAATGCCCTGAGGACATACGCGGCTGCATTCGCCGCAGTCCGTACATCTTCCCGCTACATGGAAAGCGCGGATGATATGGAACATCTTTTCCTCAAAGGAATCCACGTTAGCCTTCTGTGAGCTGTCAAACTTGGTGCTGTCAAATACGCACTTGCGGCAACTGCAAGCCGGACAGACATTCCTGCAGGCATTGCAGCGAATACATTTGCTCAATTCCTTCTGGAAGAAAGCAAATTTCTCTTCCGGACTCATGGTCTCAAGCTTTGCCACTTCATCGAACCGGTCCGCATCCTTGGTCTCATTGGAATCGCCAATCAGCTCGTCGTATACCATATGCTCCTTGCCCTTGCATACATGACACCGCTCCAGCATCGCATCTGCATAAGCGCATGTCTTATCGCCGTAAATGGTCTGAATCTTTAAGGTATCTGCCTCATCAGTGAGTTCTGCGCCCTGAATCAGCTCGATTCCCTTAATCCCCTGTTTCCGAATCTTCTCGATATCCAGCTTGCCTTTGCACCCTACGCCTACGATGTAAGCCTTGTCTCTGTCTACCCGGTGCTCTTTGATTAGCTGGTTAAAGCTGTATGTATCGCATGGCTTCAAACAGACCATGGTCTTTCCTTCCAGTTTAGAAGCCTCTATCATATATTTACTTAAATTTGCTCCGCAGAAACCGTTGTAAACAAAATCAACCAACTCTTCTGCTTTCTCAAAGTAAGCCGGCTCCGGATTATAAGGCAAGTCTCCAGCCTTCCAGCCGAGAACCCGTGCCACAGTCCCGTCTGCCAGCAGCTCTTTTGCACGGTTTACTAATTCTTGCATCTTAAATCCCCCAATCTTACATTTTCACCGAGAGAATAAATCTTCTCTACAAAGCTGTTCATTGTCTCAGAGAATTTCACGCCCTCTGCTGCGGATACCCACTCTACTCTGGTACGTCCATTTTCCACGCCGATGTAATCCAGCATAGAGAACAGCAAAGTCATACGCCTTCTGGCGTAGAAGTTACCAGTGCTGTAATGGCAGTCTCCCGGATGGCACCCGCACATAATCACTCCATCCGCTCCCTTTTCAAAAGCTCTTAAGATAAACATCGGATTCACACGACAGGAACAGGGAACGCGGATAATCTTCACATCAGCCGGATAGGTCAGACGGCTGCTTCCTGCTAAGTCAGCCCCTGCATAGCTGCACCAGTTACAGCAGAATGCGACAATTTTGGGTTTAAATTCTTTATTTTCTAACGACATATTGCATCCACCTCCGCTATAATCTGTCTGTTTGAGAAGCCCTGCAAATCCATAGCGCCTGACGGACAAGCTACGGTACATGCGCCGCAGCCCTGACATAATGCGCTGTTAACCACTGCAATGCGGCGCGTCTCACGTATACCATGGTCGTTGACCTCTTTGTCCTCATAGGTAATCGCGCCGTAAGGACATACATTCTCACAGGTAGAACATCCGTTACACAATAAAATATCCGACTGTGCGGTACAAGGATTGGTCAAAAGTTTATCCTTTGCAAGAAGCCCGATTGCCTTAACTGCGGCAGCGCCTGCCTGGGCAACAGTTTCCGGAATATCCTTTGGTCCCTGACACACTCCAGACAGAAAAATACCAGCGGTCGGCGACTCTACCGGACGAAGCTTCGCATGGGCTTCCGTCAGGAAATTATTGGTATCAATACTTGCCGTCAGCATAGTAGCAATCCTTCTCACGTCCGGATTCGGCTCAATGGCCGTCGCCAGGACTACCATATCCGCTTCTTTCAAAATCTGCTTATTGTCAAGCAGGTCGGAACCCTGTACCAAAAGTTTTCCGTCTGGCTGAGGAATGACCTTTCCAACCTGTCCCTTGATATAATTCACCCCATACTGCTCTACGGCTCTCCGGTAGAACTCGTCAAAGTTCTTGCCCGGCGTGCGGACATCGATGTAAAATACGGTTACGTTCACATCCGGATATTTATCCCGAATCAGCATGGCATGCTTTGCCGTATACATGCAGCAAATCTTCGAGCAATAGGGCTTGCCTCTGTCGTCGGAGCAGCGGCTTCCCACACACTGGATGAATACAATCTCCTTCGGAGCTTTTCCATCGGAAAGACGCTCCAAATGTCCATGGGTCGGTCCCGCCGCATTCATCACACGCTCCAGCTCCAGAGAAGTAATTACATCTTTGCTCTGGCTGTATGCATACTCGTCATACTTCTCAAGATTTATCGTATCAAAACCGGTGGCAACCACGATAGCGCCATACTTTTCTGTAACAATCTCGTCTTTCTGCTCATAGTCGATAGCTCCCGCCTGACATACTTTGGAGCAGACGCCGCACTTTCCGGTCTTAAATTTGATGCAGGCTTCCCTGTCGATAACCGGCACATTCGGGATTGCCTGTGCAAACGGCGTGTAAATGGCGCTTCTGGTATTTAATCCTCTGTTAAATTCACTGGGCGCCTTTTTGGACGGACATTTCTCCTGACAGACACCGCAGCCGGTACATTTGTCCATATCGACGCTTCTGGCTTTCTTACGGATATCTACCGTAAAATCTCCCACGAATCCACTTACCTTCTCTACTTCGCTGTATGTATAGATGTTAATCTTCTCATGGGCGGAAGCCTCCACCATCTTCGGCGTCAAAATACATGCGGAACAATCCAGCGTCGGGAATGTCTTGTCAAGCTGCGACATCCTTCCTCCGATACTCGGCGTCTTCTCCACGATATCCACTTCGTAGCCTGCGTCCGCGATATCTATCGCAGTCTGGATTCCCGCGATACCGCCGCCGATTACAAGGGCTCTCTTCGTAACCCGGCTCTCGCCCGGCTGAAGGGGCGCGTTCAAATTCACTTTGGCAATTGCCGCCCGCATCAGAATAACAGCCTTTTTTGTAGCCTCTTCCATATCTTTGTGAATCCAGGAGCAGTGCTCGCGGATATTGGCAATCTCCACCATATATGGATTTAACCCCGCGCGCTCTGCCGCTTTCCGAAATGTAGCCTCATGCATACGCGGCGAACAGGAACAAACCACCATTCCTGTCAGTTTCTTCTCCTGAATAGCAGCTGCAATCTTCGCCTGTCCCGCCTCGGAACACATATACTGGTAGTCTTCGGCATGGACAACGCCAGGCTCCATATGCGCCATCTCTACTACTTTACTTACGTCTACCGTTGCGGCAATATTACTTCCGCAGTGGCAGACAAACACTCCTATCCTCTGCACTTAGACTCACCTCCTATACCTTCTGAATGCACTGACTAATAGCTGCTGTGGCAGCTCCGGATCTAACAATTCCGGAATTTCATCTGCCAACAGGTAATTCTGCCCCTTCTGACGCACCACAATCTGCCTTGCAGCGTCAATCAACTTCCCTGGCTTCACATCCCTGGGACATCTCTCCACACATGCAAAGCAGGAAAGACACTTCCAAAGAGACTTGGAATTTACCAAACTTTCAATATCTTCGTTAATTACATAAGATACAAACTGATGCGGCTTAATATCCATCTCGTTATAGGACGGGCAGGATGCGGAACATTTGCCGCATTTCATACACTTAAGCGGATTCACGCCGCTGATTTCTTTTATCAGCTCCGCCTGTTTTTTCTCAGAACTCATGATACCTGCACCTCCTTTTCCATCTCCTCTTTACCAAAAGCGCCTGCGCTTTTACCCTGGTATTCCCCGCGGACCCCAAGCGCCTCTGCAAGCAACTCTGTAAAGTAAACGACAGGGAGCTTCGCGCCGGTACTCTTATTCAGATTATAAAGGCACAGCGGGCAGGCCGTCGTCAGCATCTCTGCTCCAAAGCCTTCTGCGCTCTCCATAATCTTCTCGCACATACTCTTAGACAGTTCCTTCTCTTTCAAGGAAATGTAACCGCCGCAGCATTCATTGCGATATGGGTAAATGACCGGCTCCGCCCCGATTGCCCGGATAAAATCTTCGATAATCTTCGGATTCTCTGGGTCGTCAAAGGCCAAAAGTTTGCTTGGACGAAGGAGCAGACATCCATAATAAGCCCCAATCTTCTTTCCAGTCAAAGGATTCGTCACTTTTTTCTTCAGCTCGTCAAATCCTATCTTGTCACGAAGAACCTCCAGAAAATGCAGAACTTCTGTCTCACCCGCATAAGGCTCGTCAAGTTCCATATAATTATTTGCTCTGGTACGAATATCTTCCACATTCTTCATATCATCGTTGACACGCTTCATCACATGATGGCAGGCAGAACACATGGTTACCAGTTCCTGTCCCTTTTCCTTCGCTTCGTTCAGCGCCCGAACACAGGATAGCTTCGTGGCAATCTCATCCGTACCAAGGGGATAAACGCCGCCGCAGCACTGCCAGTCTGTAATCTCTTCCAGTTCAATTCCAAGCGCCACTGCTGAAGCCCTTGCATAAACATCCAGATCCTTTGCCTTTGTTCTCAAAGTGCATCCCGGATAATAACTGTACTTCATAGTTCTCGCTGTCCTTTCTATGTTCTATATTTATATTTAAATATCAATCTGAGCGATGACTTTCTTCAAAGCATCCGCACTTGCCTTCAGCTTCCCTACCTCTTCCTCGGTAAGCGCCATTGGAATTTTACTCTGGATACCGTTCGGTCCCACCAGTGCAAGAGTGCTAAGGCATACATCCTCAATACCATACTCGCCATGCATCATAGAGGATACTGTCGATACAGATTCGGAAGCAGACATCAGAATACCGCATAATCTGCATACGCCTCTGGTAACTGCATAGAATGTAGCTCCCTTATTGGCAATGATTTCTCCGCCAGACTTCTGTACATAGGTAAGCATTGCTTCCTTGTCAAGCTTCTTAGCTTCCTTGCCCATCTTCGGCATCATCTCATAGTAGTCGTCTACATTAACGCCTGCGATTCTGGCCGCTGACCATGGAACAAAAGAAGTATCTCCATGCTCGCCGTATACGTAAGCATGAATATTTCTCTGTGCAACCTGGAAATGCTCGGAAAGACCACAGCGCAAGCGTGCGGAATCCAAGATTGTTCCTGAACCGATAATCTGATTCTCCGGAAGGCCGGAAATCTTGGTAAATACATATGTCATAATATCAACCGGATTACTTACGATAATATAGAGCGCTTTTGGCGCAGCTTTTACAATCTCCGGCGTGATTTGCTTTAAAATATCAACGTTAGTCTGTGCCAGTTCAATTCTTGTCTGACCCGGTTTACGTGCAATTCCAGATGTGATGATAACGATATCAGAATCCTTCGCATCTTCATAATCACCTGCAACGATGGAGATCGGGTCTCTAAAACATGTTCCTTGCTCGATGTCCATTACTTCGCCTTCTACCTTTTCCTTGTTGATATCGATCATGACGATCTCAGATGCCATATCCTCTCCAGACAATGTGTACGCAATTGTTGAACCTACACTTCCTGCTCCAATGATAGTAATTTTGCTGTTCATGTTTTCTCTCCTTCTAACTTTGTTTTTTCTATATCTATGATAAGATAACAGAAATATGTCGTATTCTGCTCTTACCATCAACTATGATAGCACATTGATAAGTAATTAACAAGCTGTTTTTTCGCAAGAATGTTAAAAAAATAGCGGTTTTTTCCAGACAAAAAAATCCGCAAAAAATATGCTGTAAAGCTTTCTTGAAGCAGCATTTTTTTTGTGGATTTTGTACATCATTATCCTGCGAATCCCATGACTTCCCACTCAATACCTCAAGTCCGGGATATCCTGTAATTAATCCTATGATTATCAAAAACTAATACAAACAATATTCACCGTTATTTACGCAATGCTGTACCAGTATAGTGTATCATTCACATTTCGCCAAAATAACTTGCCTGAATTTCCATCTGATGCGTTGGCTTCAATCGACGATGCCACCACATTGACCGCATCGCCTCATTCAGCCGCCTTGCAGACTGAAAATTCATTCTGCGTTATTTGGCTGAAAGTGAATGATACACTAGTGTGTTGACCGCATTATATCTGGCGAAACTCCGTAGAATATTCGCTCATCTGCAAGGCGGATTTTCGACGGCGTAGCGGTGGCTGCGGATAGAAAATCCAACGCGGCAGATGGGCGGATAGGCAAGGAGGTTTGGCTGAATATAATGCGGTCAGCACACTGGCTGACATCCATAAAAATACATGACGTCCCCTCCTGGTTTTCTTTCTATACTCCCACGTAAGGTTCTGCAATCTCTTTTAACCTGTCTGCATGATTCTCATACCACTGTTCAAACTTCATTCCCACATCGGAAATCTCTTTTCCAAGCTCCTTTAAAAATACCGGAATCTCAGTCTCTGTAATCGTACCGAGCTGCTCTCCGAACCGCTCTTTCCCTTCTTTGTCATTTCCATTTACCGTAAGCACAAACGCAGGCTGCTGCTTACCCTCCACCTTTTTCACTGCTCCGCGCAGACCAATCCTTCCAATCTGATGGGTTCCGCAGGAAGATGGACAACCGGATATATAGAGCTTAGGCAACACGCCATCCTCATATCCCCATTCCCTCGACGCGGCCACTAATTCTGCAAGCAGTTTTTGGGAATCTCTGAGCCCAACCTGGCAGATAGATGCTCCGATACATGCAACGGATGCTTCAAACACAGTCTTTGCACTGTCCTTCGTAATCTCAAGAATCTTCTTCGCCTCTGCTCCGGTAAGATTAATCACATACAGCTTCTCGTCCGGTGCGATTCGGATTTCTGCCTGTTCCATATCTTTCATCGCCTCATACAGCTCTTTCAGCTTCCCAGGCGCGGGGCAGCCTCCAATGGGATGATATTCCACCGCATACAGCCCCTCCTGCTTCTGAGGAACGGCTCTTTTGTCATCTGTCTGAGTACCGTCAGATTTCTTCGTAACCACCAACGGCTCTGTTTTAACCTCCAGTTTCTCCTCCCGCATTGCCTCTGCAAGCTTTTCCTGATACGCCTCTACATATTTATCCCCCAATACATCCTGCATATACCGAGTTCTCGCCTTCGCCCGGTTCTCATAGTTGCCATAGGCGACAAACAGCTTCACCATAGCTTTCACATAGTAGAGAATCTGGCTTCCCGGAACTGCCTCCGCCACCAGAACGCCCATCTTTGGATTATTTCCAAGTCCGCCTGAACAATAAACGTCAAACCGACCGTCCTTTCTTGCAGCAAATCCAAGATCCCGGAAGGTTGCATGGGTATGATTTGCCTGAGAGTTAGAAAAGCATACTTTCAATTTCCGCGGCAGCTTTACCGTCTTAATCAAACCCATCAAATACTCGCCTACTGCTTCTGCATAGGGAAGCACGTCAAAATACTCTTCCTTCTCCACGCCTGATAAGGGCGACGCCATCACATTTCTCGGAAAATCCCCGCCGCCGCCTCTTGTGACAATCCCGTACTCCAACGCGGCAACGGCAAGGTCGCAAACTGTATCCGCATCTAGGTTATGGAGCTGTATCGTCTGGCAGGTTGTAAGATGAACCTTGTCAATCTTATATTGCTCTAACGACCTGACCACAAATCCGAGTTTATCCACCGAAAGTCTTCCTCCCGGCAATCGAAGCCTTAACATGCTCTTCGTTCCGCCTCTCTGGGCGTAGCTCCCAAACCCGCCGGAAAATCCCTTATATTGAGGTACCGTAACTTCGCCTGCATAAAACTGCCTGGTTACTTTTTCAAATTCTTCATAATCCTTTTTCCATTCCATTGCCTGCATATTCCCGCTCCTTACTTCTATAATTTCTTATCATACAATACATGCCCTATGGATATAGTATATCGATTGAGCAAAAAAAATACAATGAAAACTTCTCAATAATGCAGTTATGCGGTTTTGTTGGATTACTGTGTGTAAACAGTAACCTTGACGGTCGTTACAGTTCACAGGTCATCTGGTAAACAGCGGGTTGAATCAGGAGCAGGTCTCTAAGCAGACAATTCAGGAGTGCTTTTCATGGAATTGAAATAGCAGCTTATGCAGACTTAGACGCGAAGGCTTTCCTGAGCGCCTTAGTCTGCGTTAGCTGATAGTTCAATGGAATGTTACTCCGTCTGCTTAGAGACATGCTCCTGATTCAACCCGCGTCCGGCAGGCGACGTGTGAACAGTAACTGACGGTCTGGATAGTCGTAACAGTTCAGCCTGCAACTGCGCACTTGCTGCGCAGTTAGCAGCCAGTGAACCTGAGCAGCCAGGAATCCGCCCCTTTGCCGTAGGCAAACTTTAAAATGGGCGGATTCCGTAACAGTGAAGCCGGAAGGCTGAACTGTTACGGATAGTCGGAACGAACATAGAACAAGGGTTGTTTTTGTCAGAAAGGTGCGCTATAATTCAAATAGAATTGGGAAAATTTTTATAGGGGAGGAATGGGCAATGAGTATGACAAATATAGCTGGTGCAGTCAGTCCGGTAACCACACCCAAAGTAAGGGAAATCAATGATACATCTTCTTTGGATAGGAAAATAGAGCAGTTAGAACAAGTCAGGAAGAACAAGAAAATATCGCAAGAGGAAAAAGACAAGCGCATTGCAAATATAGAAAAGCAGATTGCCCGATTAGAACAGCAGAAAGGGCAAGAAAGCAGTAATACTTCTTCTGATGACATAAAAAAAAGAGTTGATACCTATGAAGCACAACCGCAGCAACAATCGGCAGGAGTGTATCAAGTTACTCACGATGAAAAGGGCCGGAAAATTATTCAAGTAGATAAAAGCTGTGAAACTGCACAGGCGCAACTTAAAGCCAAGTCTCAGGACGAGAGCGAAAAACCTGATACTGTAAAGACTACTGTAAACACAGATAAAGTAGATAAAGAGATTGAGAAGTTGAAGCAAACTCAAACGCAGCTTGAACAGAAAGCAGCGGCGGCAAAGGAACCAAAGGAAAAAGAGAAATTAGAGGCACAGCTTGCACAAGTAAATGCCGAACTCAAAGCGAAAGACAATGACACATACCGTCAGCAACACATGGAGATAACGGAACAAAAAGTGGTTTCAAAAGTTGGCGAATAAATTTCTCATTTATCAGGCTAATTCAAAACTCAAATCATTCATGTGGATAACCTCCTGCGTCAATATAGATGTTGCTTACAGTTAAGATTATGCGCTCCAGGCGACGTGTGAATAGTAACTACTTCGACACAAAATACATAACATCTAACCGATAATTCTGGTCTGTTTTCTGAAAATATGCTATGATAACTATACACAACTATTCAGAAAGAAAATCAGTAAGGGAGGAAGCTATTATGGGATTTTTAACAGGAAAAACAGCAATTATCACAGGCGGCGGCCGTTCGGTACTTAGCGACGGCAGATGCGGCTCTATCGGATACGGTATTGCAACCGCTTACGCAAAGGAAGGCGCGAATCTGGTCATCACTGGCCGTAATGTAAAGAAATTAGACGATGCAAAAGAAGAACTGGAGAGACTGTATGGCATTCAGGTATTAGCAGTGCAGGCGGACGTATCCGCGGGTGCAGACAATGAAGCAGTAGTCGGAAAAGTGATAAAACAGACCATAGAGAAATTCGGCCGCATCGACGTACTAATCAACAACGCACAGGCGTCCGCATCCGGCGTGACTTTGGCTGAACATACCACCGACCAGTTTGATTTGGCGTTATATTCCGGATTGTATGCGACCTTCTATTATATGAAAGCCTGCTACCCTTACTTAAAGGAAACAGAAGGTTCCGTAATCAACTTTGCGTCCGGTGCGGGACTGTTCGGCAATTTTGGACAATGCGCTTACGCAGCGGCCAAGGAAGGCGTCCGCGGCCTCACAAGGGTGGCGGCTACGGAATGGGGTAAAGATAATATCAATGTAAATATCATATGCCCTCTGGCCTGGACCGCCCAACTTGAAAATTTCAAGGAAAGCTATCCCAAAGCTTTTAAGCAGAATGTGAAGATGCCGCCGGCAGGCCATTATGGCGATACCGAGAAGGAGATTGGTCGTGTCTGCGTACAATTGGCTTCTCCTGATTTCAAATATATGAGCGGCGAGACCCTTACACTGGAAGGCGGCATGGGACTGCGTCCATAACCGCCCGAAACAGTTATGCGTATTACCCGTACCACTTATGTGAATGCAAAAGCCCCGGCTCATTGGCCGGGACTTTTTGTTTCTACTGCAATTCTTCTAAGAATTCCACGCCTTCCATACTCCGGATTTCGTCAATTATCTCCATCCGCCTTTTCCGATTCTTCACCTCAATACATACTATCGCATGAGGACCCTCCCCTTTAATCTTACTTTTTGTCACCACAAAACTACAAACCTTCACGTCCATACGATACAAATTCGAGCGAATCTTCGGCACGCTCTCTATCGAAGAAAATTCCACATACAGGTCAAAGATTCTGGCATACATATGAGTCCAGATATCCACTTTCATCAAAAACTTTAAGGTAATCATCACCAGGAGCAGCGTGATAAACGCACCCTCCACAAATCCGATTCCCACCGCAAGTCCAAGACAGGCGCAGGCCCATAATCCAGCAGCAGTAGTAAGTCCCCGAACCTGATTTTTTCCTGTAACGATAATCGTGCCAACCCCAAGGAAACCGACCCCGCTGATTACCTGGGCGCCAATACGGGAAATGTCCATATTTCCGTCAAAATTCAAATAAATATATTCCCCGGTCATCATCACTAGCGCGGACCCTAAGCACACCAGCACATGGGTCTTCACTCCGGCGCCCCGCCGCTTGATTCCTCGCTCAACGCCAATGATGGTTCCCATTAGAAATGCGGACACCATACGAAAAACCATGGCCTCCACAGACCATCCCTTTGCTATCGCCATAAATTCCGCCATTAATTTTCTATCTTCCCTTCCGTATATTTTTATCTTCTCCTTGATTGCCGAACCGCAGCGCCGGACGCTCTACTCCTTTCCTGTATACCGGCCCTGGAAGCTTACCTGCGCCTCTTCTCTTATCGCGTTAGTTTGCATATTCTCTGCGCCTTTCAAACGCGCCCCAGACAAAATTTCTATGCCCACATATATTCTCCTCTTTCACTTATATGGTAGAAATCCGCAAAATTAATATCGAAGATATCCTTTTCTATCCTGCTTACATCAATCTGATTTTTAATCAGATACTGCCAGGTTCCAGCATTTGCAATATTACCCTGCAGCAGTACGCCCTCTACCTTTCCGTCTTTAAGGATAATCCGTTTATACTGGGTTCGGTCTTCTTTCATTCGGATGTCGTCGCCTTCTTCCGGTTTAATCCGACCCACGCAAAGAGTCACCAGTCCAAAGAAATTAATGGTATTCTTGATTGCAAAAGTATCGGTATATTCCACTTCCATACCGCACATATTTCTTCCTGCAATCTGTCCCTGGTCTGCAGCATTGGGCCAGATTCCAGAACGGCCCGTAATATCCCCAGCCGCGTAGATGTCTTCCTGGGAGGTTCTCATATGAGAATCTACCGTAATACCACGCTCGCAGTCAATCCCGCTTCCCTCTAAACAGCTAATCGCCGGACGGACTCCCGCCGCAACAATCACCAAGTCACAGGCTAGTTCTTCACCATTATCCAGCTTCACCTTATGAATCCTGCCATCTTCCTCACAGACGGCCTCCGACGCTCTCCTGCCTAAGACAAAGCGAACCCCTGCTTTCTCGAACAGTTCCTGATAAGCCGCCGCGCCGTGGGCGTCAAGCTGTACCGGCAAAATCTGCTCCACCATCTCAACTATCGTAAGTTTCTTTCCCCTCTCAAGCAGTCCGTAAGCCGCGTCTAAACCTACCAGGCCGGAACCAATAACCAGAACCTCCTCTGCTCCTTCCGCTTCTTTCACAATTGCCTGAGCATCGGTCAAGTTCCTGAGTCCATACACATTGGACGCCTTTCTCAAATCTCCCACCGGAGGAATAAAGCTGTCCGCTCCATTTGCAAGAAGAAGCTTATCATAACTTACATGCTCTCCGTCGTCCAGAATAATCTCTTTCTCCTCCGGGCAAACCTTCTTCGTCCTGACACCGCTTTTCCAGTGAATCCGGTATTTCTCAAAAAAGTCCAGTTCCGTAAAATCCAAGCCCTTCTCGTCCCGCTCTCCCGCGATAAATTTGTGGAGCATGCACCGGGAATGTATCTGTGCGTCTGCGGAAATCATAAGAATGTCTCCGTCTGCGTCCTTCTTCCGAATCTCTTTTGCCGCTTCAATTCCTGCGACTCCCACGCCAACAATCACATATTTCATCCCATTACACCTCCTCTACATGAATTGCCTTCTTTGGACAGGAAAGAACACAGGATGGCTCTCCGCCTGCATTTACACAGAAATCGCACTTAATTACCCTGCTCTTACTTACTCTGTCAGGCTTC
Source organism: Lachnospiraceae bacterium (assembly GCA_910574185.1). Lineage (GTDB taxonomy): Bacteria > Bacillota > Clostridia > Lachnospirales > Lachnospiraceae > Claveliimonas. Next base: position 80,175 of record CAJSZQ010000009.1, read on the forward strand.
AATACGCCAAAAGGACAATTCATCACGCACATAAAACAAGAACCGCATCTTGTCTCGTCATAAAATACATGTCCGCTCTCCGGGTCTTTCGTAAGCGCGCCGCTCATACAGGATTTCACACATTCCGGTTCATCACAATGGCGACAAAACAGCGGTTTATATCTTCCTTGTGCATCCTTTAAAATATAATTCCTGGACTCGTTTTTCGGGTCCGTCAAATCCAAGTCATAAATCGTACCGTCAGTCTCTCGATGCGCCTGCATACAGGCAGCGGAGCAGTTCTTACAGCCATCGCATTTATCGCACTCTACTATAATACGTCTCATATTCTCTGCTCCTTTCTAAATCTTTAGTCCCTGACGCTTTTCAAGAATAATTCCCTCCAGAATATCTGCAGAATCCTTCGCATCTGCATTGATAATTACCTGTCCTCCGGTCAGCTTCTTCATATCTTCCGTCAAAACCTTTACTGCGACCTTGCTTCCGCTCACAAACGGCGGCAGGCCGAGATGCAGCGGCAAACCAAGGGCCAGACCGTAACAACCGTCTGCCAACGCCTGTTCCTCTAACCACTGCGCGGCAGAAAGTACTAACGGAAGCTGCGGAAGGTCTACATGAAGCGCCTCGGCAAGCTCCGTTGCAACAATCTCCAGACGCCCGATTGCAAGACAGGGACCGAAATTTAACACCGGCGGAATACCAAGCTTCTCACAAACTGCCCGAAGCTTAGGGCCTGCATATTTGGCCGCTTCCGGAGTCATAAGACCACAATTCTCGATTCCACCTGAAGAACATCCTGCCGTCAGCACAATAATATCCTTTGCTATTAGTTCTTTAACCAAATCTACTGTAAGTACATCATGTCCGCCTGCCGTCAGATTGGAACATCCTACCACACCTGCAACGCCCTTGATATCTCCGGATACAATCAAATCAATCAAAGGCTGCCAGTTTCCACCCAGAAACTTCTTTAACGAAATTTCACTGACGCCCGTTAAGGTATTCTCATAACCATGCTCTTTCATCAGATTCATAGGTACGCTTCCCCGACGCGCCTGGTATGCCTCCACAATCTCGTCAATAATTTCTTCCGTCACAGCCGGACGGTTTTCAAAGTCAAATTCTTTCAGCTCCGCATTCGCCTTTTTCGCCACATTATCAATACAAATCTGCTTAATCTTCAACTCGTCGCAAATAGGCTCAATCCCTGGAAGCGTACAGTTAAATTCTGAAATCACTGCGTCGATTCCTCCGGTTGCAAGAATTGCCTCACTGGTATAATTATTACCTGCATGTCCGTCAAATACCTCGGTATAATGAACTCCTCGAAGCTGTAAATCCTGTCCCACACAGGTACACCCTACCAACTTGAACCCTTTTGCTCCTACTTTTCTTGCTTTCTCTTTCACATCCTCGTCTGTCAGACGGTTCTGTAAGAACGTAAACATGGAATGCTGATGTCCGGTAATCATGATATTTATGTAATCAGGGTCAATTACCCGCAGGCCCACCGGCGCAAAACGTATCTCCGGTTCGCCCAGAACAATATCATTCAACAGGTTTGTAAGTACCAATCCGTAAATTCCTGTGGAAATACCAAGTTTCAGACAATCAAGCAGCATATTTACCGGGTCGGAGTTCAGGTTCGTAGAGCACTTCACTACCCCATGAAATACTTCGGATTTGGCTCCGCCCGGAAGGATACCTAATTCTTTCCACTTCTCATAACGCGGAGTATAGGCGAGCTTCTCGGTCAACCTCATCTTCTCATACTCCGGAAGATACAAATCCTGAAGCACCGCATCTGCCACTGCTTCCGCACGCTTATGCTCGTCCGCTTCATCAATTCCAAATATATCCGCCAGACGATTCAGCGTTCCGATTCCCTTAATCTCTCCTCTGTTCTTTGCCGTATTCTTCACGTTCAAGGCTGTATTTTCCACTACATGAATATAACAGCCGGAACCAGAAGCAACCGCTCTCAGAAGATTCCTTGTTACAATGGTATCCGCATTCGCGCCGCAGATACCTCTCGGCGATTCCGGCGTAATCCTGCAGGGGCCGTTGGAACAGAGCCTGCAGCATACGCCTTGTAATCCGAAAGCACACTTCGTACTCTGGCCCTCCACGCGGTGATGGGACGTCTCCAGAGGAAGCCCTGCAATAAACTCCTCTAAGGGTTTGTCCGCGCTCTTACATGTGTTGCATCCATAACATTGATTCATAAATCTACCTCCTCGATGTATTTTAATAACTTTTGTATAAAATATATCTCTATTTTACCAAAAATTTTACTATAATTTACGATGAAATTCAATATTATAAATACAATTCTGTCATTTTTGTGTAACAGTTCAGCCTTTGGCTTCGCTGTTACGGAATCTGCCCATTCCAAATCGCCTGCGGCGATGGACAGATTCCCTCTTGGCCAAATTTACACATTCTCACGAACTTTGCAGCAAGTGCAAAGTTCTAGGCTGAACTGTTACATTTTTGTTACAAATTTTGCGGTAAATCTATAAAAAATCCATAAATTCATTTAAAAATCAAAGCCATGCCTGATATAATCAGCATTACTAACACTGCTTTCTTAACTGTCTCTTCCGGCAGTTTTCTGCCACAGACTATTCCAAAAATTAATCCCGCCAACATAAAGGGCGCCAACTTCACAGCCTGTATCAGAGCCGGATACTTTAATATTCCACACGCTGTATAGAAAATAATTCTCAATGTATTTTCAATCAAAAATACAATACAAATATTTGCTTTAAACTCATGGCTGTCTTCCGCCACCCTGCTGACATACGCTCCCAAAAGTGCGCCAACACCGTACAAACCGCATAACAAACCAGACAATACCCCTATAACGACCAGAGCCGCCCCTGACTTTTTTACAGTTTCAGGCTTCCGTCCTCTAAGCAGCATCCTTTTAATATTATAATCTTCATCTTTCTTTTTCTTTTCTGTTTCATTCTGTTCTATTTTATCAATTAAGTATTCTTTAACAAAATAAGTTTTTCCACATCCCCAATCTCCATCAATCATAACTGCATAGTTATACAAATTTTCATCTATATATTTAATCACAATACTTACAATATCATCATCATTTAGTATCTTTTTACCAGCCATATTTATCATAAATATCCTCCCCTTCTTCCCTTATCTTATAAAATAGAAAATCTAAAATCCTGACATTTAATCAAGTCATATTTTTTTATCATTACTGCTTCCGTAACTTCTTCGAAATGCCTTTTTTCTTCATCATTGTAATATGTAAAATCGACTTGATTTAATATCCCCAAATCTTGCATCCCCTTTATTCTCATCAATACATGTTCATCTATAATCGCTCCAAAAGCGGCTTTATTATACTTTGGATATGCCGTTCTCAAATCTTCCGTAAATCCTGATTTTTTAAATCCCATTCCATAAATCAACATTTTATCCATACTTATACAATTATCAAAAAAGAAGTCAAAATCAAAAAAATTTTTATAATCGCCAAATTTCATTACCTGTTGTATATTATTTAATTTTCCAATTCCATTATGTCCCCAAATATACTTAAAATAATAATTCGCTCCATTGTTTATCATTTTATATACAACATCTTCGTATTTTTTTATTTGAGGAAGAAAGCGGCCATGAATATGCTCTGGATCTATTGATTCAGCCAACAAGTCAAAATTTGTTGTCCAGATATATTGTGGATTTCCGGTAACCCGTATGACAGATTGATAAAATTCTATAATCTTCGATTCCAAATCAAGATATTTCAAATAATCACCTAAAATTATATACCAAATATTATATATTGCCGGAAAAAACAATATTATCTCTTTATATTCCGATTCTTTAAACAATAATGCCCCCAATGTATATTCTATATCTGCATCATATGTTTCATAGTATAATGCCACTTTATCTTTCAATAACTCAAAGAATTTCCATTTATCCTTCTTATTTTCATAAAGAGACGTATAAAATATCTTTTCTTCTCTTTTCGATATTTTCCCTTTTATCCAAAATTTCAAGAAATCATTTATATCCAATAAATATTGTTTATCTTTAGGCACTAAACTTTTTAACTGCTGTAATAAATTCAATGACATTCCGTTACCAAACATCACACCATTATAATTCATAAAACTCATCTCTTTCCAAGAATTTTTAATATATCTATTTAGTTGTTATCTAATCCATTACACGAATCCATGTCACAAACTCCACCCATCCGCCTAGTGTTATTTCGTCCATAATCCCCTATCTTGTCCACAAAATACGGTATAATCAGCACCAAATAACACGAAATAATGCAGTTTTCACCCTGTCCCCAAATTAGGACACAAAATACTCTGCCACATTCTCTTATATATTTGATTAAAAATATATAATCTATATACATTACCAATATACCAGAAAATCCCGCCTTATAAAAGACGGGATTCCCTATTTAAATTATATACACTTCAACAGTAAGGGCTTTCCACTGCCCCTCTCGCAGATAATCACCATTCGCCCTGCGAAAAGCCAGTGCCTGAGCGTAATCTATCGTGAAATCGAAGTATAGATTACTTCCCCTCCCCACTGCATATAGCCGCCTGTGCCGCCGCCAATCTTGCAATCGGTACGCGGAATGGTGAGCAGGATACATAATCCAGCCCAAGCTTATGACAGAATTCCACAGAGCTCGGATCTCCGCCATGCTCGCCGCAGATTCCGATATGAAGCTTCGGATTTGCCGGCTTACCAAGCTTGATACAGGTCTCCATCAATTTACCTACGCCTGTCTGGTCAAGCTTTGCAAATGGATCATTCTCATAAATCTTCGCATTATAGTATGCCTCCAGATACTTGCCTGCGTCATCACGTGAGAAGCCAAACGCCAGCTGGGTCAGGTCGTTTGTACCAAAACAGAAGAAATCAGCTTCCGGTGCAATCTCATCGGCGGTAAGGGCTGCTCTTGGAATCTCAATCATCGTACCAACTTCGTACTTAATCTCAACGCCAGCTTTCGCAATCTCAGCATCTGCAGTCTTTACTACAAACTTCTTCACATATTTCAACTCTTTCGCATCGCCAATCAAAGGAATCATAATCTCCGGCACAAGATCCCAGTCCGGATGTGCTTTCTTCACGTTAATTGCCGCGCGGATAACTGCCTTAGTCTGCATCTTTGCAATCTCAGGATAGGTAACTGCAAGACGGCATCCTCTGTGTCCAAGCATCGGATTGAACTCATGCAGGCCGTCAATTACTGCCTTAATCTCTTCTACAGTTCTTCCCTGAGCCTCAGCAAGCTTCTCAATATCAGCTTCCTCAGTAGGAACAAACTCGTGGAGCGGCGGATCAAGGAAACGGATGGTAACCGGATTGCCTTCCAGAGCCTCATACAGCTTCTCGAAGTCTCCCTGCTGATAAGGAAGAATCTTATCCAATGCCGCTTCTCTCTCTTCTACAGTATCTGCACAAATCATCTCACGGAATGCGGCAATTCTGTCTTCCTCAAAGAACATATGCTCAGTACGGCAAAGACCAATACCCTCTGCTCCAAGCTCACGAGCCTTTCTTGCGTCATCCGGTGTATCTGCATTGGTACGAACCTTCAGAACTCTGTACTTGTCAGCCCATGCCATGATTCTTTCAAACTCACCTGCAATTGTAGCGTCAACAGTAGGAATGATTCCATCATAAATATTACCTGTAGTACCGTCAATGGAAATGGAATCTCCCTCGTGGAATTCCTTTCCTGCCAATGTAAACTTCTTGTTCTCCTCATCCATAATGATGTCGCCGCATCCGGATACACAGCAGGTACCCATACCGCGGGCAACTACTGCAGCATGACTTGTCATACCGCCGCGAACTGTCAGAATACCCTGTGCAGACTTCATACCTGTAATATCCTCCGGAGAAGTCTCAAGACGAACCAAGACAACCTTTTCGCCCTTTGCCGCCCATGCTACCGCATCGTCAGCCGTAAATACTACTTTACCGCAAGCTGCGCCAGGAGATGCTCCAAGACCTTTGCCCATCGGCGTTGCTGCCTTAAGCGCCGCTGCATCGAACTGTGGGTGAAGCAGCGTATCTAAATTACGCGGATCAATCATTGCAACTGCCTCTTCCTCGGTTCTCATGCCTTCGTCAACCAAATCGCAGGCAATCTTAAGCGCTGCCTGAGCGGTTCTCTTACCATTACGTGTCTGCAGCATGTAAAGCTTGCCATGTTCTACCGTAAACTCCATATCCTGCATATCTCTGTAGTGCTTCTCCAGAGTATTGCAGACTTCTTTAAACTGTGCGAACGCTTCCGGGAACTTGTCTTCCATCTCGGAAATATGCATCGGCGTACGCACGCCGGCAACCACGTCCTCACCCTGTGCATTTGTCAGGAACTCACCAAACAAACCGTTCTCACCCGTAGCAGGGTCGCGAGTAAACGCAACGCCTGTACCACAGTCGTCACCCATATTACCGAATGCCATAGACTGTACGTTAACCGCAGTTCCCCAAGAATAAGGAATATCATTGTCACGACGGTATACATTAGCACGAGGGTTGTCCCATGAACGGAATACGGCCTTAATAGCTCCCATCAACTGCTCCTTCGGATCATCCGGGAAATCCTCGCCAATCTTAGCCTTATACTCAGCCTTGAACTGGTTAGCCAACTCTTTCAGATCATCAGCCGTAAGGTCTACATCCTGCTGTACGCCTCTGTCAGCTTTCATCTTGTCGATTAGTTCTTCAAAATACTTCTTACCTACTTCCATAACAACATCGGAATACATCTGAATGAATCTTCTATAGCAATCCCAGGCCCAACGCGGATTTTTAGACTTCTCAGCGATTACATTCACTACTGTCTCATTCAGTCCAAGGTTCAGAATTGTATCCATCATACCAGGCATAGAAGCTCTCGCTCCAGAACGAACAGATACAAGAAGCGGATTTTCATGATCGCCGAATTTCTTGCCGGTAATCTCCTCCATCTTAATAATGTACTCATTGATCTGACCCTGAATCTCATCATTGATCTCTCTGCCGTCCTCATAATACTGAGTACATGCCTCTGTTGTAATCGTAAAGCCCTGCGGCACCGGGAGTCCCAAGCTTGTCATCTCAGCCAGATTCGCGCCCTTGCCGCCCAGAAGCTCACGCATATTCGCATTGCCTTCACTAAACAAATAAACCCATTTTGCCATCTTTAAATGACCTCCTAATAAATATTTTTCTTAGTCACATAAATATATTTTACTGTTTTTGACAGGGTACGTCAAGTATCCCACCCCATGATTTGGAAGTTTTTGTAACAGTTCAGCCTTCCGGTTGAGCAAACCAACATTAGGGCTGTCGGTTAACAGATAGTCATGAACAGGGAGGCATGTGACTCGTCGAGCCACATACCTCCCCGTAATTATCCCTATAAAAAGAGAAAAAGATGGCTGACCATAACCATCTTTCCTCCGCTGCATGTTATAATGTAGCTATGCACAAACGTAATTACTATAACCGATTTTTTGAATTAGGGCAACAGAAAATCAACTTCAAATTTTATGAATTGAGTTTACCTGATGACAAGTGATGAAGATCAATGAGCGTTGGGAAGAATTAAAAGAAAAATCTCATGCGAACATTCAAAGTGAGAAAAGGTATTTTAAACCGTCAGATACGTTCTATCCAAACGGAAGGGCATTTTGGAGACATCAAGTAAAATGATGACTTTCGACGGTTCAATCACCGTTCAATCGAGAATGTATACAAGGAGTTTATGCTGTATGCGATAGGTAGAAATATCAATAAATATCATCGCTTCTTGAACTGCAAACTCCAGAAATTTAAAGGTAAAAAAGAAGAAAATATCGCTTAATGAAAGGTGTGGTTTAACAGAAGAGGAACCTTTATTTAGTGTGTCCAAAAATAATGCTTCCCCCTATAAATAGAGATACCCTGCAGAATATGCCGGTACTAAACGGCATCATTTCCGCAGGGTCTCTCTATTTTTCTCTAAAATCGGAAGAAATCGGTATTAGCCGACTGCCCCTGCCCATAAATAACTTTCTTATATTCTCAATCATTCCCAGATTTCGCTTTTTCAGGGTTTCGATTATGGTCATTATGGAGCAGTACATCTCTTGACCGCCTCCTTTTCGGAATCCTCCTGCCATTTTCTGACGGTTCTTCGCTTTTCTCATATCCCTTTCTGATATATTATCATCAAACGGTACCGAAAAGTCATGCAGAAATAAAAGATGGTTGTGGCTGTATTTTTCCTCATACTCCCTTATCCCTTCGACAGGCATGGCATCCAATCCCTGTGCCGCCAGCTCTTTCCGGTATTATTTCTGCGCCCCATTTACCGTTACAGTTGCGGCATCCGTTGCAACTACATTTCGGGTAACCTTTTTGTATTTATAAGAGAAGAATATGTTTGAAGGGGATTTGATTTAAAATTATCCACAAAAAGTGGGGAAATCCTATAAATTACAGAAACATCCCATTTTTTGTGGATAATCATAAAGAAAAAAATTTTTAAATTCTCCTTTTTGACGTTGGAAGGCTGAACTGTTACAAGTTTTTAATCTTTTAAAGCCCGTCCGTTCTTATCAAAATTCTTCCTGAGAGCCCTCTCCGTAGGAATGATCGCTCCAAGAAAGGGTATCATCTGCGCAACAACAATCGCGCCGCCAAAATACCCGACTGCATCTTCACCCCGTCCTGCCACAAAAAACATGGAAATCATAGAGGGCGGTAACAGCGCTAGTCCCCAGACATACCATAGTTTCCCAAAATATTTGTGGGCAAATTCCCAAGTATCCCTATTTTTCATAGACATAACCGTACGGTAACCGAATACCGAATTTACATTTTTCGGAGCGCCCCTTAAGAACATTTTTCCGAACCCAATCATGGTAAACGGAACCATCCCGGTCATAAAAAACATAAATATCCAAAAAAACATGTCCTGTCTCCCTGTCACTGCATCGCCTCATATACAACGCCGGACGTTCTTGTTATAAATTGCTGCGCGCTATAGGTATCGGCCAGATTTTCTGACATAACACACAGCACATAAGTCCCATTGCCGCCGTATACGATTGCCGCGTCATTTTCCACATTGGACAACTCTCCTGTCTTATTCCCAACGCCCACTCCCGCGGGAAGACCTGCGGGAATTTTACTTCTTCGCTGCTGCTGGTTCATATACTCCAGTACGCTGGAGGCGCCCTCAAGCTGGCCTGCATTTGCCATCTTAAGATAATTGCAGCAGTCGCGCACCGACGTATAATTGTCATCCGCATCATTGGGCTGCAGCATCAGCCTTCCCATATGAGTCTCGGAAAATCCATGATTCGCACAATACTGATTCACCCGACCCATTCCGACCTGTACATCCCCCTCCCCCAGTCTGGTAACCAGTGTATTACAGGCTGTATTATCACTGACCGTTATCATAACGCTCAGAAGAGAATCCGTCTCCCCGCCGTAAGATTCCTGCGCGCTGACCAGTCCGTAATTTTCATATACGCATCCCGCCACATACAGCTTAATCAGGCTGGCTGCCTGCATAGCTCCGCCGCCTGTCACAGCCATATCGCTTTCGCCGACTCTTCCTGTACAGATGGAAATCCTGCCGCCTGCATGATATTCTGTATTCACCAGATTCTCCAGCCTTGCCTGTATCTCCTGCACTCCGGTTTGTCCGGCCTGACTTTGCCGACCTTCCTGAGCCGTCTGCTTCGCAGCTTCCGTCTGAACTGTTTCCGCAGGAGCCGGTTCAGCAGCCTCTGTCTCTGCAATTTGCCCGCTATCCTGCTCACTCTTCTTTTCGCTGTCAATCAGATCGGTTGTCTCCGAAGTCTCTACGATATCCCCTTCAATCACTGCCTGCGTTTCCTGTGCCGGCGGTGTAAAAATCCGGTTTTTAATAATTATTGCGCCTGCTGGTACTGCCAGTCCGGCCAGTAATATGATAACTGTAAGTTTCACCCATCTTCTTTTCTTCATATTGCTATCTCCTCAGATATTCACTGTTTACATAGCCATACTGGTCTAATGCCGGAACATATACATACCAGTATGTTCCCCCTGACGCGTCGACAACAGACACCTCCTGTCCATTTGCTATTTTCCCGATTTCATTCGATGCATCATAGGCCTGTGCGCTGCGGAGGGCCAGATACCCACTCGCCACACTGGCATAATATACGTTATCGTATGCTGCTGCATTTCCCGTAGCCGGAACAGATGCAGCCAGATAATCACTGTTCGTATATCCATAAGCTCCAAGACTTGGACTGTATACATACCAGTATTGCTCATTTGTCCGAATCGCCTGTACATAATCTCCGTTATACATTTTGCCGATTTCATTCGACGCATCAAATGCTTTCGCATTGCGAAGGGCCAAATACCCGCTCGCTACACTGACATAATATATGCCCTGATAATTGGCTGGAGGACTGCCCGCCCCCAGAACTTCCGTCGCTGCCGGCGCCGGAGCAGGCGTACTCTCCTCTTTTTTCGCACTGGTATCCTTCGTTTCTTCCTTGGGCTTGTCCTCGGACAGCTTACTGCGTTCTACATAACCATACGCGCTTTCATTCGCAGCATAAATATACGCATAAGTCTCATTTGGCTTCGCCAGTACAGTCACCTCGTCTCCTCTCTCCGCCATGCCAAGAGCCGCGCCATCCTCATCCGGCGTACTGAGTATTGTCAATGAAGCATCTTTCTTTATATTGACATATCTTATAACCGGATCTGTCACCGCGTCGCTTATATTAGTTAAATAGTGATAATCAATATATCCGATTATTTCTTCCGCTTCTACGTACACCTTCCAGTAATTCCCCTCGCTCTTTTCCATCAGGGACACCTTTTCACCATTATCAAGCTTCGTTAAAACTTTACTCTCTTTATCCTCCTCTTCGCGTACCTTCAATACCTCTTTACATCCTGTCACATAATAGTCTCCAGAAGTCTCCACTTCCGCGCTATCTTTACCGCCGAAATTCAATCCCCAAATCGCCGCTGCTACGATAACAATCAATACCCCCGCTATAGCTGGTATCATAAATTTACTCCGGCCAGTCTTAGATGACTTTCCTTCATTCTCCACAGCCTTCGGCGGTATCCCCCAGCCCATATGCTCATTTCGCTCTGTAGTTCTACTCTGCTCCGTATAACCTCCCGGACCGGTATAGCCTCCTGGACCAGTGTATCTTCCCTGCTCCGTATAACTTCCCGGACCGGTATAGCCTCCCCGCTCTGTGTACCTTCCCTGCTCCGTATAGCCTCCCGGGCCAGTGTATCTTCCCTGCTCTGTATAATTTCCCGGACTGGTATAGCCTCCCTGCTCCATATAACCGCCCCGGCCGTTATAGCTTCTTTGTTCGGTGTATCTTCCTGTCTCCGTCTGACTGCCTGTTCCAGTATAGACTGTACGGTCTGCATATACCGTATAATCTTCCGCACTTTCGGCTTCTTTTACTTCCCTCATACCAGCCTGTATCATATGCAGCAGTTCTTCCATACTTCTGCATCGTTCCTTCGCGTGCAGAGCAAGGCCATACATTAATGCATTTTCCAATTGAGGGGTAATTCTCACCCCCATCTCCGAAGGACTTTTCAAGTTATCCTGTGAAATACGCTCCAGTGCATCTGCGGGAGTCACTCCGGTAATACATTTATATATCGTTGCGCACAATCCATATACGTCTGTCCATGGTCCCTGCTCACTGTTGCTTATATACTGTTCTTCCGGCGCATATCCCCGTTTAATCGTACTTGTAAGCTCCCGGTCTCTTTCCATATAATACCGCGCAGCCCCAAAGTCCATTAGTTTCAGTGTACCTTTGCTCAAATACATCATATTATCCGGACTAATATCACGATGAATCACACCTAATTTATGCATCTTCGCAAGCGCATTCATTACCGGAATCATAAGCTCAAAGACTTTCTCTGTATTCAAAGCGCCAAATTCCTTAACATGAGAAGCCAGCGTCTTACCTTCCAGATATTCCATGATAATATAAGCAGTGTCATTCTCTTCAAAGAAATCTTTCACATCTACAATGCCCGGTTCTTCTGAAAACCGGGCTACATTTCTTGCTTCTTCCAGAAAACGATCCATGCCTTTTCTAACCAGTTCTCTCTGCTCTTCCGTTGAAATGGTGAGATGACCGGATTTCTCGTTATTCCTGTTAATTTGGCCCATCGGATAAAATTCTTTGACAGCCACCTTTTTCTCAAGTACAATATCTCTGCCTATATAGGTGATGCCAAACCCGCCTTCTCCAATAACGGTTCCTACCAGGTATTTCCCATTCAGTACGGTCCCCGGTTTTAGCTGGTGCGGCGCTGTTTCTGGAATATCCTGACTCACACAGTCCGCACAAAATGTTCCGGACGAAATCTCTCTCATGCAATTCAAACAATACTTTTTCATACTACTCTCTCCCTTATCTGTTCATTTTATCTTTGTATTTTTCAATATAATTATCCGCTCTTCCCTTTCCGCCTTCATAGGCGGGATTAATTTCCAGCATAATATCCTGTAACCGGCTGACTCCAAAAAACTGTTTTGCTTCCTCCACATCACCGTAAAACGCCATATGTCCGCACTGGTCACGAGCGCTTTTCGCTATCACAAGCACCTTGGTAAACAAACTTTCTCCAGTCAAACGATCAATCGCGTCGTCCGGTTCGTGAGAAATAACCATAACAATCTTTCCGTTACTTGCAATTTCCTTCAGTATCTCCATCTGCTGCCTTCTCGACGCCGCGTCCAGACCGGAATCCGGTTCGTCACAGATGAAAACCTTCTGAAATCCTATTAATTGTGCTGCTACAGATACTTTCTTCTTCTGTCCGCCGCTCAACTGACTGATTAAATGTTCGCTTAAATTCTGAACGCCAACCTTTTCCATTGTCTCCCTGACTCGCTGTATCTTGTCTTCCTTTGAATAATCGCGGCGATGCAGCTTAATCTCCGCCACATCCATCAAAGTTTCCCTGACTTTATCACTCAGCCTCAAATTCAAAAACTGCGGCACCAGCCCAATTTTTGTCTTCATATTCTTAAAATTCTTATACAAATCCTGTCCGTCCAACAATATCTCTCCGTTGGCCTTCTTTTCTCCCAGTATAGCATTGATAAGCGTAGTCTTTCCCGCTCCTGAGCCTCCCAGTATCAGTACAAAATCAGTGCTTTCCGCCTCAAAATATATATCTCTGAGCAGTGTTTTTCTTCCGAAATTAACATCTTTTTTCTTAATAGATACAGACAGTCTTCCCTCTTGCTCTCCAAAATGATTATATATAATCGTATGCGACCACAGAATCATAAGGGTATTTCCTATCAGCAGTACATCGTGATTATACAATCTCTGACTTTCGCGCACTTCCATTCCATTTACACGAATTCCATTCTGGCTCTGCATATCCTCAATCTGCCACTGCTGATTACTATGCCGTATCACTGCATGCATACGTGAGACCATCATATCTTCCAACACAACTGTATTTTTCTTATCTCTTCCTATCAGTATATCTTTACTGTCATTTACAACAAAAGACATCCACTTGGAGCCTTTCACATAACTATATGTAAATATCATCAGAACTGACTCTGGATGCGGGTCCTCAAGCCGACTCTTGTCAATCCGCAGAATATCTCCTTCTCTCAGCTTATGCGCGATAGAACCGCGTTCATCATAGGGCTGCAGCTTGCTTCCATTGATACAAGTTCCATTCATACTGTTATTGTCAATATAATAGTACTCCCCCGCCGGCCCATCGTAGATAAATTCCCCATGCCTTCTTCCTGTAATTTTAGAATAAACACAGATGTCGCAGGCAGACTTATCCGATACTCTTCCAAGCGTCATATTGCCCTGCAACGGTATAACCATTGGCTTATTCCTGGTATCCAGTATAATCAGCGCCGCAGACCGTTCTCTGTCTTCCTGCGGAGAATAAAATACCGTCCTCTCTTCATCCCTCATACACACTCAACTCCAATTCCCCGGCACATTTCTGATAATCAAAATATACACCCAAGGGCATCCTTAATGCATGCCCTGACGGGCGGGCGGACTTTGTCCGATAAAAAACAGCATATCAGCCGCCGGCCGGTTTAACATTATTTTATTATTAAGAATCCCTGTTCTTTATCTTTAAACTAAGTACGCTGATTACAACACAGCATAAGAGCAACCCGACACACCACCCCCACGCAGTATACAGGTTCCCCGCCACACAGTCATAACATGCCTCTTCCTCCAGACGCTCTACCATCGGATATACCGCGCTGATTTTCATGGGATATTTAGCATTATTCAGATCCGCTATACTTCCAAATGCAGACATTCCCCATTTACTAAACGTAATATATGCAGCTTTCTCGCTCAATCCGCTCAGCTCAAACAATACGCCGCTCATAATCAACTGCAGAATCAACACAAACGGCATAAGCGTCATTGCAGTAGTCGGATTCCCCGCTATGGAAGACAGCATAATCCCCATTATAGATGAGCCGAACGTCAATAAAAATATGGTAACAAAGTACTCGGCGTACGCGTTTGTGATAATTCCTTCCGTATTAAAATCAATAAATATCATGCATACGCCAAAAATTACACAGCTCTGCAAAAAGCATAAAATAAACTGCCAGCTCACATTCGCCAGCACATAAGAAGAAAGATTCATACCCTGCCGGTATTCTGAGCGAATGATATCATGCTCTTTGCAGACAGACTGAATGGAGTTAAAAATCCCAATCCAAATACAGGCAGATACAATCGTAAAAAACCCCGACTTCGTACTTTCATAAGTCGTAAACATGTCTTCTCCCACGATAGACGCCACCAGCGCCGCAATAATCACCGCAAAGATTACAAACTTCCACGCCTTTTCTCTAATTGCAATTCTTGATATCTTTTTAAAATATACAGCAGTCTGTTTGATAGAAAACATTGCTTATTCATAGCCTCCTCTCACCCAATATAATTTGCATTTTTTGCCATTTTTCGACCTAATACATTATAACACTAATGTAGTGAGAATAAAAGAATTATAAATTTGGTAAACAGCTGGTTGAATCAGGAGCATGTCTCTGAGCAGACAATTCAGGAGTGTTTTTCATGGAATTGAAATAGCAGCTTATGCAGATTTAGGTGCGAAGGCTTTCCTGAGCGGCTTAGTCTGCGTTAGCTGCCAGTTCAACGGAATGTTACTCCGTCTGCTCAGAGACATGCTCCTGATTCAATCCGCGTCCGGCAGGCGATGTGTGAACAGTAACCAAAGCAAAGGAGCTGCCTCACTCCCGGTGATTCAGCTCCTCAATAGATACTTCTGTATTTCGTTTTCTTTTTCAATCTTACCCTCGGCAGACAAAGAGACACACCTTGTTCTTGGAGAGCATCTTCTGATTCTTACATATTTTTAATAAAAGCTTTATATCCTTTATAGGCTTCATATACATCAGCCTTGCTGGTAATCTCCCAAGGGGCATGCATACATAATACAGCCACTCCGCTGTCTATTACTTCCATACCGTAATTTGCCATAATATAAGCAATGGTTCCGCCGCCGCCTGCGTCTACTTTGCCGAGTTCGGCAAACTGATAAGCCACTTCGTCCTTATCCATAGCTCTGCGAATTTCCGCCAGATACTCCGCATTGGCATCATTAGAGCCGCTCTTTCCCCGACTTCCGGTAAATTTATTAAATACCAGCCCTTTTGAGAAAAATGCAGAACTTCTCTTCTCAAATGCTTCTGCAAACATTGGGTCATACGCCGCGCTTACATCGGACGAAAGCATCTTGGAATACTGCAGCGCTCTCCTCACCTTAAGCTCAGAATATCCGCCTGTAAGATTCATCAACTCCGCCACCGTATTTTCAAAAAACCTGGAATGCATACCGGTTGCACCTACGCTTCCGATTTCCTCTTTATCTACCAAAATACAGCAGGCAGTTCTCTCTACGGATTCCGTATCCAGCATTGCAAACAATGAGGTAAACGCACATACTCTGTCATCCTGCCCATATCCCATCACCATGCTGCGGTCCAGCCCGCAGTCTCTTGACCTTCCCGCCGGAACAATCTCAAGCTCCGCAGAGACAAAATCTTCCTCGGTCATGCTATAATATTCCTTCAGAAGCTTAAGCACATTCTGCTTCACAGCTTCCTTCTTTTCCTTGTCAACCCCTTCCAGTTTATCAAGAGGACGGCTGCCAATCAGAAGGTCTAACTTTTCTCCTTCAATCACTTCATTTGCCTTCTTCTCCATCTGCTTAGACGCCAGATGAATCAGTAAATCTGTCACTGCAAATACCGGGTCGTCGTCCTCTTCTCCAATGCTGACATTCACCACTTCCCCGTCAGTTTTCGCAACCACCCCATGGATTGCCAGAGGAAGCGCCACCCACTGATATTTCTTTATTCCGCCGTAATAATGAGTATCCAGATATGCAAACTCATCACTTTCATACAACGGATTCTGTTTCACATCAATACGTGGAGAATCAATATGCGCTCCCAGAATATTCATCCCCTCTTCCAGCGGCTTCGCTCCAATCTGAAAAAGAACGATACTTTTGTCCATGCACACTGCATACACCTTATCTCCGGTTTTCACTTGCGTCTGATTCTTAATCAAAGCCTGGATATCCTGATATCCCTTTTCCTTCGCCATGCGTACCGCCGCTTTTACACATTCCCGCTCGGTCTTCCCTTCGTCCAGGCAAGACTTGTACCATGTATTAATACGGTCTAATTCCGCATATTGTTCCTGATTATAAGAAGACCATACATTATTATTTTCCATCTGAAATTACCTCCCAAATTATGATTTCATAGATTTTAGTATAACATACCTGAAATTTTCTTACAACACGTCTGTTTACTCTTAGAATTTTAACAGTAACAGTTCAGCCTGCAACTGCGCAGTTAGCAGCCAATGAACTTAAGCAGCCAGGAATCCGCCCCTTTGCCGCAGGCAAACTTTAAAATGGGCAGATTCCGTAACAGTGAAGCCGGAAGGCTGAACTGTTACTTTTAACAATTATTCAGATATAGAGGCAGAAGCCGCTGGATTTCACCTGCCTTCTCCTGAGTAATAATATGGTTTCTTACCATACTATTTAGCACCTGCTTAGAACGCTGAATTACCAATTTCATATTCGTATTCGGCGAATATGCCGACGGCGCGTTTGGCAGACCTGCCAGTATCACAGACTCGCAATCCGATAATTCTGACGGTTCTTTTCCAAAATATCCGATTGACGCCTCATATATTCCTTCATACCCGCCGCCAAAAGAAATCGTATTTACATAAAGTTCAAATATCTCTTCCTTGGCGTATTTACCTTCCACATCAAAGACAGCAAACACCTCTGCCGCCTTGCGCTCCAGAATTTTCTCCTGTGTAAAAATCTGATTCTTCACAAGCTGCTGTGTAATCGTGCTTCCGCCTTCCCGAAAAGAGCAAGACCGTATATCTACCCATGCGGCGCGGCAGACTGCGATAAGGTCGATCCCAGGATGTTTCTCAAACCGATGATCCTCCACAGAAATTACCGCGTCAATATAAAACTGTGGCAGCTCAGAATATTTTGTAAAATGTTCTCTGCCGCGAATTTCTTCCATCGTCTCTTCAATTGATTTCTCTGCCGTTGCTTCCCGGTACATTCTGTATCCTTTTATGCCGAAAAACGTCCCGGTTAACGCTGCTATACAGAATAAAACTGTAAACAGCCACAGCAGAACTTTTCTTATCTTATGTTTTCTTATCATTTGCCAATACCTCTATGAATATTATCGACCTTTCATATCCTCCGATAATCCTATCGCCTAAATTAGCCTTTTAAATCTACCCATATAATAATCCAATTTACTTACACTTCTGTGACTTTATAGTGAAAGATATGTCACTTTGGAAAACGGATACGAAATATGGCGCCTCCCTTAGAATGATTTTCGGCAGTAATCACGCCGCCCTGCCTGGTAATAACTGTCTTACAAAGGGCAAGGCCAATCCCATATCCCGATGTCTTTGAATTTTTCCCGCGGTAAAATCGTTCAAATAAATTAGCCAGTTCTTCCAGTTCAAATCCTCTTCCGGTATCACGAATAGTAATCTCCGTATAAAGCAATGTATCCTCACAAATTATTTCTATCTGTCCATAATTCCCTACGCTTTCCATACAATTTTTCACAATATTTTGAACCGCTTCTGACAGCCAGTCTAAATCTCCCAGGATTTCCGCCCCTTCCGGCACATCGGTTTTCACAGTAATATCATGCAGTTCAAACGAAATCTGCAAAGGTCGAAGCGCGGCAAATATCAAACGGTTAACATCAATTCGTTCTTTCTTAAAAGACACAATTCCTGCATCCAGCCGAGACAACTTCAACAAAGCTGTTATCAGCCATTCCATCCTTACAAGCAGTTCTTCCATCTCATGCAGCAATCTTCTTCTTTCTTTTTCATCCAGACTATTTTCCAGTAATGATAAGATAAGATTGACTGACGTAAGAGGCGTACGAAGCTGATGCGCAATATCCGCAAGAGAATCTGCAAGATGTTCCTTCTCCTTCTTCAGCCGCAGATTCTGCTCTCTGATGCGAAGCGTCATCTTTGTTATCTCACTCTGCAGAATAGAAAGCTCCCCCTCGTTTGAATCGCTGATAAACAATTGTTCTTCATTGTGGAGAATCAGATCAATCTGCTCGGAAATTCTGGCAATACTGCTATACCTGGCTCTCGTAAATGCAAAAAATGCCACATAAAAAGCCCCTGCATTTATCAAAATCAAAACTCCCGCGCTCCGACTGATAACAAAACCCGCCATCCCGAAAAGAACCGTTATCACAGCCAGCCAACCCATAAACTGCCGAATTTCTTTATTCCGAAACATCATTTCCTCCCAGCCGGTACCCCATTCCACGAACCGTCAGAATAATCTGGGGAGCCGACGGATCTTCTTCAATTTTTTCACGCAGACGTTTGATGTAAACCGTCAACGTATTGTTACTTACAAACTCACCTGCCGCATCCCACAATTCATTCAGCAGTCTGTCCCTTGTGAGAATACTTTTCGGATTGAAAAGAAATACAAGTAATAAACGATATTCCAATGCTGAAAGATGCACCTCTTCCCCACCCTTTTTCACAATGCCGCCGGCAGTATCTATATGAAGTGTCCCAATGTCAAAAACTGCCGGAGAGCGACCAGATTTCCGCAAGGCAACTTGAATACGTGCAATCAATTCACGAGAGCGAAACGGCTTCGTAATATAATCCTCCGCTCCTATATTCAATCCTGTAACCACACTTGCTTCATCCCCTGACGCCGTCAGAAAAATAACCGGAATGTCCTGTGTCTGCTTAATTTCTGTACAGACTGCAAATCCATTTCCATCAGGAAGGGAAATATCCACTAGCGCCAAATCAAACAAAGTGCTATCCAGCATCGACAAGGCCTCTTTCTGACTGCCGGCATGAGTAACCGCAAATCCCTCTGCTTGAAGCAGCAGTGCAAGATTTCTTGCAATCGTTTTCTCATCCTCCACTAAAAAAATTCGCTTCATTTATTCTTCCACCTTCCTTGATATCTAATACATAAAACAAATAGCGGCAGATATCGTCTGTAATGGATATTCGGCCACTACATGATGAATCTGCCGTTATTACTTTCATTATTTCAATCCTGCCGCCACACTGACGCTGCATATTTACTCTAACTTAATACTTTACTAAGAGTTTCAAACAAACGGTCTATGTCGATCGGCTTCGCGATATGTCCGTTCATCCCGCACATTAACGCCTGTCGCTTATCTTCTTCAAAGGCATTGGCCGTCATTGCCAGAATTGGTATAGACGCCAGCTCCTTATTCTCCAGCCTGCGAATTGCCTTTGCCGCGTCATGTCCGTTCATCACAGGCATCTGTACATCCATAAGCACAAGCTGGAAATAACCGGGCACAGAAGCCTTTAGCATATCCACTGCTTCTTTGCCATTCTTTGCAATAGCGATGGAAAATCCTGCTTCCTCCAGAATCGCTTCCGCAATTTCCTGGTTCAATTCATTATCCTCTGCCAACAAGATATGTCCTGGAGTAAATTCCATATTCCTGTTGTCAAATTCTCTCTCCTCTTCCTCTTCGCCATTCACAATAGCATACAGACAATTCCTCAATTCTGAGAAAAACAACGGTTTACTGCAGAACTTCGTAACCCCCGCTTCTTTTGCCTCTTCCTCTATCTCAGACCAGTCATATGCCGTCAACACAATAATCGGCACCTGATCCCCAATCTCCTTTCGGATTCTCTTTGCGACCTCAACGCCGTTCATATCGGGAAGCAGCCAGTCTATAATGTACACACTGAACTGATCTCCCCATTCTTTTGCCTGATGAGTCCGCAGTACAGCTTCCTTCCCTGAAAGAGTCCACTCTGCACGCATCCCCATCTGCTGAAGCATATAAGACACGCTGTCGCAAGTATTAAAATCATCGTCTACTACCAGGGCTCTACAGTTCTTAAGCTGCGGAATATCCTGAGGTTCTTTCGCGGCCGTATCTACTTTAAAGGTAACGCACAAAGTGACCTCCGTACCTACTCCCTGCTCGCTTTGCACCTCAATGGTTCCATTCATCATATCTACAATGTTCTTGGTAATCGCCATACCAAGACCAGTTCCCTGAATTCCACTAATCGTTGTATTGCTTTCTCTCTCAAAAGGCTCAAAAATATGGGCTACAAACTCCTCGCTCATACCAATTCCGGTATCCTTAATATTGAACTCAAAATTCGCATAACCCGCAGACGCTCCAGCCTTCTCCGTAATCCTCATGCTGATAATACCGCCGGCGCCGGTATATTTAATCGCATTGCTGAGTAAATTAAGGAGCACTTGATTCAACCGCAGCTTATCGCAGTATATCTGTTCATCCAGCACATCCACCGTATCAATATATAATTCTAACTGCTTCGCGTGAATATCTGCCTGTACAATATTGCGCAAACTGTGCAGAATCTCCGGCAAACGACAGGATTTTTCTTCCAGATAAATCTTGCCGCTCTCAATCCGGCTCATATCCAGAACATCATTAATCAAACTTAGCAAATGGTTCCCCGACGTCATAATCTTCTTCAGATATTCTTCCACCTGCTCCTTACGCTCAATATGCGCAATCGCCAACGCTGTAAATCCTACAATCGCATTCATCGGAGTGCGGATATCATGGGACATATTGGAAAGAAATACGCTCTTAGCCTTGCTTGCCCGATTGGCCTGCATAAGCGCATCCTCCAGCAGATTTTTCTTCTCCATCTCCTTGCGGATTTCTTCATCCACACTTCTAAACCCCAGAACAATACCATGATTTTCACTCCATTCTCCTGCGCGTACCACTTTCATCTGGAAATATTTCATTCCATCCTCTGTCGACACGCGATAGTTTACATGATATTGTCGTTCTCCCTTTAACTCCTTCCTCAAACGACGGCAGCAAGAAGCCTCTCTAAACATAGCCTTATCTTCTTCATAAACCGACTGCTCAATATAAGTATCCATGGCTGCGTCCAGCCGGACTTCCCCCGTAAAAATATCGCCAAACATTCGACTGCCGCTCTCTTCAATCTGAAGCGGTACACCGTTCCCTGTATCCAAGTCAAAAAAGCACACAAGATTATAATCAATACTCAGAGCATGAATCAACTCCATCTGATGTCTTTCATTCTCTTTCTCCTGAAGCTTCTGAGCAGTACAATCCAGAAGGAACCTCTGATAGAATAATTCCCCGTCTTCCTTCAAAAGCTTCACATTCCCCATCACATGGCGCACTTCTCCATTCTGATGCCTCACGCGATACTCTACGCTGACAGTGTCTCCTTCTTCTTTAAGTTCTTTGATGCATTCCCTGAGCTTCTCTTTATCCTCATCCAGAACAGACTCAGCCACCATATCAAACCCGTCTTTCACCAGTTCTTCTTTGGATTCATATCCAAGAATCCTGAGCGCCGCCCTATTAATACTTATAATGCGCTCTCCATCCACAGAATGGCACACCACTCCACAGTCCATCGTTGTAAATACAGTCTCAAGGGTACGATTCTTCTGTATAATCTCCTGCTCATAAGCCCTCTCCTGAGTCACGTCAATCGCCACTCCCACAGTACCCATAACACTGCCGTCTAAATCATACAGTGGAGATTTGTAGGTCGTAAGCAGTCTCATTCCTTCCCCTGTCTTAATCGTCTCCTCAGAGATACAGGTCTTTTCTTTCTCCATAACCTCCCGTTCGGATTCAATACAAGCCGGATCGTCATGCTCAACATCCCAAATATAAGCATGACCTTGTCCCTCCACCTGCTTCTTGGTCTTGTTCACAGTCTTGCAGAAGCTGTCATTTACCTTCTCATGTATTCCATTCTTATCTTTATACCAGATGAGATTCGGCACATGATTAATTGTCGCCTCAAGATACTGATTCGTCTGCCAGTACTCCTTACTCAATCTACACGTCTGCTGCCATCTTAAAAAACGAAATCGAATCTCATCATCCGACATAGGCATAGTCCAAATGTCCTGCACCTTCAAAAGGTCCTCTCCCATAGACATAATCTGCTCTTTATCCGCAAGCAAAATAAGCTGTGTCTCCTTCTCTTCATCCGGAGCCAGCATCCTGATTGTTTCCTTCACGTCCATATCCTGCAAATTCGCCAGAATCACATCCGCTTGAGCCGCTAATGCACTTCCTGGGTTCTTACTCTCAAAGAACTCATATGTAAAATGCTCTGATGGAGACATCTCCTGAACTAAATCAAACACCCTACAGTGAGTCCCTGCTAAATAGAACTGAATATGACAATGATACATCTATCTTTCCTCCCTGTAGTCTGTGAACTGTTGACAAAATTCTATGAAAATCCGTCTATTGCTTTCCACAGATACATAAAAATATTGAATCATCTTTTTACTCGAACTGATAATTCACTTATATATCATTCTAACAAGCCTGAGAAACTATGTCAATATTAGTATTTACACCAGACAAAGTTGTTTTCCGTCCGCAGTCTAGAGCGTGTTTGAAAATTCATTCCTACAATCTGCCGCCCCGCTTCACACCATATTTTATGCTGAATTTGGTCAATGTAGCCCGCTACACCTCCCAAATCTAGCATAAAATCTGATGCAAACTGGGACGACATCTTGCAGAAAGCAATTTTCAAACACGCTCTAGTGTGCTGACCGAATATAGAAGAATCCGTTTATATAATTATAAGAATCATTTGAATCCAATACCATACATTCATTCGTTATTATTTTTAATACCCATATCTTGAAAAACAAAAAAAGTCATGATAAAATATTTATGCAGTAAATGAAACAAATAATTAATCGTTATTGTTTACAAATAAATCGTTCAGATACAATAGCATTAATTTATAATTACGGAAAATTTATTCAAATCTCAAATCTAACTCTTTACTGCAGGGGGGATCTTGTGAAATTTCTGTCAAATCGAAAACTTGCTACACGAATCGGTATTATTACGACAATAATCACCTTTATGGGCATGCTGTTACTCTGGTTTGTTGTATCCAGCCGCGTTGCTTCTATGGTTGAAAATAATATTACAAATCAGATGAGTGACGTCGTTGAATCTCGAGCCGCTATAATTAACGACTATGTAACATCAACGGAAGAATATATGACGGCTTTTGCACTTGGCAGCCAAGTCCGCAACCTTCTTATGAACCCAGAAGATCCTGTTCTTTTACAAGAAGGGCAGCAATATACGGAAGACTTTGCTAAAGTCAAAGATGTCTTTGAAGGATTATATATCGCTACGCCTTCCACATACGTTCTCACCCATACTTCTCCGGATGCTATTGGCATAACTACCCGGACTGACGATTCATTAGATACATTCCAGAAGACAATCCTGGCCAGACCAGAACTAACTAACTTAGGAATTATGAAGTCTCCTGGAACCGGAAGTATGATTCTCTCCATGTACTATCCACTTTTTGATGACCAGGAATGCATTGGTTACGTAGGCGCCGGTGTTTATGCCAGTCATCTGACGGATTCCTTGTTAAATCTGGAAATGGAAGGTTTGCCTAACAGTGAATACATATTTCTGAATTTAGAAACCGGCACGTATTTGTATCATCAGGATGAAGAATTGCTCAATACCGAAACCACTGATAGTGGATATCTGGAAATTCTTGAACAAATCAAAGAAAATGGCAGCACAGAGGCGGGCACATATTCCTATAAAGATGAAAATGGTGTGGAACAACTTGTTGTATACAAATATTTAAAAGATCGAGACTGGGTCTTCATGGTTCGCGATAACGCCGCAGAAGTCTATGAAAAGGTAACTACGGTTCGCATTACAGTGGGTATTTTATGCGCTGTTGTCGCTATCACAGTCGTTCTTATCACCCTGCTGATTCTTTATCGGGAAGGCAAAGAACTAATGGTTATGGAACGCGCCATCGGCCGGCTGGGTAATCTTGAACTTTCCGCTGAC
This sequence comes from Lachnospiraceae bacterium, assembly GCA_910574185.1. Lineage (GTDB taxonomy): Bacteria > Bacillota > Clostridia > Lachnospirales > Lachnospiraceae > Claveliimonas. Next base: position 104,737 of record CAJSZQ010000009.1, read on the forward strand.
AGAGATTTGGAAGGATTTTACGGAAGAACAGATGAAATTGGAATGATCGCCTTAACAATTCATCATGTTTGTGACTGCCTCAGAAAGACGATTGAAGATATCGGCCGTATTTTAGGAGAAATGGCCGACGGCAATATCGCAGTCGACGTTGCAAAAAACGAAACATATTATATCGGCGATTTTAAAGTTCTCTCCGAAAGTCTGAAAAGCATCCGCACCCATTTAACAGACGTTATGCGCGATATCACTCAAATTGCAAGTCAGGTAAACGGCGGCGCTAATCAGGTATCTGCCGGAGCTCAGGCCCTGTCCCAAGGAACTGTACAGCAAAAAGAATCAATAAACGGGCTGGTATCCAATATAACAGACATTACCTCCCAGATTCAAAATAGTACTGTGCGCTGCAGCAACGCCAGTGATTTAGTAGCCAGAGCCGCTGGATATGCGTCTGAAGCCGATACGAAGATGGAGCAGCTCGTCACCGCTACCAAAAATATCGACCGGTCCTCGGCACAAATCGGTACTATCATTAAAACCATTGAGGATATTGCATTTCAGACAAATATTCTCGCACTCAACGCCGCAGTTGAAGCCGCCAGGGCAGGCACTGCCGGAAAAGGCTTTTCTGTTGTAGCCGATGAAGTTCGAAGCCTCGCCGGGAAATCTGCTGAGGCAGTAAAAAATACAAGCACACTTATCGGCCGCTCCATTCAGGATGTAAAGACTGGAACTGACTCTACAAACTTAGCTATTTCTGCAATGCAGGTAATTAACGACTGTATCCAGTCTATCAAAATACTAATGGATGAAATAGCCGCCGCCAGTGTTCAGCAATCAGAAATGATTACCTCTGTGGAAAACAGAATCCGGGAAGTCTCCCGGGTAATACAGGATAATTCTTCTGCCGCCGAAGAGAGCGCGGCAATTTCAAATGAATTATCAGAACAGGCAAGAACTTTGAACAAATTAATCGGTCAATTCCGCATTCAATAATTTTCATATTTTCGCAAAGAAAGCAGGGCTTTTCATTTTAATCGCCCTGCTTTTTTGTATCTATTTAATGCGTCAAATTTTGCCAAAACTCATATTGAGCTATGAGTATATAATTCCGTACGTTTTTTTACAATTTCGCAAAAATCCTCCTTCACAATCTCATATTTGGAAATATCCCGCAATATTGCCGACGGATGATATGTCGCAGTCAGCGCACAATTTTTCCTATATGTCCAGGTACCATGTTGTCTGGTAATCTTGAAATCTGACGAAATAATGCGCTGCGCAGCGACACGTCCAAGACAGACAATGATTTTAGGCTTTAAAAGATACGTCTCATATTTCAAATAAGGAAAACATGCTTCTTTTTCTTCCTCTTTTGGATCACGATTACCAGGCGGATGACATTTTAAAATATTCGTAATATAAATTTCCTCTCTACTCAATCCACAATCCCGCAATAAATCATCCAATATTTCCCCGGAGCGCCCGACAAAAGGAATCCCTTGCTGGTCCTCCTGCCCTCCAGGCGCTTCAGCTATCAGCATAAGAGCAGCCTGATGATCTCCTCGCCCCATGACAGGCCGCTGTCTGGTCCGGCTCAATGGACAGTGGGTACAGGCGGCAACGTGCCGCTCAATATCATTCCATGTATACTGCATAATATCTCCTTTGTAATTAACATACTAATAAATCCTGCATTTCCCCTTTTATCAAATAATTCTTTGCAATACTGACATCCGATTTCACGATTTTACCCATTGGAGCGTTTGCTCTCTCCTGTTAGAAACTTAGTTTCGATTCATAAAATATAGTATATCTCGCTTTGTCGAAAAGTGCTACGAATTTTCATACATATACATCAAAAATTTATTTACACTGGCAGACTATCCCTCACGCAAAGCGCCCCATACCCCACCTGCGGATTCGGATACTCTGTAAACCCAGGCAACGGCTTTGCTCCTCTCCTTAAATATGCTTTCACCTTCTCCCCATACAGATACGAATCATTTCCCTTTACAATTCCCTTTCGTGTTAAATAATTGCAAGTTGAAATTGAAGCAATTCCTCCCTCATCTTTTCTGAATCCTGCCACTCTATTTCAATATTCGTCCCGCTATGAATCACAATCCTCTTCGCCAATCTATCTGCCATTTCCTGAGCAATCTCCGCAAAATCACTATTCTGCAGAGATTCATATATATCAGGCTCCTCATCTCCACATTTTCTTTTTAATATTTCTATTCGCTTGTCTATTTGCTTCTTTCTATCCAGACATTGTTTTATCTTCTCCTGCAAATCCTTTTTTTCTGCTATATAATCATTTCTGCTTTTCTCCTCGAATACATACGCCTCATATATCTTAAGCTCTGTTGTCTGCAAATCCTTCTGATTCGCGCTCACTTTCTTTTTATTCTCTAAGAACATTTTCAATTCCTTTTCCATTCTAATCCTTACTTCTTTACAAATAGACTGCATATCCAACCGTTTTTCTACCTCTTCCTGCAAGCAAGACAATACATGCTTCTCTAAAAACTGTATGTTAATCTTCTCCACGCAATTTTTGCTTCTAGTCACATATCGGTTTCCGCAAAAAAAATACGGATTCTTTGTCCGTTCAATTTTGAGCGATTTGCGGCAGTTCCCGCATATCATTTTTCCAATTAATGGATGCCTTTTATATTTGACAGCTTTTTTTGTTCCGCGGCTCTGCTGAATATATTCAAATATATCCCTGTCTATAATCGCTTCATGATGATTTGCAAAAACTTTCCATTCCTCTCGGGGCTTTAATCTGGCTTTCCCGCTAACTTCCTCCATCTCATATTTTCCATATACCATATCGCCGGTGTAAGTGGCATCTCTAAGTATCCGACAAATAGTGGAACCACTCCACGCAAAACAATCTCCCTTCGGCGCCATAAAAGCGCCTCCTCTGTCCATCTTAAATTCAATCGGCGTTTTTATCCTCTCCGCATTGAACTGTTGCGCTATTCTGTGCGACGATATTCCTTCTAAAGTCATTTGAAATATCCTCCTTATTATAGCGGCTTCCTCCTCAACAATTATCAAATGATTCCGCTCCATCGGAGCTTTCTGATAACCAAAGGTACAGCTTCCATTTGCATAAATTCCTTTTTTCTTTTTTGCATTTAATGCAGATTTTACTTTGACGGAAATGTCTTTACAATAATAATCATTCATCAAATTCTGAAAAGATGTATCCATCCCAGCAACGCCTCCCTTGAAACGTTCGCTGTCATAACCGTCATTTACCGCGATAAACCTTATCCCGGCAAACGGAAATATTTTCTCCAGGTAAAAGCCAGTTTCTATATAATCTCTGGAAAATCTGGATAAATCTTTTACCAGGATACAATCTAGCTCTCCTTTTCTTACTTTATCTAAAAGTTCTGTAACACCTGGTCTGTCAAAATTCGCCCCTGTATGTCCGTCATCCAGAAATTCCAGTAAATCATAATTATCAAAATGTTTGGCAGCATAGGAACACAGCAGCTTTCTTTGATTTACAATACTGTTGCTTTCTATGGCAAAACTGTTATCCTCCTGCGACAGCCGCATATAGATTGCAATAACCATTTTATTTTTCATATCCAACGCCTCCTCTGCCCATGTCGCCCGGCTGTAACATCTTTCTTCCTTCATTTATCCATTCATTTCTGAAATTAAATATAATTTCTATATGTCCATTCTTATATAAAGTTACCCGTTTCACCAAAAATGCCGTTACCTGACCATCCATTTTTACACGCTCTTCCCTATTCGTCAGACAATAGATAAGCCGACTCATCTCCTCCGTTTCTTTTCTTATGCGCTGCTTCTCTGCTTCCTGTCTGGACAGTTCCTTTATTAAATTAACTTTTTCTGCCTCCTTCACTGCCTTTAAATTCAGAAATCCTTCCCGATTTATTTCATTTAACTTGTACTTCATATACATAGAACTCATTTCGATATTCACTTTCTGAATATCTGCCTCAATTTCTTTTATCTTTCTCTCAAGTTTTTTTTCTTTCTGTTTTTCCTGAAAGTGATTAATATCTATTAGTGTTTTTATACAAACTCCTGATAAATAAAACTCCTTCCGCAGCAACTCTAACACAATCCTATTCATTGCATTGAACGAAACAAAATGGCTGTCACATTTCAATTCGTCAATCCTGCATATATTTGGACATCCATAAGAATAAGTCCTGGCACGCACTTTACCGTCTATTACATTCGATGTACAGATTCTTTTAAGTTTGCTGCCACATTCCCCACAGTATATCAAGTTTTTGTATACATCTTCCTGCAGCATATTCTTTGACTTCCCACTTGTTCTTTTCTCCTCTATTTTAGAAGAAACGCGGTAAAAAAGCTTCTCCTCGATAATCGGTTTATGTGTATGCTCTATTATAACCTTCTTCCCCTCTTCAATTCGGTATCCTACTCCGCTGCGATATGGCTCTTTGCCTGTTCTCTTCTGTGCCAGCGCGCCTATATACACACAATTTGTCAGAATAGCTCTTACCGTCTGCTCCGACCATTGCCTCAATATCTCCCCACCTTCACAGTACACATGGCCAAATTTTCTGTATTCACTCGGTCTATGAATACAATGCCTATATAAATAGGAAATCACTTTTCCAACTCTGTTCTCTTCATCAAATAATCCATATATCATTCTGACAATCTCTTTCGTCCTTTCTTCTGGAATAAGAACTCTCTTTTCTCCCATCTGACCAATAGAATAACCATAAGGAGGAATCCCTCCCACATAACAGCCTTGTTCTATTTGAAATTTTTTCGCTACTCTCACTTTTTCTGCACAATCTCTTGCATACAACTCATTCACAATATTTTTTAGATTCATGGTAAGCTCATCGCTCTCCCACCCTGTCCGGTGACTGTCATAATTATCGGACACTGAGACAAATCTAATATGAAAAAACGGAAATATTTTCTCCAGATAATTTCCTGTTTCTATATAATTACGTCCAAATCTTGAAAAATCCTTTACAATCACACAATTTATTTTGTGACGACGAATATCTGACATCAATATATCAAAACCCTCGCGCTCAAAATTTGTTCCGGTTCTTCCCAGATCAGAGTAGCATCGAACAAGTACGATATCCTCCGACTGTTCGATATATTCTTTTGCAATTTCAATCTGTGTATCTATCGATTCATTTTTCCAATTATGGTTATCAACCGAAAGTCTGGCATAAATGCCAGCTTGCCAAACGCAGCCTTGTCCCTTTACAGACTGCTTTGTCTCATTTACTTTTTTCGACGTTCTCGCCATACATCCTCACTTCTTCAAATTTTTATTTTTAACGCAATCTTCATCCCGAACAGGCCGGCTGTGGAACTCTTCTCTCCCACGAAATTCCACATATATCCTCTCTCCCTCGTATACCACTATCCGATTAACAAAACACAGAAGCTCGTTTCGCTCCAGAACGGTAAGTTTCATTGTTTCTTTAAACTTCTCTAATCTGGCAGCAGACGCAATCCCGCTTCGGAACAACTGCTTAATCATTTTTTTCTGTTTTTCTGCTGCTTTTTTTGTTTCTTCATACTGCCTCTCATAAATAGCGTAGAAATTCTTAAAATCCTCCTCTGTAATCAGTCCTGCCCTTCTATCTTCGTACAGTCCGTCGCGGAGTTTCAAATATTTATCCCGCTCCCTGTGAAGATTTTCCATTTCTTTGTCAAATCTGGTTATTTCCTCAAAATTCACTTCTATAGACCGAATATATTCTAGTTGCGCACATACATCAAAAAAAATGGATGTATAAACTTGTATTATCCGAAATACAATTCTTGTCAAATCATCCTCTAAAATACTGTGTCTGCTGCATCCCTGTCCTTTATTTTTCGTAGCGCATATAAAATAAACTTTTGAGGTGTCTTTATAACGGTTTATTCTGCGAATCATCGGTTCCTTACAGTCTCCACAAAATAAAAGTCCGGAAAAAAGATGAGAACACGCTGAATCGGTCTTTGCCCTTGTATCAACACGTAAAAGATTCTGTACTATCTCAAAATCCTCAAGTGAAATAATTGGCTCATGTGTTCCTTCTACCCGTATCCACTCTTCTTTTGGCTTTGACAGTATTTTCTTGACTTTGTAATTGATTTTCTCAGATTTCCCCTGTTCCATTACCCCTGTATATATTTCATTTGTTAATATTCTTTTTACCGCCACCGCCGACCATTTTGCCTTCACATTTGTCCGAAAACCGGTAGAAAATTTCTCGCCATGAGATTTTTTATACTCCATCGGAGAGAGCACCCCAAGTTCATTCAATGTCTGTGCGATTGCCTGTGTGCTCATCCCCTCCTGTTTCCATGCAAAGATTTTCCGTACAATATCAGCAGAATAATCATCTGGACACAACTTATTCCTGTTCCCTGATGATTTCCGATAACCATATGCCGCAAAAGCGCCTATAAATTGTCCTTGTTTTCGTTTTGTTTCCTGATGACTTTTTACCTTTCTGGAAATATCCCTGCAATAGGAATCATTTATAAAATTTTTTACCGGTAAAATAAGGTTTCTCATATTATTATCTGCCGTCTGACTGTCAAACCTATCTGTCACTGCAATAAAACGCACATGGAAAGCAGGAAAGATTTTTTGAATCAGCCGTCCGGCTTCAATATAATCCCGTCCCAGTCTGGACAAATCCTTCACTATAACACAATTTACATTTCCCGCTTCAATATCATTCATCATTTGTTTAAATCCCGGCCTGTCGAAATCAGCCCCAGAACGGCCGTCGTCCACATAGGTAGCATACAGTTCCATCTCCCCATGTTCTTTTATGTAAGAATGAATCAGTTCCCTCTGCGAGCTTATACTGTCGCTCTCTGATTTCATGCTGCCGTCAATATCTTTATCATCCCTCGACAGACGAAGATAGACAGCCGCACGATAAATAGATTCTATCATTTTGCTTGTCTCCTGGTTATACTGTTATATCGCTGCCGCCGCCTATTTCAGCCATTTTTCTGATATACTGCTTCATTCTGTCATTCAATGTCTCGGTACAGTCGGAATATCCTATTTTCACCACATAGTTTCCAACCCTTACAAGAAAAGGATTCCCTGTTTTCTCCACATAATCCTCCACTCTGTCCGAAACAGATTTGTTCACATCTATTTCAATCCCACTTATATCTGTCAATTCATCCCGGACAGCGCTTCTTATATCTGCCTGCTCCATCTTTTGCAGCTCTTCCTCTGACAAATGCATATCCATCCCTCCAGCAATACATTATATTGCATTTACAGTATGTCCTATTCCCTTGCACAATATTGTCAACACAAAAGGCAACAGGACCTTTCGCTTATCCTATTGCCTTTTGCCGCTCCTGGGACAACAAATCTGTAACTACTCGTTATTCCATCGCATATTTGAAAATTTTCTTCATCCATTTTCTACACTTTTAGCGTTTTCTTCTTACACTCAAAGAATATACCATTCCGCCCATGGCAATCACCGCCAAAACAATCCAGAGCCACATAGATCTTTCGTCTCCGGTTTTCGGTGTCTGCGACGGTTCGTCAGGTTTTATCTCATCTTTCATTACAACCTTTTGGATTTCACAGGTATCTCTGACTTCAAATTTTACATCCTCCGCCACCAGATATCCATCCGGCGCAATCTCCTCATGAAGCGTGTACTCTCCAATTGGCAGCATCTCCATATAATAAGGCTTATCTTTGGAAATCCAGCTTGCCACTTTTGTCCCATCTTTATCAAAAATCGCCAGTTTCGCTCCCGGAAGTTCCTCCCCGGCAATATCCGTTTTGGAAATCTCCACTTTCGTTACGTCATCTTTCATCTCCACCTTTTGAATCTTGTCTGTATTCTCCACTGTAAACTCAATTCTCTCAGCAGTCACATAACCATCGGCAGGCTGTAATTCCGTCATCGTATATTTTTTACCAACCACCAGCTCTTTCATCCTATGCGGTTCTTTGCCAGATACCCACTCATCCACCAGATTTCCATCCTCATCTCTTACCTGCAGTCTCGCGCCCTCAATCTCTTGTCCTCCTGTAAGAGTTACTTTACTAAATTCAAATACTGTAGGCATATTTTCAAAATCCAATTCAAAAAAGGATTCCTCTTTTTCGGCATCTTCATATGTAAAATCAAATGCCTGCACCTCGCCCTCACTGGTGAATCCAGAGGCCGGAGCAGTCTCTTTCACATAATAAGGAAAACCAATTGGAAGATAGACTGAGAATATAGCCTGGCCATCCTGATTTGTGGCTTTTTCTTCGATTATCGTATCTGCCTTTAAAATTACCTTTCCTTCCGAATTAACAATGTCCTCTTTTGCACACAGGGCAAATACCGTACCTTCCACTGCCCGGTCAGAATCTTTCTCTGTCTTTAACACATGAACCTGCGTCTTTTTGCGATAATTCTGCCAATCTGTGGAATATGTAATAATCCTTGTATTCTGATCCCGGTAACTTAAGTCGACCTCACGAATCTCCTCGTCCAGCACATACCCCTCTGCCGTTTCCTTTTCTTTCACATAATATTTTCCAGCCGGTAGATTCTCCAATTTTGCATAACCGGTCAAATCCGTTGTAATGGTATCAATCAGTTCGTCTTTTTTGTAATAATCACCGCTTTCTTTGTCCGCCGCCTGAATATCCTCCATGGCATATACTTCAAAAGTAACATCTTGTAAAGAACCTGTTACATACTCGAATATATGTGTAAACCAACCCTCGATGCTGTCCAATAGAGAGACTTTTTCCAAAAATTCTCCCTTTTTATTAATCAGAATCATCCCTTTCGGCACATCATCCTTCATCTCTACCTTTTGAATCTCAGCAGTATCTTCTACCGTAAATGTGATTTCTTCCGCCTGCAAATACCCGTAAGGCGCCAATTCCTCACGAAGAGTATAGGATTCTCCTGCTGTCAGACGCTCTATAACATGCTCTTTTCCTTTGACAGACTTCCACGTATCCACTACATTTCCTTTCCTGTCAAAAACTGTCAGCGTTGCGCCTTCTAATTCCACGCCTGTCGTAATATCTGTCTTTTTAACGGAAACTTTCGTTGGCTTGTTCCCAAATTCGGAAACAAATTCCGCCACGTTCACTTCCTGTCCCTGATACGCTGCAGAAATTTCGATAACATTTTCACAATACACATAACCCACAGGAGCTTTATGCTCCCGAACGTAGTATTCGCCAAATGGTAAATCCAGCTCAAAAACTGCCCTTCCATCTTTTTGTGACACAGCTTCCCCAAGCAAAGTACCCGCCTTTACAATCACTTCTCCCTGGACGAAAATATCAGTTTTTGCATACAGTCCAAACACCGCTCCCTCTAAAACAGCGCCGTTGTCTGCATCCTTCTTTACCGCCTCAATTTCCACTTTCTGGCGTTCATCCTCAAAGACGGCCGTCTGCTCGATTACCGGCGTACTCTGCTCCGCATAATCAAATACAACAATCTGCGGTGTTTCATTCAGCACATACCCTTCCGGCGCCTTTGTCTCTTCCACCCGGTATATTCCCAGCGGCAGATTACCTAAGAATGCTTTTCCGTCTGTGTCTGTAACCAGCGTCTCCACCAATGTCCCGGAAGCGTATTCCAGAATCCGGTTTCCGTCTCCATCTTTCTGGAAATCCGCAGTATAAATATCTTCTGCCGCATATACTCTGAACTCTGCACCCGCCAGACATTCCGTTTTATAGGTAAAATCTTTCTTGTATCCATTTAAAACTTCGCCTTTCTTTATAATGTTCAATTCGCCCTTTACCGGATGATTCTCATATACTACATCAATAACCACATCCCCGGATACTTCATCCATCTGATACATAGTATTGGAATCCACAGACACCTCATAATAATTTTCATTCAAGGTATACCCAAAAGGAGCTTTTATTTCTTCAATACGATAACGTCCGATTTTTAAGTTCTGAGGCAGAATCAGATATCCCTTACTATCTGTAAAATACGATTTATGCGTTAATACTGTCGGATACGTCGTCACCTGCTCTACATACTTTTCTTCATCCAAATCATAAATCTTAAATTCTGTATTCTCTGCCAGCACAGGTTTCCCAGTCTCATCGTCCTGTTTCACAATCTTTAACTTTGCTTCAAATTCATCATCCAGAAGTACTCGCCAAACCTGAGGTGTATCCGGCTTATGTTCAGTAATACGCACAATAAAATCTCTTACCGGCGTATAGTTAGGAGGAGTTGTCGTCTCCCTTACGATATACGTTCCAAAGGGAAGCGGAATGCTGCAGGCATATCCCTTTTCATCCGTAAAAATTTCTGTCGCGCCATTTTCCCCAATAACTACAGGTTTGGCAGAATCAAAATCATATCCTCCGTTTTCCTTTTTATTTAAGGACGATATAAGATAAGCTGTAAATCCTGCTCCGGCAAGAAGATCCGCGTCGGTCTTTCCATTATCCGCCGCCTTTATTATTTGAAAAGGCTGCTTTTTCACTTGTTCCAGGGAAATGCATTCGCGCTCAACCGTTGCCGTTAAATCGCCCTCATAGTTACATACCAGGTCATATTCCGCTTCATCAATCAGATATCCTGCAGGCGGCGTCAGCTCTTTCACAAAATATTCTCCCAGATACAAGCCTGTAATTTCCGCCTTTCCATCTTTATCCGTCGTCAGTGTCCCCACTGGCTCACCGGCATGAAAGAGTACTCCCGTCTTTTTATCTGGATGAATAATATCCTTTCTTGCATACAGCTTATAAACTGCATGTCCTAATACGGCGTCTCCCTGCGGACGACTACGGTCAGTTTCCTTATCCTTTTTGAAAATCCGAATTGTGGCATTCACACGTTCATTTACAAAAACATGAGAAAATGATATTCTCGCTTCTCTGTCGTTGGTGTAGTTAAACTGAAAAGCATATACATCCGTCTGATTCCGCAGATAATTCTCTGGAGCCTGCACCTCCTTTATCTCATATCCAAATCCAATCGGAAGGTCGACAGAAAATATGGCGCTGCCATTCCTGTCTGTAGTTACCTTGTCAAGCAGCGTTCCCTTTGCAGCAACGACATTTCCGTCTGCATTCGTGATATTCTCAGATGCATACAATCCAAAAATCCCTCCTGCCAGACCATTTGACGTATCCTTGTCCCGCTTCACAACAGAAACCCTCGCTTTCTGTCTGTCATTCTGAAATGTAGTATCTGAAAATGCGGTCTCTGCCATTTGCCCGGCATAGGTAATCTCTACTTCTTTTATTTCACTCTTATTGTAGAAATTTTTTGGAGCCTGAACTTCAACTACCCTATACGTGCCAAGATGAAGATTTTTTAGCGTTACGGCTCCATCGGCTCCGGTTACAAGATTTTCCGCCACCAGTTCCCCTGCTTTATGGACAACCAAACCATAAGGCGTAGTGATATCTTTCGCCGCATATACACGAAAAACAGCCCCTTTCTGTCTGCGGTTTTCATACTGAAATACCGCGCCGTTTTCCTGAATCGACGCACCCGTAAGAACTTCCCCCTCCTTGTAGACAGTCAGATTTCCAAGCTGTTCTTCATCCGGAACTACTGTTGACGTGGTCTTTCCCTGCTTTAAAACTACGCGATAAGAAGTAGCATTATACCGGTATCCTGCCGGGGCAGTGATTTCTTTCAAATACACCGTATCCTGTGTCATGGCAATTTCTACCTCAGACGCACCGTTTTGGTCCGTCGCAGGCATTTCTACAATCAGTTCCGTACATGCTTTATCCCGATAAATGCCGAATATGACGCCAGATAACTTTGCATGAGAAACAGAATCTACTTTTACCACTTTCACTCTTGCATAATTCATCCAGTCTACATGCAAACTGACTGTGTTTCCATATTCTTCTTCATAATAGCTCCCAATATCTTGTTTTTGACTTCCTGTCGAAACTACAATCGCTCTCCAGATACTTCCAATACTTCCCTTCATGTCTCCGGTACTCCAATTCCCCTGAACTGTCGCCGGCGCGCTGAAATAAAAACTGGTTCCCCCAAAAACACAGATATTCCCTCCGGTCTGTGTACTTCCATCTCCACTATTATGAAATGTAACTTCTTCCGGCAGGGAAATTGTAATATAATTTCTGAAATCCCCGTCCAGCCTTGTCTCTCCTGTAACCTGCCTTCCATCATCGTAAACTGCCGTTAAGGATGTCTCGGACAAACTAAGCTGCGGATCAGGAGGCGAAGGAAGTCCATCCAGATAATCTATCCACCCAAGAACCCCGCAGCTCTCAAGATCCTCTATCGTACATCCCGCAAATCCATCCATGCCGCAATAAAAATAGCTGGCCGCTATATGAGTAAATACATATCGCATATCTTCATCAAAGGCCGGCATATAACTATCCGTTACGTCCCCGGCGCCTCCGAATCCATAATAAAGGACTTTCTGTAAACTTGGATTCTCCTCTAAAATCTGAGAGGCATATTCTCCCGTATCAGGAGCATTCTTAGCAGACTCCAGGCAATAAGCAATCCTGCCGTTTACCGTAAAATAACAGGTAAAGAATCTCCCCAGATTGCCCGGATAATAAATTCTGCGGCCTCTTTCCATCGTTGCCGACTCAGATGCACTTCTCATCATTCTGCTTTCCGCAAACAAAAGCAGTCCCTCCTCTTTGGCAATCATTTCTGCATCCTGTCTTGTACCTTCTGCCTGTTCCATCTCTTCCATGACTGCCTCCATCTCGGCTTCCGTCATAGATTCCGCCGGAATTTCCTCTATAGCCGGTGAATACTCCTCTCCCTCCGGTCTTCCGTCCCCGGCGGCTGACTCTTTTTCTTTAACTATAATATTTCGGCTGATATAATAAGACGGATTCTTACTGATTGGTTCTATCAAATAAACCGCCCGGTAAGTATCTGTCAGACTATCGTCAAATTCCTGTCCGGTTTGATTTCCGGCATGATGGAATGTGACTTTAACCTTGTCTGGAGAGAATCTTATTCCGGTAAAATCGTGTTCCACATCAATCTCGCTCCCTGCTTCTATCTCATAATCTTCTGCAGTCACTATTTCATCCTCATTCAGTCTCTCCCTGACATGCTCAAGCAACGGATATTCTGCTTCATATGCCGCAGGCTCCGTTTCTGCCGCAAAAACGGCAAATGACTGTAAGAAAAATGACAAGACTGTGACCGCCGACAGCAGACTGGATACAATCCTTTTTCCATTTCTTTTCAATATACTTGTACCTCGCTTTCTTTGTTGCGCAGCTAAAAAGCTGTCATCATCCTGTCTTTTATGCTCCACCCTTTATTACTCTAGATTTCCATATATCTGCACCTCCCTTTATTTAGTTTCAAACCCTATTCCAAGAGTTTGACTTGTACTGCCAGCCGATAACAGCACATCAATATAGGAAATATCCCCCTTGAAACGGACGCATGACCATAATGGGGCACCCGGAGGGTGTACTAAAAAAGACACCTTTCCTACATGGCATCTGCTGTTATCTGGCTAAATCCACAGCGTTCTCTCCGACAAGTTACAAAAACTTCGGAAAAAGTGTCTGAATTTATTTTTTAACTCAACAACCTATTTAAAAATAACGAATTGGAAAATTTCAAATCAGTGAATATTAAAAACTAAAAATAAAGAATAATAGATATAACATAATGGGATACCTGGAAGGTAAAGCGAACTTGACAACCACAGAATGAACATGACTTAAATATATAACAACGAGTTTTTTGGAAAAAAGGAATGACTTATCGAATTTCCTCAGAAACAAAAAAGATTTGTTGAATTACAGCCAATCTACAGATTATCATGGCACAGACATGTGTTTCTTTCAGTAAGTAAATCAAATGGATTTATCTATTCTTTATGCAAACTATATCACACGTTTTTTAGGATGTCAAGAGAAATATGTAATGAATAGCAATATAATAACACGCTCCCCCCATTCCATCAAAAGAGCTGCTGCTCCTGTAACGAAAGGCGTCGCAAAAGAAGTTCCCGTATACTCTGCATATCCCCCTCCTGCCGCCACCGACGTTACTTTTACCCCAGGCGCAGCAATATCCGGTTTTACTATTTCCCAAAATTCTGGTTCCACCTTCGGCCCTCTTCCTGAAAAATCCGCATAGGTAAGCGTCAAAGCGTCATACGCCCCAACTGTGATTACTCTGGATGCTGTGGACGGAATTGTAATTGTCACTTCAGGACTCGGATAAGCAAATCCGCTCCCTTGATTCAAAGCGCTGATTCCCGGAAGCCACATATCATATCTTCCGCTTACCACATTTCCTGCGTTCAGCACAATCCGCCAGATTCCAGGCGCCACATAAGTTTCCCTTGGCAGAAAATCAATGAATATTTCCTGTCGGGTACTGTATGGACTGGGTTTCCCATAATATAGAAGAATCTCCGTCTGACCTATTGTAAATCTCTGCGCTCCTAATATTTCCTGAAATGGCCCAACCCGTACGCCGGATGGATTTATCAGCGAAATCTTCATATCGTCGGTATAGGCTTTCCAAACTTGCACATTCAATCCGGTCTCCCTCTCTTGTACGGCCAGTTCTATCTCCTTCTCTTCCCCTGACCGAAGCACTCCGGACGTATGTCCCGCTCCTCTGCCTTCATTTCCCGCTCCCACACAAATACTGATACGTCCAAGTCCAGCCACGCTGTCTAAATACCGCTCTAAAAGCGACTGGCCGTTATGCGCGCCGTAAGAATTTCCAAAGCTGATATTAATCGCCATCGGCATTTCCAGTTCAATTGCTTTTCGCACCGCATAGTCAACACCCAGCATCAGTTCTGTGGTCCGGGGAAATCCTTCCTGTCGGGGAGTCCCAAGTTTCACGACAATCAGCTCACTCTCAGGGGCTACTCCGGCATTTATACCAAATCTTTGCATTCCTTCCTGACTTTCTCCAAGGCTCCCCCGTCCGTTTCCGGCCGCAATTCCAGCCACTGCTGTCCCATGACCTGAAGTATCAACACTTGGCACTAATTCCCTGCGCAGCAAAGGATTCTGCGCCTGAAGCGCTTCATTAATCTGTTCCGCCGAATACTCGACGCCAGGCAGTTCTCCCGGCGCCGACTGGTCCCACAAATACCGAATCCGAGTGCTTCCATCTGCATGACGAAAATCAGGCAGCGTATAATCAATTCCCGAATCAATCACCGCCACTAAGGTTCCCTGTCCATATAACCGAAAACGGGTCCCCTGTACACTGTCGATACAGGAAACCCGTCTTCCATTCACAACCTGAAAATACAACCGTTTCGGCTTCTCCACATACTCCACCTGAGGAAGTGCGGAAAGCCTGTCAATCAACGACTCCCTGATTGTAATGATTGCATATTCATTTAATAATTCCGTTACCCGGACGGCTATTTCACGCACCTCCTCCAGATTTCCGGAATATTTAATAATCAAATCCCACTCTCTGTCAATTGGATTGTATCCCACTTCCAGAATCTGGGATTTCTCTCTTTCTTCTTCAGTAGCGTCCATTGCCAGATTTAAGAGATTCTCCAGTTTCTGATTCTCCATAAACACTCTGCTTTCTTCGTTCTTTCTACTATCTTACTTTCTTTCCGGCAATTTCAGAACAGGTATATGGCGCAAGTTCAAGAGGTATAAAATAACCTTTGTCATGGTGACATACCGGACAAGTTGCCGGCGCCTTACCTCCTTCATGGATATATCCGCAGTTCAGGCACATCCAGACACCTTTCCCAGCCTGTTCAAAATACTCATTTTTTTCCAGAAGCTCCTTAATATAGCGAAAACGCTTTGCATGCACATGCTCAACCTCGGCAATCTGGTAGAAGGCTGACGCCGCTTCGTAGAATCCTTCCTCCTTCGCCGTATCCCCGAACGCCTGATACACGTCCTCATATTCCTCTGTCTCATTATGCTCCGCCGCTTTTACAAGCTCCAACAGCGAATCAAATGTATCTACCGGAAACCCACCGCAGATATCAATGTTTGTTCCCTCTGATTTCTTCAGCAAGTCATAATACACCTCTGCATGAGCTCTTTCCTGCTCAGCCGTAAATAAAAATATCCTTTCAACTGCCTGCATTCCCTGTTTTCTCGCTGTTTCCGCAGCAATTGTATATCTGTTTCTTGCCTGGCTTTCTCCTGCAAATGCTTTCATCAGATTCTCTTTGGTTTTACTGGAATTAAAATCAACCGCCATGATGCACACTCCTCTTTTTTTGATTAGTATGCCGCAGAGCGGTTGAAATATACACGTTTTCCACTATTTCACAATACTGAAACTGACAAAATTCGTTCAGTCCTGCCTCATATAAAGCATAACTGCCAAACGAAGCTAAACATAACGGTTCAGCCTTCCGGCTTCACTGTTATTTACGCAATGCTGTACTAATTAAATCCTATAATCTTCCTGGCCATCAGATACGCCAGCGAAGACATTCTGCGTCCCGACCTGCCCGGCAGATTCATACTCTGCCCCAAAATTCCATGACGGATATGGAAAAATGTCTTTTTATCCTTCTGCTTCAGATACTTCCACAATTCCTTTTTCTTCTCTAAATTCTCCGCGTCTTTGGAGCGAATACAGAGAATAGAAGAAACCGTCATCATAATCGCCAGATATTTCTTCATATAAGAACGAAGCTTCTTGTTCGTAATCTCTCGCATCTGATACATGTCAATCATCCGTTTTGTTACAAAAATCTGCTGGTCAATTCGCTTAATCATCACTTTTTCATTGACTGACTGATCTTCCCTTCCAATATAATAACGGTAAAAATCCTCATCCATATAATACAGCTTCCTTACATGAGGCAGCGGATAATACACATAGATATTATCGACATAAAAAGTATGTTTCGGCAGCTCCAACTGGCAGAGCTTCAGCAAATCCGTCCGATAAATAACCGAATGCATCAAAATATACTGATCCAGACGAAAATGCCCCACATCCGACCATCGGAATATGGTATCCTGCGGCAGCGCATTGCGGTAATGAACCACCTTCTTATGAGCCGCCCCCTCCTTCTCATACACATAATTAGCGATAAGCATATCCACTTCTTTTTCTTCTTTCTCCATTTCACGAAGAACCGTAAGAATATTCTGGAGGGATTCCTCCCTTACCCAATCATCACTGTCTACCACCTTAAAATATTTTCCAGAAGCTTTCTTAAGCCCATAGTTAACCGCATCTCCATGCCCTCCGTTTTCCTTATCTATCACCTGGATTATCTCTGGATATTTCATCTCATATTCTCTGGCTATTTGTAAAGTATTATCCCGCGAACCGTCATTTACAATAATAATCTCCACATCCTCGCCGCCAGGAAGGATACTCTCAATGGCATGAGCCATATATTCCTGGGAATTGTAACATGGAATTGCAAATGAAATGTACTTCATAACTTTATCCTCCTATTCTGCATCATGTTTCTCATTAAACCATATTTGAAAGTCACATTCTGTCAGATGAGTGACACAGTCTAGTATATATCATTCCATTTTATTTTCCAACTTAAAATTATGAAACATCTCCCATTCCCAGCTCGTACATCAATACTTTCAGCAAAAGACTGCTTTCCTGTTTACAATTTGTTCATTTTATTTTTAAAAAACCTTCATCTATTCAACATTTTTTCTTCACAGGTATCTCGTATACTAATATCATCGAAGAAAACAAAGAAACACAAACATCAACGTTAAGTATTTCATACTTTAGAATAAGCTTTTTCATAATACGTGCCGGGCGCTGCGTAAGCGGTGACCCGGCATCCTCCCTTTTTATCGGCATTTCATCCATCATTTCATGGTCTACACCACTTTTACACCACATACTATAAATTCAAAATAACCAACATAAAGAAAAAGCACTTGAAACAGCTTTAAATAGCACACCTTTTATCGCCTATATCATCTCTCTTCCCACCCGCTCAAAATCTACCGCCAAATCCGGATACAAATATGGCTTCACCTGATTCTCAAAGGTATAAACAACCGGCACCGCATCTTTGACAAATACGTAGACTACGATACGCATCTTAATTGGATCTACAATCCAATATTCCTTTACTCCTGCATTATGATATTTGTATCGTTTCAACTCATAATCATGCTTTGAACTTGATAATGACACAATCTCGATTACAAATTCCGGCGCGCCCATACAATAAGCGCCACTTGCAAACTGCTCCTTTCCACGAACCACAAAAATATCCGGCTCCAACATTGTATAATCGTCACAATCCAAACGGACGTCGCAGGATGATGCAAAAACCCGGCAGTCCTGCTTATTATCTGAAAAATACTGATACAAAAGCGCCGATATCGTCATGATAATGCTCTGGTGTCTCAATGAAGGAAGCGACTTATAATAAAGTCTTCCGTCAATCAATTCTACTCTGAGTTCATCAGGAAGGGAATAATATGTATCCAGAGTAGCCCGATTCTCTTTTCTTGTAGCTTGATATACTCCTGTTTCTTGAACTAAGGCGGCAAATGTTCCAAAATTATCCAGCTCATAAAAATCCATACCCATTGCTTTCACCATAGCCTTTACCGTCTCATCCCTTGGATATCTGGTAGTTCCATTAAATATCTTATTCAATGTACCTGCCGGAACTCCTGATTCCTTTGCAAGTCTCTGATTTGTCCACCCTAATTCCTTTTTTCTGTGCTTTAACTTTTCGATATTTGGTTTTAAATACATAAATCTATTTCACCTCTTCCTGCTTGTACTAAACTTATTGCTGTCCTCCTGACATTTCCTGTGGGTCCCCAGATACATCGCCTGAAAGCACTTCCCCCTCCTGTCCTTCTATATTCGGAACCTCGCCGCTTTCCTCTTCCCTCTCTTCTTGATTGACTTCCCCATTCAGTCTCTCGTATCCCTTTGACACACAATAAGCGTACCGTTCATCTTCCAGATTCAAAGCTTCTGCTTTCAACCGTTCCAAAAGCTCTCCTATATCCTGTTCTGTAAATGACGCCGTCTGTCCGTCCATATATGTGCACAGCTTTACAAAATCTTCGTCAAAAGGCTCTGACGTCTCTATGCTTTCTACAATTTCTTTACTCTTATGGTAATTCTCCAGCTCTATAAAATACAATAGCGCCAGTTCATACTCTAGCTTCCGCTCTCTTTTAGCATGTGTCTCTTCTATCTCCTGCTTTTCAAACTCCCACTGTTCCTGCTTCTGCCGCATCTCTTCACGATAATCCTCAAGTATTTTGCCGTCAACCTTTTGTACGTCGGATAAGTCATTCGAGATGCTTCCCTCTTTTCCCACGTTCTGATTTCGCGCTTTAGAGCCTGTTGTCTGCGCAGCCGCAATAATAAATCCTATCATAATAACCGCGCACACAAGTACTTTCCGTATTGAAAGCATTTTATCTTGTTCTTTTTTTCTATTCATTGGAAAATGCTCTGATATATCCTGAATTGTCTGATAGCACTTTTTAGAATTGCGATTTACACATCTGGATATCATATTTTTCAAGCGAAACTCTTCCGTCTTTTTTAAAGCAGGTTCTGCCTCCACTGCCGATAGCAAATATTGAACCGTCTTTCCGAATCCATAAATATCTTCCTGAACACTTATCTTTTGATAATATTGATTATCCGGAGACAAGAAATTCTCCCGGACATATCTGCGTTGCATCAAATGCAACAAATCATTCTGTTCTCTGCTTCCCAAATCCAGCAGATACAACTTATCGTTCTCTCCTACTATAATACTATAAGGGTTCACATATTGGTAACATGGATTCCCTCTGCACTGATGAAAATGTTCCAGATTCTCCAAAAGTTCCCTAATCCATCCGAATAATATCTCCTTATCAATTCTGGAATGATACTTTAACCAGACAATCAATTGCTTTCCCTTAATATAATCCGTACTCATATAACAGCGATCACTATGTACAACAATCCGAAGAACATCATAACCCTTCTTTTCTTCCAAAAAAACACCTCTTTCTTATGTTTTACATAACTTTTCTTTTATGCTAACTCTATTTTTCTGTTATGTCAAGTTATTTTTCAGAATTTATGTAATTAATTTGTCTTTATGTTTTAACTCTGATTTTACAAATAAAAACCATCGCTTCATCATCATTCACAGAAATGTACGAACAACTAAGAAATAATAACCACGTTCTTAAAAGCAAACGTATGTTTCAAATACCTTTGCATCCAAATGTCCCCTGAATTTAAAATGCAAAAAACGGATGCCGCAAAGACATCCGTTCCTTTCAATATAAAATTATTAATCAAACAATTCAGCCATAACAAGATGACGCGGTGTTCCATTCACATAAAGCGGGGTAAGCTCTCCCTGAATCAATGGTCTTGCATATTTCTCATAACCGTCGTTCAGACCACAGCCGTCTTCTGTAATCCACTCATCCGGAACAGCTCTCTCAACATTTGCAATTGCATGAATATCATAAGCGCTTGTTCCGCAGCAATAAGGCTCCTCCACGATTCTGTCTAACGTAATCATTACGCCAGTCTTGCCTTCTTCTGCTGCCTTAACAGCATCTTTACCGCACTGGAAGGCCTCATTAATATCTGTAAGAGAAGCAATATGTGTAGCTGCTCTCTGAAGTGTAGAAAATTCTACAGCTCTGGTCTTAAGACCTGTCTCTGCTGCAATAATCTGCGCAAGATATGCCGCTGTACCAGACATCTGCTTGTGACCGAATGCATCTACTGCCACATTCTCGTTCGCCAGCTCGCACACATAACGTCCGTCAGCAATCTTAACGCCCTCAGAAACTGCAATAACCACAGAACTCTTCGTTTCACCCAGTTCCTTAACTTTTGCTGTAAACGCATCAATATCGAATACTCTCTCCGGCAAATAAATCGCATCGCATCCTGAACAGTCGTCGCCTTTGGCAAGGGCTGCCGCTGCAGTCAGCCAGCCTGCGTTCCGCCCCATAATCTCCACGATACATACGGTAGGCTTCTTTGCTCCAAACGATTCATTATCACGAATAATCTCTTTGATAGAAGTCGCAATATACTTCGCAGCAGAGCCGTATCCCGGACAGTGATCTGTAATCGGAAGATCGTTATCAATTGTCTTCGGAACTCCTACGAATCTCTGTGGCTTATTATGAGCCGCCGCATAATCGGATAACATCTTCACTGTATCCATAGAATCATTACCGCCTGCATAGAACAGACACTCAATATCATGCTTTTCCATAATCTCAAAGACTTTCTCATATACGTCTTCGTGACCTTCAATCTTAGGCATTTTAAAACGACAGGAACCTAAAAATGCAGAAGGGGTCCTCTTCAAAAGTTCAATTCCTGTCTCGTCATCCAGATATGGATGAAGCTCTACAAGCTTGTCCTCCAAAAATCCCTCAATTCCATGAACCATTCCATAAATCTTCTCTACCCCTAATGCCTTTGCCCCGGCAAATACACCTGCTACAGAAGAGTTGATAACTGCTGTAGGACCGCCTGACTGTCCAACTACGATATTTCCTTTCATTGTTATTACCTCCAAAAAAATGTTTATATAAATTATTCTGAACAAATCTAATTCTATTACATTTCAAAAATGTTGTCTAGAGAAAATTAACTAAACTTGTCTATTTTTTCACATCCCATCATAAAATGAAAGTACGTTTCACAAAATTTCATGTTCAGATATTTCTATCAACGCACCTCTTGTTCCGCGTGCATAACGCATATTCTTTTATCAAATTATTTAGAAAAAAAGAAAAGCACTCTATCAAACCAGAGTGCTTTCCCAGCGTGGGCGAGAGGATTCGAACCCCCGACCTTTTGGTCCGTAGCCAAACGCTCTATCCAGCTGAGCTACGCCCACATCATCTGTAAATAATTCATTCACAGCAAATAGTATTCTACCTTATCTACCATCATTTGTCAATACTCATTACAAATTTTTTATTTTATTATTCGTTACACTTAATTGCAAATTTAAATTCCACCCTTCTGTGGAATTTAATCCTGCAAATCTTCCTACCGGCAATCATGGAATTTAATCTTTCCGAATTATCTGTTAAAATCATTTC
>CAJSZQ010000010.1 GCA_910574185.1 Lachnospiraceae bacterium
ATATTTTCAGTACAACTATATCTTGTATCTTATAGATGGCCCCCAAGCATTAAAATCAGGACGGATTTTGGGTGGCTCTCAAGCTTTAAATTGGTGGCTCCCAAGCATTAGAATAATCATGAACAAACCGAAGGTCGGCACAAGAAAACGCATACCCCAAAACAGGTTATTCGAGACGTTTTTCATTCCGATGCATGACAGATGAAATTTGCCTCGCCTGCTTAGGGTATGCGTTTGTGTATGCCGGAAGCCTCGCCGCAAAAATTCTCAAGAGGCCCCTTTCATGCTCTTGATTACTTTCAGACGTGTAAATTCTTCCCGTTCCTTCTCTTCCAGAGCGTTGTTAATATTCCGCACAAGTTCCGTATACATAGGAATCGTAATATTCTTCAGCGCGTTCGCCCTCTTCTGCGTCTTTTTGATATTACCCGCCAAACGGTAGGCCGAATTCTCCACCATGGAAAGTTTAATCGTCAGATCCTTCACTTCCCGGAACGCCTCTCTGGCCATATCGATAGATTCTCTAGTACTACTGAAAGAGTAGGTCAGATTATTTTGTTTCTCGTCATACCTAACCAGAGGAATCTCCGTCCCCATAATACTTCTGGTCTGAATCCGTATAGATTCCTCGATAGGTACCGTATAAGCCAGCTCCTGCACCTTGCTGATACCATGTTCAATATTCGCCCGCTGCAGGCATGCGTAGGCTTTGGTAAATGTCGTATCGATCTGCTCCTGTATATCCTTTGCCTCGTCAATCAGGGCCATCAGTTCCTTCAGAAGAACATTTCTCTTCTTATCCATCAGGTCGAACCCCTGACGGGCAAGCGCCAGCGAATTCTTCGCCAGCATCAGGTTACCTTTCGTCGGAAATTCCCGTGGATCCATCTGAAGGCTCCTTTCTGTATTTCTCTATGATCTTCGTATCAATACGGTCAAGTTCTTCTTTCGGCAGTATCTGAAGAAGCTCCCAGCCAAGATCCAGCGTTTCCTGAATCGTCCGGTTCTCTGTCAACCCCTGCCCTACATAACGTTTCTCAAATTCGCGGCCAAACTCCAGATATTTCTTATCCAGGTCAGACAGCTCATCTTCACCGATAACCGAAGCCAGATTCCTTGCTTCTCCCACCTTCGCATAGGAAGAAAAAAGCTGATTGGCCAGGCCCTGATGATCGTCTCTGGTATAGCCCTCGCCGATGCCGTCCTTCATCAGTCGGGACAGGGAAGGCAGCACGCTGATCGGCGGATAAACGCCCTGGCCGTATAGATTACGGTCCAGCACCACCTGTCCCTCCGTAATATACCCGGTCAAATCAGGAATCGGATGGGTAATATCGTCGTTCGGCATAGTCAGAATCGGAAGCTGGGTCACAGAACCCTTCGCTCCCTGCACGATTCCCGCACGCTCGTAAATCGTCGCAAGCTCGCTGTATAGATACCCCGGGTATCCCTTTCTCGAAGGAATCTCTCCACGCGACGAAGACACCTCGCGCATCGCCTCCGCAAAAGAAGTCATATCTGTCAGAATAACCAGAATATGCTTATCGCACTCAAACGCCAGATATTCTGCCACCGTAAGCGCAACCTTCGGCGTAATCAAACGCTCCACCACCGGGTCGTTTGCCAAATTCAGGAACATACACACATGGTCTGATACGCCGCTCTCTTCAAACGTCTTACGGAAGAAATCCGCCACGTCATGCTTGACGCCCATCGCCGCAAATACAATCGCAAATTCTTCTTCCGTTCCTTCTCCTAACGACGCCTGTTTTACAATCTGTGCCGCAAGCTGGTCGTGAGGCAGTCCGTTTCCGGAGAAAATAGGAAGCTTCTGCCCCCGGATCAGCGTAGTCAATCCGTCGATGGCCGAAATTCCGGTGCGGATATAGTTCCGGGGATATTCTCTGCGGATAGGATTTAACGGCAGGCCGTTGATATCCCTCTTATCCATCGAATACAGGGAACCAAGTCCGTCAATCGGCTCGCCCACGCCGTTAAAGGTTCTTCCCAGCATATCCGGCGACACCGACACCTCCATGGGATGCCCCGACAGCTTTGTATGGGTATTGGTCAGGGACATATTCTCCGTCCCCTCAAATACCTGAATAACCGCCTTGTCTTCATTCAATTCTACAATGCGGCCCATCTTCCTCTGATTGCCGTCTATTACAAACTCTACGATTTCATCAAAAAACGCATCCTGCAGCCCCTCAAGGACAACGAGAGGACCGTTAATATTACTCAAGCCAAGATATTCAATTGCCATAGTCTCTCCCTCCTCCTATGCGTTCTTCTTCAACACGCGTTCATAAAATTCATCGATTTCCTGCTTATATATATCCAAAAGCTGCAGATTATCGTTAGGCACGTCATATTTGATGGCGATTACCTTCTCAAAGATTCCCTCCGCCTTCAAAATAGACATCGGCTGCCCCATAGCCACCAGCTTCCTGCTCTTCCGGTACAGATAAAGGATGACGTCCATCATCTTAAACTGCTTCTCCATAGACACGCAGGTATCGTCCTTATGGAAGGCGTTCTGCTGCAGGAATCCAAGGCGGATAACCTTGGCAATCTCCAGTATCAGCTTCTGGTCGTCAGGAAGCACATCCGCGCCGATTAGTTTTACGATTTCCATCAGGTTATTTTCCTGGCTGAGAAGCCCCATCAGGCGATTCCTGTAATCCACAAATTTCGGCGAAACGTGATCCGCGTACCAACTGCTCAGTTCCATCGTATACTCGCTGTAGCTGGTCAGCCAGTGAATCGCCGGGAAATGTCTCGCGTAGGCCAGGGATTTATCCAACCCCCAGAAGCAGCGGACAAAACGCTTGGTATTCTGAGTTACCGGTTCGGAGAAATCTCCTCCCTGGGGAGATACCGCGCCGATAATCGATACCGAGCCGGCGGCGCCGTTTAACGTCTGCATCATCCCCGCGCGCTCATAGAACGCGGACAGCCTGGACGCCAAATATGCCGGGAACCCTTCCTCGGCAGGCATCTCTTCCAATCGCCCGGACAGCTCCCTTAAGGCTTCCGCCCACCGGGAAGTAGAATCCGCCATAATCGCCACGTCATATCCCATATCCCGATAATATTCGGCCAGCGTTAGCCCTGTATAAATCGACGCCTCTCTGGCCGCAACCGGCATGTTAGAAGTATTGGCAATCAACGTGGTTCTGTCCATCAAAGGATTCCCGGACTTTGGATCAATCAGCTCGCCGAATTCCTCCAGAACCTGGGTCATCTCGTTGCCGCGCTCGCCGCAGCCGATATAAATAATAATATCCGCATCCGACCACTTTGCAATCTGATGCTGGGTCATAGTCTTTCCCGTACCGAATCCTCCAGGAATCGCCGCCGTTCCCCCTTTGGCTATCGGGAACATGGTATCCAAGATACGCTGCCCCGTCACCAGCGGAATACTTGCCGGATATCTCTGGCTCACCGGCCTTGCAACCCGGATCGGCCACTTCTGCGTCATGGTAAGTTCCTGAATCTTTCCGTCCGGAAGCTTGATTTTCACAATCACGTCCTGAATGGTGTACTCTCCGTCCGGAACGACTTCCACTACTTCCGCCGACTCTATCTCCGGCGGCACCATACACTTATGCACAATCGCCCTGGTCTCCGGAACCTCTGCAATAATCGTTCCCCCATGCACCAGATCCCCGGCCGCTACCGTAAGATGCGTCTGCCACAGCTTCTTTGTATCCAGAGAATCCACCGAAACGCCTCTGGTAATAAACGCGCCGCCCGTATCTGCAATCCGCTCCAGCGGACGCTCGATTCCGTCGAATATATTATTCAGTATTCCGGGAGCCAGCGTTACCGACACCGGCGCCCCGGAAGACTCCACCTTTTCCCCCGGCCTTAATCCGGAAGTTTCTTCATATACCTGAATGGTCGTCTGGTCCTTATCCAGGGAAATTACCTCGCCAACCAGCTTTTCTTTTCCCACATAGACCATTTCCGACATCTTGAAACTGCTCTTTCCCTTCAGATAGATGACAGGCCCGTTAATACCATAAATAATGCCTGTATTTTTACTATCCAATGCCTACACCTCCTCTGAACAGGAATTTCTGATATTCATTCTCAAGCTCTCCCTTATATGCATGGTCGATCAGCACGTTACGGCCATGGACAACCGCCCGGACTCCTCCGACGAAATCCTCCTTGCTCACTGTAAGCTTCATGCCGGTATGTTCTTCCAGAAACTCCTTCTTATCCGCATCTGTCGGATTAATATAAATGGTAAGCTCCTCGCCGTTCGCGAACCTGAGCGCCTTTTCAATATAGCGCACCAGCGCTCTCTTGTACTCGTCCGTCTTCATATATTCCTGAAGTTTCTGTTCAACTTCCTCAAACAGCTTCTTTTTCAGCTCTTTCTGACGCTTGCCGTACTCCCGCTTCAGCTCAATCTGCGCACGCGAAGCAGCCATATTCTGCTGCTGTCTGGCATTGATTAACTCGCCCCGGATGCGCACCTCCGACTGCCGGACAGCTTCGTCCCTGTGCTGGTTGAAAATACCCGCCAGCATGTTCTCATGCTGCTTTGTGATCGAATCCGCTTTCATCCTCGCCTCTTCCATCGCCGCTTCCTGTATATGCGCAATTCTTTCTTCTATCGTCAAGCTTCTCACCTTCTTCTCTAAAGTTTCAGTCCAATCGCTTCATTTACATAGGATGTGATAAAGTCTTTCTTACGTCCGGTTCCGTGTCTGTCAGGAATCTCAACCAACAGCGGCATCGTCCTGGCCAGCTTAATCTCGTTTAAAAGATCCGGGAATTCCCTTCCAAGCCGCTCTGTCAGAAGTATGACGCCTACCGATTTATCCTCCATGGCCGTCTCAATGGCCGTCCGCAGTTCATCTTTTTCATGAGCCACGATCCCGTCCACGCCGGCCAGCCGCATTCCTGTCAGCGTATCGACATTATCACTAATTAAATACATCTTCATCTTAAAGCTTACCTAAGATCATGAAAGAAATAATCAGTCCGTACAGACATACACCCTCTGCCAGACCTACGAAGATCAGCGACTTACCAAGGGCGCTGGAGTCCTCGCTGATTGCGCCAAGCGCTGCGCTTGCCGCGCTTGCAACGGCAATACCGCCGCCCACACATGACAAACCGGTGGAAAGTGCTGCGGCCAGATAACCGAATCCAACTGCATTGTCTGAAACAGCA
The DNA here is from genome assembly GCA_910574185.1 of Lachnospiraceae bacterium. Lineage (GTDB taxonomy): Bacteria > Bacillota > Clostridia > Lachnospirales > Lachnospiraceae > Claveliimonas. The sequence continues at coordinate 5,194 of CAJSZQ010000010.1, forward strand.
GCCGCCGTTTCTGCAGCCTGTACCGGAGTTCCCGAAAACATCATAATACCGGCAATCACAAACGAACTGAAAAAGAAGAATGCATTTGCCCCGATTGTCCTCTTATAACGCTTTTTAGACTTCTCTCCCAAAAGAAATGTTCCAAACGGAATCACGATACTCAGCATCAACGCTGCAATAAGTAATAATTTCACTGTTACTGTCATAATATAAGTCCTCCTTATCTTTCCTGATATTTATTTATTATTCTTTGTATGGTTAAACGGCTTAAACTGCCGTCCGTTTCCTTTGTAAAACCTGCTGAACATTTCATAGTATTCCAGACGCAGTACCTGGATTCCTACAATCAGTCCCTCCAAAAGCATAACGATCGCATTGCCTAAGATTACGCCAAACAGGTTCGGACTTCCGTTCTCCGCTCCGGAAAGCATCAGCACAACCTCCATGATTGCCGCGTGGCTGACTGCAAAGGCTCCGATACGAACGTAGGAAAGTGTGTTGGAAAAGTAACTTAACATCGTCTCGAACAGTTCAAAAAATCCCTGCACCAGAAACATTCCCTTTCCCACTTCCATTTTCTTGTGGTTCTTTTCCACCAAGTTTCCTAACGGTTCCTTAAACAAGAATAAAAGAACCGGAACCCCTAAGAAAATCACCAGCAGAATGTTACTCGGCGTTTTATGCCCCGTCATATACAAGACTATGGTCAGTACAATAAAGACATAGAACACCAAACCCGCAAGGCCGTTATGGGAAAACAGCAGATTTTCCAAATCATGGCTTTTAATTGCGTTCAAAATCTGGAAAATCATCACCATAATGTTCAGCGCCATTCCAAAAGCAATAGCTATAATAAATACCGTGTTAAGCTGGCCGATAAACGGCAGCTTTGTCATTGCCTCCACCGGTTTCAGCCACAGCGCAGGAATCACATCCTCAAAGCCAAACACGCTTCCGAACATTACGCCAAAAAACATGGAGAACAGCCCCGCAATCGAGATAATTCCAGCCAGATTTATCTTCTTTATCAGATACAGAAGGCCTCCTACGGCAAACAGCACCGCCCCCTGTCCTACATCTCCGAACATAGCGCCAAAAATAAAGGTATAGGTAAGCGCCACGAACATCGTCGGATCCATCTCGTTGGTTGCCGGAAGCCCGTACATTTCAATAAATGTCTCGAAAGGCTTAAAGAATCTGGGATTTTTTAATTTTGTAGGCGGTTCGCCAAAAAATTTTTCCCGGTTCTCTTCCACCATAACCATCACGTCGGGATCGTCTCTGGTCTCCTGAAGGAACTTCTCTACATCCTCCTCGCCCATCCAGCCGCAGAGAATATAACGGCCGTCCTTTTCCTCGCTGCCGCCGACTCTTACGGCCTTCTTACGGATGTCAAAGTAATCCGCCAGTTCCTTCAACTGTTCTTTTGCCCCCAGAATCTGCGCCGCATGGGAACTCATGAGCTTCGCCATTTTTTCATCCATCTCGTCAATCTGGCGCTTCATTTCATCCTGCTTCTTTTTAATCTCCTGAAACGCTTCTTCCGGCGTCCCTATAAAATTCCCCCCCAGGGAAATCTGCTCAAACCGGAGGGAATTAAATACCGCGTCCACTTCTCCCCGGTCCCGGTTTGCGGTAATATAACCTCCGTACACATAGTTCTCGTTACGGAAACCTTCCACAAATATCGCCTTCAAATCCTGAAACAGGTATTTATCCAGCCGTTTGTACTGTTCCAGGCCCAGCCTCCCAAACCGCATTTTCAAAAACCGGTAGTCCGCTATTTTTTTTAAATCCACATGAATTGACCGAAACGGTTCCAGCGCATTCGCGCTTTCTTTTGTTTCATCGGCCTGCTTCTTTAAGATTTCCCGTTTCTCCTGCATATCCACATATTTATGCTGAATATCCCAGAGCATAGACATAATCTCTTCTTTTTTCATCGTCAGATCCGGCGCGGGCAGTTCTCCTTCCAGAAGCCCGCAGAACTGCTCTGCCCTGGCAAGCGACGCCCGATAGGGGTTTACCTCCACAAAAGGAAGCAGCGTGTCGGTTGTTTTCAGTTCGGCAATCGCATTTTCAAGCTGCATCTCATGCTTAGCAAGATACTGATTGCACATCCGGTCAATGTCCGTCTCTGGCCCGCTGATCTGTAAAAATTTCATCTTTACAATCATTGCTCCACACCTCCTAAGTACTCCAGCGTTTCCTTTTGCGTCAATCCGTAACGGATACACTCAAGGGCTGTAATCAATTTATCAATCTCCTCCTCTTTCAAAAACAGATATGTATTCACCGTCGCTATCGAATAAGGATTCCGTCTCCGATCCGACATATACAACTTATGGAGGCAATCCTTATACGCCTGTTCAATCGAATACTGCTTCCTGGCCGGGTTAAAATATCTCTTGTAGTATGTGTTTGAAACAAGCTGGATAAATTGCTCCACAGACGGCGCTTCTACCAACGCCTTAAACTCATCTCCGCTCAACCGGTACTGAATCGGAATCATCATCTGGTAGATATCCGTCGGAAGCATATGATAATACTTCTTCGCCCGGTAAATCCACTGCAGATTCAGAAGATCAATCTTCACTCCGCAGTCCCTGGTAAACAGTTCTCTCTCTTCCTTGTTCAGCATCTTGCGCTGTTTGCGCCATGCATTGCGGAAATAATATAAATCAAGCGCCATATTGTAATCGTACAGAGTCGCCTCTTCCGCGTCCTTAAACCTCCATAAAGGTTCGTAGTATTCCGTTCCCTTTAGATTCTCGACCAGCTCTCGGATATTTTCCGACGTAACCAGCTTATCGATGGATATCTGCGAAAAACGGTCAAAATACTCTTTTTTATAGTCCAGGTCAAAGGGCGTATCATAATGGTTAAACACGATTCGCAGGCAGTAATTAATCAGCGAAATCTCATACTGCTTCCAGAAGCCTTTCAGAAACTGCTTTTGCTTCATGCCCGCGAACTGGTAAATTCTCGAATAATCTGCAAACAGCGACTGGCCCAGAACCTTTTCTACATTTCCTCTGTGATACAGCGTCTCATCCATCCGTCTCAGAGCTTGTGCATACGCCGGCTTCCCTTTTAAGTACTCTACCGCCGCGGGAATACTTCTTAACCCGGCGATATTCTCAAAGTCCTCCTCCTTAAGAAGCTTTGCCTGCATAGCGCGAACCTTTGTCACAATGCCGCTGTATAACATTACGTTTCCCATATTCCCTCCTCAGCTAACGCTCCGTCCAGGCGAAACGCTAATCTATACAGCTATAATATTCTCCAGAATCTCCTGCGCATACGCCTCATGATTCTCTTCATATTCCTTCTCGAGATTATCAATAATCGAGTGCTGCTTTCTTTTCTCGTCTTCCAGAATCTGATTCAGCTTCTGTTCGGCTTCCGACTTAATCTTCGCAAGCTTTTCGTCTGTTTCCGAAACAAGTTTCGCGTCAAAGCCGTCCCGCTGCGTCTGAATACGCTGGCCAATATCGTTCTTTTCGGCCTCTGCACGGTCTACAATCCGCTCTGCTGTTAGCTCGATATCTTCCAGACGCTTGAGTATTGTATCCATGTTTTGCATATGCCGCCTCCATTCCTATTCCTTCTTATTAAATGCAAATACTATATAAAACCAAGTTAAGTATACTACTTTTTTCTATAATTGCAATTGCTAATTTTGACAATATTTTATCGAATTTTTATTGAATTTTTCTACTTATCCTGCAATTTCCTAAAATGTACCAACGCCATCGCCCGATTTGATACATTTAATTTTCTGTAAATATTCTGAATATGCCTTTTTACTGTATTCAGAGAAATGAAAAGCGCTTCTGCTATTTCTGCGTTATTCATTCCCTGTTCCATACACTGCATAATTTCTGCTTCCCGCTCAGTCAGAAGATTCCCCTGCTTTCCTTCTTCCACATCATTCGCCGGATTTGTAACTAACTGAATAATCTTCCTTTTATACTTTCCCGGTATCCTCAGCTTAGTGCTATTTAAAATACTACTGATAAATGGATAATATTCCACAAAAGGCATAATAACCGCATCCTTTAAGGCAATATCCAATGCTTTCTGCAGACTTTCAACTGCATAACCGATTCCATAAAGATTAAAATCACAAATTGCCATAAAAATATAATTATGTATATAGCCAAGCTGATAGTGAAATGTTTCAAATTTCCGTTCAAAAAGTTCTGTCTGAAATCTTAAATACATATAGTCTTTTTTCAGGAGAATTGCCTTTCCAAATACCACATAACTAAAAGCCAGACGCTGCCAGGCAGAATTGGAATGTTCAAATTTCCCGGTACACAGCCACTTCGGAATCCCTTCATAGTTTCCAATCGTCCCGTTTAAATACCCGATTGCACTGTCCAATGTATACAGCATACTGGATACTTGTACCTTGTCGTACATCTTCTTCAAACTATGAATAACCTGACGCGCCTTATCCATCTGATTCCGGACAATATATAATCGTCCCAGAGCCATATATGCACAGATTACCATACAGGTCTGCTCATACTGAGCAGCTTTAAACAACGCCTTCTTCGCCTGATATTCCACATGTTCCAGATTCCCCGTCTCCAAATCATATTCTGCCTGTGCAACACAGTCCGCACCAAACCCATTCCCATCGGCCACCTGAATGTGCGCGTCAAACCGATAGACAAAATTATCCGTAATATGCTTCAATACCCCCGGCTTATTATAATATGCATAGGTCATATGGGGCGAGCCGTATGTCAGATTACTATGACGGATTCTAATGGAAGACTTCTTCCCATCCAGCATCTTCTCTGCTTTATCAATGTACTCAATCACCCGGTCTAAATCATTGAATAATAACACTGTCTCTAAAATATAACTTTCTGCAAGCAAATGCTCCCTGGAATACTTCGGATGATTTAACTCCCGGCAGTTCTTTCGGAACTCCTCCAAAAGCTCTTTTCCCGTTCCGGCGCTTTCCTCCACGCAAACAGTAAAAATATATTTCAAATATGCCATAGGATAACAATAAATATCCTCCTGTGTCTCCAAAAATATTTCCCTTAAAACCTTCTTATCCATCTGAAACATTTCCATAACAGGAGTCTCCTCCAGTTCCCCAAGAATCCGGTCATACTTCCCTGCCAGAAGCCAGAATTTAAACGCGCACAAATGCCTCCTGGACTTCGTCGCCCACTCCGCTACCCTCTCTGCAAATCCGCAGATATCAAGGCGCGATATCTGCTGCTCATTCTGGAGGAACCTGCGGAATAAATCATGCAGATAATAATCTCCGTCCGGCCTTTTCATAATTAACGCATTATCAACATGCGTGTTCAGCATATGGAAAATCTCTTCTGGACGCTCAAATATTTCCGCAATCTGTTCGCCTGAAAATGTATCCAATAGAGACAATTTCATCAAGTATTCCTTTTCCTCTTTTGAATACGTATCATAGATACAGCTTCGCATCATGGAATAAATCGTCGCATGCTGGTCAATCGTATGAAAACGCTCATAATCCTTTGCCATCAGATAGATAAACGCAATCCAGCCATTCGACAGACTTATCATCGTTTTCTGCACCGTCCGGTCCGCTATGCATCCGGTCTGCTCAAGATATTTTTCCGCCTCTTCCGCAGTAAAAGCCAGTTCCCCCGCAGTAATCACATGACAAATTCCCTTCATCTCCCACTCATGAATGGGAAGCGCCGGAAATTCCCTGCTAAGAAGAATCCAGTGAAGTTTCGGGATATTCACCTGCACAATCTGCGATATAAACAAATCAATCTCCGCCGTATTGATATATTGAAAATCATCAATCACAATATAAATGTCCTGCTCAATCTTTTCACGCTGCAGTTCGTCAAGAAAATGATACATCTGCATCATATCCCTTGGGAATCCCAGCGTCTCCATCCAGCCTCCCAGCGTAGGAAATTCACGCTTCAACGCCCTCGTAAACAAAAGCCAGAAGAAATCCACATCCGTAATCTTAATAGGCGTCGACATCGTAATCCACACACATCTCTTCCCCGAACGCTGAAAATAATCGGTAACCGATACAGTCTTTCCATATCCCCAGGGAGCTATAATCACAGAAACAGGATAATTTTCCATCTTTTGAAGTATCTGAAAAATTCGTTCCCTCCGAAATATCCTCAAGCCCAATTCCAACATCCCGCAACCTCCTTCCATCCAGTCTAACAAATTCTGCTGCACTATTGCCAGTTGTTAAAATATTATTTTAACAAAGAATCCCTCTATAAACAATCCCATACCGCGCCGTCTCCAGTATCATTTTGACTACACATCTGCCGCAAAGCCCATAACAACTTATAAATTCACACATCCTTCCCTACTGCAGCCAAAATTTTCCTATTATTAAAGTTATTAAAGGATTTCAGCTAAGGCAGGCATAAGATGAATCTCTAACGTAAAAAGCGCCGATTTTACTCATCGGCGCTCTTCTCTTTGTCTCTATATTATTTCCATAATTTTGCTGTCTTAGAAATAAGAATATTGGCTGCTATCAGCGATACAATCAACGCCCCGGCACAGATATAAAGACCGCCAAAATATGATCCCGTCTTATCATAAATTCCTGAATAAACCAACGGTGCAAATGCATTCACAAATGTTCCCAGCGCAATTACATAGCTGAAAATCTTTGCATAATCCTTCGTTCCTAACGTCGCCCGAATCAAAAGCGGCGAGCCGACGCCCATCAGCGCATAGCCGCAGCCGAATATAAATCCGCCAATAAATACGATCATAGCCGTACCGCCGCCAAATAAGAACAACATTAATCCCACAAGAATACTGATAATTGCCGCACACCATGTAGCCCGGATTCCAAAATGGTCGTGAATCCAGCCCAGACCGATTTTTCCAACTACCGCGCCAAACAGCAGGCAGGATGCAACTACAGACGCCTGTTCAATTGGAAATCCTTCGCTTGCTGCAAAGTTCGTAATCTGGTTCTGGAATGTTCCCATAAAGTGGATACACAGGACCGAAATCAGCATCATCCAGAAGAACGGCGTCTTCATTGCTTCCTTCATCGTGAATCCCTTTGTCTCCAAATCCACTTTCGCGCCTGTGTTTAAGCTTACTTCGTCTGCTCCGTAAGGACGCAGTCCTTTTTCCTCCGGATGTGTTCTCAGTCCGAATATACAGAACGGCATAGCCACGAGCCATGCGATGGCTGCACAGATTAAATATGCTTTCTGATAGCCATAAGCTCCAATCCATTTTCCCACATTCGCCGTCCATAATGTGCCTCCCAGGCCGCTCATACAAGATGCTATTCCAAACACTGTACCGTAATTCTTCTTAAACCAGTTTCCGAGAACAATCGGAAACAGCAGATAACAGGTAAAAGAAAGTCCCAGTCCGTTTAGTATTGCCGAAAAATACCATCCGGTTATAGACGAATAAGTAGACATCAGCGCTACCGCGCCTGCTGAAAATGTAACTGCAGCAGACGCACAGACACGAATATCAAATTTTTTCATGCATACCTGCGCTAAAGGCTGTCCGAACATTAATGTAAAATTCAGGAACGTATAATATAATGAAAAACTGGTTGCCGTTGTTCCTAGTTCCTCCACTACTGTAGGCATAAAGGTTCCCATACAGTTAGCCACTGTCGCCAGCGTAAAGAATCCGATTACACAGCAGGACAGTAATATAATCCAGCAGTAATGAAATCCTCCTTTTGTTGTACTTGTACTCATATTCACTCCTCCATTTTATCCATTTAGCCCAGAGTACGGACCATGTGGAATCCCTGATTTACCGCGTCAAATACCAGTCCCGGCGCTTTGGCCGCATCGCCGATGGTGCGCAGTTCCTTTACTTTCCCCCATAGTTTCTCTTCAAGCTCATTATTTGAACGCAGACCGATTGCCAGAACAATCTTGTCACAGTCAATCCGGAATTTCTCTCCGTTACATTCGCATACCATGCCTTTATCATCTACAGATACGGTCTTGGTGCTCAGATGCAGCTCACATTTGCTCTCCTTCATCCGGTCTCTTAAGCTCTGGTCATTGTTAAACAAGTGTGTGGCTGTTTTTAAAATATCATCCATCATTTCCACACAATATACCTTTTCTGCCGTTTCTTCAATGTGCAGCAAAGTTTCGATTCCAACCAGTCCGCCGCCGATTACAGCAACCTTTCCGGTCAGGGCTATTCCGTCCCGAAGAACCTCTACCGCTGACAGAACGTTCTCTCCGTCAATTCCCGGAATCGGCGGTACAATCGGTCTGGAACCTGTTGCCAAAATAACAGCGTCCCAGTCGCCCGCTATCACTTCCTCTGCCTGTGCCTCCTTATTCAGCACCACTTCTACATTGGTTTTTTCCAGACGATAAATCATATTTTCCAGCGATGTCATCATGTCCCGTTTAAATGAAGGCGCTCCCGCTGCAAGCAATAATCCTCCCAGACGGTCCGTCTTTTCCCACAATGTTACGGAATGGTTCATCCAGGCTCCCATCAGCGCCGCTTTGATACCGCCGCAGCCGCCGCCGATTACCAGGATACGTTTCGGATTATCCGTCTTTTTAATTTCAAAGTCTGTTTCCCGGCCGCTTGTCGGATTGATAGCACAGGTTCGGTGTTTCCCATGGAATCCGGTATTCAGACATTCATTACAGCCGATACAGTAATTAATCGCTTTCCAGTCTCCAGACTTTACCTTCTTGCACCAGTCTGGATCTGCAATAAGCTGATGTCCCATAAGAACAATATCTACCGCGCCTTCTTCCACCGCTTTCTCTGCAATTGCCGGGTCGTTTAATTTGCCATGACCCAATACCGGAATATCGCCCATAACAGCTTTTACCTTCTTATAGGCCTCAACATTAATTCCCTTTTGCTCATATACGGTCGGAATCTGATAATAATATTTCTCATAACAGCCTCTGTCAATATGAATCGCATCAAAATTTCCATGCTCTTTCAGCAGGCGGCACATCTCAAGCCCTTCCTCAAGCGTACGCATTTCCGGATCTTCCGGCATACAGTGATCAACCGTAACCTTTACGATAATCGGAAATGTCGGGCCTACTGCTTCACGTATAGCGTCCAGAATTTCAAACAGAAACGTCATACGCCCTTTCTGATCTCCTCCATACCGGTCTTCCCGCTTATTCCATTTGCGCGTCAGGAACTGGTCTACCAGATAACCGCCATATGCATGAATCTCACAGCCGTCGCAGCCCGCTGTCTTGGCATACTGAACGGTTTTTGCTACCGCTGCTATAAGTCTTCCAATCTCCTCTTCTGTAAACGGCGTACAGAGTACCCCTGGGAAGAACTTGGCGTCAATTGCGCTTGGCGCGTGGGGGGGATTCTTTGGGTCCTTATGCCCCACGCGACCTAAACCGGGGCCAATCTGCAGGAAGATTTTGCTTCCCTCGTAATGTACATACTCTGCTGCTTTCGCCAAAGCACAAACCTGCTGAAAATCATTCAGAAGATAATTTGAGCGAGGTTCAAATTCTGTGGTCGCCATTGCATTACCGGTAATAATCAGCCCTGTGCCTCCTTTTGCCACTCTCTGATAATACCGGCAGGAATTATCCTGAAAACTTCCATCTGAAGTCCGCATTCCCATCGGCGCCAGTCCCACTCTGTTTGGCAGCACAACGTTGCCTATTTTCACACGTTCAAATAATTTCATATCTTTCATTCTTAACCTCTTTTCTTCTCTCACGTCAAACTGAAATAATACCCTCCAGGCACCCCGTTATGGCCATCCGGCCGATTCATAAAGTATACCTTCCAGTCTGACAGGGCGCCGTCCACCTCTTCTACATCTGGATTGTCCACCCTCCGTCTACCACAATATTCTGACCGTTAATATATGTATTTTCATCCGACACAAGCATCACAAGCAGGGCGCTGACTTCCCCATATTTTCCACTTCTCTGCAGCGGACACCCATTTGTTTTCCAGGTTTCCTCTCTTGATGCACTGGCAGAACGGGAATACATGGTTCCATTTCGCACAGAACCGGGAGAAATTGCATTAACCAGAATCCCATAGGGGGCCAGTTCCGCTGCCTGAGAGGCTGTCAGCATAATCACTCCCGCTTTCGATGCATGATAACTGGGACACCCGGCCGCTGTGGAACGAATGCCTCCCACAGATGCAACATTTACAACCCTGCCTCTTCCCAGAAACTGCATGCTCTGCTTAACCACTTCTCTTGTCACAAGCCATGGACCGGTAAGATTCGTACGCATCACCCGCTCCCAGGATTCAACCGAATAGTCCATAAATGCATCTTTTCCCTCTTCTTTCGGACCATACAGCAGAATGCCGGCATTATTTACCAGAATGTCAATTCGCCCAAAGTCCTCTGCGGCCTCGGCTACCATCGCCTTTACTTCTGGCTCGCTGCCCACATCGCAGGAATATGCCCGGACATGTTTTCCGGTTTTTTCGGCAATTCTCTCCGCTTCCTGTCTGGCTTTGTCCAGATTATAGTCCACAAGCGCCACAAAACATCCCTGCTCCGCCAGCGTTTCTGCGTATTCTGTTCCCAGGCCGCTGGCAGCTCCTGTTACCATCGCTACTTTTCCATTCAGACTAAACTCATACATAAATTCACATCTCCCAGCATATTCCTTGTATAATCTAATTCCAATTTTACCGGACGAAATTCGCCCGAAAGGCATGCATCAAGGTTTACCTCCCAGGCACGCCGTTTTGGCCATTCGGCCTTTTCACAAGGCTTTCCTACATCTGGATTGTCCAGCCGCCGTCTACCACGATATTCTGACCGTTAATATATGTATTCTCATCCGATACGAGCATCAGTAATACGGTACTCATCTCACCGTATTCTCCGCGTCTCTGCAGCGGACATCCGTTTGTCTTCCAGCCTTCTTCATTTGACGCATTCTCTGAGCGGGAACCCATTGTACCATTGCGGATAGAGCCTGGAGACATGGCATTTACAAGAATTCCGTATGGCGCCAGCTCCGCTGCCTGAGAAGCTGTCAGCATAATTACTCCCGCCTTCGATGCATGATAGCTGGGGCATCCGGCTTTCGTGGAGCGGATTCCTCCCACCGATGCAATATTTACTACTTTTCCATGGCGCATCCATTGCATAGACTGTTTCACAACTTCCCTTGTCACAAGCCATGGACCGGTAATATTCGTTTTCATTACCCTGTCCCATGTCTCCAGCGGATAATCCATATATGGGTCTTTTCCTTCTTCTTTTGGTCCATACAGGAGAATACCGGCATTATTTACCAGAATGTCAATTCGTCCAAAATCCTGTACAATCTCGCCTACCGCCTTAATCACATCGCTCTCTTCCCCTACATCGCCATAGTAGGCTTTGATATGGTGTCCGGTTTCTTCTTGAATGCGTGCCGCTTCTTTTACTGCAATATCATACTCAATATCCAGAATTGCTACATCGCAGCCTTTTCCCGCTAATGTTTCCACATACTCATTTCCCAAACCGATTGCGCCTCCTGTAACTAACGCAACCTTTCCTGTCAAATCATACTTATACATGTTATCGTCCCCTTTCCTTACATCTGGATTGTCCAGCCTCCGTCTACTACAATATTCTGTCCATTCACATAGCTGTTTTCATCTGATACCAGCATCAGAAGCGCACAGCTCATTTCCCCATAAGAACCTCTTCTCTTAAGCGGACAGCCATTGGAGCGCCATCCCAACTCATTTGACGCGTTCGCTGAACGGGAACCCATTGTACCGTTGCGAATAGAGCCCGGAGACATAGCGTTTACAAGAATTCCGTACGGCGCCAGCTCTGCCGCCTGAGAAGCTGTCAGCATAATTACTCCCGCTTTCGATGCATGATAGCTGGGACATCCAGCCTTGGTGGAGCGGATTCCGCCTACGGACGCAATATTTACCACTTTCCCGCCATGCTTATTCATATCCTGCTTTACAGCCTCTCTTGTCACAAGCCATGGACCGGTAATATTCGTTTTCATTACCCTGTCCCATGTTTCCACCGGATAATCCATATACGGATCATTCCCTTCTTCTTTTGGTCCATACAGAAGGATTCCCGCGTTATTTACCAGAATATCAATCCGTCCGAAGTCTTTTATAATCTGCTTTATGACATCGACAACATCCTTCTCTTCGCCTACGTCTCCGTAATATCCTTTTACCTTTTTTCCCGTCATTTTGCTGATACGAGCCGACTCTTCTTTCACAAGCTCCTTTTCAATGTCGATTACTGCAACATCACAGCCTTGAAGCGCCAGAACCTCTACATATTCATTTCCCAGTCCCTTTGCGCCGCCTGTAACAACCGCAACCTTTCCACTCAAATCATACCCAAACATGCGTTTCGCCTCCTTGTGTTTTGCTGGTTTGCTAAACCAGTACATCATATAGTGAATAATACTGGTCAAAGCGTCCTTTGTTAATTGCTTAACAGTTTATTGCTTCATGATAACATGACCGCAATTTTCCCGAAACACCCGAAAGAAGTATTTTCTTATACAAAATACATACCCCCAAAATGGTACTTTCGGGTGATGTTATTTTTTTAACAATATGGTATGCTGAGGATGATTACTTTGAGTTCCAGATTATTCCAACGCTCTGAAAAAAGAGCGGTAAGAGAAAGAAGAAACAGAAAAGAGGGAAATACTATGAAGTACACAAAGAATGGAAAAATGCATCAGATTCCAGACGCTCCTGCTCCTACTTTAGAGGACCGTATCAAACGCCTGGAAGACCGGGCAAGCGTAGAAGAATGTATGTATCACTATACAAACAGCTGTGATAACTGCGACCCAGAGGGAATGGCTTCCTGCTTTACCGACACAGGAATCCTAAGCTGGGGAGACGTTTATGACGGGCAGTTAGAAGGACGTGCCGCTATATTAGAAAGTCTTCAGAAAATGATGGGTTCTGCAACGACCGGCACCCATTTGATTTCAAATATGCAGATTTTATTTGAATCAAACGATTCTGCCCTTGTACATTGTTATATGCATTCATGGCAATGTTTCAAAGATTATCCGCATACCAGCGACTGCTATACTTATGGCCGTTATGAACTTCAGGTAATTAGAGATACCGACGGTCAGTGGCGGTTCCAATCCTTCAAGCTGATTATGGCCGGACAAAAAGGCGGACATCGTGCCTGCGAGCAGTATGGTCGCCCATGGCCTCCGGTACCCTGCACGCCTGGTACAGTATAGCACAACGGACAGCGAAGAATGTGTCTGATAAATTCTCCATCTTAAAACTGATATTTTATACAAAACAAAGGGGGAAATATTATGGAAAAATTTAATGCAGCCTTTCGTAACGCTTTTCCTATATCGGCGGTCTGGTTTGGCGCTCTGGTCGGCCCTTCCATGGTATCAGGCACCTATGCCGCTGTATATTTTGCCCCTTATGGCGTCTGGGGCATCATACTGTCCTATTTGTCTATGACCGGTATCTGCCTGATTGTAGGTCTGGCTGCCAATATTGTACGGAAGAACCAGACCTACGAATATGCGCATTTTGCCAGAGTTATTTATGGAAAATTAAGCCCATATCTGCTGCCTGTATTGGATTTATTTATGATACTTGCTATGGTAGTGGGCGGAAGCGCCGTCATTTCAATGGCCGGAGTGTTTTTTTATGATTTGTTTGGCATAGCTGCTATCTGGGGCGCTGTAATTATGGCTGTCATGGGAATTTTACTGGACATGCGGGGCGCCCGTCTGGTGCGGATGTCCTCTGCTGCGATGACATTAATTCTTATCGTTGGTTTTCTTGCATTAACTGCAACAGGCATCTCCCTAAAGAGCGAGAACCTAAACGATTCTCTCTCGAATTGGTCCTTACAGGGTATTTCTTTGTTCAAAGGAATAAAAGGCGCTATTCTTCTTGGATTTTCCAATCTCGGAATGGCTACTTCCCTTTGCTCCGTAGAGCAAAATATCCGAACCAAATCAGACTGCGTATGTATCGCTCTGTGCAGCCTGGTTCTTAATGGAAGCGCCTTTGCATTGGGAACTTTATTTCTTCTGCCCTATTGCCCGGAGGTTCTGGCAGCAGAAGTAACTTCCACCTATATCATTGAAAATTACATTGCAGCATCCTATCCATGGATTCGGAGCGCCTATCTTCTTGTTATGTTTTTCGCCCTATTATCCAGCAGCGCTCCACAGCTCCATGCCGTCAGTTCAAGGGTACTAAAATTTTTCCCTTCCTCTTATGAGCAGAAGAAAGAGAAAATTTACAACCTGGTTATCGGAATTATATATATGGCCTTCTGTATCATAATCTCATCGTTAGGATTATACACCATTGTAAGTAAAGGCTATTCTATGCTGGCCAAACTGGGAATCCCGCTTATTGCGCTTCCGATTGTACTATATACATTCCGGGTACATCCGAAATCGACAAAATAAAACTGACTGAACGGCCAAGGCTCTGTCCTCTCCGAAAGGCTGTACGCAACCCACCCTTTTGTACAAAGCCGAGCAACGCTTCAGTGAACTAACTGCTAACTTCGGCTAGGATGTGCAGGAATGCCTGCCCATCCAAGTCTCCGTAAACAGTGGATTTCACTTCCGCTAAGAGCGCTCTTTTATGCTTTGTACAAAAGGGTGGGTTGCGTACAGCCTTTCGGAGAGGGCAGAGCCTTGGCTGCTTGAGGACAGATACCCTCATTTACTTCTTTGTAACCGCTTTCTTAATCGCCTCTCCCATTACTTCTGCCGCAAGCGTGCCCGCCACATTGATATCCGCCTTTGTACCTCCGATGGACGCAGCGTAAATAGTATCCCCGTCAGCCATGGTCCCAACCGGATTAATACATCTCGCATATCCATTCCGCGCCATAGAAGCAATCTTACTCATCTCTGCTTTGGAAAATTCTCCATTGGTAATAATTGCTCCAATCGTTGTGTTCCCGGTAAACAGCTCTGTCTGCCTGCTAATCTTGTAAAGTTCCTGTCTCGTGTCTGCAAATTCGCTTCCATCTTCTGTGCGCAATCCGGCAAGTTTCTTCCCGGTATTCGCTTCAAAAATATCACCCAAAGCATTTACTACTACTACCGCCGCCATTTGGAGCTTTCCAACCTTTACAGCATGAATACCAAGCCCAGCCTTAGACGCCCGTTCCATTCCATACAGCTTACCTACCGTCGCCCCGCACCCTGCGCCAATATCACCACACTTCGGATGATTTTTTTCCGCATCTTCGCAGGCCCTATAACCCATAGCGGCATCCGGCCATACATCAGCGCGCCCCACACCCAAATCATATATACAGGACTGACACACCAATGGCACCTTTGCAAAACCCGTATCATATCCAATCCCTCTGTCTGCAAGATAATGCATCACACCGTCTGCGGCCCCCAGTCCGAATGCGGAGCCTCCTGATAAGACAATGGCGTTTATTGGATTATCTGCTGTCAAAGGCTCTGCAAGCCTGGTCTCCCTGGAGGCAGGACCGCCGCCGCTTACATCGACGCCAACTCTTGCTCCCTGGTCAAACAAAAGCACTGTCACGCCTGTCTTTGCCTCGTTATCCTGCGCACTTCCAATGCGTAAACCTTCAATCTCTCTTATCTGTATCTCCTGTACTAATATATTTTCTTCCATATAATTCTTCCTCCTAACCAAACCGCTGCACCATAAACAAGTCTTTATCACACGCTATTTACATTCTGATATATATCAACCAGATTCTAATATTAATTTCGTAACTACGCCGTCTTAAGCGCAGCCGCGAGCGCTCTCGCAACCGCCGCCGAAACCACCGTACATACGGCTGCTTCAATCGCTCCCTGCACACCGACAAAGGCCACAACAAAAGTCAGCGGATTCGACACGCCTAAGCTCTCTACGAATCCCTGAATATAATCGGTCTGGTAAAAAAACAACACCAGAGCAGACATATAAAGGACGGTATTCAAAATCGGACAAGCCAGTCCTCCAATAAAATAAGCAAGATTTTTCTTCTTACTTCTCACACTCTTAAAAGCCAGACCACATAAAAGTCCTTCCAACACTCGCGGTACAATACAGGTAATTACTGTGCCAAATGGATTAATACTAAGAAGCATCGCGCCCATAGGACTCATACCAAAGCACTGCATCAGGCTGGTAATACCAAAAGCAAGACCGCAGATTGCTCCGCCTCCCGGTCCCAGTATCATCGCTCCCACAGCCACTGGTACTGTAAGAAATGTAATGGAAATTCCTGGTGTCCTCAAATACCCTAATGGTGTAAATGCCATGATGAATATAATCGCTATCATCAAAGCCAATTCCACCATATACCGCGTATTCTTCTTTTCGTTTGTCTTTGTTGCTGTCATTGTTGCCATATTGCATCTCCTTTTCTGCTGATAAAACGGCGCACTGGCAGAAACGGCCAAGTGTGTCCCCTGTCTTTCAGCCCTTTATTATGGGGAAATATAAGCGAAAATCTTACTTGGATATATCAGAAAATGCAAACAGACCGGAAGATATCGTTCTTCTGGTTGCCGCCGTAAAAGGTCAGCACCTGCCCTCCATGTCCCGGATAAAAATGATAAAAAGAATCTGATGCATTTTCTAAAAGAATAACGCTCGGTGACATTATATCACCAAGCGCTTGTTTTCTCAACACATTCCTCTATAAACAGAAAATATAGCGTAATAGTATAATAGTTGTTACTGTTCACACATTGACGGACGCAGATTGAATCAAGAGTATAGCTCCTATAAAAAGAACTAACATTGCCAGTGAACTGTAACTCACATTGCAAGCCTCTCCCTGATATCCTCAATCGCCTCATCATGAATCTGCAGCTTCAGATCCCGATTCTCATCTTCAAGCCTTCTGACACTATAATACTGATCGATTCTGTCCACTTTACCCTCCAGTCTCAAGATATCTTTCTGCGTCATCTGATAATACCGGTCCATCTCGTCAAGCAGGAATGTCTCGCTTTTTTCGATTCTCTCATCGATAATATTCTCAATATCCTTTTTCAGTTCTGCCAGCTCAGTTCGGACACTAGTAATATCTTCCTTCAACTCAGCTCTCACACCAACAATGTCTTCCTTCAGCTCAGCTCTCACATCAGCGATATCTTCCTTCAGCTCAGCTCTCACATCAGCGATATCTTCCTTCAGCTCAGCTCTCACATCAGCGATATCTTCCTTCAGCTCAGCTCTCAGACTAGTGATATCTTCCTTCAACTCAGTTCGCAGCTCGGACTTCATACTGAACATCTCTGTCCGCAATACCTCGTTGTTCTCTTCAACAACGTTCCTCATCAATTGCTCAATTGCTTTTAAGTCTTCTTTTCCTAACATTATTCTCCTTCTGATAACTTATGTTTGAAATTTACTTTCTGAAGAATCAGAAATGAATTTCAAATACACTCTGGTTCAACGTAAATGAATGATTGGAAATGTGCTCTGCACGCGTACCTGCACATCCACATTAACATAAAAAGCGCTTTTTTTTACATTACAATGCTCTTGATAAATCCCTTTTTTATTATACTATCAGACTTCCCTTAAAAAATCAATGTATTTTTCTTGTTTATGTCATATTTTTATTTTATTTTTACAACTAATTATGTCATAACTCTCCTCCAAAACTCTGGTTCCAAAGATGATAATATATTCCCCTCTTCTTCAACAGCTCCTCATGATTTCCTGACTCTGCTATCCCATCTCCTTCTAATACCAGAATCCGGTCATAATCCTTAATGGTGGTCAACCTATGCGCAATTGTCAGCGTCGTTCGCCCCTTCGCAAGCTTTTCTAGGCTCTGTCCAACAAGAGTTTCGCTCTCATTATCCAGCGCGCTGGTGGCTTCATCCAAAATCAGAATCGGCGGATTCTTTAAGAATACTCTCGCAATGGAAATACGCTGTTTTTGTCCTCCGGACAACTTCACTCCCCGCTCGCCCACATAGGTATCATATCCGTCCTTCAATTCCTGAATAAATTCATCTGCACCGGCTAAAACTGCCGCCTGACGGATTTCTTCTAATCCGGCCTCCGGTTTCCCGTAAGCAATATTTTCTGCCACGCTTCCGCTAAACAGGTAGACATCTTGCTGAACAATTCCAATCGCATCCCGCAGACTCTTTAACGTAACATTCCGGATATTCTGGCCATCTATCTCAATCTCGCCGGACGTCACGTCATAAAATCTTGGAATCAAATTACAAAGCGTGGTCTTCCCTCCCCCGGAAGGTCCTACCAATGCCACCCGTTCTCCCGCGTCAATACGAAGATTCAAATGATTCAGCACTGCATTATGGTCGTCCGGATATTCAAAGCAAACATCTTTCAGCTCAATACGCCCTGACTCCGCCCGAAGAGGCGCTGCGTCCGGTTCATCTTCAATCTCAACCTCCGCATCCATAATCTCAAAAAATCTCTCAATTCCTGTCATCCCTCTCTGAAATTGTTCTGCAAATTCCACAATCCTGCGAATCGTCGCTATCAGAGTAGATACATAAAGCACGTAAGCCACCAAATCTCCCGGCGTAATTCTGTTATAGATGACAAACAAGCCTCCTCCCAGAATCACCACCAGGTACATTAATCCATCAAACAATCTGGTAGAGCACTGAAACAGCGCCATATATTTATACGTATGCTTCTTAATCGTCTTAAACGCGTTATTTCCTCTGGCAAATTTCTGTCTCTCCTGCTCTTCAACGCCAAATGCCTTCACCACCCGTTCACCTAAAAGACTGTCTTCAATCTGTGCGTTCAACTCGCCAATCTGCACACGCTGTTTGCGGAATACTCCCTGAAGCTTTCTATTCAGATAAATGGATGAAACCGCCATAAGAGGTACGCATAAAAATATAATCAAAGTCAATGGGACACTATACGTACACAGAATCAGGAAACTTACCGTAAATTTCAGACTTGCAATAAAAAATTCCTCCGGGCAATGATGAGAAAATTCCGTCACATCAAATAGATCATTCGTAATTCTTCCCATAATCTGTCCAATCTTCGTATTGGAATAATACGTATACCCCAACCGCTGAAGGTGGTCAAATGCATCCTGCCGCATATCCGTCTCGATATATACGCCCATCACATGTCCCATATCCGCCATAAAATACTGGGCCGCCGCATCTATCAGACGCAAGATAAGATACAACGCCGCTAATTTCACTACCAGAGACACCGTAAGCGCTGCAAGATCATTTACCGCCAGGTCTGTTATTGTCCGAAGAATAAGCGGAAGAACCAAATCACACAGACATGTAAGACCCGCGCAGAACAAATCCAGCAAAACTGTTTTTATATACTTCCTCTGATAAGGCCAGAACCGCCGTATCAGATGTTTCTTTTCTATTTTAGTTTTCATTTTTTACAACCCCTATCTGTATTTTCAAGTATTATAACGTATTTCTACAACAAATCCAAGTCGTAACAGAACAAAAGTGCGTTTCGCGATAACAGTTCATCCTGCAACTGTGCAGTTAGCAGCCAATGAACCTGAGCAGCCAGTAATCCGCCCCTTTGCCATATGCAAACCTTTAAATGAGCGGATTTCGTAACAGTGAAACCGGAAGGCTGAACTGTTACGTTTCATGCGCATAGCTGCAAACCCTACCGGAGAGCTTTATAACAAACGGGCTCCTGTCTGCAAAAGCAAACACGAGCCCCTTGTCTTTTATCATTTTAACTTTTTCACATCCTCTGTCAAATCCGGACAGACTTCCTCTTTCTGCCGGGAACCAAACAAATTCAGAATAACGCCCAGCGCCACAATACATATTGCCGTTATTTTCCCATATAGGGATGTCATAAGCATAAGCGCCTTTCCTACGCAGGGAATGGCAAGCTTCACCTTTCCGATATAATTCTCATAAGGTACTGGCGACGGATCGTCTTTTTCATTGGCATCTCCCTTTGTAAGAAATGTTCCTGATACCGGATTGTTCTCTACAACCCGATGCGTAATAATTCCTCCGTCCTCCAAAGAACTGTAAAATACAATGATGTCTTTTTTCTTAATTTCCTCCGGCGGGTCTTCATAAATATAAATCAGGCTCCCTATCTTCAGCTCCGGCTCCATACTGCCGCTGATTACATGATACATATGCCAACCGAACAACTGCGGCGCCACTAACGGCACGCACAGGAGAATGACGGCAATAATTAATACCGTCCCTGTTATCCTGCACACAGCCTGCGCCTTGCCGCCAGTCTTCCTTTTCTGCTTTCTTCCACTTTGCTTATTCATAGCCCCTACTCATCGTCATGCTTGTTACTGATGCCACTGTCGTCTGCCATATCCCGGATTTCACTGACTATCTCTTCTGTCTGAACCGCAGAACCCTGTCGTTTCTTCAGATATATTACTGCCAATATCAATGCTGCAAGCGCTGCCAGCGCAATGGTTACATACATTGGAAAATATCCCAGCCTGGTTCCCGGACGTTCATCCAGAATCTTATTCGCCAGCGGCGTATCTTCTTCGTCCAAGTCTACCAAATCCTGCGGCGTATTCTCATCTGGAACCTGTGTCACATCCTGCTCTCCCGCGTTAGCCGCCCCTTCTTCGCCAGCGCCTTCTTCTCCTTCGGCTGCTGTCCCGCCGCCTTCTGTTCCAGCGCCTCCCGGCGTCGCAGTCTCTGTTCCGGCTGCTGTTTCCGTTTCGGCGGGTGTTGCCGGCCTATACTGAAAATTAAACACATTCTCCGCTTCATTGTCTGACAAGGTTTTCACCAGATTATATGCCTGTGGTATATACCCGTCAATATTGCGGGCCGATACATACTGTCTGTCGCCAGAATTACCATATCCTGTATCGCTTTCTAACATTCTGTTTCCGTTTGCATCCAGATAATTTACCGTATACGACACCTGTTTTCCCTTGATTCCATAGGCAATCACATAGGACTTATCACCCTTCACATTGGGCTCAAATAACCTGCTGGTGTCTCTTGCATCCGAATTGTCGCTTCCAGACTTCCTTACACCCTTCACGTAATACCTGTTATCGGTAAGATTCGCCGCTTCCTGCGCGTCAATCTCAATCGGACTATTATATTTCAGACCAGTAATAACAATCTCCTTATCGGATACCATCTTAATATCTCCTCCTGGAGCTGAAATCCCGGCTCCAGTCAGAGTTCCAAGATTCCCGGCATACAGTCTTACAGTGTACGTATACTCCTCATCCGCCGCAAATACCGTCTGTCCAAGCGCCGCGATGATTACCGACAGAATCAGGAAACTCATCCGTATCTTTTTCAAATACTTCATGTTTAACTCAGCCTCCTTTTTCCTGTCTTTCTATTTCTATTCGGTGCGTCAGCCACAACTGACTCCTCCCGCTCTCCCCGCAGCCTCAAAACTGCAATCACAAGGAGCGTCATCCCTGCTACAAGGGTCAGAACCACATATAGCATAATCTTCGTCTGGTCGCCAGTTCTTACCGGTCGTCTTCCCCCTGGCCCTGACTCCGGCTGTTCCACTGCGAAATCCATCTGAAGTCTGGCCAGCGTATTCTGGTAGCTGTTACCCTGAGTCTCACCGTCTAATCTTACCTTCAGCTTAACGGTTCCTGTATTACCGCCCGCCATACGCTCCAGATGAACATATTCATCCAGCGTCTTCGTCGCGCTTTTCAGTCCCATTCCTCCATAGATTCCCTCTCCGCCAAAATATTCGCTGGAGTAAAGCTCCGTCAGTTCCTCTGCTGAATTGGTATAAGTCAGTAAATAATCATAAGCGCCGCCCTCTGCCTTACTGGCGTCCTCCAAAGTTTGTAATACTTCATTACGCATATACCAGTCCGTCTCTTTTTCGGTAGCATTCTTTAGTGTAATCGTCAGCTCTACCGTATCTCCCGGCTGCATGTTATAGATTTCATCATCCATATCAGAAGGCGAAAAATTACTCTTCATGTCGCTGCCGTCAAAGACAACCTCCCAGCCGGCCTCTCCCTGTCGTTCCTCCGCATATGCCGTCACAGTGGATGCAAGGACCAGAAGCATGGCAGAACACAACATCACGATTCGTTTCTTCATTTCCAACATCCCCCTTACAGAATTCCAAGCGCCTGCGCGTCTACGCCCCATGCGCTCATAATCGCATCCTGGGCGTTATGCGTCTGCACCGCGTCCACCTCCGCCTCCAGATGAAATTCCACATCATCATAACAGTAGGTAGTCGTAATCACATTCCCATTCTGCTCCACCCTATTATCAATCGTCACCTTATCGTCAATGGCAATGGAGTCTGCAAAATTCCCCGTTGTCTGACCAGACAGCAAGGGACCTGCATGGTACAGTTCAATATATTCTTCATTCGCCTTTTCCCCATCGGCCGTATCCGGATTTACAATCCACTCTCCTCCGGTAATCAGATTCAGCTTAATATACTCTGGCTTCAGTGTCGTCAGTTTTTCCTGACTGCCTTTCCTGGTCCAGTATTTGTAAAGCCGGACTCTCACATAGGTATCAATACTTCCGCTGTTCACAACCGCAAGCGCCTCTGGATACTGCTTATTCAATATCAGCTTCTCACCGTTCTCCTTATCCAGCATTCCGGTAAGGAGACTCCCGTTTACCGTATCCCAGTTATTGTCCTCCCCATAATTGCTGTGACTGACCACATTACCATTCTCTGTAAGACTGACGCCGATTCGATTTACTGTAATCTCCGCCGTATAATTTTCACTGAAATACGTCAGCGCCGCCCGCGTGCTTCCCACGCCGCTCATCAGAAGCAGAACCGCTGCCAAAGCGAGCAGAATATACGTTGTTCTCCTATTTTTAGAGGCTTTCATTCTCTTCTTCATGGGTTCACAGCCTCCTCTCCGTTCTCATCCTGGTACTCCCTGTACACCGTACTCCAGTCGGCATACTCCGTTCCGTCATCCCGATGACGCACTGGCGTACACTCCTGAACCACCACAAGGTTGAACTCATCCCTGTCAAAGTTCTCCGGTATGTCAAATTCTACATTTAATACGGTTGCAGACCCTCCTGCCGCAAGAACCAGTCCGTAGTAATAGTAACCCTCGTCTCCTTCGCTCCAGTTGTCATTTCCCTCATCTTCTGAATAGGAAATTGAAATATTTGCAGGTGCAAATGCCTTCACCCGGACAAAGCAGTCATTCTCGCCAGAATTGGTAATCGTAATCTTTTTCATTCCCCGTCCCGGCTCCTCAGTAATCTCGGTCTCAGAGCCCAGGTTCACCACCTGGCTACCCTCCGCGGATACAGAAGCGGTAAAATACGCTATGGCGTCGTTCACCGTCAGCGCAGCCGCCAGGCCCAAAGCCGCGGCCGACATGGCAATTACACGCTTATACCTTTTTATTCCTTTCATTCCCATCGCCGCCTTTCTCTATTCTCCTCCAGCAGCCGGAACCTGTTCCCAGTTCCAGCCGGTTTCTTGGTTGGTAAATCGGTTCAATACACCGTAACCGCCCCGGTTACCGCCGTCGTAATCATTGGTAAACTCTGCTTCCGCTTCCACAGCGTCCCCCGGACGGTTCTCCCCTGCGTCAAGGGCCGCGTCTGACCATACAATCAGACCGTTCACCTGGTCTGCACCAGTAATCTCATAGCTGGCTCCCGAATAGACCTCCCGCACTGTCAGATGCAGTCCTGCGGGAATCCCTTCCACCACCGCCTCTACACTGCCAGGTCCCGTATGGGTCGTGGATACTACCTCGCTATACTGAGGGAATCCGGTTTCCGGATTCATCTCCTCGCTCGTTATCTCAAAGACAAAGGTCGTTTGTCCCAGCGTCTCATTGTAATTTGTCAGCGTTTTAATAATTTTAAGACTTCCGTACAGAGGCTCTGCCTGGGGCTTTAAGCCAATCGTCGTATCATACAGCCATTCGTCGCCGGCCGTACTGTTCGCCGCGTCGCCGTATGCATTCCCCGGAAGGACTGTCAGATAAGGCGTAAAGGTATATTTTACCGTATAATTCTCATTAAACGCAGGTTCCGGCGCTACCAGATACATGCCTGCAGTCAGGTTATCAAACTCTGCCTTTCCCCTATCCGTCTTAGCCGTCACCGGTTCTGCCTTCTTAAGAACCTCTTCCTTAGCCGCGTCTTCCGCTTTCTCAAGCCACTGAGAAGCGGTGGTCTCACTGCTGATATCGCTTAAGTCCACCTTCTCAAAAGGAGCTTCCGGCGTAAAGTTCTGTCCGGTAGCGTCCACTGCCGCTACCCGGTAAAGATGAATCGCAATATTCATCTCCCGAAAATCTTCTGCCCAATTACCCGCATTCTGGTCATTACTTACCACATCGTCTACCGATACCGTAAGGCTGCATTTTTGTCCCATATCTATCGCCGCGGCCGCATACGTCCTTCTCAGCTCAAGGCCGCCCAGACCGGATAATCCAAGCAGCGCCGCAAGACCCAAGGCGCATTTCCTTTTCATGCTTTTTTTTATCTCCAATTTTCTCCCTCCTCACAGTTTTTCACTTCTTATCTTCTTCGCTTTTTCACCTTTTTATTTCGTTACTTTTCTGCTTCTTCCTTTTCCAGTTTCAACTTTTTGCTTCCTCATTTTTCAACTCTTCCATTCTTCGTTTTCAGCTCTTCCTTTTTCAGCTTTGCGATTCTTTCTCTGTTCTGTCTTCCTCGTCCGGCTCTGCCTGCGTTTTCTTCTTCATCATGCGCCGCATAATCAGAATCACCAACGCCGTTGCGGCAAGACCGGCTAAAAGATACAGCATATAATAATTCTGAATTGCCTGCACCATGGATTCCACCGGCGTAGACTCTAGTTCTCCGTCATAAGGAACCCGATGTCCCCGCACCAGCAGACGGTGGCTATTCACTCCGTAAGGCGTACAGGTAAACAGCGTCACATAATCCTGACCCGCCTCAATCTTCAACGCTTCTTCCAGCGCGTCGTAGTCGTCCTTATCCACCATAGGAAGTATCTGATCCACCTCATATGCCAAATCTTCATTCAGGACGTGCACATAGAACCGATCCTTCTTCTTTAACTGATCAATATCGGTAAATAACTTTGCGCTGGGCAGTCCTCTGTGGGCCGACAGCACGCTGTGATTTCCTTCGCCTCCGACAGGAAGCTTCGTGCCGTTTAGATGCCCCACGCCTGTCTGCAGCACATCTTCAGCGGTTCCATGATAAATGGATAGCTTCACGTTAATCTTTGGAATCGTAATATATCCCATAATGCCGTCCCCAGCAACATTAAGCACTTTCCAATACTCGGTCCGCGTAATATCCTCCGACTCTTCCAGTCCAAAGATGTCCGTTCGGATACTGTTCTTATCAAAAGTCCGGTTATAGGCTCCGGCCAAATCCCATTCCCTTGTGAAATCCTCCTCCGTCATCTCGCTGACCTTCGTATCATAATTAGAAATCAGCTTCGACTGACGGTAGGTATTCCACTGGTTGGAAATCGTCGGGTAAGCAAGAATCCCAAATCCCGCCAGAAACAGCAGTCCGAATAGAAATGTCGAAATCTTTCTTTTCATATCTGCATTACTCCTCCTGCTTCTCCCCGGATTTTCCCGCCGCAACGTCTTCCGCCGTCTGCGTGGTATTTTCCCTTTTCACAGCCGCCGTATCTTTCATACTCTCTGACTGCGCATCCGATATTTCCCCGGCAGTCCGGCTGCTCTTCACAGCGTCTCTTAATTTTTTCTCTCGTCTATATAAGAAGAAACTAAAGACTCCGGTAATCAGCAGTCCCACCACAATCCACAGGATATAATTGGTATGCAAGCTCATATTATTCAGCGGTACTCCTTCATCCTCAAGCGCCTGTGGATCATAGGGAACTCTGTGCCCCCGCACCAGCAGACGATGGCTGTTCACGCCGTATGGCGTACAGGTAACCAGAGTTACTAGATCCATCCCGTCTTCCACCCCCATTACCTTCGTATCTTCCGGCTCAATCACCGTTATCTTATCCACCTGATAACAGAGGGTATCGTCCAGAATATGAAGCAGGAAATGGTCTCCCTTCTTCATCTTATCTAAATCGGTAAATAGCGCCGCGCTGGGTAGTCCCCTGTGGGCGGTAATCACCGCGTGAGTATTCTCCCCTCCCGCCGGAAGCGAACTTCCCTCCAAGTGCCCCGCCGCCTTCGCTAAGACTTCCTCGCCGCTCCCATGAAAAATCGGAAGGGTAATCTTGATTTTGGGAATCTCTATCGTCCCCATGATACCGTCTCCGGCAATGTTCAGACTGGAAAAATAATCCGAATCCTCACCAGAAGTCTCCGCCTTCGCAAAAGCATCCGGCAGAATGCTGGGTAACAGCGCGTCGTTATAAGCAGACGCTTTCTCCCACTCTGCCTCATAATCAATCAAACCGGCCGCTTCCTTCTCGGCCACCGTCTGATTATAATCAGAAATCAACTGTTTCTGCCTGTAAGTATTCCATTGATTAGCTACAAATGGATACAGCAGTAAGGACAATCCGGCTAAAAACAAAAACATTATAAAAATTTTACTTGCATGCTTCTTCATCCGAACTCTCCTTGCTGTTGTAATTGTTCGTTACTGTTACTTTCTGCGGCCCGGGTTCTTCGCCGTAACGCTTGTGTTGCCACAGGCGCGGTATGCGCTCAGAGCCGTACATCCGCCGCGCTGTTCATACGCGCCGCCAATGTTCTTGTCTTTGCTGCTCCGGGACAAGTATTGCCCCGGAGCTTTATAATTAAGTACTTTTGTGATTGTAATCGCATTCAGCTTCCTCTGAATTGTTTTATGGTATTTCAATTCATTATTTGGATGCTTTTCTGCGGCTTGCGAAGAATAACGCTGCTGCAACAACCATAATCAAGCATCCGCCGATGGTGAAGATTGTAGTACCGATACCACCGGTTGACGGAAGGGAAGCGAGCTTGGTGTTCTTGATTTCATACGTATCCGACTCTTGTGGCTTATTTACTACGTTACTCTTAACTGATCCATCATTCTGCATTGTATAAATGGTTTCTTTTACACCGTTATCATCAGCTGTTGTTCCTCCAACTGTAACTTTATAAGATTCTAATTTCCCATCCTCTTTATAAGTCGCTGTAATTACCACTGGGATTTTGGCATCATTAAGCGAATATCCATCTGGCGCCTTTGTCTCAACAAGTGTATATTCTCCAGCATCCAATCCCTTAAATGATATCGTACCATCTTCTGCCGAAATTGCAGTATAGACCTTATTTGTTGCATTATTTGTTAATGTAAACTCTGCACCAGGAAGAGCCGTAGTTTTTTCACCGCTTTCAAGCTCTCTTTCTTCTCCAGTCTTCAAAAGTTCCTTAGTAATCCAACTATCTTTTCCATTAATTGCAGCATCAAGAGCAAAGGTATACGTATAAGTCTTATCCTCTATCTCATTGGTCTTGCCGCTTGGATCATTGGTATACTCTAACTTTGCCGTATTGTCGTTTGCATCGAAGTTCAGTCCAGCATCCTCGCCTAATACAGCGTCATAAGTTACAACAACTGCTTCTCCGCTATGTGCTAACGCATACGCTGATGCAAAACTAATTTCAAAGCTCTTTTTGTCGTCTGCCTCTTTATAAGTATAAGTATCTGCTCCAGCCGTAACGTCAACGCCGTTTACTTTAACCACAAGGTTTGCAGGGTCGGCTAACGTCAGTCCCTTGCCCATCTTATCCGTAATTTTAACCATTACTTCTGTATAGCTCTTGCTGTATGATGGAATCTTGGTATCAATTTCAAAGTTTACAGTATCTCCGATTGCTACGTCGTTTCCGCTCTCATTGCCATCACTTTCGTCTTTTCCTGTGCTGCCGGTAATCTTCTTGTCGATTGTCGGCTGCTCAGACTTTGCATACGCGGGTGTTGACTCAAGAGACCAGTTAGTATTTGCATCTACGGTTCCATTTACCAGAGTATTGTTGTCTCCGCTGCCCTCTACGCTGTAATAGATACCAACCAGCATTGGATTATATACTTCCTGTATGTCAGAACCCTCTACAATCACTACCCAGTATCCTGCTCCAAGCTGTGCAGAATACTTCGTCAGGCCTGTTGCTCCCTCAGAGGCGCTAAGCGTCTCCTTCGTCAAAGTCGCTAATAATGTCTTATCAGCCGCAATACCGGTAATTTCATCAGATTTTGGCGCTAACATATCAGCAAGCGTAACGCCATCTGCCAGTTTATATCCGGTAAATCCCTTATCATTATAAGTAGGCTCCACAATCCTGTATGCCGTTACGGTTGCTCCCGCCTCTACATTCTCTACAGTCGCAGTTGCTTTGTCAGCGCTTACCGGCTTCGTTCCTGTCGGTGCCGAAGTCTCTGTTGCAAATGCCGTCAAAGACATTCCCAGCACCATTGCCAGTGATAACATCACCGCAAATAACTTTTTAAATTTTTTCATCTTCTTCTCCTTTTCTTATTCCTTTTTGCTTTACTTCTGAGTTACCTGTGCTTTCGCACCATTTTACTCCAGCGCAGGCTGTGCGCTCATTCCTGAGCGGTGCAGGGACCGCCAAAAAGCCTTCTTCCCCTTCTTAACTTTCCAGCACCCCCTTACACTTTTTTCTATATGTTATCAGCGAAGCCGCCATCATAAGCAGCAAGCCGCTGAACATATACCAGTAGATTCCTGAGCCTCCTGTTGAAGGAAGCGCATACAGCAGATGGTTGGTAACCTTCAGGCCGCCGTTCTCGTCAATCTCCACATCATCCATCGTTTCTAGCGTTACTGTTCTGTCCGGATGTATCTGAATCTCTATCGGCTTCTCCAGAAGCTGATAACCTGCCGCTGTCTGAATCTCGCTGACGGTGTAATGGCCGGGCAGCAACCCGTTTACCTGAAGCTTTCCGCTTCCGTCTGTCTCCACATATCCCTTATCAGCATCCAGAACATCTGCCGCTTTAAAATTACCATTGTACGCCGCTTTCATTTCATCCAGAAGATTCAAATCCTGAACGCCGTTTTGTATATTGTTTCTTCTAAAGGCATAATTTTGATTTTCATCTCCTGTCAGTATCCACTCCGCAGAATCATCGGTTTCTCTAATCACAAAATATCCATTGCCGTTTGTCTTACCAAGCCGGACTATACTGCCGTCTGAATTTGTCAGCCTGAAGCGGACATTTGCAAGCAGTTTTCCATCTAATCCCTTCTTTGTAAGTCCTAAGTCAGCGCCGCAGTAGAAACCGCTGTCATTGTATTTTGACTCATACAATTTTATAGAATTCTGATACATTGTTTCCGCATCCGGCATTTTAATGGCTTGAATCTCTGTTTTCTCCAACATTGCTCCTGCGTACGTTGGTATTCCGTCTGAATCTATCGTATCATCGCCCGCATTCTCTGCGGTCGCCTTTAAGATTGTAATCTTAGAAGTTCCTTCTGTGAACTTCACAGCAAATGTTCCCGCCGGAAGGTCTCTGAATTTATACCTTCCCGGCTTGTAGGCTTCTACACTGTCTTCATCGTCTGCCCGCAGACTGATTTGCTGTCCGGTCTCAATCACAATTGGTTCCTCTGTCCCAGGATAACATACATTCTTATAAACGCTTTTTCCGTCTTCTTCCACCAGCTTTAGCAGTTCCACTTTTACCCCCGAAAGCTTCATCTCGCCTTCGCTTTGCAGCCCGTCCCTGTTATCGTCTATCCAGGTAAGACCCTCTAATATACGTCTTACCGTCGGAGTCTTTGTGGTAGTCGTAGTATCGCCGCTGGAGAGCAAATTAACAAAATAATTGTTTTCCGTCTTATCTTTATCTGACGGTCCTGGGTCAAGCTGAATCTTCAAATCAATCGACACTTTTTGTCCCGCGCCCAGTTCTCCAACTACCGCCCATGCTATAGGGTGCGTCTCTTCGCCTTCCAACTTTGGCGGTTCTGGTATCGCTATTTTTCCAGACGCTTCGTCAATTTCCGCTTCTTTCCATTCGCGAACTTCCTCTTCCGTTACATTTTTTGTAGTCATGCCTTTATATTTTTCATCAAAAGTGTAATATATCTTTATCTTTTTAACGTCACACTGTTTTATATCCAGGCTCCACTCTGCGAATGTATAAGTACCGGTAAAGTTACTGCCGTTCACCTGGTGCATGGGCATCGTATCCATAACGAAAACTTTTCCTCCCTGACCGGCATTATTATTGAAATAAACTACATAATCAATTTCGCCGTCTTCCTCCACAACCTTCTGTTTGGTATATTTACCAAATGAGTCTGCGGTTCCGCGGCTTACGCTAATTCCCGCCTTGGAATTCTTTTCTGCCGTTTTTTCCGGGTCCCTTAAATCCTCCGGCGCCATAATATACGCCACGTTAGATAGGTTTGTCGTTCCAACCGGTACTTCTTTCTCCGGCTTTTCCTTATCGCCAATATCTACGGAATAGTAGATGGGCGCCATAGGTTTGCCAACCTCAACGTCTTTAATTACCCATGTCAGCGTTTGCGTTCCGTCCCCATTTTGTTCTACATCCGGCTCTATCTGTTCTGGTACTTTGAATACAGCGTCCTCGGAATCATCCGCTGCAATTTCTCCCTGCTTACCGCCCTCTGCGCCATTCTGCTGATACTTACCGCCAAAATACGCGCTGTTCGCCTTATAAGTCATATATTCCGGCAAAATATCCCGAACCGTAACGGTAGTCGTATGGTCATAATTTCCTTCTTTCTCGTAATATGTTCTTGGCTGTAACACAAAATCCGCTACTCTCTGGTCGCTATCCAAATTGAAAGTCTGTTTTTCCTCTCCATTCGGTAATTTCTGCAGCAGATTCTTGGTAATAGAAGTTCGATATCCGATAATGAGCAAGGTATCTCCCCAATGCTCCCACTCGGAATTATGCGTGCCAACCGCGCCGCTTCCATCCTCTTTATAAGTTTCTCTCGTGTACCAGGCAGAACCTTCAATATTTGCACTTTTGTAATGAGACGTATTAAGTAATCCTGACGCAAGAAGCCACTCTTCGACATTCTTCTCTCCGTCTGTATTAAGAGCTATCTCTTCAAGGCTTTTGTCTGCTTCTTCAAACATCTGCTTTGTCCAGACCCGCGAAGTAGAAACTAACGCAAAGCTTTCTCCAATTAAGTCTGCATCGTCTCTGACCTGCGCCTCATGGTAAAAAGAATAGTAACCGTCGTCTCGCCCCTCTTCCGGCTCTGCCCCAGGGCCTACAAAACAGGTCAAAATACCCACGCATACTTTTCCCTCTGGTATCTTATCTAAATCATCATAAAATACCAAATCTTTCTCATAAGTATGCTGAAGCTCCCTGTCATTCTCCCAATCCTTACCATCTTTTTTCGTAGCATAGTAAATGCGGATATTCTTCCTGATTTTACCACTGTTCATCCAGTCGTTAAATCCGTTCCCTGAAATCCCGTCAAGAGACGCCCCGTCCTCTAATACTGCTCTTCCATCTCCTTTCAGTTCAATCGCGCTTCCATAAAAACGAATCAGATTTGTTCCCAGGTACAATTGATTTTCTTTCACTCTGTTCGGCGCATAGGAGAATCCGCCTTTTAAGTACAGACCGTCGCCTACCGTTGCATAATCGTTACCATCATATATATCTTTAACTCCTGAGCCGGTCCACCAGCCTCTGCTTCCTTCTTCTGTACTGCCGCTTCCCTTGTCGCTGCCTGCATATCGCACTCTGTTCTGCATAGCTCCCGGCAGATTTATCTCCAGAGTACGTACTTCTCTGTCATCTTCTGTAACCATTTGCTGAAAGCCATTTTCTCCCTCTATCAGTTTATCTCCGGTTACCGTAGTAGCCTGTAGATTCTTAGCTTCCGCAGTGGTTGCAAAGGCTCCCGCGCCATAGTCTTTTATAACGTCATACTCCGGGCCGTCCGGACTGGTGTTAGTTGTAGTTTTATTAAAGGGCTGTACAAGCCAGATTGCGCCTGACGAGAAACATCCTATATTAGCTCCATACAGTTCTGTACCGTCGGGCTGGTTCCTGACAGGCATATGACTTAAGTCAATCTCATAACCGTCCACTGTGATATGAATGATATTACTCTCCTGACTCGCATTCCATGTTCCGCTGTCCCGGCAGTCGCTTCCCTCCCGCTCTTCCACGTGTTCATGATAAGGCGCAAGTTCAAGACAGCCCCTCTCGTCTTTGAGCACTCTGCCATCTGTATTTTGCTCGCCATATTTTACTTCTCTGTTTTCGCCGTAACTCCAAAGAAGCGGGGTGTAAGTCTCTGTCGTATCAACCGTCCCCCCATGTTCGCTTGTGGAAGTAGGAGTGTAGACAGACGACAGCTCCAAATCAAAACTAATCGGACCTTGTGGCAGCTCAATTCCTTTCAGTCCTTTCGCTGCATTGTCATTATAGAGCTGCAATACAATTCCCAGTTTCATCAAACGTCCGGGAATCGGATTATTGATATCTGTATTAGCCGCTTTCTCTCCATATTGCTGCATCCAATCTT
The DNA here is from genome assembly GCA_910574185.1 of Lachnospiraceae bacterium. Taxonomy (GTDB): domain Bacteria; phylum Bacillota; class Clostridia; order Lachnospirales; family Lachnospiraceae; genus Claveliimonas. The sequence continues at coordinate 37,609 of CAJSZQ010000010.1, forward strand.
CGTCGCCCTGAAATTCAAATACATCTCTATAACTGGATTCACTTTGCAACCGAATATTATATTTTGGCGCTGCTGTCACCCTAACCGGTTCTGCTTCAACAGTCTTCTTTTCTATCGCCGGTTTCCCGTCGACAATATGCTCTTCATTCCCGCACTCTCCATCCCAGGTTCCGCCTTCCATTGCCGCGCTGATAATGGGGGCAAACGTATCCCCCTCATGCATAGACTTAACATAGATGGTCAGATTCTCTCCGAAATTACCAGGTATAACCGATATATTTCCGCTAGCGGGCCTCAACAGTTTATAGCAAGTCAGCACCTGGCACTCTGTCTCTTTGCCGTCAATCATACGCGTCTCTGTTGTCAGTTTGGGCTCGTATCCTTCCGCAGTATCCATCCACGCCATTGCACTCTGGTCAAAATCAGCTTCCGCCTCTGTCCTTGGCAATACAAACTCTAGCTTTACTCTGGCTTCCTTATAAGTCTCACCCTCTTCCCAGGGTTTCATGTTGACCTCAAAGTTATAGGTCACTGTATCATAGGTACGGACAATTCTATCCTCTGCACTGGTGTCATTTCCCCTGCCCTCCTCTTCATCAAAGGGGGCTGTTCCTGTAGTCATACTATTAATACGAATACTATTTACATATGCTTCATCCAATCCCATGACGCCCTCTGCGTTTTCCGCCGTCCGTTTCTTGTCTGCCGCATAGGCGTCTGTTTCTTCTCCGTTTTCGCTGATTACTTTTTCCGCCGCATCATTTTCCAGCTGCTCTCCGTCCTCATCTTCTGTCTGCTTCTTATCCGCTTCGCCTGCCTCGTCAGTACGATTTACTCCCTCCAGGCCCTGCTCTGTCTCTTCTGGATGACTTTCTTCGTCCTCTTCCGATACCACCACAGCTTCCGTTTCAATATTCTTATAAGAAGCTTCCAGCTTTGCCACATTCAGATAATTGGTAATCTTATCATCCTTTGCACTGTAGGTATTCTCCTTAACCATGTTTCCGCTGTTGCCTTCGATTACCTGAATCTCATCGCTTTCTTTATTATAGGAAGAAACAATTCCCATCTGCGCCTCTGTCTCTTCCTGCTCCCGATGAAAGAAAATAATGTCTCCCGCCTTCGGCGTATAATCCTCTTTCCCAACCAGGCAAGCCCCATTCTCTGCACCAAGCTTCGCAAATTCCTCCGCCCATCCGGCGCTGTTAGTCTCACCCGGAAACAGAGCGGACTCTGCTAATCCCGCATAGGAAACGCAGAAGTTTACAAATGCTGCATCCCAGTCCATATATCCGTTACCGGCAAACTGTCCATATCGCGTATATCCCTTATGGCTTCCATCCTCTGTAACAGTATAATTATCCGTATTCTCTTCGTACCCCAGCTGCTTCCTTGCCGCAGTTACCAAATCTTCATTCCACACATCTTTCCACTGGGTCCCTGCATACTGTGCGTCCCATACAGAAGCGTCTTCTACGCCGGCATTCTCGTCAATGTAACAGATTTCCGAATGACTGTGTTCTTCCTGCTCACATACTAACTGCTCCTGATGACAGTCGTCTGAATGAATGTGTCCGACGCTCTCTTCCTGACCGCAGATTAATGTCTGCGTCGCCGAATAGCATTCTTCCGTATGCGGATGTTCTTCCGATTCCTCCTGGCCACAGATTAGTACAGACTCCGTCTGATAACAGGCTTCGGCATGCTGATGTCCTTCTGCCTCTTCCTGACCGCACGCCAGCGCTCTCTCATAACACTCACCGACATGCTGATGTTCCTCTTTCTCACACTTCACATCACCGGTCATGGCTATGCCGGCCTCTGTCAGAACGCTGATAATTCCTCCTGCCACCATAACCACCAGAAGCAGCGCAACAATTCCCACTCTCCGGCGTTTCTTTTGTTTTTTCTTCCATTCATTCAAATACTCAATTACAAGCTTCTGCATCTTCTCACCTTCCTAATGCATAAATCCTATTCGGCCAAGCGGCCATGCCCTGTATACCACTCTGCCTGCGAGCTGGTCTCTGTCTACACACCCGATGGACTTGGTCCGGCTGTCCAGCGATACCGCCCTGTTGTCCCCCAACACGAAAATCATCCCCTCTGGTACTTTGTAGGGAAATTCAATATCACAATTCCCAACCGCCTTTTCATCCAGATAGGGTTCGTCGATTACCGCGCCATTTACATACACATTACCTTCATCATCTATATCTATATAATCTCCTGCATCTCCGACATATCGCTTCAGAAGTATCCTTCCTCCGTAATAAAATCCAATGATGTCTCCCCGTTCAACCGCCTTCGTCTGCCGGATAACGACCACTTCCCGGTCCTCAAATGTAGGAGCCATGCTTTCTCCGTTAACCCGAATCATCACAAAGAGTCTTGTCGCCGCCAGCGCCGTCAGCGCGGCCGCTACGGCAAGCACCCCTGCGACATACATGACGGCCCTCCGAAAATCTCGCTTTGACTCCACTCTTTGAAGCTCTTCCCGAAGTAAATCCTTCGGCGGAATCCTAAGATTCTGATTTTCCTTATCCATGAAAATCACCCGAAACTGCCGCAAAGATTCTTCTGTATCCTCCGCCTTCTATCCCAGGCTCTTCTCCGCCAGAATCTTCTTCCGCCCGACCAGGCTCTGCCAGAGTCATCGTTCGGAGTCGGGTCCCCGTCCCTCTTCTTCGGACTCCTGCTCTCCACCCGGACTCAATAGGAATCTTTTTATCCTCCTCTGGCAGTTCCAGAACATCCATGGATATCTCTCCGATTCTCCGGACATTCAACAGATATTGCTCTGCCGCTCTCTGAGCCGCCTCAAACACTCCATTTAGCCGAAGCGCGGCTTCTGCGATATTCCCCACCTCCTCCAGCTCAATCATCCGGGAAGCTTTCATCTGCTCGATTACATCCCGAAGCTCTGCAATCTGCGCATCTTTTGCATTCAACCGTTCGTCCTTCACATTCAGCTTAGCTTTTAGCCGTTCGTAGCTCTCCGACATGGTCTCATGGGCTTCTGTCAGTTCGCCAAGCTCCTGTTCCAGCCGTTCTGTCTCCTCACACTGCGCCAGCAGCATTTGCAACAGTTCCCTTCTACTTAATCTTCGTAATTCTTTACTTGTCATACTGCACCTTCTCTACTATCCACAAGAATCTGTATTATTTTCCTTCTCCACTCCATCCAGCGTAGCGTCTATAATCTTAATCAGCTCCAGCGCCGACCTGAAATACACACTCCTGTCTTCCTCTAAATAAGTAACCTTACCCTGCCAGCTGCTGTGTTGCCTATGCTGTACACGAATGACAAACGTTCCAATATCCCCTTGCTTTTTCAACAATTCATTGTCGCTCAAAACTCTTGCCATCCTTTCTTTCCTGTAATAACTGTATGTTTTACCATATATATCTCTGTCATCGGTCCCCATAAACGGAAAGCCCAACGCGTTAAATAACTCTTCCGCCGCCTTAATAACTTTCTCATATCCCCGAAAATAAATTCCCTCTTTCCGGTATCCATGATACAGGCTGCCCTCTATCGTTCCTCCGTCATATCGGTCAATGCATAGCACAATTCCATTGGGCGCTCCTATGTAATGCTGATTTCGCTGATTTTCTGTCATTCCATATCACGTCCCTTCTATTCCACCCTGCATCTTACATCATAATCATAGCAAACCACTACTATCCCTACCCCTATCCATTTCCAAATAAATGCTTGTTTTTTCTATTTTCGGTAATTTATTCTTTGGACCCTCAAGCGCCGTCTTGCATAGAAAAACGCAAAAAAACACCGCAAAGGTAATAATTTTCCTCTGCGGCGCCTTTTTACGCTTCACATATTACACTATTAACATGATATCGAACTCCCGTCCTCTGCCCCTCGGCTATAAATTTCTGGTTAATCCGTCTTTCCACCACGCTACAATTCTCTCTCGTGGTATTAATTAGCAAAACCAAAAACTGTCCGTTCCCATACTGATTCACTATATCCCCATGCCTTACGGAGCCGATGATTGCCTCTCCCAGCCTTGCCGACAGCTCGTTCAGGCGTTTTCCTTCTTTCATAGGATTTCCCTTTCCATCCACAATCGTACACAACATCAGATATACGCTCTGTCCGCCCCGTTCCATCATACGACTGATAACCTGATAAATCCCACAAAATACAGGATAGGTACACAGATATCCTCCCTGAGACTCCTCTGATTTCTCCGTTAGCTCCGCCTGAATCTGGTCCAGAACCTTATAGGAATGACGCATTTGACGCCCTAAGCGCTCCATCATTTCCATAATCTTAGAAGAAGGAGTTATTCCTCTTTCCTTCAGATAACTATCCACTGTATCTGCATAGAATTGCTTCGCTTCCTCATACTGCCTGTTCTCCACCAGCGCTTCCATAATTAAACTTTCCCAGTCAGAAAAGGGAGCTGTCATAGACGCGTACCGCCCTAGCTTCTCCAATCCATACCAGTCCTGATTCTTCCTCAATATTCTGGCGGCCTGCTGTACGCATTCATAAAACATAGCTCTATAACGCCTCGCCTCCGCACCGGCCCACATAACGCCTGCATAAGCGGATAGAAATTCTCCCTTATAAGTGTAAATAGCTTCCCGATACAACAGAAATCTTTCTTCCTCGTTATCTGTTCCCACCGCCTGTTCATACAGCCTGTCAAATTCAGCGGCATCTTCTTTCACTGGTATTTCCGGCGTCCAATAATAAATCCCCTTCTCCAGAAAAATATAATTGGCCTCCGGAAGCCCCATACTCTTAAGCTTTCGTTTCGCCTTATATATTATTGTCTGGAGTGCTTGGTGCCGATTCTCAACCTCCCGGTCTCCTATCAGGGCATCTTCCAAATCATCTCTTCCGACTCCTGTTCTGGCATGATGAAGAAGTATCTGCATCAGACTCAAAAAATACGTATCCCTGCGTTTCTCTCTTGTCAGCGGCTTCTCGCCATACCGCATTTGAAAACTGCCGAACATTTGAATATACAATGCCTCCGCTGTTTGTTCCATTCTCTTCGCACCTTCACTTTCCATCAGCGCACCGGCCCCCCTTGGCAGTTACTATTTTTATTTAAAACATTCTTTAGGACGCTCATCCGCTTTCCACACTGGCCAAAAGCGCCTGAATTTAACCTAAAGCTGTCTCCTTTAAGAATAATTATAAATGTATTTTCTTATTCAAAGAAGAGATAATCTCCTAATAATTATAACATTTTAGAAATACTTATCAATAAATATTTACCATATATTGGTATTATCGGTTTTTTGCGAGAATTTGATAAAGCAAACAATAAAATTTCTGTTTTCATTGTGGTCATAATCGGGGTATCTTTGACACAACGACAATTACATACAAGGAGGAGACACAATGGGAAAACGTGGAGAAAACATTAGAAAACGCGGAGACGGACGTTGGGAGGCACGCATTATCACAGGGTATGATTCAGAACAGCGCGCAGTCTATCATTCTATCTATGGCAAAACCTATAGCGAGGTAAAGAAAAAAAAGAATTTATGGTTAGAACATCAATTTGCAGAAAAAACCATGCAGCCTCAGGACTATAAAAGCCAAATCCAAATAACTTTTGAAGAGCTATGCACCGAATGGTTGGAATTAAAACGCATGCAAATCAAAGAATCCAGCTATGCACATTACGTACACCTTGTCAGAAAACACTTGCTTCCAGAACTGGGTACAAAGTATTTCTCTTCTATTACTACAGATGAATTAAATCAATTACTCCAAGCAAAACTCTGGGGAACCCAGGAACGTCAAAATAATCTTGCCCCCAAAACCGTATCGGATATCCGGACTGTATTGATACAAATTTTAACTCATGCAAAAAACCAAAAATATCCATCCGCTGTTACCGAAAAACTGTTTTTCCCAAAAATAAAACAACCCAGCATTCGGATTTTGAGCAAAGAAGAGCAGCAAATTCTGGAAGATTATATTTTCCAGGAACCAAAACAAAGTCCTTTCGTAATTGGTATTCTTCTGGCTCTTTATGGAGGACTTAGAATCGGAGAAATTTGTTCGCTTAAATGGCTCGATATCCATCTAGACAGCGGTCTTGTACATGTCAACAAAACACTGATTCGGATCCAGGAAACCTGCACTGAACAAGAAGATACCCCCAAAACAAAACTATTACTTGCCGAACCAAAAACCGAAAATTCAACACGTATCATTCCTCTTCCAGGATTTATCACAGAATACCTGAAAAATTTTAAGCAATGCCCGGATATTTATGTTATTACAGGTACCGCCTTCTGGATGGAACCGCGTACCTGCCTGGATAGATACAAACAAATATTAAAAAAAGCAGGGATTGATGATTACAACTTCCATGCACTCCGACACACCTTTGCAACCAGATGTGTAGAGACTGGATTTGATGTTAAATCCTTAAGCGAAATCCTAGGACATGCTAATGTTAATATAACTTTACAGCGATATGTGCACCCCTCTATCGAATCAAAAAGAATGCAGATGGACAAATTGGAATCTCTCTTTGTCAGGGGTCAAAATAAGGGTCAAAAATAAATAGAAAATAGACTATATACGGTATATCTCTGGACATCTCTTAAAGGAGACAGCTTTAAGATTATACATAGATTTGCCGTTCAGACAGAGACTTCATTAAATTAGAAAAGCATACCCAAAGGTCCGCCTTCCAGGTACCCATAATGACCATTCGGCCGTATTGTAAAGTATCAATTTAGAAAAAAATAAATAGTGTGCTAACCACCCGGCAATCAGCACACTATTTATTATTTATGTCTATCAAGCAAACTTCCAGCGTTCATTAAAGTATACCCTCCGGGTATCCCATCATGGCCATTCGGCCGTTTCACAAAGTATACTTATTGGACTACTAATGTCCAATATGGTATGCCTTCCAGGCGCCCCGCAGAACACACTCCATGGGTACAACAAGGTACATACGTATCTATTCCACATTTATCATATGAAAACCGGCGGCTTTTTTTATTCGGTTGCTCACCGCAAGGTCCAGTCCCTCTTCGCCGGGACACTGGGTCCAAATATGAGTTACATCCGTTCTGTCAAAGCTTCTGAGCGCCTCAAAAACTCTCTGCGCATGTTCCCTTGGAGCTCCTTCTTTTCCCAACGACCTGCTTTCATACCCGTCAAAGACATCCAAGTATTCCTCATAGCAGATAACGCCTTCACCGTTTTTGATTTGTGCTTTTATATAATCTGCACTTTTCCGACCCTCTCCAAACACCGCCGTTACCGGCGCTTTGGGTGCGTAATGTCTGTATTTCATTCCTGGCGCTTTGGGTTTCTCTCCTTCCCGAAGCTGCCTGTAAATACTTTCGTCCGTTTCCACTTCCGGCACAACTTTTCTGATATCTTCAAGAGAAAGACCGCCAGGCCGCAGCAATTTAGGAGGCGCAACTGTCATATCAAGAATAGTAGATTCTACCCCCACCTGACAGGCTCCACCATCCACAATACCTGCAATTTTTCCGGCAAAATCCTCAAATACCGCCTCGGCAGTCGTGCAGCTTGGATGTCCTGAACGGTTTGCAGACGGCGCCGCAACCGGAACCCCCGCCATTCTAATAATCTCTGCCGTCACTTCATTATCCGGACACCGCACGCCAACTGTTTTCAGCCCGCATGTGGTTTCTTTAGGGATACAGGCCTTACTTTTCAGTATCATCGTCAAAGGTCCCGGCCAGAAAATCTCCGCCAATTTATACGCAAGCGGAGGAATATCTTCACAATATCTCTCCAGCCAGGATGCATCCGGAATATGTATCAATAACGGATTATCCTGCGGTCTGCCCTTCGCCTCAAAAATGCCAAGAACCGCTTTCCCGTCCAATGCGTTCGCCCCCAGACCATACACCGTTTCTGTCGGTATTGCAAGCAGCCCTCCGTTCTGTATAATCTGCGCCGCGCTCTTCAATATATATCCTTTTTTATCTTTTGCAACATGATATACTTTTGTATTCAAATTTTTCGCTCCGTTTCCTGACAAATATTTTACGCTGAATATGGTAGATATATCGCCGTAAAATGCAATCTTCAGTTCCCAAATATTCCTGTAACTTTTTTCAAAATATTTAATAGAATATAGCTCTCCATTTGAGTTAAAAAATAAAACCACCATCCCCGGAGCATAAACTCCAAAAACAGTGATTTCAACTGCGCGATCAGGGGTTCGAACCCTGGACACCCTGATTAAGAGTCAGGTGCTCTGCCAGCTGAGCTAATCGCGCATCTATTATTTTCCATTCTCTGTGGCACAAAAATTATTATATCGGATATTTTACTAAAATGCAAGCTTTTTTTATGTTTTTCTTAATTTTTTTCTCTGAAAATTGTTACAGTTCACAGGTCATTTGGTAAACAGCGGAATATTTTCGGATTTACTGTACCTTGATGTTCACCACAATATTCATATATCCCGTTCCTCCTGCATATAATAAATCAGAGGGTAAAAAAATGTATCGAATTATACGACGAAAAGATTTTCCTTACATACTCATAACTATAATTACCGGCATCCTTGCACATTTTGCATATGAATATTCTGGGAAAAATCCGGTAACAGCTCTTATCGCTCCTATAAATGAATCGGTTTGGGAACATTTAAAGCTTTTGTTCTTCCCTTTTCTGCTGTCTTCACTGGCAGAATACTATCTGCGGCGTCCGACTCTTGCAGATTTTTTCGCAGCGCGTTTCGTTGGCGTCTGGGCAGGCATGTTATCAATCGTATTTCTATTCTATGGTTACAGCGGAATTATAGGCAGAAATTTCACGCCTGTGGATATTCTTCTGTTCATCATTGGCGTGATTGCAGCCTACTACGCTTCCGGCAAATTCGGCAAAAGACTACGCTGTCAGGAACCATTAACAATATTCCTGTGCTGGGCTTTCTCTGTGCTGCTCTTTTTTATCTTTACCTGCTTCCCTCCAGAACTCCCCTTATTTTTACAGTAGAAAAATATTCCTGAGTATTTCACGCAGCCAAAACTTCTCCCGACATAAAAAAATCTATGCGGTACAATTGACGCCTATGTTATCCACAAGCTGAATTTATACCGCATAGATTTTTTCCTTATTATCTATTTATATCGCTGCATTACATTAATCTTTCTTAAAGAAATTCATTATCCTTGTCAGAAGTCCGTCTTTAAAGCCGCCTTCACTAACCGTACTGTCCGTCAGCACATCGCCGCCAAGCGCCGCCTCATTGGTCTCGCTTAAAATTCCATCGTCAGATCCTACAAAGAAACTTTTAATGGAGTTCCAGGCGCTCTCCAACGCTCCCACCTTATCGTTCAGACTGTCAAGCGTATTCTGAATTGCATCCAGATCATAATCATACTGGGAAATTTTCTCCATAACAGATATAATCTGCTGTCTCTGTTCCTCAGTCAGAGTAACGTCATGATTATCCGCAATCTTGTTTACTGCTTCGCCAATCTCTCCCGAATCAGTCAATCCTTTATCAATAATCTCCGTCTTAACTTCATTCATCACTTCGGTAGCTGCCTCTGAGCCAAGCGCGTCCGACAAATTACCAGTAGCAATCAGCTCCTCCATTGCCGCTTCTTTTTTACCCGCATCCAGACTCTCGCCGCTGGCTGTCTCATATGCCATAATAATACCGGTCAGCGCTCCTGTTCCCGACACTTCAAAAGGACATGCCGCAATTACGTTACCATTCTCCATCCCCGCCGTCGTCAACGTACTGGCAATCATGTTACTGGTCACATAGTTCAAATTCGCTGTCTTAACCTTAATCCCGCCGGAGTCCGTCGGCTCTACATAGGCACAGCTATTCGTTGTTGCGCCAATCTGCTCCGCCGTTGCAATGCCCTCCATATACTTCACTTCATCAGCATGAGTAACAATTATCGTCCTTACTTTATCAGCGGATGTTCCGAAATATTCGTACATCGCATTTCGCTGTTCCTCAGACAGATTCTCTCCCAGCGTAACTACATTGTCCGTCTCTACCTGGTCGCCTTCCAAAACTTCTACAGGCTTCTCTTCGTCTTTTGCTTCGTCTGTCGACTCTGTCATATCTGCATTTCCTTCATCTGCGTCTGGTACAGCTTCGTTTGCATCCAAAGAGCTATCCGTTCCAACCGGATTACCCTCGCCGGACGTGCCGTCTGCTCCAATTCCACTGTCCAAATCAGTATTTCCAGCGGCGTCTTCTGCGCCAGCGTCCATTTGCGGTTCCGCCTCAGTTGTATTCGCCGCCTCCGACGCGCTCGCCATTGTCGGAATACCCGCCGTCATCACAACCACTGCCATCAACAGTGGTAAAATCTTCTTTATTTTCATAAAATCCCTCCTGGCATCGACTCCCTCGATGCACTTCCCCTTTTTAATTTTTGCGAGAACTCTGATTCTACGCATTTGAATATATGAATCCTCAACACAATATAGCACACTCTCCCCCAAATGTACACTAATCAATTCTTAGGATTTTATAAAAATACTCTTAAAGAAGTTCCCGAACCCGCTCCTCAAAGACGTCCTCCTGAATCACACCCTGCATAAAGCTAAATACCTCTCCATCCTTAAAGGTCACAAAAGTCGGAACAATATCCGCGCCATATTCTGCTGCCAGCACAGCCGATTCCTCAATCTCCACCTTGCAGAATTTTATCCGGTCGTAGTATCTTCTTTCCAATTCCTCTACCACAGGTTTCATCATTGCACATTTACCGCACCAGACTGCATAAAACATTACTACCACCGGCCCTCGGCAGCGCTTTGCTTCTATCACAAAATTTCTTGCTGTCAAATGAATCACATTTATCACCTCTATAATAGTATATTCTCTATAGCTTATCTCGTTGCAATCAGCTTATGGATAGAATTTCCCATACTGGAAAATTTCTCCTCATATTCTGTCATCACATTTCCCACTCTCATTTGTTCATCTGCATGAAGATTCCATGTATAAGCTGTAAGCGCCCACTCGGCTTCCTCCACCTCCCTTAGAGAAAATTGAAACAGCTCACTGTTATCCGTTTTAAATTCCACCGTCCCGCCTTCCCCCAGAATCTTATCGTATCTTCCAAAAAATTCCCTGGAAGTAAGCCTTCTTCTTGCATGACGTTTCTTCGGCCATGGGTCTGAGAAATTCAAATATACTCTTTCTATCTCTCCCGGCGCAAATACATTTTCAATCTCTGCTGCATCCATGCAGATAAAGCGTATATTAGAAAGTTCTTCATGAATCTTAAAATTATAGATTTCTTCACATTCTATAGACAGGCTTCCCTCTCCCCCGTAATATTCCTCATATTTTTCCACCGCACGTAAAAGAACACTGGAATAACGCTCAATTCCAATGTAATTAATCCCCGGATTCCTCTCAGCCATCGTTAAAAGAAAGCTTCCTTTCCCCATACCAATCTCAATATGCACAGGATTCGTATTGCCAAATACCCGGCTCCACTTTCCCTTATATAATTTCTCATTTTTCACTACAATAGGGTGTGCCTGTAGCACACCCTCTGCACGCGGTATATTTCTCAAACGCATTCTCATTATCCTCTTGTCACCAATCAGCTATCACCCAGGCCGCGCTCATGACTGCGGCATAAGTCCGTCCAGCGCTATACGCTAAAATTCAAAAATAGCTACTCCGTAAGCCGGTAGCGGGTATGCAAAAGAGTATGGCCTTCCGTCGCATTCCGACTTAACCGCTTTATAAACGTCCGGCCTCTCTGCGCCGCTTCCGCCGTATTTCGCTTCATCGCTGTTTAATACCAGCTTATACTGTTTACGTCTTGGCACTCCTACCCGATAGTCTTCTCTTTCCACCGGCGTGAAATTACATACAAACAATAAATTCTGCTTCCCACCTTTGGCATGACGTATAAAGCTGAAAATACTTCTGTCTTTATCATCTGCGTTAATCCACTCAAATCCTTCCCATGAATTATCCAGCTCATAGAAAGCCTTTCTGCGCTTATACAGATGGAGAAGATCTCGCATCCAGTTCTGAATCTGCCGGTGCGGGGCTTCCTCAAGCAGATACCAGTCAAGCTCTCTCTTCTCACTCCACTCCCGCAGCTGAGCAAACTCTTGTCCCATAAACAAAAGCTTCTTACCAGAATGTCCCATCATAAAAGCATAAGCCACTTTCAGATTAGCAAATTTATCAAATCCAAGACCGGGCATCTTATTCAGCATCGAACACTTTAAATGCACCACTTCATCATGAGACAGCACCAAAATATATTTCTCGCTGTAAGCATAGCTCATAGCAAAAGTCATATTGTAATGCGCGCCTTTCCGGAAATACGGGTCCAGCTTCATATATTCGGTAAAATCATGCATCCATCCCATGTTCCACTTCAGGCTAAATCCCAGCCCGTCATCCTTCACATCTCCGGTAACCGCCGGCCACGCAGTAGACTCCTCCGCTATCATCAGCGCGCCCGGATTACGCCCCAGCACAACCGAATTGAGATGCTTGAAGAACTCTATAGCCTCCAGATTCTTATTGCCTCCATATTTATTAGCAACCCATTCTCCGTCTCTCTTACCATAGTCCAGATAAAGAATAGAAGCTACCGCATCCACCCGGAGACCGTCAATATGAAAATGCTCTATCCAGTAAAGCGCATTGGAAATCAGGAAATTCCGCACCTCATTCTTGCCGAAATCAAAAATCTTCGTCCCCCAGTCCGGATGCTCTCCCTTTTTCGGGTCTGCGTATTCATATACCGGCGTACCGTCAAAATCAGCAAGTCCATGAGCGTCCCGCGGAAAATGCGCCGGAACCCAGTCAAGAATAATTCCAATCTTATTCTTGTGCAGATAATCCACCATCCACGCAAAATCCTCCGGCGTTCCATACCGAGAAGTCGGTGCAAAATATCCTGTCACCTGATACCCCCAGGAACCGTCAAACGGATGCTCCGCAATACCGATTAATTCAATATGCGTATATCCCATGTCCTTAATATACCTGGCAATTTCCTTAGCAAATTCACGATAACTATAGAACCCATCTTCTCCTTCTGGATGCTTCTTCCATGAACCAATGTGCGCCTCATAAATGGACATCGGCTGTTCAGTATGTTTCCACTTGCTTCGCTGTTCCATCCACGCCTTATCCGTCCACTTAATATTCGATATATCAAATACCTTCGACGCTGTTCCCGGTCTTAATTCCGCATGATATGCGAACGGGTCCGACTTATTAATAAACTCACCTTTATAGGTCTCAATGCAATACTTGTACATAGCATATTCCGCCACATCCGGTACAAAACATGTATAAATTCCAAGCGGTTCTGTACGCTCCATTCGATTCACAGTTCTGTCCCAATTATTAAATTCCCCCACGACAGATACCGATTTTGCATTCGGCGCCCATACCGCAAAGTATACCCCTTTTTTTCGGCCATCCTTCACCGGATGTGCTCCCAACTTTTTAAAAATCTCGTAATGAGTACCCTGCCCAAACAAATAATGATCGAGCTCCCCCACCTCATAAGCTTTTTCTTTTTTCTTTTCTGCCATATCCTCACCTTCTTATATCGCTATTCTGATACTGGGAGCCTATGATACTTCACTCCACAATATCTGCAGATTGCTCTGCAGTTCATTTTTTTATTATACTTGATTCATCCATAAAAAGAAAGAGTTTTGAGCTACAAATTGCTCAAAACACTCTCTTTTTTCGACATATATATAGCGATTTTACACAAAAACCATTTATCTCTTTCTAGCCAGAGAATTTACTCAGAAATACCTCTGTATATTACTAAATCCGGAAATCATCCTCCTTCAGAATAATCCTGTCAGAATCATCCGTTCCTTTTCCAAATACTCTTCTTGCAAAATGCTTCACATTCGCCTTCTTAGAATGCTCGATTGCTTCGTCCATTATCTCCTTCACCTCCGCAACCGTCACCGCGTGATCCTCTCTCTGCATCACGTCAATTCTGCTATATAATGCCAGGATACCCATCTCGTCTAATTTATAGCCGCTCTCCTTTGCATATGTCTGTCCGAATGTTACCAGCTCATCATTAATAAATGCCGGAAGTTCAAGCTTGGAAGTAAATTTCTTCTTGAAAGGAGGATTCGCCATAAATATTCTTTCAAGCGGCTTCTTCTGATCCTCCAAAACCACCAACAGTTCTCCCGTCTTCTTTTCCATCAGGTGATTTAATTCCTTGATTGTCCTGGTATTTAGTTTACCTGCCTTCTCAATAATAATTGCTCCGCCGCGAAGCTTCTGAATAATATTCGTCAGCTCTTTCTTATTCAGAGACTCGCCCGTAACAATAGCCACCTTGCCTTGCTTCAAATTCCGCTGCTTCTGAATCGCTTTGACAATGTCGACTGCAAGCACCGTCTTACCGGACCCTTTTTGACCCATAACGATAATATTACCGCTTCTGGAAGTACCTTCTCTTTTCTCTCTCCGGTCGTTATCCAGCACTTCTACAATCTGTTCGCTCATCCCACGCACCGGAACAAAGTAAGAGAACAGCTTCTTCTGCTCTTCTGTCAGACCTGCCCGAAGTCCAATCTCACTGGTTGCGCTCAAATCATATCTTCCGGTAACCACAAAACCGGTGTCAAACGGAACGCCTCCCTTGCCTTTCTTAATTCTCTTCTGAATCTCTTCCTCTGTAGGCTCCTCAATCGTCAGTTCTTCTGCCGGCTCCTCTTTCACTGATTTTACCGGCTTCTCCGGTTTCTTTTCCGCTTTGGCGGGCTTTTTCTTTCTTGCTGGTTTAACCGGCTCTGGCTCTTCAACTACAGGAAGTTCTTCCTCCTCAAAGTCTTCTTCCAAATCATCTTCTACTGGCTCCTCAGAAGGCTCATCCTCGTCAAAGTCATCGTCATCATAATCATCGTCATAGGCCTCTTCCTCATAATCACCAATATATCCTTCGTCGAATCCATCTTCATCTACTTCCTCATAGGATTCGCTGAACGCACCCTCAGCAATTTCCTCATAGGATTCGTCCCCGGCTGCAGCCACATCCGATTCATCAGCCGGCTCGGCTTCTTCATAGGATTCATCCTCAAACTCATCCTCGACTACTTCTTCATAAGAGTCTTCTTCAAACTCACCTTCCCCGGCTTCCTCATTCAATTCATCTTCTAATTCATCGTCAGCGGTTTCCTCATAGGATTCATCTTCAAATTCATCCTCAGCAATTTCCTCATAGGATTCATCTTCAAATTCATCCTCAGCAATTTCCTCATAGGATTCATCTTCAAATTCATCCTCGACTACGTCCTCATCGGAATCATTTTTTAATTCATCCTCGGCAAACTCCTCATAGGATTCGTCTTCAAACTCATCCTCATAAGAATCATCTTGTAATTCATCCTCACTGGCTTTCCCGCCAGCCTCTTCATATGCTTCTTCCCAAGATTCGTCTTGTTCGCTCTCTTCACTCGTTTCATCCAAGTCTGCTTCCAGCTCTTCCATCAGCTTCCTCAAATCTGCCGTCATTCCGGTAGATTCCTGTAATTCCTCCTGGTCTGCGAAGAACTCCTCTAAATCCTCTTCCAAATCGTCATAATCATAAGCCGGCTCATCCTGAACAATTCCACGAGACGACTCTTTAGCCGCTTCTCTGGATTCTTCATAAGGTTCTTCTTTCGCGATTTCCTCCGCTTCCTTATGGTCTACTTCATCCACGTTCTCGTCTCCAGAAAGCCCATCAAACAAGTCGTCATCAGTTCCAAAGAAACTATCCGTATCATTATTCGGCTGCTCTATTAAACCGTCTCCCAAATCCTGTACGGTCTTTCTTGCCGCAAGCTGCTCCAACTTGCGCTCTTCTTCCTCCATCTGCAGAATAGCCTGTCTGCGTTCCTCTTCCGCCTTCTGCTCAGCCAAAATGCGCTCTTCTTCCGCTTTTCTTGCCGCAAGCCTTCTTTTCTCCTCCACTGCCCTCTGCTCTGCGTGGCGACGTGCTTCCTCTGCTGCCCTCTGCTGCTTCTCAATACGACGCGCCTCTTCCTCCCGTCGCTTCTCAGCTTCAAGCTTCTCCTTTGCTCTGGCCTCTTCGTCCTTTTTCCGCTGGGTATCTATCGCCTTCGCATTCTCTTTCTGCTTTGCTTCCCATTCCATCAGAATCTCTTCAATCTTCATCTGGCCTGTAATACGCAGATCTTCGTCTCTCTTATCGATAGCCTTAGTCTTTGGCTCCAAATCAATGCCATTTGCAACGGCAAACCCATTGCGAAGAGCCTCTGCAAGCGTCGCCCCTTTCACAGTCCTGCGAATATTCGATTCTCCATGCACCTTAGGCTCCTCTTCCTGCCCCGTCTGCTCCTTTTCCCCGGTCTGCGAGCCAAAGCCGTCTCCTCCCGTACCGGCGTCTGCTTTCGCCAAGTCTCCGGCAGACTCTTCTGTCTCGTCACTGTCTTCTACTGCCACCGGTTTCATATCCGGATTCGTCGCATCCGACACATCGCCGCCCACAGAACTCATCATTCTGGCGACAAGGTCTTCTACGGATTCCTTTTCGCCGGAAGAACCAGACGCCGACGGAATTGCTCCTACCGATACGTCAGGGGTGAGGCCTACCGATATTCCTCCCATTCCACTCTTCTGGCTCTCATACCTTTCCTGCTGCAGAGGCGTCAGAGGCTTATACTTCATCTTTAGCTCCATCGCCTGATATACATATCTGCCTTCGCTGAACCAAAGTATCAAATCGTCGCACTCTTCGAGACACTCGGCAGTCATGCCTGCCTGGTCATATAACCTGGCAAGCTCATATGCCCACTTCTCAATATATTCCGCCTTCTTAAACTCTTCAAGCGCATCAATCTGCTCCGCCAAAGAAGCCCTGCGTGCTTTCAGTATCTTGTATTTTAAAATAAACTGGTTCGGATCTTTTGGCGCCAGCTTCACAAATTCCTCATAGCAGTCTGAAGCCTCTTCGATATCATGAATCTTCAATGCCAGCGTACCGAGCCGGTATACGGTCTTTCTGCTGTTCGGCGCACGATCATACGCCATAAACAATACGTCCCGGCTCTTCTGAAACTCCCCGTTATACTCATAAATCTCGCTGACGCTGTTCAGCATAGACGGATTCTTAACCCGGCGCCAATCAATCGTGTCGGCAATCTCCATTGCCTTCTTATAGCGCTTATTCTCCATATGCTCCAGCATCTGCTCTGTTTTTACCCGATATTCATATTTATCCAATGTTCTCACCTCAAAAATGTTTCAACTACTTATCTTTACGACGTCCTATAGCTTATTCAAGTTTATCATATGGCGTATACATTGTCAAAATAATCGCATGAAATTGTTACAGAATAATATCGTCAACCTTTTGATAATCCTTCATACTGTAAGCCTCTATAATATTTCCCTTCACCACATATAGCTTCGTATCAATATAGACTCCCCTGGCAGTCTGGTAACCATTTCCATTCACCGTCTCATCCATCAGGCACACAAATCCGTTATCTGTATCGTAAGAAAATACACAATAGTTCTCACCGTTTCCTCCATGGACAGAAAAGCCAATTATATTCTTGTTCACGTCAATCAGCGCCGCCCGGTAATCATACATAACATCCGCACCGTACACATTCTTCATAACATACTTCTGAACTTCCTTCACATCTGTGTTATCACTGATATCAAACATAGACAGTTTCACGCCGTTTGTAGAGAATCCGTCCTCATCCACATCCATACCGATTCCCAGAAGCATATCCTCACCATAGAAATGCAGGTACTCAGAGAAACCTGGTATCTTCAACTCGCCAATAATCTTCGGTTTCTTCGGGTCTGAGAAATCCACCGAGAACAGCGGGTCCGTCTCTCTGAAAGTAACAAAGTATCCCACATCCCCCAAAAGTCTTGCTGAATAAACTCTCTCATCTTCCGCTAATCCTTCGATGGAACCGATGACCTTCAGGTTCTTATCCAGCACATATACGCTGTTCGTATCCTTCTCAGTGGTAATTACCCGCAGATTGCCTTTATATTCATCAATACAGAAGGAATCATGGATATATCCGCCTACCATTCCAGAAGCCTCTGCATTTAACTTTCCGTTCTCATAAGAAAGCCTGCGGATTACCGTATCTCCAGTATACCAGGAACGGTCTTCATACCAGTAAATATTCTGGTTACTTACATACAGATTCCCTCCGTCGGTAAATATTGCCTTGCTGTCCTTCGCTTCTTCCGGTTTATTCATATCGACGGAACTTATCACTGCATACATATACGCCTGCTTCGTAGCCGGCAGATAGATATCTGACTCTGGAAGCAGACTCTGATTAATCAGAGGAATATAGCCTTCCGTATCCCTTGCCTCGATGCCGCCGTAAGTATCCACACAATACTGACTGAACAAATACAGATGGCCTTCCGCCATGCGTGAAGAAGTATAGGAACCGCTCTGCGTCACTTCACCAATCTTCTCAGGCTTCTTTGGATTCGACAAATCATAGGTAACTGAAAAGGTATTGGATTGCCCCATATACCAGCCGCCCCTGGTTTTCTCTTCGCGGTAAATCTCTCCCACCAGAACCAGCCTGCCGCTATTAACATAAAACTCGCGTATCGTATAGTCGTCGTCAAGCTCTGCCTCGCCGGCCTGCTCAAGCCCATTCTTTGTATCTACTATCGCAACCGCTCTTCCGTTATCCCGCAGAGTATAGAGATAGCGCCCGTCTGTCTTCACCACATCTGCTTCGTCCACACCTTCTTGTCTCACGTTCGTCTCAGAATAATCTGCCGTTTCAGCAACTGCCGCAGTCTTTGCCTCTCCTGCCTCCCCCGCCATCAAATTCATAGACGCCGAATCCTCTGCTACAGCCTGCCCCGCCATATCCCCAGACGCCGAATCCTCTATCTTCTCCGCACCGCCGTCATAAGACCTGGCATTCATCTCATTCATGCGCTCTTCCAGATATGCATACACGTCTTCATAATCTTTTGCTGTAGTAAGGCCCGAATTAGAAAAAGATTCCCCTTCCTCTCTCGTATAATTATCCCTTTCTACATGACTGATATAATCAGACTCCTTCATCATGCCATAAGCAAGTCCGCAGGCCAGCAGACAGCATGCTGCCGCCACAATATGCGCTCTCTTCCATACAAATTTCTTCGGCCGGTTTTTTAATAGCGTCTCTACGTCTCCCGGTTCCAGAGAGTTCGGTACTTTTACTGTCTCTGATTCTTCTTTTATCCGATTTAACAAATCCTGCTCTCTTTTATTCATCGCGCAAGTCCCCTTTCCTAATAATATGCCGCCTGACTGTCTGCTTCCGCCGGAGCCAAAATCACACTCATCTTCGACAGCGCGCGGCTTCTCTTAGATCTGACTGTTCCGCTCTTAAGCTTTAACATCTCTCCAATCTCTTTGCTTTGATATCCGCCGAACACAGAAAGTCCCACAATCATCTGTTCTTCCTCGGAAAGCACCGCAAAAGCACGTCGTACATCCAGGCTTAAGTTCATACCGTCTTCTCCACTCCCGCCCTCCAGCCTCTCGAAAAATTCCGCTTCATGCGCTGTTCGGGTTTTTGCCATAGCTGCAAGCTTCTTTTTACACATCCGAGAAAGTATGGTAAACATCCAGCCCTTAAACGCTTCCTCCTTCTTAAGCGAGTGCACCCGCTCATAGCCGCGGATAACCGCCTCGCTTACCACGTCCTCCGCATCCTGCGGATTCTTCATCATACACAGGGCAAAACGGTACAAATCCCTGTAAATCTCTTCATACATACCGGCAAACTTCACTGCGTCACACTTCATTCCACACCCTCCTTTGCTAGAACACGTCTGAAAATCTCTTCAGGAAATTCAAAAGACATACTCTAAGGGAAATCATCTAAAAAGAGTACTCTATATATAAGAGCCTCCGCCGAATCCATCTGTTGCATATAAAATAAAAATAATTTGCTATCTCATCATTTCGGCCCCATATATTTACATAAATAATTATGCACTATTTTACACAAAAAAACAATAGCATCCCGGCAATGTTACTGCCGAAATGCTATCTTCAGTACTGTCTGTATTAGTTATGGTTCATGCGCTTATTGGCAAACCCGGATTAAATCAGAGCATGTCTCTACGCTACTTTATACCCTGTGGCAAGCCGTCTTATGTCCTTTCTCAATCTCTCTGAACTCCGGCGCTTCCCTCCTGCACCGCTCCGTCGTATAAGGGCAACGGCTGCTGAAAGCACACCCGGCGAACTTATCCGTTCGCACTGGCTGCTCTCCTGTCAGCGCTGTAAATTCTTTCCTGCGAATATACGGGTCCGGCGCTGCTGCAAACAATGCCTGCGTATATGGATGTTTGGGATTTGCAAATAAATTTTCCGTCTCCGTTTCCTCCACTAATGTCCCCAGATACATCACGCCCACGCGGTCCGAAATAAACCGCACGACGCCAATATCATGAGAAATAAACAAAAGACTGATGCGCAACTCCTGTTTTAATTCCATCAGCATGTTCAAAATCTGAGCCTGTATGGACACATCCAGCGCAGACACCGGTTCGTCGCAAACTATCAGCTTCGGCTGTATAATCAACGCCCCCGCAATCCCCAGACGCTGCACCTGCCCCCCGGACAGTTCATGTGGATAACGGAAATAATGTTCCTCCGACAATCCCACCCGTTCCAGAGTCGCAAGCACCTGCTCCCGACGTTTTGCCGCGTCCTTCACGCCATGAATCGTCAGTGTTTCTTCCAGAATAGCTCCAATCCGTTGCCTTGGATTCAATGCCGATATCGTATCCTGAAATACCATCTGCAGTTCTCTTCGCAGCGGACGGTATTCCCTCTCACTTAACCGACATAAATCCTTCCCGCCATAAAGTATCGAACCGCCGTCAGCCTTATTCAATCCTACAATTATCCGGCCTGTCGTAGACTTCCCGCATCCGGATTCTCCCACAAGACCATAGGTCTCGCCTTCATCAATGTAAAAAGACATGCCAGCCACAGCGCACATATGGTCCTTCGGCGCAAACAGTTTACCCATATTTCCATAGATTGGATAAGTCTTTTTCAAATTTGTTACTTCAAGCAAGTGTTCCCCCATGACTACACCTCCTCTTCCTGCTGCAAATATCCGGCAAACTTCCAGCATTTGACCAGATGGCCGGGCTTTACCTCCACAAGCGGCGGTCCTTCCTTCTCGCATTTCCCACCGGCATGCTCACATCTGGTACAAAAATGGCATCCAACCGGTATCTTAGAAAGCGGCGGTACGGCCCCTGCAATCACTGGTAAATCCTTTCCTCTTTCTACCTTCAGATGCGGAATACAAGACAGAAGCCCTTTTGTATAAGGATGAAGCGGGTTTTCAAATAATTCTTCCGTCGCCGCGTCCTCTACAACCTGTCCCAAATACATAACCTTTACACTGTGACAAAGCTGGGACACTGCGCCCATATCATGGGTAATAAATAATACGGACATTCCCAATTTATCATTTAACTCCCGAATCAGGTGTAGAATCTGTTCCTGAATTGTCACGTCAAGCGCTGTGGTTGGCTCATCCGCAATTAATAACTTCGGCTCACACGCCAGCGCCATAGCAATCATCACTCTCTGTTGCATACCGCCGGACAACTCATATGGATATCTTCGGATACAATTTTCAGGATTCGGTATTCCCGTCAGCTTCAGCATTTCCACTGCGCGCGCCCTGGCCTCCGCCTTTGTCATACCTTTGTGCAGCATCAAAATTTCCCTAAGCTGCATCTCTACAGTATGGACGGGACTCAGTGAGTTAAGTGGATCTTGGAAAATAATTGAAATGCGGTTTCCCCGGATATCTCGCATCTCGGACAAGGGTTTTCCAAGAAGATTCTCCCCTTCAAATAGAATCTCCCCCTCATAGCGAACCGCTGTATCATGGTCTCTCAACCTCAGAACTGACTGCGACATCACACTTTTGCCAGAACCAGATTCTCCGACTACTCCTGTAATTTCTCCCGGACGAACACCGAAACTCACACCATCTACTGCTGGCAGCCATTTCTTGTGAACCGGAAATAACACTCGGAGATCTTTTATTTCAAGCAGGGATTTCTGCTTGTTGTTTCCCTTATTCTCACTCATCACTTTTTCGCTCCTCCTTTTGTCCGCGGGTCCATAAAATCCCTAAGCCCATCGCCCAGAAGGTTTAAGCTCAACACACAGAGAACTACTGCTGCTCCAGGGCAAATCATCGTCCATGGCGCTTTTGAAAATACCAGCTTGCTTGCCTGCAGCATATTTCCCCAGCTCGCTGCAGGCGCTGGGATTCCTGCTCCCAAAAAGCTAAGCGATGCCTCTGAGATAATCGCCTGTGCAAATATAAACGACGCCTGAACCGTTAATGGAGAGATAACGCCTGGCAGAATCAATTTCCATAAAATGCGGGCATTTCCAAATCCTTGCACCTTTGCAGCTTCTACATAAGGCTGTTCTCTGACCACCATAGCGCTTGCCCGGACCGTTCTTGCAACGCTTGGCGTATAGACAATCGTAAGCGCCACAATGACATTCCAGCTCGAAGTGCCAAGCGCCGCTATCAGCGCAATCGCCAGAAGAATTCCCGGTATAGCAATCAACCCGTCGCAAATTCTCATCAGAATGTGATCCAGCAACTTAAAATAGCTGGCATAAATTCCTATTATTACCCCACAAATACAGGAAAAAACAGCCACGCAGCCTCCAACCCAAAGCGAAACCCTCGCACCGTACATCAAACGAATAAATAAATCCCTGCCAAATTCATCTGTCCCAAGAATATGTTCTCCGTCAGGCGGTTTCAGTCTGTCCACCACAACCATAGCATTCGGGTCTGTCTTGCTGATAAACGGGACCAACACCGCCAGAATCAAAATAATTACAAATCCCACAAATCCAATAATCAATCCCGGACTTGCCAGAAGGCGTTCCTTTCTGAGCTGACGCTGCTCCTTAAAAATCGCCTCGCTGACCGCAGAAGTATTTTTATTTATAAAGCTCATTTTTTCCGCCTCCTTATCTGCGTCCCGGCTGTAGTCTTGGGTCTACAAATCCATACAACACATCCACAACCAGATTAACTAATACATACAGCAGCGTCACAAAAAGCACTACTCCCTGAATCACAAATACATCTCTCCGATTAATTGCTCCGATTGTAAGCATTCCAATTCCCGGAATATTAAATATCGTCTCTGTTACGATTGTTCCTGTTATCAGGCTGCCAAAAGACTGACCCACTGCTGTAAGAATTGCCGGAGCTGCATTTTTCAGCGCATACCTTAGCACGACTTTATGCTCTTTAAGTCCCTTGGACCTTGCCGTCCGTATATAGTTCTTATAGAGCGTCTCCAGAAGCGAAGACCTTGTCATTCGCGTAATATACGCCGCCTGCACGATACCAAGCGACAATGCTGGAACGAACAGATATTTCAGATGTTCCCCCAGCCCCTCTGCCAGACCGGCATATCCGGCAACCGGAAACCACTGATGATAAACGCCAAAAAACAACATCAAAAACATACTAAGCAGAAATCCCGGCAGCGCCGCTCCCAAAAGCGAAATAGACACTGCCGCTACATCCAGCGCCGTTCCTCTGCGATAAGCCGCCAGAATCCCAACCGGGATCGACAAAAGCAGCGCAAAAATCTGCGCAAAAACAGCAAGGCTTAGCGTCGGCAAAAAATATTCTCCTATTGCCTCCAATACAGACTGGTGCAGAAAAAAGGAATCCCCCCAGTCTCCCCGGAAAATTCCCCTGAACCAGTCCGCATATTGAACCAGAAACGGCCGGTTAAATCCCAGTTCTGTATTCAGCTCCTCAATCTGCATCGGAGTCGCCTCCATCCCTAAAAGCGCTGTGGCGGGTCCCCCTGGTATCAGATAAACCACCAGAAAGACCACGCATGACACCACAAACAACACCGGTATCAAAGACAAAACTCGTTTTACGATATAAGATAGCATACGTTTCCCACTCCTTTCTGCATACTCACTATTCCCAGACGTTTTTTTCATATAGGGAACGATGTTCCCTAATTATGATAAAAAAGGGCGGACTGCCATCCACCCTAATCCCGGTAATTATTTTGAAATACTGGCGCCCCAATAGGTATTGAATCTCAGATAATTCGCTCCTTCTACGCCTTCATTCATTGCAGTTACACCAGTATAGTGTCCAAGAACGGTAGCTGCTCCGTACTCATATAAGAATGCTTGAAGCTCCTCCCATGCTGCTGCAGCCTCTTCATCTGATGCCGCCTGACGGATTTCTTTAACTCCTTCCGATACCTCCGGAGCGTCAAGACCGGCCCAGCCGCTGTCCAGTACAGATAACTGAATCGGCAGCATGTTATAGCTGTTGCTGGTGATATACATACTGAACTGCTTCGGGTCTGCACGATGCTCCATAAACGTGCTGAAATCATAGGTCTCAACTTCCGCATTAAAGCCTGCCTGTTTTAACTGTTCCTGCACTACTAACGTGGCATTATACATCTCCGCATAATCCTCTGTAGTAACCAGAACCAGAGGCTCGTTATTGTATCCGGCTTCCTTCATTAACTTCTTAGCTTTTTCCGCATCCTGCTGGTTATAATATTCAGAGCCGGCATCCGTTCCCCACTGTGCATCAGTTGGAACACACCATCCCGCATTCAGCTCATATAGCTCTTCATTACCATAGCTTGCCATAAGTATATCCTCGCAGTTCAACGCTGCAAGAACTGCCTGCCTCATATTCTTATCCGCCATAATACCCTCTGTCGTATTCAGGAATAAGTTCAAAGTACCGCCGCGCTCAGCCTTCATAGTCAGCCCGGATTCCTGAGACAATTCTTCATAATTATCAAGAGGAATCTCTTCTGCAATATCATACTGCCCGTTCTTCACACCGGCAATACGTGTAGCTGTATCTGTAACAACATCAAAATAAATCACTTCGCTAACACCGGTCTTATCTCCGGCAAGTCCGCTCGCCTCTCCTTCTCCCGGCTGATAATCCGCATTTTTCTCAAGCTTCACATACTGATCCTGCTTCCACTCAGCAACCTTATAAGGACCTGTTCCGATATACTCGCTCAACCCCTCCTCCGAAGTCGCCTTCTCAACAATTTCCGCTGGATAAATTGCCGCGAACTGAATCGGGCTTGCAAGAATCATAATAATATCGGATGACGCTTCATTCACTTTCAGTAAAACGGTATAATCATCCACTTTTTCAAATACAGAGCCGCCAATCAGCGTTTTGGCCTTGGCAGACACATCAAGCCAGCGGTTCATAGAAGCAACAACGTCGTCTGCAATCAGCTCTTCCCCATTATGGAACTTCACACCCTCACGAATTTTAATCGTATACTCCATTCCGTCTTCACTAACTTCATAAGACTCTGCCAGAACTGGCGTTGGCTCATAATCCTGATTCATAGCAAATAACGACTCATATACATGAACTCCGATTCCTCCTACTATGTTGGAATTTACTGACGGCGGATCCAGAGCCGGCGGATTTGCCGCAATTGCAACATGCAATTCCGATGAGCTGCTTTCTCCTGCATCGCCTTCATTTCCTGAATCTTTCGAGTCTCCCGAACCTGCCCCTGAGCCTCCGCAACCCACAAGCAGGAGAGCCATACACATTGCTACTGCCACAATACGTGACCACTTCTTTTGTTTCATAATAAACTATGCCTCCCTTTATTCTTTATACTTACCATTTTAACCCAGCGGCCCAGGTCCGTCTAATTGATAAGTATAATAAAGGAAGGCACTTATTGACTTTATAAATATTTAGTTATAACGATAACGCTGCATCGAAACCAATACAATACCAGTACAAAGCTGCACCAATAATTACGATATATTAATATAATCCACGCTAACCTCTGTAATAATTAATCAGACATCCTTTCAGGATAATTTCCCGCTCCACGTCTGTCAAATCCCCAAGCGTCAGAGGAAGCTCTGTAATCTCATCCCCAATCACGTAGGCTTTGATTATCTCAGCCTTTTCTTCAATCGCTTTTCTCACTCCCGGAACAAAGATATAATCGCCGTTCTGGAAACTCAGATGCTCATGGTCCTCTTTTGTAATAAACGGAAGCATGCCCCAGTTAATCAGATTCGAGCGATACCTCTTGGTAGCATATTCATTGGCGATATTCGCCCATCCGCCCAAAACCTTCTGGCAGGAGGCCGCCTGTTCTCTTGCAGAGCCGTCTCCCGGCTTCACTGCAAATATCGTGCTTCCGATTCCTAAATTGCTCCGCTCCACGCCTTCAAAGTTCGCATGAATCTTGTCCATAACCGCATCCAGCTCCTTTAGCGCGCCTCTTGGACAAGTATCAGCCTCAATCGCTTTCTGCGCCTTCTGCACTTCTTTTGCCCGGCCTACATATGCAGGGTCTTTTCTGGACAGTGCAAACTCTGCCAGCCCCAGAGGATTCGAGCGATAAGAGGAAGTCTCCCCAGACGGAATCAATTCATCCGTTGTGGTTACCGGGTCGTGAATCTCTGAAACCACCTTCACAATCAGATTCTCCGGCAGCGCAGACATTGCCGGCCAGTCCTTGATATTCGGTCCGAATTTGATTTCTACAGAAGGATCTGCCACGCCCTTGCTGTCAAAAACACGATTTGCATAAATCCTGCCGTCAAAATGATACGCCGGTCCGGTATACTCCACATCCAGCGCCGTTGCAGGCGTCAGGAATCCCTGATTCGCAGCCGTCGCCGCAATCGAACGTGCATCCATCAGCGCTACCGAAGAAATCTGTCCGCTCTGAAGCTTTGAGCCTTCCCGGTTCGGGAAATTTCTGGTGGAATGACGAATGGAAAACGCATGATTGGCCGGAGTGTCTCCGGCGCCGAAGCAAGGACCGCAGAAGGCTGTCTTCACAATCGCTCCAGACGCCATTAAGTCTGCCACAGCGCCGTTTTTCACCAGTTCCATATAAATCGGCGTACTTGCCGGATATACGCTGAATGTAAATTCATCCGCACCGATATATCTGCCCCGCATAATATCCGCCGCCGCGCAGATATTTTCAAAGCCTCCTCCGGCGCAGCCCGCAATCAGTCCCTGATCTACATATAATTTTCCATCCACAATCTTATTCTGCAGAG
Source organism: Lachnospiraceae bacterium (assembly GCA_910574185.1). Classification (GTDB taxonomy): domain Bacteria; phylum Bacillota; class Clostridia; order Lachnospirales; family Lachnospiraceae; genus Claveliimonas. The sequence goes on from CAJSZQ010000010.1 coordinate 64,744, forward strand.
AATAATCTACCGCCCCGTCCAAACTAACAAGAGCTTTCTTCTCCACATCACGAAGAATATCTGCAAGATTTTCATTCACTTCGTCAATCGTATATACATTGGACGGATGGAACGGCATAGCAATCATCGGCTTTATCTCGCTTAGATTCACATAGACCATACCGTCATAATAGGCAACCGCTCCTGGATTCAGCTCCTTATAGTCTTCCCTGCGTCCATGAATCTCATAATATTCCTGAATCTTCTCATCGGTCTTCCAGATAGAAGACAGACAAGTAGTCTCTGTCGTCATAACATCAATTCCGATTCTAAAGTCCGCGCTCAGCTTCTCCACACCCGGTCCCACAAACTCCATCACCTTGTTATTCACATATCCGTTGCCAAATGTAGCTCCGATAATCGCCAACGCCACATCCTGCGGTCCGACGCCCTTCATGGGCTCGCCGTCCAGATAAATGCCGATTACGCCGGGCATCTTAATATCATAGGTCTTATTCAAAAGCTGCTTCACAAGCTCCGGTCCGCCCTCGCCCATTGCCATAGTTCCCAAAGCGCCGTAACGGGTATGGCTGTCGGAACCGAGAATCATCCGGCCGCCTCCCGCCAGCATCTCCCTTGCATACTGATGTATCACTGCCTGATGAGGCGGAACATACACGCCGCCGTATTTCTTCGCGCAGCTCAGCCCAAACATATGGTCATCCTCATTAATCGTACCGCCGACAGCGCACAAGGAATTGTGACAGTTCGTAAGTACATAGGGAATCGGAAATTTCTCAAGTCCGGACGCCCTTGCCGTCTGTATAATCCCAACAAAAGTAATGTCATGGGACGTCAGTTTATCAAATTTAATCTGAAGGCGCTCCATATTGCCGGACGTATTGTGCTCCTTCAAAATGCCATAAGCCATGGTCTGCTTTGCAGCTTCCTCCCGGGACACTGCCTGCCCAGTCTTCAGCTCAGCCTCCCGCACATCTTCCGCAATCTCTCTGCCATTCAATAGATATATGCCTTTATCATAAAGCTTTATCATAATATTCTCCTCCTGTAATCCAGTCTCTTTATTCCTATACCGTAATCTGCGCCTTACTGTTTTCGCTCTATTCTAATTTCCGCTCCGGCACAGACCGCGCGGTAATTCATTTCCCGCTTCCGCACGCAGGATACGCATACTATACTATCAGAAAAGGAGCCGCCGCACAATAGCGGCAGCTCATGTTTTGCTGGTTATTTACTATGGAATATTACCGTTCACACGCCGCCTGCTCTGTCCTGCAAACTGTGACATATGAACAATAACTACGGAATAGTTACTGCGCATCCAGATATTTCAAATGGCGCTCCACCATAACCGCAATCTTAAATGTCAATGCATCTTCAAAAACCCTTACATCCAGCCCTGTTTTCTTCTGTATCTTTTCCAATCGATACACCAACGTATTACGATGTATAAATAACTGTCTTGCCGTCTCAGAAATATTCAGGCTATTGTCAAAGAAAGTATACACTGTAATCAGTTCTTCATCATCAAACAACTCCGTTGCATTACCTTCCAGAACTTCCGACAAAAACATCTCACATAACGACTTCGGAAGCTGATGAATTAATCGGCCGATGCCCAGCTCATTATATGCCAGTACGTTTCTCTCTCCGTAAAATACACGTCCTACTTCCAACGCCATACTCGCTTCTTTATAAGAGCGCGACACCCCTTTCAGCTCATCAATAATCGTCCCATAGGAAATACGAATGCTAACCATCGCTTCCATACTCAGAGTATCTGCAATCACTTTCGCCAGCTGTTGAACTTCCGGATAATCTTCTCCATTCCCAAGCTCTTTGACCAGAATCACATGACTCTCGTCTACCGCAGTTACAAAATCCCGTTTCCCCGCCGTGAATAATCCTTGTAATGTCTCCAAAATCAGGTTCTCACCCTCATTCTTCGGCTCAACAATATACACGACTCTGCGCTGCTCATTCAAAATGCGCATCTTTTTAGCCTGGCTGTAAATATCCACAAGAAGCATATTATCCAGAATCAAATTCTGTATAAAATGGTTCCTATCCAGCCGTTCTCTGTATGCCTGAACTAAATTCAACATCTGGCTCACTCCGAGTTTTCCTACAACAGAAATATCTGCGCCTCTCCCCTGCAAGGCTAATACATATCCCGGTTCATCATCTATATAAATGGAAAACAGACCGAAGTCCCTCTCAAGCTCCTCCATGATCTCCTGGCACTCATTACCTCTCAGAAAATTTCCTACTCGTTCTCCCAATGCTTTCGTAACGGTGCTGGTCATAGCCATACACTCTCCTTTCGCATTCCATACGGAAGCTTCAAGCCCAGAAATCCTCTTAATATCCTGAATAATCTTCTGAATCACCTGGTTTGGCAGCAAAAAATCTCCTCCTTTTATTCCAAATTGACCTGCTTTTCTTTCATTATCCGCATCATATAGTCAAATTTTGCAATTTCAATTTCAACTTTCTGATAACGGATATATCTCCATACCATAAAACCTACCATTACAACCACCAGCATCTTAGATTTCTTCATGACCTTTCTCCTTTTCCACCCCCATACCAGAAAAGCAGTCAAGCCAATATTATATAGTGCGAATCACCATAATACAGTACTGGTGGCGCATTGCCTGCGCAATTCATTTCCATAAAATCCAGAAAGGCGGTGAATCATTCACCGCCTCCTGATTTTATAAAGATTAATGGTAACAGTTCAGCCTTCCGGTTTCACTGTTACGGAATCCGCCCATTTTAAAGTTTGCCTGCGGCAAAGGGGCCGGATTCCTGACTGCTCCAGTTCATTGGCTGCTAACTGCGCAGCTGCAGACTAAACTGTTTCGATTAATGCAACAATATACTAATTTGTAATTGTAACCTCTGTCTCTTTGTCAAATACATGAATCTTATCCGGGTTGAATGCGAACTTAACACTGTCGCCTGTTCTTGCAGTTGTCGTAGGTTCAACTCTTGCAGTCATGCTTGCTCCGGCATAATCAAAGTACAGGAATACCTCAGCGCCCAACATCTCGTATACACGAATCTTAGCCTCAATCATAGTATCCGGATGGCTCTTTAAATATTCCGGCTCATCATGTACATCCTCAGGACGGATACCAAGAACTACTGTCTTTCCATTATATCCGCCGTCAACCAGCTTCTTAGCTTTAGCTGCCGGAAGTTTAATCTCAGAATCGCCCATCAGAAGGTATACGTCTTTGCCTCTGACTTCACACTTAGCATCTGCAAAGTTCATCTGCGGCGAACCAATAAATCCCGCTACAAACAGGTTACATGGCGAATCATACAGCACTTGAGGAGTATCTACCTGCTGAACAATACCAGCGCTCATAACAACGATTCTTGTACCAAGCGTCATAGCCTCTGTCTGGTCATGCGTTACATAGATAATAGTAGTTCCCAATCTCTGATGAAGTCTGGAAATCTCAACACGCATCTGTCCACGAAGCTTAGCGTCCAGGTTTGAAAGAGGCTCATCCATCAGGAATACCTTCGGATTACGCACGATAGCACGTCCCATAGCAACACGCTGTCTCTGTCCGCCGGAAAGAGCCTTCGGCTTACGCTCAAGAAGAGCCTCCAAGTCAAGAATCCTTGCCGCCTCACGAACCATCTTGTCAATCTCATCCTTTGGCACTTTTCTTAACTTAAGACCAAACGCCATGTTATCATATACCGTCATATGCGGGTACAGAGCGTAGTTCTGGAATACCATCGCAATATCTCTGTCCTTCGGCTCAACATCGTTCACCAGCTTGTCACCAATATATAATTCACCTGAAGAAATATCTTCCAGACCGGCAACCATACGAAGTGTAGTAGACTTACCACATCCTGAAGGTCCTACAAAAATAATAAACTCCTTATCTTCAATCTCAAGATTGAAGTCTTTAACAGCCTCATATCCATTTGGATATGTCTTGTTAATGTGTTTTAAAGATAAACTTGCCATTGTTTGTTCCTCCTGATTCACATATTTTATTCAAAAAATACTCTACGCCTAGTATAACGAAAATGTATACTCTGCGCCATACTCAACTTGAACAATTTTTTTTCGGATAATTCGTCAAGTTGACCAAGCATCCTTCTTAATCCAATAAAATCTGGCCCTCCGAATTCCGCGGCGCCCTTTTTACGCCCCATTCGTCTAGTGTCTTGTCTCGCTGATAATTAGCCAAGCTCACTTGTCTATTTGCCCATCTGGATACTATTATTCCCGCTCCAAAAGCTGCCGGTAAATTTCTCTCTTACCAACTCCCCTGTCTTTCGCCGTCCGCTTCATCGCTTCTTTCTTATCCATCCCCCGAGATAAATAATGTTCCATATGTTCTTCCAGAGAAAGCTCCATCCAGCCAGCCTGCTCTTCCTCTCTGAGCGCCTGTCTGCTCTTCCCTTCCATTACCAGTACGCACTCTCCCTTGGGCTCATGTTCCCTGTAATAGCCCAACGCCTCTTCTACCGTAGTCTGCCAAAGCGTCTCATGCCTTTTGGTCAGTTCTCTGCACACCGTCAGCCTGCGATTTCCAACTATTTTTAAAAATTCCTCCAACGTTTTGACCAGTCTGTGGGGCGCCTCATAGAACACTGCCGTCCGCGTCTCTCCTGTGATTTCTTCTAATATTTGCCTGCGTTCTTTCTTATCTGTCGGAAGAAACGCTTCAAAAGCAAATCTTCTCGTAGAAAGCCCCGAAACCGTCAGCGCCGTAATACAGGCCGACGGTCCAGGCAGAGCTGTCACTGAAATCCCTTCTTCGTGACACATCCGCACCAGTTCTTCCCCCGGATCGGAAATTCCAGGCGTCCCCGCATCCGTAATCAGGGCTATATTTTTCCCATCTTTCAATAGCCGAATCAACTTCTGCCCTTTCGTAAACTTATTATATTCGTGATAACTGGTCATCGGAGTTTTAATTTCAAAATGATTCAGAAGCTTAATGCTGTTGCGGGTATCCTCCGCCGCAATCAAATCCGCTTCCTTTAATATCCTCACCGCCCGAAAAGTCATATCTTCCAGATTACCAATTGGCGTAGCGCATAAAAATAATGTTCCTGACATTGTATCCTTCCCCGTTAAGTTATATAACCAATAAAATCAAAGAATCTTTTCTGTCCGATTAGATGGAAACTTTTTCATTTCTCCGTACATACGCAGCGCTTCCTCTGTATACTGCCCATCCTTTTCATATACGATAAGCGGCGGTTCCACCCGCATCCGGGGCCTGCCGCTGCGAAGTCCTTCTATCAAAACCATAGACGGCTCCTTGTCCACATAGGAATGCACCATCTGCATCCGTTTGGGCTCAAGTCTGCACTCACACATCGCTTTCATGATTTCCGGCAGGCGAAACGGCCTGTGCACCATATAGAAACGTCCCTTCTCTTTTAAAAGCTTCGCGCTCTGCTCTAGTACGTCCCGCAGAGTACAATACACCTCATGTCTGGCGATATATTTAGAATCATTTACATTCTTTACTCCATGCGACTGAATCATATAAGGCGGATTCACCGTTATAACTTCAAAAGAGGCCGCGCCATATATCTCCGCCGCCTCTTTAATGTCTCCCGTCCTTATCTCAATCTTTCCTTCCAGATTGTTATACTTTACGCTGCGTCTTGCTATGTCCGCACTGACTTCCTGAATCTCCAGTCCACCATAGAACGCTCCCTCATTCTTTGCCTCCAGAAGAATCGGCACAATCCCGGTACCTGTTCCTAAATCCAAAGCCCGCTCCCCCTTTTTTACTTTTGCAAAGGAAGAAAGCAGAACCGCATCTATTCCAAAACAGAACAAACTCGGATTCTGAATCAGGCAGTAACCTCCTGTCTGAAGATCGTCCAGGCGTTCTCCTTCCCTCAAAAGAGACTCCTTCTCTACGCCATCTTCCGAAACTTTATTATTTCTATATTCATTATTCATTTTCTAATTTAGAAGAGCTATTCTTCTCCTCCAGCGCTTTTAACTGTTTCATTTCCTCAGAAGACAATTTCATATCCTTCTTCTTTCTTCTTGGCTTAAATCGAAGTTCCCCAGCCTTATACTCCCGTATCTCCTTCTCGTCATTATCCAAATCGACTACCACTTTCACCTGCTGCCTGAGTACATTCACTGAATGAACGGTTCCCCGCAGCTTCTCAGGTGTTGTCACAATATCGCCAATCAGCGGCAGATGGCTGTTCAGCTCTTCATAAGTCTCTTCTTCATTTGTCAGACAGCACATAAGTCTTCCGCATACCCCAGATATTTTTGTCGGGTTCAGGGATAAATTCTGCTCCTTTGCCATACGAATTGACACCGGCGCAAATTCCGTCAAATACGTATGACAGCACAGCGTCCTGCCGCAGATGCCAAGTCCGCCGCGTATCTTCGTCTCATCGCGGACTCCAATCTGGCGCAGCTCAATTCTGGTCCGGAATACCCCTGCCAAATCTTTCACCAATTCCCGGAAATCAATCCTTCCATCCGCAGTAAAATAAAACAATACTTTATTATTATCAAAGGTGTATTCTGCATCTATCAGCTTCATCTCCAGCTTATGCTTACGAATTTTCTCCTGACAGATTGTAAAAGCCTCCTTCTCTTTCTCCCGGTTCTTTGTCTCCTTGCGCTTATCCTCCTGCGTGGCAATTCTAATAACCGGCTTCAGCGGCTGCAGAATCTGCCCGTCGTCTATCTCCCGTATTCCCGTCACAACGGAGCCAATTTCGACTCCTCTTGCCGTCTCTACAATTACTTGGTCTCCTGTATCGATATTAAATTTCCCCGGAGCAAAAAAGTATACTTTCCCCGCCGTACGAAATCTCACCCCAATTACCTTTGTCATAGATTAATTCTCCTTTATCGTCAGAAATAGAAGTTCCATTACAAGCGCAAAATTCACATTCGCCCGAAGCCTTGCTTTGGACTTCTCAAGGCTCTCCAAAACCAGCTCAATTCCCTCATAAGAGCTTTTCATTGCCCGCTCTCTAATCTCTGGAATCAGTTCCTTGAACACAATCTTATCCACGTCTCTGGTTGCCTTGTACATCAGAACATCCCGATACCAAATCATAATAATATCGAAATACTCCTCCACATCCAGCTTATACGCATGAATATGTCTCACAGCCTCAAGCAGCGCGTTAAACTCCATCCCGCGGATATTCCTCAGCAGATTTACCGCTTCTTCCCGAATCGCATCGTATTTTTCGTTCTTCGCCAGCAGGACTGCCCTTCCGATATTCCCCTGTGCAAAAGCAGTACACATCTCCGCCTTATAATCCGGCACTCCCATCTTCTCCATCAAATATTTCTTAATCAGAGTATCCTTTACATTGCGCAGCTTTAACATCACGCATCTTGAAGTAATCGTCGGAAGAAGTTTTTCCGCATTCTCAGTCAACAGCAAAATTACCGCATACTCCGGCGGCTCTTCAATCGTCTTTAAAAGAGCGTTCTGCGCCTGTTCTGTCATCCGGTCCGCCCCGTCAATAATATAAATCTTATACGGTCCCTGATAGGGCTTAATCATAATATCATTATTTATCTTTGTCCGGATAACATCCACACCGATACTATTTTCCAACGACTCAATCGTAATCAAATCCGGATGGCTCTTACTGTCTACCTGCTTGCAGGAATGACATTCGTTACAGGGATCTGCTCCCTGGTTCTCACAGAGCAAAGTTCCCGCAAACAGCATGGCCAGCATATTCTTCCCAGACCCTCTAGCTCCATTGAGAATATATGCGTGAGATACCTTATTCTGACGCACTGCATTCTCAATATAGCTAATCACATTCTTGTGTCCTATTACATCCTTAAAGCTATCCATTCTGTATCTCCTCTGTTATCTTCTTAAGACATGTCTCCATGTCCGTATTTTCATATCTTTTATCTATTCCGAGACGCCTTAAATTCTCCTCGCAGAAATCCTCCTCGTCCGCTAAGAATCTCCTGCACATCTCTTTGTACTTTGGTTGGGTCTGACTCTGCTCTCGCTTCAGCGCCCTCTCTAGTCTAACTCCATCATCTACCTCTATATAAATAGGAATCATCTGCTCCGCCCCATAATACGTCCGCATTTTTTCATAGGATTCCAGCGTACCAATCATCAGATAACTCTTATGATACAAGTCAATCTGTCCATCGTCTACGGTAAAATACTTCCAAACGCCATGCACTGTATGATATGCCCGGAGCTCAACCACTTTTTCTTCCGCTTCAAGCCGGTTAAGCTCTGCCTCATCCACAAAATGATACTGAACGCCGCTTCGTTCACCCTCTCTCAACGGCCTGGTTGTATACGAAACCACTTTGCCAAGGCCGGGAAAACGCTTCATAACCTCTCTGTAGAGCGTATCCTTGCCAGAGGAACTTTTTCCCATCATATAATATATCTTACCCATCTGTTCCAACCTCATTCCTTTGTGCCTGAATCACGCCAAGCAGCTCCCCTTCAGCCCGCCTGCATCCATTGCATTTAACGGCATCCGAAGGCTGTCCGTTCTCTCGCCGCCCAAACGCTCCGGTATGCTTCCGCCTTATTCTCTCTGTATCCGCAGCGCCCGTATCCGCCCGGCCTTCTCTGTGCCCTCTATAGAAAACCCGGCCGCCTGATACTGCAGTAGAAGATTAACCGTTTCCCGCGATATCCGCTCGCCAGGAACAATCAGAGGACTTCCCGGCGGGTATAAATATGCATATTCCGCGGAAATCCTTCCCACCGCATCCTGCCAGGCAAGTTCCTCCGTACCTGATTCCCTGTCACTAATTTCAAACGCCCTAGCGCAAGTCATCACCTGCTCGTTAACCGGCAGCCCATCTATTCCAACGTCCCCGGTCTCACCGACTTTGCCGCTACTTCCTTTCTCCAGTTCTGCGTCAATCTCAAACAAAGCTCTCTGCAGTCTTGCAAACCCTTCCCGACTGTCACTGACAGAAGTCATAGCGACCACGTACGTTCCCGCCGCCATCTCCAACTGTAGATGGAACCGTTCCAAAAGTACCTGGTACAGATCTTTCCCTGTTATTCCCAGCCCATTTACGGAAATAACCAGCTTCGAACAATCATAGTTCTCCGTACTGACCAACCGCAGACACTTCAACTTCCCAAGACTATCCCTAAGTTGCGTCAGACGTTCCACATAATCCTCAAACAGCTCTCTTCCCCGCCCGTCAATCATACGCACACAGTTGTCAATACTCGCCATCAGAATATAAGACGGACTGGAGGACTGGAGCATGTCCAGATACCGAAAGATTCTTCTCCGGTCTGCAAACTCTCCCTGTACATGAAGCAGCGCTGTCTGAGTCAGCGAAGGCAGCGTCTTATGAACGCTGTGAATTACAACGTCAGCTCCTTTTGCAAGCGCATTCGTGCCAAAATACGGATGAAATCCCAGATGAGAGCCATGGGCTTCATCCACAATCAACGGAATCCCGTAATCATGAACCACGTCGGCAATTCCCCTTATATCTGAAATCACTCCTTCAAAAGTCGGAGACACAACCACAACCGCCCGTATGTCCGTATACGCCATAAGCGCAGTTCTCACTGCGCTTACAGAAATATCCATATTCATATGAAGACCGGCCTCAAATTCCGGATATAAATATACCGGTTTAAGCTCATTCAGATATATCGCGTGATATACAGACTTGTGGCAGTGCCGCGCCGCCAATATCCGTTCTCCCTTATACGTACTTCCAAGAATCGCACTTAAGATTCCCGCCGTACTTCCATTCACCAAATATCTGCTTTCCTCGGCGCCATACACCTTTGCTGCCAACCTCTGAGCATCCTTAAGAATTCCACCCGCATGGTGCAGGTCATCAAATCCCTCTATCTCCGTAATATCAATCTCATACGGAAGCTTGACGCCGCCTGACGTCCGCCTCTTATGCCCCGGCATATGGAAACCATAATAATCAGACGCGCTATATTCTACAAGTCGGCTATACAATCCATTCATGAATATCTTATTATTTCTCCAATCCTTCTAAACGTTACTCTTCACTCCGTTCACAGTAACTTCTAAACTTCTTCAACAGCTATACTTATATCTTACCAGTTTGCAAAGGTTTTATCAAGCTAAAAACTCCTCCAGGATTTCCCTTATCAGGACTTCTTTGGAAAGCGCGCTCATCTGCTTGTCCCCTTTCTGCTCTTCCGCCGCAAGCTTTTCAGCCGCTCTCTCTGCGTTTCTCTCTACTGCCTTCTCCGCCAGGCGTTCCGCAAGCTGCTGTTCCTTCTTTCTTCCACGTGCAGTCTTCTTTCCCTTCGATGCCTCTTTCACGCCCACGTCTGCCCATTTGGTATCCGCTACCGCCGTCTCTACAATATTTTCCATCAACTTTTCGGAAATTCTCTCTACCCGGCTATCCGTCTCGCGGTCTCTGTTATTTTCATTTATACTATCTGTTTGTTCCTTCACAGTCTCTGCCTGTCTTTCCATTTGGCTGCCCACAGATTGTTTTGCCGTATCATCCGCCCAGTTTTCCGGCTGGCTGTCCACAGCCCGTTCTACGACGTCGTCAGACCGTTTTTCTCTCCGGTTGTCAATTACTCTCTCTCCCCGGCTGTCTACCGCATACTCCCTGCGTTCCGCCATCCTAAGCCCTTCCGGCGCCGTTCCCGCTTCCGGCGCACGATAAGGTTCTGGGGACTGATAGGGTTCTGGCATCACTGGCGGCAAAATGTCCGGCGTATCTGTCGGAGCAGGAACTTCTTCTCTAGGCCTTGGCCGCTCTGGATTATTCAGCTCTTTGTTCCTCTCAAATTTGCGCGCACAGAAATTATCCAGATAATCTACCATATATGTGCGAATAACATTCAAACAATATTCCTCATCCATAGCCACCCGCATCAAAAACAGCAAAATACCTATTGCCGCGCCGCCGCCCGCGCTCTGCAGAACAAAATCAGTCATTCCCATAAAAGCATACTCAATCCCTGCGCCCACAAGTCCCGCCAGAAGGCAGCCCCAGGCTGACGCCCGTTCCAGCCTTCTCCAGCTGTGAAGGCGGATTCTCATAATCCGATACTCATATATGTATTTCTCTACAAATACCTCCACATTCTGTACCCGGTCGCTGACCATGCATGTATGCTCATATTTCGCCCGCACCAGCCGCATCAGTGAATGAGAACTCTTCCCCATATTTCCCGCCGCTTTCATAAGGCTCTTGAGTGAAATGCTGACCACACATTTACTGATTACTCCGACAACCGCAAAGACGCCTATGAGGACAAGCAGAAGACGCCTGTCCATGTTTACTTCCAACATAATCTTACCCTCCTTCTTTGATTCGATTATAACCGAATCAGAAAAAGAGGGTAGAAAAATCGTTTTCCATATTTCGCATTTAATTTTCCGAAACATGCCGCTCCATGGCGAATCTACTCCGTCTTGTCAGACGCTGTCGCCCTGGCTGTCACAAGATGTCATTCGCCCTTCCGGCTAAATTCTAGCCGTCAGATTCTTTACAAGCCTCACGCTGTGCTCGATTGCCTTCTTTTCAAAGGTCGGATAATCCTCCGACGCACTTCCGTCCGCCTTATCTGAAATAGCACGAATAATGACACACGAAACTTTGTTCAGGTATGCCGCATGAGCGATTGCCGCGCCTTCCATCTCTGTACACAAGCCTCCAAAATTCTCTGTTATCTTTCCTTTCACCTCGTCTGACGCCACAAACTGGTCCCCACTTACTACCCTTCCAGTAAAGGTATTGATATCCGGATTCGCCTCTGCATTCGCCTCTACTGCCAGATTAATCAGCCGTTCGTTCGCCGGAAATGAAAGTACACCCATCCGGGGCACCTCTCCCAACGGATACCCAAACGCCGTCGCATCCATATCATGATAAAGTGCATCTGTAGAGATTACCATATCGCCAATATTAATTCTTGCATCCAGCGAACCTGCAATACCTGTATTAATCAGTATATCTGCATGGAACTCCGACACAAGAACCTGAGCGCAGATTCCCGCGTTCACTTTCCCGATGCCGCTGCGTACCACTGTAACATCCTTGCCGCCAAGCTTACCGCAAAAGAATATCATCCCAGCGCGTTCTACGGTCTCCTCCGTCTCCATCGCTTCCTTTAAAGCTGCAACTTCTTCATCCATAGCTCCGATAATTCCAATCATCTTATCTTCCTCCTGCGTCTCTTCATCTTCCTTTCGCTTTATCCTATCATACTTTATTTTTTGTTGCAATTATGTTTCTTACAATTACATGGCGTTGCCTACGCCTTATTACAATTCACAGGTCATATGGAAATTCAGGCAAGTTATTTTGGCGAAATGTGAATGAGACACTACACTGGGAAGATTTTTTTCTTATGATGAATTTCTCGACTGTTTATCGTTGTTCTGGAAAGAGATTGATAAATATTATGGACAGAATGATGTATGTATATCTATATTGGGTTCAGGACTTACTCGCATAGGTGACACATCTTTTACTAAACAAGAATTTCTTGATATAATAATTGGGTCGTATAGATTAAGCCGTCATAAAATAAAATCATCCTATAAGTTGCATATTGTGTACAAAGAGAGCGATGATTTATTTTTAAATAAAATCGGCGAAAACATATAATAAAAATACAAGCCTATAAAATAAATAATCATGGGTTTGTTAAATACAAAAATAAGACCGGGAACCTGTTTTTTAGATTCCCGGACGTTTTTTTATGCTGTCTGTTCTGCTTTTAGTTTTTTCACCTCATCAAGAGAAAGTCCAGAAATATTCGCAATTTCTTCCAGAGCATATTTTCCAGCTGCCAGCATACGAAGAGCAACCTCTTTTAAAGATTCACTTCTCATATCTTCCATAATTTTACACATCTCATTCACTCCTTTCGGGTTCTCTTTTAGATACCGTGTTCGGTTTGCCATCAATTCAAAATTCATATCATCTGCTTTGGTACAATTAAAATCGTGCATGAGTTTTCCTATGGCGGAATCACCACGATATTCACCATTCACATAAAGAATATACTCCCCATCTTCAAAAGATTTACCCGTTGCGAGGTTGATTCTTTCAATAGGATAAACTGCTTCACCCTGATTATAAAAATCTTTTTCGATGATAAAGATTGTATATGTGTCTGGCAATTCTTTAAATTCCTGACCGGAATGAAGATTCTCTATATCCATTACACTTGAATGATATCTTGCTCTGTGTGGGTCTGCTCCCTTATCTTGCCTCTGGATTTCCAAATCATACTTTTTTCCGGCTGAATCCATTCCATATGCGTCCAGGCAGATAGAACGTGCTCCAACCAGTCTTTTCATATCTTTCTGTGTTTCACAATCAGTAATAATTAAATCCGGTTTATCTGTGATAATGCGTAACACAAATTCAGCCAATGGAATATTATCCTTGAAAAGACAACGCATAAAGTCATCATCGATTGGCCTTAACAAACACAAACGTTGCAAATCTTCTTGATGTTGTTTATCCGTCACTGTCAATCTTCCTACCTGCTTTCCCTCTCGTTTTCGTATCTCCATACTACCATAAACCTCCTGATTTTACAAGCCGGGAGCCAGCGCATTTCTGAATCCCGGCCTGTTTCCGTTATCGCTTTTTCACATCTGCTGTATCTCATTTTTCAGCATACGCTTGATTTTGTCACTCATGGTTTCCTTGCTGGTCTTGCTGAAATGAAGCCATCCAGCTTCTTTACGCATATTCGCAAAATAATGCCGGAGCATATGCGGTGTGTTCTTAATCCCTGTTTTCTTCTCCATCCGGTTCAGCATATCGTACACACTTGCTACTTTCAACGGCTTTCCTTTGCTGTCACCAATACCACCAATCCGTCGCAAACTGCCCTTAAAATACCAACAAACTTTCGCGGTCTTGCTGCTCCATAATTTAAGCAGAACCAACAACGCCTCAATCTATGGCAGCATTTGTTCCTACATATAATATTTCACATTCTTCCTGTTACGGATAAATGTCTCCACTTCTTCCAGCGACTCTGCCATCTGGCGCTCCGGAAGCGCCTGCAAAACATCCCCATGACACTTTCCTCCCCTGGCTGCCCTCTGATCCAGAAGGCTTAACACCAGGATCTGCTGCCAAGCCCTTTCAATTATCATAGAAGATCTGAATTTACAGAGAAAATTTCACACCCTCACTATTGCCCTCCCTTTCATTTTCTCCTTACTATATATCTTTTTATAATATTCGATTTTTATTTTTATACTTTTTTCATACACCTAAGAAGTTATGCCAATAATTCTGTCAACCTCCCATACACAGCATTTATTTTAAGCAGTTTAAACCTTTAGCATTCATGTAATACATCCAGTAACTTAAATAGGCAATGAGTAAAACTGTTATTGACATTACTAATATTTTCTCAAAAAGATATCTGTTATGAACACTATCGGCATTGATGTTCCAAAGGCACAAGCACTATCCGTACACCCCAACGATATGGTTCTCATGTTCCTGCAACATCTTCTGCACGCATCCTAATTATAAACTAAATCATGATCAAAAAAACTGGTATGAGATAACTCTATCTCCCATACCAGATATCAATACTTTCTTTCTACTCCATACACATATTTTCCTATTGCTTGTGTATTATGTACCTATATTCTTATTGATTCCCACTGTATAAACTCTATACACACCTATATAGCATACTCCATTTTAGTATCGTCTAACAGGAACCAGGCAATTAAGAGACACTTTTATTGACTTCACTCTTACATATTGCTATAATTCCTGTAAGTCAACAAAGGAGGTTACTATTATGGTATACAAAACACAGGGAACCTGTTCACAGGCAATCCAGTTAGAATTAGATGGCGACGTTATCAAATCTGTAGAATTTGTCGGAGGCTGCGCCGGCAACACTCAGGGCGTCGCCTCTCTGGTGCAGGGTATGAAAGCAGAGGAGGCCATCGCCCGACTGGAAGGTATCCGATGCGGCTTTAAACCCACTTCCTGTCCGGACCAGCTCGCAAAAGCATTGAAGCTTGCTCTTGCAGAATAGTCAATACTTCATCTATACTTAACGCCAAAGAAAAAAAGAGACTCTGGGTAAGCAGTCTCTTTTTTCTGTAAATCCGGTTATCAAATTAAGTTCTCTTTCCTTACTGGGATAAATTTTTGAATACCGCATTTCCTCTTGCTGTGTTAGAGGCATGCCATTAAGCAGTTTGTTTCCCTTATGTCAAAATTTAGAGTCCTAAAGTGGGCCCACAACTGCCTTCGTCCGGCATGAGGGTTCTTTAATATTCGAAATTTATAAGGATACTGCTCCTTTTGTCATTAGCACTTCAGATAATTATAAAGAATCACGACTTATCACGAGTGGGGCGACGCGTCATTCGGGCACCTCCACGTAAAGGCCATCTGTAACTGAGTCACTGATATCCCCATCTGCCGAATGAATACATGACACACGATAATACCAGCCGCCCTCTACCTCCAGCTTTTTACTGGTGCTTACGAGGTCTGCATCGGTATTCTCTTTATGCCAAGTAGTTACAAATTCCCATTCCTCATCTTTCCACTTAGCACGCTCTACCGTTACAGAAACTTGTATGGACTCACAAGTGTGCTCTCCAAGGGTAGTTCCACCTGCGTAGATTACTCCTGGACTCATTTTTCTTATTTTAGAATAGCCAGCCAGAAGGTGCTCTCCCCTCGTAATCTTAGTATCTGTCCCAATGGACTCTGTCTCGTTAGTCAGATAAGAGCCATCCAACATCGGCCGATTATCAGACGCTTTCGAATCCAACCCTGTACTCATCATGAGACCGAACATCAACACCAGCGCACAGATACAAGATACTACCCGTTTCCTCATCGTATTCTCTACAATTTCCTGCCTCCTCATATATATAGACAACTGACTCCGCAAAATCCATCGGTTTTTAGACAGGAAAATGCAAATTTTTCAATATTTTCTCAAAATCTTTCCATTTAACTGTTCCTATTAATTGATAATATACTCCTTTATACTCAAATTTTGCCACGTATTTTTTTTCTTTACTTTCTGGTAACTGATATTCGATAATTTCCGCATCAACTCTTCCCTTTTTATATGGATATTCATCTAAAACTTTATCTTCAATATCAACACACCACAGTTCTTCTGTATAAGAATCACTAATTAGATAAAAAACATTATTATCTCCAAAACCATATAAGATTTGAGCCATACGAATATCTGAATCAATCTCACAATTTTTATACTTCATCTCTTTATCAATTATTTTAACCCTTGCAGGATTAATTCCCAACTCATCCTTTATTTGCTGGTACGCCTCTTTCTCTACATCCTTCTCTGTTATTTTCACTTTATCCGAAGAACTATTAACCTTTGATAATTCTCTACCACCAATTGCCAATCCAATTATCTCCACCACTCGATTAGGTCCGCCGATACTGTCAACTCCAAAACCAACAATTAACACTAGTGCGACTACTACAGCCACAGCGCGTTTCCAGCCCCCAGCAAATTTCCTCGTTTCTTTCCGGCGTTCTTTCTCCCTGCGGCGTCTTTGTAACTCCCGTCCAAGATGCAATGCCTCCCGATCCCCTTCTGTAAGACCAGTAAGATCTGAAATGTCTGTATTTTCCGCCCGCCCCGTATCTGTGCCAGCGCTCGTTTTCCTTGCAATAGCATTTTCATAAGCTTCCACCCCAGCGTAAACCTTTCTGTCCAAACCTTCACTAGCCTCTATTTCTGTCACCTGTGGATTCTCCTCTATTCTGCGTTCAATCTCTTCTGCTTCCTGGTCCAGCTTTTCCATTATTTTTTTTTCATAATCATCAATTTGGTTTCTCATATCTTCCTCTTTTCACTTGACCAGCGGTCTCGCCTCGTTTACAATTATCCTATGACGATGGATTGGAGGCGCACTATGAAACGTATTATCTTAACCGGCGGCGGAACTGCAGGGCATGTAACCCCCAATATCGCTTTACTGCCGCGTCTCAAAGAACTAGAATACGATATCCATTATATCGGTTCTTATAATGGAATCGAAAAAGAACTAATCGACCAGTTCGGCATTCCCTATCATGGAATATCTTCTGGTAAATTACGAAGGTATTTCAGCCTGCAGAATTTCACAGATCCCTTTCGTGTAATAAAGGGCTTTGGTGAAGCACACAAATTAATCAAACTGCTCAAGCCGAACGTTATCTTCTCCAAGGGTGGTTTTGTATCTGTTCCAGTCGTTCTTGCCGGAAGGAAGTGTAAAGTTCCGACCATTATCCATGAATCGGATATGACCCCCGGCCTCGCGAATAAGATATCCATCCCGTCCGCCAGCAAAGTATGCTGTAATTTCCCGGAAACAGTAGAACTTCTTCCGGCGGATAAAGCCGTACTCACCGGCTCACCCATCCGCCAGGAGCTGTTATCAGGTAACAAACAGAATGCACTTCATTTCACTGGTCTTGACGACCATAAACCGGTCATTCTAATAGTGGGTGGAAGTCTTGGCGCCGTAGCAGTTAACGAAGCAGTTCGCCGAATCCTTCCATCACTTCTGAAGGATTTTCACGTAGTCCATCTGTGCGGCAGGGGTAAGCTTGATCCATCCCTGAACAATCTGAATGGCTACGTACAATACGAATACATTAAGGATGAACTAAAAGATCTGTTCGCCCTGTGTGATATAGTAATTTCTCGCGCAGGCGCTAATGCCATTTGCGAGCTTTTGGCTCTTCACAAGCCCAATCTTTTGATTCCACTTTCCGCAAACGCAAGCCGCGGCGACCAACTTCTGAACGCCCGTTCCTTTGAGCGCCAGGGCTTCAGCATGGTTCTGGAAGAGGAAAAAATTACAGATGCCCGACTTCTGTCTGTTATTCGCAGCCTTTATAAAAACCGGGCTCAATACGTGTCAGCAATGATGAATTCAAACCAGCAGGACTCAATTGACACTATCATTGATTTGCTTGAGTCCACCATACATTGATAAAAATAATATCATATTTTTATGTATTCTTGTTTAGTATAAAAAGGTGTCAATCTGACACCTTTTTTCTATGCACTAATAATATGGTCAAATTCGTCTTTATAATTTTCTTTTATCCAATTCTTCGCTCTCTGCAACATACTCGACAATGCTTTCACTGATATACCCATACAATTTGCTATATCCCGCCTTGGCATCTCCATGCAATACGCATAAATCAAAGCATCATACCATCTCTTGTTTCTGGCTTTTACCACTTCAAGAATTTTGTCAGTATATTTCAGAACTTCCCTTTTCCACATATTCTCAAAGAAAATATCTGCCAGGTCAGGTTCACACTCAAGCATATTTTCAATATTCTCCTCTTCGTGTAAAAGCCTTTCATACTTTGCGTGTTTCACATAATTAAGCGCCAGATTCTTTGCAGTAACCATCAACCAACTCTTTGGATTACTAACTTCACTGTGCGAACAGTATACGTAATATCTGATAAACGCTTCCTGCGTGATATCTTCTGCATCATTTGGATTATGGATACTCACGAGCGCCGCCCGAAATATCTCATGCCGGTATTCCTTGTATACAGCATCGAAGTCTTTTCTTCTTTCGGACTCCATTTTCCCAACTATTTCCCTTTGTATTATCACTTTTTATCTTTCACTGGTAACTTTCTCTCATCTTAGTCAAAATATCCTCGCGATCCACATCACTCAGCTTGCCAACATTCCATCCAAATCCAGCATGGTCATTCTCATACCTGGGAATGAGATGCATGTGAAAATGAAATACAGTCTGACCTGCCGAGGCGCCGTTATTCTGCACCACATTAAATCCATCACACTTCAAAACTTCCGTCATCTTCACCATCATTTTTTTTGCCAGCAGAATTACCTTTTCTGCCATCGCATCCGGCAACTCATATAAATTCGGATAATGTTCCTTCGGTAAAATCAGCGCATGACCTTTTGACGCCGGACCAAGGTCCAGAATCACACGAAAGTCATCATCCTCATACAAAGTTGCCGATGGAATCTCTCCATTTGCAATCTTGCAAAAGATACAACCATTGTCTTTCATAATAACTACCCTCTCTCTAAAATTTTATACAAAACGATTCTGCTTACTAAAAATCGTCTCTTGCATATTTTAACCTCCAATGTTACACTGATAATCCAGAAAGGCGGTGCAAATTATGTTTACAAACACAAATCTCGACAAATTAAAACAAATTATGGCTGAAAGCGATGAACATGCCGACGCAATCGGCAGTCTTATCGCTGCTCAAAAAGAATCTGTCGGCGCTATTATTCACGAGATACGCAATCCTTTGACTCTGGTATACAGCTCATTGCAGCTTATTGAATCATCTCATCCGGAAGTATATACTTTTCGCCACTGGGATGCTCTTCACCACGACGTCTTATATATGATGCAGCTTCTCACAGATTTGTCCAGTTATAACAACAGCCTTTCTTTACACAAAAAGGCTCTGAATACCACTGCATTTATCAAACAGCTTGTCTTGTCCTTTGCCGCCTCCTCCGAGGTATCGGACATAGAGTTTACTTCCTATATTGCTCCAGCGCTTCCCTCTGTGCAGGCCGATGCTCCGAAGCTTAAAGAAGCCCTTATGAACTTATTAAAAAATGCTTTTGAAGCCTGCCCTTCCGGCGCCGCCGGCTCTGTCCGCCTGGAAGCAGATACAATTACTCCCACAGCTCAAAACGATACATACCTGCGAATCCGGATTCAAGATACCGGCTGCGGCATCCCCTCTGAACGAATAAAAGATATCTTTACACCATATGTTACCTACAAAACCGGAGGTACAGGTCTCGGTCTGCCCTTAACCAAACGCATTGTGGAAGCGCATAACGGAACTCTTACAGTAACATCTGAAGCAGAAACAGGAACTACCTTCACCTTACTTATCCCCGTTCGCTCTGGTTCCCCCGATACAGAATAACAGCCAGAACAAATCCGGCCAGCGCGCCTCCAATATGCGCCGAATTATTAATTCCTCCGTTTGTAAAACCATGATACAGGGTAACCGCCATCATGAACAAAATCCCTTTTCCGGATACGCTTCCAACTCTTCCATGATTGCGGATTGCGATATAGAACAACGCTCCAATAATTCCAAAGACTGCGCCGGAAGCTCCCGCCGAAACAGCGTATTCTTCTGTGCGTAGCTCTATCGCAAGAGATAACAGGTTCCCGGCAAATCCACTGACCAGATACAGCAACACATACTTTGCTCTGCCAAGCTCATGCTCCAACTGCCACCCCATTAACACAAGCGCCATCATATTATTCATTAGATGCTCAAATCCATAGTGAAGAAACATGCAGGTAAACAACTCTTCGTATTTACCTGCATAGATAATATCCGGGGTATACATAGCGCCATGCTCCAGCATGAATCCTACATCCTCTGTCATACCTTGAAACGATAAAATCAAGAATACAACAATATTAATAGCAGCCATTGCAATCGTGCATGGCGCTTTCTTCTGGTACATAGCCTGCTCCTTATTTACAACGTATTCTGTGGTTATTATACCATTATTTACCATTTACGTCGAGAATGAATTCAAAATTCTTCCTCATCAATATAGACTCCGTCCCAATCTCCCCACTTCGGACGCTTATGGCGGCGGAGAAGCCGCTTCACTGGGCTCCACAAATTATCTGTCTCTTTTAGAATTTTGCTCCCCATCTCCTGCCGGGTAATCCAGTCATGCTCTTCGCTGTCATATTCAAATGCCTTCTGCCTCCATAATTCTTCTCTATGAAAACTTTCTTCCTCAGAAGCAAACCGCGGCCTCTCGGCCTCTTTTGTCCCTCTTCCTCTTTGCTTTTTATTTCCTTCAAAATCTTCCGTCTGTTCTTCAACTTGCTTTCCATTTCCTTCTTTCTCCCCCTTCATACTTTCTAAATCCCGCTGGATTCTCTTCAGGCTATAATTTTCCTTCATAGTCTCTTTGTGCAGAAAAAACGCTGCCTTTACACTGGAAACATCCTGGTAATCTGTCCATTGTACAAATTCATCCATCAATTGATGAAAAGACACTCGAATATCCTCATTTCCCTGTGGGAAATAACAAAACCAGTATAATTCTTCCTCATAAAAAATATAATCCGGATTCAGCAACAGCCTGTTTGGATTCAGAAGATATCCTTCTGTTTCACTTATTACCTCTTGTATCTGCTTTAAAAACAGATTCATTTCCTCCCATGTAATCTTCCTTTGCTTATAATACTGCCGCAATGACGTTCGCCCTGTAATATCATATTCATAGACAGTGCTTTCCCCTTCTCCATACCCCCTCATCGGAAGCACCCCCTTGAGACGGTTTTCACGCAGCATCCGAATCTGATAATCTTCTATATATAATCCAGCCAGCCTAAGTCTCAGCCTGGTCTGGTTCAATTCCTTCCTTAACTCCGCCTGAAAGTCCATTTCCAAATTCCTTTCTCCTGTTTTATCTTCCGAGTCCCAATTTTCGATATTTTCGTATCGTTTCTTCTGGTTCGGTAAGACTTGCCGTTTCAGAAACAAATAATCTCATTCTCCCTCTCGATGCAGATGCTTTTACTACAATCCGCTCCTCACTGACCTCTGCACTCCCTGACACCTCTCCGAACAGAATACACTTTCCATTCACTCTTTCCTCAAAAATTGCTTTTACCGTTCCTTCAGTTACTCCATCCTTCTCCCTGGCCTTGGCGCTCCCTACTACCGCCGCTTCATAGGCGCAGGCCGCAATTACCTCTTTGTCGTGGAAATAAAATATTCCCATAATACTCAGGAAAAATATAAGTAGTATGACCGGCACAATGTAGGTCATCTCCACCGTAATCATTCCTGAAAATTCACCCGCCAGCCATTTATCTCTCTGCATTCTCACTCTCCTCACCCTTGTCAATAAAAGTTATAACCATATTTCATCCGCCCACATAATGACATAGCCAATTGTGATGAACGGAATCATGGGAAGCGTCATCCCCCTGCGAAACCGGCATACAGCAAGTGTTGCCATTGCTGCCAGAGCAACCGACATCCAGGCAGCAAACAGCAAAAGAAGCATGTTCCAGGTACCCAGATATACCCCAAGCACACATAGAAGCCAGCTATCCCCATATCCAAGCTGCTCACCCGTTACTCTGCTTAACAAAACAAACAAAAATCCTATCAGAAAACCTCCGACTGCCAGCCAAATATGACTTACTCCCACAAGAAACGTATAACCAACCGCCATAATACTCCCAAGTATCAGCGCCAGCCCCGGTATTTTTCTGCACCTGACATCTGCCACAGACAGCCCTGCCAGGATTCCCATACAAATAATTCTGCTAACCGCCGCCGTACCGTTTGCCAGTATATATTCATTTATCTGCCACACTTTGAACACGCTCCTTTCCCTACCGCTTCTGTCAGAGGAATTGCATAAATTGTCCTTTTCAAACCGCTGCAGCTAACTGAATTATGATAGCGCTCACCATACTCTGTAATATAAACTTCACTCGCCGCTCCTCCATGCACACACCTTTCACAAGCATGATATTTCCCCTGGCTTTCATTCCGTAAATCGTCTACCATGCTATAAGGCACCATCCGAATGGACAGCTCAAGATAATTACAATGGTAATCTCTGTGAAAAACCATTCCATTTTCCGTAACATATACTGTCTCCTCATTCTCCTGTCCCAATCCAAATCGAGTATACCCATTCCATCCCTTCATTCGCATGGATTCCTCCATATTTATCGGGGATGCCAAGAAGACCGGAATGGGCAACCTTATCTGATAATCGGCCCTAAGTTCCAGAATCCCTGTAATCGCAGACATTCTGGATTTTTCACAATGAATTCCACTACTTCCATCTACCACGATACTTCTCTCCAGACGCTCACCGCCAATAGACGATACAATATCCGCCTCAAGACTCCCTGGCGTAACCACCGGATTCAGATAAATATCTTCCGCCGCTTCTTTCGCTGCATACTGCATTCCACTGCGAATGATTGTCCGAATGGACATTACCTCAATCATATAGAATAGTGCAAGCACAGCAAGAAAAAACAACGGCACAGCAAGGGCAGCTTCTACTGTAATTACGCCTTTTCTTGCGGAAAGACAGAAGGATGCCCTCTTGAAGCGCTGGAACCTTCGTCTAAAATATTGGATTTTTAAGGATATTGGATATAAGGGATTCCGCCTTTTGTAAGGCACCATAAGAAACGTCTCCTTTCTCAATAATAAATACATTGGATTTTTAATTGATTTAGCAATTCTCCAAAAGGACATCCTTCTGTCTTTCCGTATACTTTGTGAAATGGCCGAATAGCCATAATGGGGCGCCCGGAGGGTGTACTTCGTATTAGCGATAGCCATAATAAGTGCTGAAACGGTATGTAATTCCTCTGCGCAAATGAATCGTAGAAGATATCTCTATCCGGCTGATACAGGCATCCGCCTGAAACCAGGACAGTCCTTTTTCCCGCCGAAGACAGGTCTCAACCATATCCAGCGCCCGGAGGGGCATCTCCTGTTTTCCATTCAGGAATAGCAGCGCCCTTAGATACTCCTTATATTTTATTCCGCCCTCAGTATCTGCTCCGTCCTGCCCGGAATCCTGCGCTCCAAGATTCATCAGACCAGCCAGCGACAGCTGCCACGTTTCACTGCTTTTTGTAAAGGGAACCCCATACCCTTTCATCAGAGAACGCAAATCCATAATACTCTCGCCAAATGCCCATGCAAGCAATAACACCTGCGTAAGCGCCTCCGCAGCAGCGGGAAAAGCCATAACCGTACATAACGTGAGCGCCAGAGCTTTTGCTTCCGCCCGTTTGCCCGCATCGTTCTGCAAATAAATATAATTCGGCACAAACCTAAGCGCCATTAACTTCTTTAAGACGGCCTCCAAATTCTCCCGGTCACTGTCTTTTCCTGACAGAATATATTCTGTCTCGTAATCCAGCGCTCTGTCATCCGCATCCTGCGCGTCGGCAGCAGAATCGAAATGTGTCAGTATATATTCGCCAAAAGCAACCTTTGACAACTCTGCCGCCTCCGCCACATCAGAGAAATCTCCATAACCACTTCTTAATTCTCTGTGAGAAGCCAACTCACTTGTATCGACAGATTTGTCGGATATCTGTCTGTCTTTCGGCATGACCAGTTTGGCAAGTGGCGTCGCTGCAAGCTGCTGCATATTAGGAAGCGGATTGTTTTCCGTCGGAAGTTCCATGCCATTCTCTGCAAGCATTCCCGACAACTCTCGATTCAGAGACTCTTCCGTCTGCTGATACTGGTCTGCTGCTTCCTCCTGCCCCTCCCACCGATCCATGCCTCCCAGTAAATGATTCAGCGAGCCAAGACCATACTTACTTTCTATAAAACGTGCAACCTGCTCCAAGAATGCCTGTCCATTCCTATCCGTCAGAAGCTGGAGCCGCTGAATCTGCTGTTCCATACCAGAAGCTCCATACCAGGACAGCCTGTCCAACACCTTCTGTTCGCTGTAGCTTCCGCTTTCATAACTGCCTTCCAGCGCAAATACTTCAAATTCTGCCAGAAGCTCCCTATGGTATTCCGCAAAGACCGACTCCACTGCCCGGTTCATATCTGTTCTCCGGTAGCTCTTAGCCGATTGCAGCGATGCACTCTCCATGATACTTCCGGCAAAAGCCACCAACAGAACAAAAATCAGCGCTAAAAATGCGGTAACTTCTCCCCTTTTAAATTCCAGCGCTCTCACTTGTAATCTTCTCAAAAATCGTATTAACAAGACTGGTAAGTTGGGATTTGAAAATGATTACCAGCCCAATCAGCACCACAAGAATCAGAATTACCTCAACGACTCCGATTCCCTGTTTGTCTTCTAAAGTCTCTTTTATTCTTAACCCTGTTTCTTTTATTTTCCACAATATTTTCACCATATAACTCTCTCCTTCTACATCTGAAGCGATAAAAACGCGGGAATAATTACAACAACAAGTACCATCGCCAGCATAAAAAACATCGGCGCTAACAGCTTCGTTCCGGCTTCTTCTCCCCTCCTTTTCGCAGCTGCCTTTCTCTCTTCAAATGCCTGCCGGGATTCTATCCCAAGAAGCGCTGTTAGTCCTTTGGTCCCCTTGCGTAAGTTCTGCTCCAGAAGACCCGCGAGCCGCCGATACGCTTTCAAACCACACCGTCTGCCAAATCGTTCATAACTCTCTATTTCTGTAAGACCGCTGCGCATCTCGCGATAAGCCACCGCCATTTCCTCATAGGCATAACGAACCCCTATATTTTCTTTCTGCCGTTCATAATCCTGAACAATCTTCTCCCACGCCTTCTTCACTGTCATTCCCGCGCCAATTAAAAGCGTCAGTTTATTCATAATCTCCGGATAATCCAGCATCATCTGACGCTCTTTATCCTCTCTTTCCTTCTGCTCATTCTGTCTCTGCAGGCTTACAAGCAAGAGACAAAGCACAGGGCCTAACCCCAGCACATACCATCCTCTTAAATTATCAGGATTCCGAAGCTCCACCCTTCTGCCGTCCACTTCCTTCGGAAGCTTCAACACAGCCTCTTCTCTGTTGCGTTCTTCCTCTTCTGCAATAACCTGCTTCACCTTCGCTGCCTTCTTCGCATTACCGGACAACTTCGGCGGATAGACCCTGGCGCTCATCTCTTCCATCACCTGCATACTTTCATCCTTTGTATAGGTAAGACAGGCCTTCAGCTTCACAAGCGCGCCTTCCGTCTCAGACACAACTCCCGTCTTATTCAACTCGCCGTATATGTTCATCAAATCATACCGGTTAATTTCCCAGGATACAGTTATCGGCTCCCCTGGTATCTCTGTTATTAAATGAAGGTCTTCCCGCACGTCATCCAGGCTTCGATTCCTCCCCAGTATCAATGATTCCAGCTTCT
Organism: Lachnospiraceae bacterium; assembly: GCA_910574185.1. Lineage (GTDB taxonomy): Bacteria > Bacillota > Clostridia > Lachnospirales > Lachnospiraceae > Claveliimonas. The sequence goes on from CAJSZQ010000010.1 coordinate 90,674, forward strand.
TTACCGCATCTTTAAAAACCTCCTTCATCTCCGCTTCTGTGTACTGCTTCTCACCCACTTCTATCTCAAGCGGCGTATCTTGCTCTTTTCCGTCAATGACAGCCTGCAGGATATAAGTAGCGTCGCCCCTTCCATAGTCGTTCCTCCGAATCTCTGTTACGGCTTCCTCAGACTCCTTCTTGTCAGATACCAGCAGACATACCGCAAATCCTACGGTCAGCACAAGAACAACTCCCATTACACCTCGATATTTACAATTTTTTCTCCCAGCATATATGCGCCGAAGTATATTCCTAAGCATACGCTCATCACCCCGATTCCCAGCATATTTCCATACAGAGCTCCCATAAATTCAGGAAAGCTTATCTTCATATAGGCAATCATCCCGAAAGGAATCGCTGACATTACTTTAAATTCATATTTCCTGGCTGCAAGCATGGTCTCAATCTCTGCCCGAACCTCCAACTTTTCCCGAATCTGGTCCGTTGTGCTCTTGATAATTCCAAGCATATTCCCTCCGCTCCTTTTTGCCATCACAAATACATTGACAAAATTCCGTACATCCTCCTGACCGACGCGCTCAGACCATTCTTCCATAATTTGTTCCATCGGTACCTGTAGATAAATTTGACGTACCATATGAGTAAATTCCCTCTGAATTGCCGAATCCTCCTTATACAGAAGGCTTAAATCTCGCTTCGCCTCCTTCATGGCATTTTCAACCGAATATCCCACGCGCATAGACGCCGACACAGACTGAATTGCCTCTCGAAATTCATCCTGAAATTCTTTCTGCTTCTTTCCCATACACTCTGCCTCCCAGCGAAAAAAATACCATATGCCAAAGGGCAGCAACACAAAGAATGCAGTCGCCGATTCATAAAACAAATAGGAAATCACAGCCAGAATCCCCAGCGTCCGTCCTGCTGCCAGAATATATTCAGAGCGACGTATATCCTGCCGAAAATAATTTTGACGTGTTTGTAATATCCTGAACCTTTTTCCATTCACCGATTACCTGTTCTCCTCTTCTTCCTGTTACTTCAAACCGATACAGCGTCTTCGTATCAATCTCCTCCCCGTTATAATCCAGTACCTCTACCACCTCCAGTACTTTCCTGCTCTTATCCCACAGTCTTCCAATATGAATAATAATATCAATTGCTGATGCAATCTGACGCTGTATAGCCGCCAGCGGAATATCCATTCCCATTAGCACCATCGTCTCCAAACGCCTCAGCATATCCTTCGGACTGTCTGAGTGTCCGGTGCTGAGACTCCCCTTATGTCCAGTGGACATAGCCTGTAGCATATCAATGGTCTCTGGTCCCCTGACTTCTCCGACGATTACCCTGTTTGGTCTCATTCGCAACGCCGAGCGAATCAAATCACGAATCGTAATCTCCCCAACGCCCTCCACATTCGCATTGCGGGCCTCAAGTCTGACCAGATTCGGCACATCCAGAATCTGTAACTCCGCATTATCCTCAATCGTAATAATCCTTTCATCCTTTGGAATATACTGGGATAGAGCGTTCAGCATTGTCGTCTTTCCTGAACCGGTACCTCCGCTGATAAAAATGTTATATCCCGCCGTCACCAGTTTCTTTAAAACCCCGGCAAGCTCTTCGCTCAATGCGCCCAGCGCCACCAACCGTCCCATCGTAATCTGTTCTTTTGGAAACTTACGTATAGTAACAATCGGACCATTTAACGCAACCGGGTAAAGAACCACGTTTACCCTGGAGCCATCCGGAAGCCTGGTATCAACAATAGGCGACGCCTCATTCACCAGGCGGTTCGTCCCTGCTACAATCTGCTGAATTACATCCTCCAGCTTCTCTCTGGACAGAAAATGTCTGTCTGTCAGGTACAGCCTCCCCTGCTTTTCTACAAAAATATTCTGAACTCCGTTAATCATCACTTCTGTTATGCTCTCATCCTCTATTAATTCCTGCAGAATATCCAATTTACGGAATGCATTAAACAATTCCCGTCCTAGTCTCGCCCTAGTTTCAAGAGAGATGTATTCTCCCTTGCTCTCATCCTCAAGCACGCAAAAAATCAGCTCTTGAAGTTCTTCATCCTCTACCTCTCTGGACAAATCCATCTGTCCCAATATCTTTGTCTTTAACTGTTCTTCTGATATCACAGCGAATCATCCTTTCCCACACTTCGCCATATCCCTGACGGCAAAGCGCTTCTTCATACTGATATATCTTCGAGACAGCAAGGCGGTCATCTGCCGCCGGCATATAGATTGTGTCGCAGGCTTTCAGAATATCAAATAATCCTTGCACACAATCCCCCAAATCCAGAATCAACACATCGTAGATACTATGGCTTAAAATCTCTCCAAACAACCACATCCATTCCGATACCGTCACTGTCCGTATATCTTCTGGAAATATCACTGGAGGAATATAATCCAATTCATTCATCCGCTTCACAAGCGTCGTAATCAACAGTCCCGGATTCCCGGACTCCTGCTTGGCATAGTAAAGAAGCATGGATAGATTCCGCTTCCCTTCCTCCGGAAAATACCCTCCAATTCCCGCATAAGTTTCCAGATTGATATACAATACGTTCGATGTCTTCGCCATCTCCATCCCTTTATTCAGTGCAAATCCAGTCTGTCCAATTCTGCGTACCGGCGAATAGATTCCAATTAACTTCCCCCTTTCCTTTTTCCTTATATTCCAAAGTTCCCCCATGCCGCCTTCGGCCAGCGCCTCTATAAGATGCGTATAAATATCATCTGCCGGCTGATACCGGAAAATTCTGCTCACCATGCCTTCTGTTCCGGTCGAGGCCGCCGATAAGAGAATGACCTTTGAAACTCCCGTAAGCGCTCCTTCTGTAAATGTTATGCTCTCATCCGCCAAAAGAATATCCACTGCCATTTCCCTGCGAATCGCCTCTACCTGCTCTGGACTATTACATAGCTTTACCTGCAGAGCAAGCTCCTTCTTTCCGCTAAGATAGCCTGCAAGCTGAGCCGCATACTCCTGCTCTCTGTCGCAAATGACCAAATTCTTACTGCTCACTCATAACCTCCCATCTCTATTGTTTTACATAATCATTATTTTTAGTAAACTACCCCTCCCTTCTGTCATCGTACTGCTTTTCAGTTTTTCTGTTTTGAATTCGCGACCGATACGGTCTGAATTACGAAACATACTTAGATTTTCAACTAGATTCAACTTATCAGATACAAGTTATGGCAACTTGTACGATGTATTATATTACCACATCGTACAAATGTCCATACTTTTTCTGAAACTATGTAAACTTTGTATGTTTTTCACAAAATCCGATAGAAAACAATCCCATAAAGTAACGCAACCCCAGGAATACCAAGGGTCCCGGATGTCAAAAAGGTCACAGCATTCAATCCAACAGCCGCATTTATTCCACGAGAAGAAAGAAATTCATTTACAAAGAAAATTAAAGCCATCCCAATAAGCGCCCGAACCAAAAAGTTAACAATAATTCCCGGTCTTCCTTCTGACATATCGTCTCACTCCTCTTTGTCCTTTTTATACATATATTCATCCAGCCTTTCATTTATGTTGTAACAGTTCAGCCTTTGGCTTCGCTGTTACGGAATCTGCCCATTCCAAATCGCCTGCGGCGATGGACAGATTCCCTCTTGGCCAAATTTACACATTCTCACGAACTTTGCAGCAAGTGCAAAGTTCTAGGCTGAACTGTTACTTTATGTTCAATGGTTACCGTCCACAGGGTGTTGACTTTTGATGAAAAAATATATATTATTAAGATACAATTACAAAATGAGACGGGAGCTTGTGAGACAGGCTGAGAGGAAGGTGTCGCCCTTCGACCGCTGACCTGATTTGGATAATGCCAACGTAGGGAATACCGATATCGTAATTTATACCGGGAATCGTATAGCAGATGGGAGATACCAGTTCAGGCGTCTCCCATTTTTGATTATTTGGAGGAAATACTATGGTAAAAATTAACGGAACCCCCTTAGAGATTGCGGGCACATCCCTTGCGGATTATCTGGATGCAGCCGGATATGATTTCAGCAGAATCGCCGTAGAACGAAACGGTGCGATTGTTCCTAAAACACAATATGCCGATATTATTCTTGTTAACGGCGATACCCTTGAAGTCGTCAGTTTTGTAGGAGGCGGTTAATATGATTCCATCAAAAGAAGAATTGAATCATGCTCTAAAGATGCGTCATGGCGAAGCGTTGCACACCCGTATCTCAACAGCGGTAATCGCCGTCTGCGGACTTGGAGGCCTGGGCTCGAACATTGCCGTTTCCCTTGCACGTGCAGGCGTCGGAAAACTGATTCTTATCGACTTTGACCAGGTGGACGTCTCAAATCTGCACCGTCAGCAGTACAAAGCGTCTCAGGTAGGACTTGACAAAACGCAGGCGCTTTCCCAAAACCTGCGGGAAATCTCACCGTACATAGACCTTGAGACACACACTGTCCGTATCGCAGACGAAGATGACGTCAGAAAGCTTCTGTCCTCCGCAGACATTATCTGCGAAGCATTTGACCATGCAGAAGCAAAGTCCATGCTTACTAACGCGGTATTAGAACTGCTGCCGGATAAGTATCTCATCGCCGCCTCCGGCATGGCCGGCCTTGGCAGCGCAAATGCAATTCAGACCCGGCAGATTACCAGCCGTTTTTATTTATGCGGCGACCGGCTCAGCGACGCCCATGAAGGTCTTGGGCTTATGGCTCCGCGCGTCATGCTTTGCGCAGCCCACCAGGCGCAGATGGCGCTTCGCATTCTGGCTTACGAATTTGAACCTTAATAACACTAGCTAAAAAGGAGAACTACGATGCAAAACGATTCACTTAATATTGGCGGTCACGAATTTCAGTCCCGTTTTATTTTAGGTTCTGGTAAATATTCCCTGAAACTGATTGAAGCTGCAGTCAAAGACGCCGGCGCACAGATTATCACTCTCGCCGTTCGCCGCGCCAACACCAAAGAGCAGGAGAATATTCTGGACTTTATTCCAAAGGGCGTCACCCTGCTCCCCAACACCAGCGGCGCAAGAACCGCCGAGGAAGCAGTACGCATTGCAAGGCTGGCGAGAGAACTTGGCTGCGGAGATTTCGTCAAAATCGAGATTATGCGGGATTTCAAATATCTTTTCCCCGATAATCAGGAGACCATCCGCGCAACCGAGATTCTTGCCAGAGAAGATTTTATTGTAATGCCCTATATGTACCCGGATTTGAATGTTGCAAGAGACCTTGTAAACGCAGGGGCGGCCGCGGTCATGCCTCTTGCCGCGCCAATCGGCTCCAACAGAGGGCTGGCCGCCGGAGAATTTATCCAGATACTCATTGATGAAATTGATCTTCCTATTATTGTAGACGCCGGCATCGGCAGCCCTTCCCAGGCATGTAAGGCTATGGAAATGGGCGCTGCAGCCGTAATGGCCAATACCGCTCTCGCCACCGCCGGAGATCTTCCTCTGATGGCCGCCGCCTTCCGGCAGGCAATTGAAGCCGGACGAAACGCCTATCTGGCAGGTCTTGGAAGAATCCTGACCCGCGGAGCCTCTGCGTCCGACCCACTGACCGGATTTCTCCGGGACTAATGTATGAAAGATTTAATCCGGCAATGTAGTCAAAACCCCATCCGTTCAGAAATCGGATGAAAATGAAACCAGAGAGGAAATACGATGAAACATACCGAACCGACACATGCAGAAACCACGACGAATAAAAGCCATTTTTTCATTGACTCTGAATACCTGTCTCCAAAGGCTCTTGAGACAAAACATCGACTGGAAACAGACCCTTCCGCAAGAAAGAATCTCATGGAATACCTACCTGGCATGGAGCAGATTGAGTCTGACATATGCCGCGCTGTTATGTCACAAATGAATTGTTACGATTATTCCAGATATACCGCAAAGGACGTAAAAACAGCTCTTGAACGTCCCGCCTGTACCATCGAAGATTTAAAAGCCCTTTTGTCTCCTGCAGCCGAACCATTTTTAGAGCAGATGGCACATCGTGCCAGACTGGAAACCAGCAGACATTTCGGTAATACCGTCTATCTATTTACACCTTTATATATTGCTAACTACTGTGAAAATTACTGCGTTTACTGCGGTTTTAACTGTTATAACCATATCAAACGCATGAAGCTCACCATGGAACAGATTGAGCACGAAATGAAAATCGTCGCTGACAGCGGCATGGAAGAGATTCTGATTCTTACCGGAGAGAGCCGAACAAAAAGCAGCGTCGCTTATATAGGCGAAGCCTGCAAGCTTGCCCGTAAATATTTTCGTATGGTTGGACTTGAGATTTACCCGGTTAATACGGACGAATACCATTATCTGCACAAATGCGGCGCCGATTATGTTACTGTTTTCCAAGAGACTTATGATACAGATAAATATGAGACTCTTCATCTTCTCGGTCACAAGCGGGTATGGCCTTACCGATTTGACTCTCAGGAACGCGCGCTGATGGGCGGTATGCGGGGAGTAGCCTTTTCCGCGCTTCTGGGACTGTCAGATTTCAGAAAAGACGCTTTGGCAAGCGCTCTGCATGTCTATTATTTGCAGCGTAAATACCCGCACGCAGAGATGTCTCTTTCCTGTCCCAGACTCCGGCCAATTATTAACAATGACAAAATTAATTCCCAGAATGTACGCGAGAAACAACTCTGTCAGGTTTTATGCGCTTATCGCATTTTTCTGCCTTTTGTCGGAATTACCGTATCCTCCAGAGAAAGCGCCCGTTTTCGCAACGGTATTATAAAAATTGCCGCGACAAAGGTTTCCGCCGGCGTATCCACCGGCATTGGCGACCACGAAACCAAATACACAGGAAAGGAGACAGACGGCGCGCAGGGTGACGAGCAGTTTGAAATTGACGACGACCGAAGCTTTGATACAATGTATCGGGACATAGCTTCCGAAGGCCTGCAGCCCGTTCTGAACGATTATCTCTATGTTTAATATCATATGCATAACCAATCGAAAACTATGTAATATTGACTTTCTTACACGTATAGAAGAAATTGCTTCCTCCCGCCCGGCGGGAATTATTCTCCGGGAGAAAGACTTAAACGAAACAGATTACGCCGTCCTGGCCGAACAGGTTATAGAAATCTGTCAGAGACATGACACGCCCTGTATTCTGCATAATTTCTACCAGACCGCCATCCGGCTCGGCTGCCGCCGCATCCACCTGCCGCTCCCTGTTCTTGGCTTGCTCACAGACCGGGATAAAGCGGCATTTGACGTCGTCGGCGCCTCCTGTCATTCCATTGAAGACGCCCTGACAGCAGCAAAGCTTGGCTGCACCTACGTCACCGCAGGTCACATCTTTGACACCGATTGCAAAAAAGGCCTTCCCGGAAGAGGCATCCCCTTCCTGAAAGACCTTTGCACCCGCGTTCCCATTCCTGTATACGCCATCGGCGGCATTGCCCCGGCAAATATTGCCTCCGTAAAAAAAGCCGGCGCCGCAGGCGCATGCATGATGAGCGGCTTCATGACCTGATTACAGTTCAATCTCTATCCGCCTTCCGGTTCGCTGATACTGATGATAGTTCACTCCCGCCGCATCAAACATCCGCATAGACGCCTGCACTCTCGGCGTACCGTCATACTTGTTACTGTCATAAATAACTTCTTTTATTCCACTCTGGATAATCGCTTTCGCACATTCATTACAGGGAAATAAAGACACATACAGCTTTGCCCCTTCTAAGCTCCCGCCCCTGTAATTTAAGATTGCATTCAGTTCACTATGTACCGTATAGAAATACTTCGTCCTCAGCTCATCCTCATCCTCCCTGAGCCATGGAAACAAATCATCCGAACACCCCGTTGGGAAACCATTATACCCCATAGACAGAATCTTATTATCCTGACTCACAATACAACACCCAACCTGGGTATTCGGGTCCTTCGACCGGGCTGCCGACAGCTTTGCAACCCCCATAAAATACTCATCCCAGCTAATGTAATCCTCTCTTTTCATCCCCACTTTCGTACCTCCATCCGCGATGTCTAAGCAATAACTCTTTTCTCAGGTAAGTATACCACTTTTCATACTATTTTTCTATATAGGCCTTGATTCCTTCCACAATCGCTTCCGCTATGCTTTCCTGATATTCTTTATCCTTCAGAAGCTCTGCTTCTTCCCAATTACTCAAAAATCCGCACTCCACGATAATGGTCGGAGGTTCGGTTCGCTTCAACAGATAATAGGTATCATTCGCCTTGGCCTTGCGGTTATTATCCGTATTCAGGCTAAGCAGAGCCTTCTGCATTACTTCGGCAGCCTTTTTCCCATCCTCTGAGTGGCTGTAATAAAAAACCTGAGCTCCCTTAACCCCCTCCTGATGATAACTGTTCTGATGAATACTCACCGCAAGCGCCGGTTTCGTTTCGTTAATCATCGCCACTCTGGCTTTCATATCCCCTACCTTTGTTGCCTGGCCGTCCCGACCTGTAAGCATAGTATCCTTTTCTCTTGTCATTACCACGTCAATCTTTTCCTTTTTCAGCAATTTTTGTACCCTCTTGGCAATTTCAAGATTCACCGTTTTCTCTTCCACATCGTTGACCCCTATTTTTCCCGGATCGGAACCTCCATGTCCTGGGTCCAGAACGATTGTTACCTTCTCATTCTTCACCTGGTTGCTGTCCACATATTTACTGATTGTTCTACTGACAAAGACAAGTGCTGCAAGCACCAAAATTGCCGCAGCTAACTCTATTTTCTGACGCAAAAATATCCTCCGGCAACATATATCAGTTAAATATATGCCCGCCGGAGGATATCTATGCTTTCATTTAATTTGTATATTGGAGAATCACATCCCAGATATCGGATGTCTCCTGTCCCAGACGCCATGCTGCGGTTCCTGCAAGACCATAATCTTTCATCAACTGTAGTCTTGGCTGCAGGGAATCTGCATCCTCAAGCCACACTTTATAGGTGCTTCCTTCCGCCTCCCATGTAGCAAAATTCTGCTTTGTCTTATCATCCCATGTCACCTCAGCGCCAGCCTGTGAAACTACATATTGTGCTTCTTCCATGCTGTATGCTGTGCTTTCCACGTTCGTCGGATATTCCGCCTCATCTGTTCCAGCCTGGGCCGCAAGCTCCGACTCGGTCTTCGGCGTTTCCTTCCACACTCTTGTGAAGAACGGAACCGCATTGATAACCTTATTCGCCGGGACTTCTTCCACCGTCTTGGCAATTCCATTCTTCACAAACTCATAAGAAGCTACAGACCCCGCCTCAGGAGAACCGCCATAGTGCTCATCATACCCCATAATTATAACATAATCGGCAAACACTCCTTGTTCTTTTCTGTGATACTGCTGATTATATGCCTGCGGAACATAATTATCCACCGATAATACCAGACCATTCTGTCTGCACTTAACAGACAGCTCCCTGATAAACTGAATATAATGCTCTCCGCACTCCGTAGAAATCTTCTCAAAATCCACGTTAATTCCATCAATTCCGCTGGAAAGCGCCGCTGCAATCAATTGATTAATCAGGTTGTCTCGATTGGATGTATGACTGAGCAGCTCGTAGGACTCCTCAAAGGAATTAATTCCTCCGTCGAAATCCCGAATTGCCGCCCACACCTCAATACCAGCCTGATGTGCGTAATTCACATAATCCGAACCTGCAATAGATTGGATATTCCCCGCTGTGTCTGCAACATGGAACCAAGTCGGAGAAATAGTATTCAATCCCTTCGTCTGAGCAATCAGTTCCAGAATACCTCCGTTCGCATCGTAATTAGTCACATTACACCAAGCCATATTAATGATATGGTCTCTGGAAATATTCGTATACTCCGGCTCTGTGTAATCTCTAGTAATCTTTTCTGTTGTCTCATTCTTCAGATTCTTCTTACGGATATAGCCAATAAAGCCGTCATCTGTCCGAACCTTCTTCCAGTCGCCTTCGTCCTCAATCACGCGAACTTTGTCTTTCTTCTTCACTTCTGTCAGCACCGGGCTCTTCACTCCGCCCTGATAGCGGACCTGGGTTTTCCGCTTCACCTGCGCCACATTCACATCACCAGTCTCCGTCCCTATCATGATACGGCCTGGATTATCATAGATTTCAAAATCCATACCGCTATACCGTTTAACAAAGTCTAAGGCAATATAAGCCGTACTTCCCTCTGCTTTTAAAATGACATAGTCTTCACTATTCTTTTGTTTGGAAACGGAATATTCTTTACTTCCTACGCCTACCGATACAATATCATTCGGCAGAACATAGAGCAGCATATTCTCGTTTGAATCCCAGTAGAACCTTTCGTTGATATAATCGCGTACAATACTGTATTCTACATATACCTTGCCTTCCCAAAGTCTTCCCCGCGGTTCCAGCACCTGATTGTCTACGATAACGGCAAGCTGATTCTCATTTTCAATCCCATAATATTCATCCAGATCAGCCTGTTCCTTGGTCCCACCATACCGTCTCCACAGCAAAAGCGCTGCAACAATTCCTATTAATAATATAATAAAGAAAATAATCTTCAGCATCAGATTTCTCTTACGTCTGCGCTTCGACTGCCTTCTTCCGCGTGTTCTTCTTCGCCTCTGATCCATAATCCGCCTTTGTTCCATAGTCTACCTCCTATTGCCTTGTTACAGGTTAGTCACTGACCTCTCTGCAACATCGCTTTTCTATTATATCAATAAAAGTGTTGACCGTCATTATATTTCGACATTTTTTTTAATAAATAGGAGGGCACTCACTTCTCCTGCAGATTAATGTGATAGAAATACAGCTCTTTCAAATCCCCCTTATCATTCAATATATAATCCCTCATATACCCGGAATCCTCCTTCAGCATATGCGCCTTTACTATCTGAGTAGGACTGGCCGGATTTCCCTCCATCTCCATGTATACTCCTTTTCTCTCATACCGGTTTAATTCGTTGAACAGTTCCTGGTATTCCTTTGTCTCCGACTTCATGACCTCCTCCTCTTCAATGCATAACTTCCCCAATCACAGGACATAAAATGCCAAAAACCGGAAGCGCATGTGATATATTACCCGGTACAGAAAATATGCCTGCATTGATTCATGTAATTTTTCAAAAAATCCGTCTGGGAATCTGTTAGGCTGCTGCATACGAGTTCACCTGTATCAACAACCCTGTTGAAAATCATCTGAAATAAATCTGAACTAAAAATGTTAAAAATCTGATATGTTGAAAATGCTCCTGCTTGGGAATACTATTTTCTGTACGGCTATTATATATCAGTTCTTATGTTAACGCAAGCAGTTTTTTATTTATTTTATTGAACATTTACAAGCTACTATGCTATACTGTCTAAAAGGAAGTGATAATTATGAAGATTGAAAAGATCAATGACAATCAGATACGCTGTACACTTACGCGGGCTGATTTGGCCGACCGCCAGTTAAAACTAAGCGAACTGGCATATGGCACAGAAAAAGCAAAATCACTTTTCCATGATATGATGCAGCAGGCAGCCTACGAGTGCGGCTTTGAAGCAGAGGACATTCCTCTTATGATTGAGGCAATTCCTGCATCCGCAGATTCTATTGTGCTGATTATTACAAAAGTAGAAGATCCGGAAGAACTGGATACCAGGTTTTCCAGATTTGCTCCTACGGCAAATGGAGACTGGGATAACAGGCGTGACGCTGCTTCCCTTAAGCTGGAAGGCGCAGAAGATATTCTGAACCTTCTTGGCAAGGTCAAGGAAAGTATTGCCGCCATTCCACAAGAACAAGCGCCAGAAGAAAATACGCCTCAAAAGCGAACCGACTTAAGGCTGTTTTCATTCGCTTCTATGGATGGCGTGATTTCTGCTGCCCAGCTTCTTGGCAGCATGTATTACGGTTCCAATACCTTATATAAAGATAACAGTTCAGACATGTATGTTCTGGCTCTCACACAGTCTGAGCATACGATTAATGACTTCAGCCGAATTTGCAATATGTTGTCTGAGTATGGCTCCTTGGAACATTCCTCCGGAGCGTCCCTTGCATATCTGGAAGAACACTGTGAAGTTGTTCTGTCCGCTGACGCGGTACAACAGCTTTCACAAATTTAACCCATTTTGCTTTCGGAACAAAGGTTCGCCACACGCACCTTCGCGTTTAAATATTTGCACCAGCGCTGCTTTTGTTCTGCGCGTAACCGCGCACCGTCCCGAATGGTTTTGTAATATCAGGAACGATGTTTCCTGTTATTACAAAAAAGGGCTGTGAAAAAGTCACGACTTCCTGCGGTTCGGAATGCAACGACACATTCGTTACCTTCCGAACCGCAGGAAAAGACTTTTCTCACAGCCCTTTTTTATCTTGCAATCTTGTGAAACGGCCGAAGCCCGTTTGTTCATAGAAAATGTCTGCTATGCATTCAGAATTGCATTCAGCTTCTCTGTCAACAGGTCCGCATCAATACCGTGTACCATAGCGGCTTCCTCAATAGATTCACCCTGAGAAGATGGACATCCGATACAATGCATTCCTATCTCCATAAGAGCTTTTGCAACATCCTCAATCTTATCTCCACTGGTCATTAATAATTCGCCAATTGTTGTCTCCTTATTAATCTGTGCCATATTATCGCCTCCTCCCTGCACTGGTAATCCTTATTATATCCAGTTTTGTCCATTGTGTAAACATTTAAATGCTTTTTCTTCCCGATTTTTGACGATTCAAAAATCAAGATACATTTCAATTTTTTTCGACAAAATGCCAATTTTGTTATTTCTTTACAAAACATTCGTTCTTTTGTTTTCCCTGAGTAATCAACAAAAATCATATGTTTTTATGTTGATAATGTTGATAACTTGCAAAAACCTGCCTATTTTCCACTCTTTTCATGTCTTCTTGTGTTGATAACTTTTACATAGCCTATCGACAAATTATCCTACTATTTTGCATTTTTGTGTATTTTATATAAAGATTCGATTTTCGGGGATATGACATAATAGTTTTTATCTATTACATAAAAAATCCCGCTATATTTTTGCAAAATATAGCGGAAATTGTTTTACATTTTTGTTGTCAGAAAACTTTAAATTACTCGTCTAACAGTCTTAATACTCATACAGGTTGCCGGAATAATTCCAATTCCTTTGGAAGCGTTAATTGCATTCACAATCTGACCATCTCCCATGTATATTCCAACATGGCCTTCATATAGAATCAAATCCCCCGGCAACGCCTCGTCATAGCCAATACCTGTTCCCGAATATTCCTGATCCCAGGTGGTCCTTGGCAGACTAATCCCAAAATGCCCATACACCGACTGTACAAATCCAGAACAGTCTGCACCATCCGTCAGGCTTGTACCGCCCCATACATAAGGGTTTCCGATAAACTGACATGCATAATCAACAATAGCCTGTCCCAATGTCGCCGTATTCGCCGCCTGTTCTTCTGCAATTCTGGCCGCCTCCTCAGCAGCTATCCTTGCCTCCTCAGCGAGACGCGCTTCTTCCTCTTCTCTGGATTCTGCATGCTCAACTATTTCTCTGACATCCTCTGCGTCTGCACCCTGAGCGTACTCTTTCGCCTTCGCTTCTGCCTCGTTACCAGTAATTATATATTCTGTAAAAACGTAGCCGGTCACTGATCCGGACCGCACCTTCGTCCATTCCCCTACCGGACCGATAATCTCTGACGCGGAACCCGGATACAGCTTTCCGACCCACTCGCTTTCTCTTGTCGGTTCACTCCTGACAAAGAGAAATGTATCTGCACCCACATTCGTGAATGCCATATCTAAATACTCTCCTTTTTCTGTAGGTACCAGATAATCCTCCACAGCAATCTCTGCGTCTGCTTCATAGCAATCATTCAGTACCTGCTCAATTCCCACTCCTGGGAAGGCCGCTTCTATTTTGTCTGTTGTTTCAAGTCCGTCTGCCGCCTCCGCCTTCTCCCCGGAAACTGAAAATGTTCCAATTGCAGTAACCAGAAATAATCCTTTCTTAAGACTCGAATTCATAAACATCCTCCTATCATTCGTCTATGTCTTCTCATCTTTTGTATATCTGAGAAACCTCTCAGACTGGCTGAATTACTTCGCGCCAATTGTTACAGAATTGTTACAAATATTACGATGTCATTATATCAGTGCATATGACTGTTGTCAAGCAAAAAAACCTTATTTTTAACGCATTTTTCTTATCTTTTCCTTAATTATGTCTGTCAAATCTTGCAAAATTATATTACAAAATTGTTAAATTATTGAATACATGGTTAAATTTGTCGTTACTTATCTTTGATTTAATGGTTTTAACATTACTTTTTCAAAATAAAATTCGACTACAGTTCACAGGTCATTTGATAAACAGTGGGTTGAATCAGGAGCATGTCTCTGAGCAGACTATTCAGGAGTGTTTTTCATGGAATTGAACTGGCAGCTTATGCAGACTTAGGCGCGAAGACTTTCCTGAGCGGCTTAGTCTGCGTTAGCTGCCAGTTCAATGGAATGTTACTCCGTCTGCTCAAAGACATGCTCCTGATTCAATCCGCGTCCGGCAGGTGATGTGTGAACAGTAACTCAGAATTTGAATCACATTTAAAAAAATTCTAATTTTGCTTGACATTTTCATCTAATTGTTCTAGAATCAATTACAGTAATAATTACTATTATTTATTATATATTCATTCTGTTATAGTGATGCTAACAGTTGTGACACAAGTGTTTTAGAAAGGAGGATGTCATGGCGTCTTTAAAATACAGCAGACAGCGTGAAGTAATTAAGAGTTATCTTTCTACAACAGACTCACACCCTACTGCGGATACTGTATATATGCATGTCAGAGAACAATTCCCTCATATTAGTCTTGGAACTGTTTACCGCAATCTTAACCTCCTTACCGATATAGGAGAAGCCATTAAGATTACAACTCCTGACGGGGCCGTAAGATTTGACGGCGTAACTTCTCCCCACTATCATGCATTATGTACAGAATGTGAGAGATTATTCGACTTGGACATGAATGTTTCTGAATCCATTATCGAAGAGGCGAGAGCCTGTTTTCCCGGAACGATTCATTCACATTCTGCTATATTTTATGGTGTATGCAGTCACTGCCTGGGAAAGAAGCATTGATTTATATCAGTAGAAGATACTGATTTAAATAAATATTACAAAATAAGAAAAGGAGATTACGACGATGAAAAAATTTGTATGTTCAGTATGTGGTTATGTTTATGAAGGAGATGCTGCACCAGAGAAATGTCCACAGTGCGGCGTTGGCGCAGACAAGTTCACAGAGCAGGGCGACGGCCTGAGCTGGGCTGCCGAGCATGTTGTTGGTGTCGCTCAGGGCGTAAGTGAAGACATTATCGAAGATTTAAGAGCTAACTTCAACGGCGAGTGCTCAGAGGTTGGTATGTATCTCGCAATGGCAAGAGTTGCTCACAGAGAAGGATATCCTGAGATTGGTTTATACTGGGAAAAGGCCGCTTACGAAGAGGCAGAGCACGCTGCTAAATTTGCAGAACTGCTTGGCGAAGTTGTAACAGACAGCACCAAGAAGAATCTTGAGATGAGAGTCGCTGCTGAGAATGGCGCAACAGCGGGCAAATTTGATCTTGCTAAACGTGCAAAAGCTGCAAATCTGGATGCTATTCACGACACTGTACATGAGATGGCTCGTGACGAGGCTAGACATGGTAAGGCTTTTGAGGGTCTTCTTAAAAGATACTTTGGTTAAGATGGAAACGACGTAATATAAGGCTTTTTAAGAGGAATGGGTGGACAAGCACCTATTTCTCTTTTTTATTGATTGTTTACACCCTTTTTACGCCCTCCTATAGCATGATTGTGTCATAGCAAATAGCAAAAATAGAAGCGTATCATGGCTTCCTTTCATTTTTTATATGAATGGGGTATGTTCTTTTTTACTCATTGCGTTTTGTTTTCTTCTTCCAAAGGAAATAGTTTTTATTTTTTAATTTAGTATTGCTTTTTCTTTTAATCGGGTATAATATTAATATATATAACATATAGTTTTTAATACTACATCTCAATACATGTTTATTCTAGGAGGGGATATTATGGCAAATACAATTAAAAAACATATCAAAGATCCGGGAAGCGCTATTACTCATTTTATAGGAATGTTAATGGCGGCTTTTGCGTCCGTACCGCTTATCATCAAGGCTGCTCATGAACCAGGGCGGATATATATTATTTCTATAATCATATACGCCGCCAGTCTGATTCTATTATATGCAGCCAGCACAACTTACCATACATTTAATAAATCCAAAAAAATCAATACCGTTCTAAAGAAAATTGACCATATGATGATATCCGTTTTAATCGCTGGCAGTTATACGCCTATCTGCCTCCTAGTCCTGAAAGGCAGACTTGGAATAAGCCTTCTCGCAATCGTATGGAGCTTTGCGATTGCAGGAATTATCATCAAGGCTTTCTGGGTAAACTGTCCAAAATGGGTATCCTCCGTACTGTACATCGGGATGGGCTGGACTTGTGTGCTGGCGTTCACACAACTTTTAAATTCTATGTCCTCTGCAGCCTTTGGCTGGCTCCTTGCAGGCGGTATCATCTATACAATCGGCGGTGTTATTTATGCATTAAAGTTGTCGCTTTTTAATACAAAACATCAGTATTTTGGCAGCCATGAAATATTCCATCTGTTCGTAATGGGTGGAAGCGCATGTCATTTTGTAGTAATGTATGCTTTCATACTATAGCTTCGGCACATACTGAACGCCAATGTTTGGACCCGGTTATATTTAGTTAAACCATACTGAATATACTGTCACCCCACAGTCAGTGATGCAGCGGCATCGCTGACTGACAACAATGCGGCGACGGTACAGGCAGTATGGTTAAACCAAATACATTGCAGATACTACATTAGTACAGCTTATGTATTCTTCTTCATTCAGAAACATAGCTCCATCCCTTCGTCAGATTCTCTTTCTCTTTCTTGTTCAGCCTTTTAATTGCGTTCTCCCGGCTCATTGCCTCTTCTTTTGTCCCAAAAGTCTCATAATAAACCAACTTAACGGGCCTTCTGCTACGCGTATATTTTGCGCCTTTCCCTTCATTGTGCATTCTTACCCGCTTTTCTATATCTGTCGTCCATCCGGTATACAAACTTCCATCCCGGCATCTTAATATATATGTATAATTCATCTGTTAATCTCATCATTCTCCCACATATACTGCATCGCGTCTCCATTATATACACTATTCTGTGTAATCTAATAGTTTTTTATATTGAAAACTCCTATATAGCCAGCCTTTCCTTCATACACATCACCTCAGCCTGGAGATGTTCAAGTTTCAGATTACGCTCGTCGTCTTCCACTCTTCTACTGCTATAATATCGGTCGATTCTATCCACTTTTATCTTCAGCTCCTGAATATCCTTATTCGCCATTAGGTAGTATCGTTCCATCTCGTCAAGCAGAAAACTCTCGCTGTTTTCTATCTGCTCCTTAATGATATATTCTATATCCTTCTTTAACTCGGAGCCCAGCTCTTCTTTCATACCAAACATATCCCTTTTAACCTCTGCACCCAATTCTTTTTTCATATCGGACATATCCTTTTTAACCTCTGCACCCAGTTCTTTTTTCATACCGGACATGTCTCTTTTAACCTCTGCACTCAGCTCTTTTTTCATACCAGACATATCTCTTTTAACCTCTGCACTCAGTTCTTTTTTCATATCGGACATGTCTCTTTTAACCTCTGCACTCAGCTCTTTTTTCATATTGGACATATCTCTTTTAACCTCTGCACTCAGTTCTTTTTTCATATCGGACATGTCTCTTTTAACCTCTGCACTCAGTTCTTCTTTCATACCGGACATATCCTTTTTAACCTCTGCACTCAGTTCTTCCTTCATGTCCGACATATCCTTTTTAACCTCTGCACTCAGTTCTTCCTTCATGTCCGACATATCCTTTTTAACCTCTGCACTCAGCTCTTCCTTCATGTCCGACATATCCTTTTTAACCTCTGCACTCAGTTCTTTTTTCATATCGGACATGTCTCTTTTAACCTCTGCACTCAGCTCTTTTCTCATATCGGACATGTCTCTTTTAACCTCTGCACTCAGTTCTTTTTTCATATCGGACATGTCTCTTTTAACCTCTGCACTCAGCTCTTCCTTCATGTCCGACATCTCTGCTCTCAGCCCTTCCTTCATGTCCGACATCTCCGCTCTCAGCTCTCCCTTCATGTCCGACATCTCTGCTCTCAGCCCTTCCTTCATGCCCGACATCTCCGCTCTCAGCTCTCCCTTCATGCCCGACATATCCGCTCTCAGCTCTCCCTTCATGTCCGACATCTCTGCTCTCAGCCCTTCCTTCATGTCCGACATCTCCGCTCTCAGCTCTCCCTTCATGCCCGACATATCCGCTCTCAGCTCTCCCTTCATGTCCGACATCTCCGCTTTCAGCCCTTCCTTCATGTCCGACATCTCCGCTCTCAGCTCTTCTTTTATGTCCGACATCTCTACTCTTAACACTTCGTTGTTATCCGAAACAACATTTCGCATCATATCTTCCAGCGCGCTGAAATCTTCTCTTGATAACATTGTCATTCCCCTTTCTAAATAATGTGAAAATCTTACTGGAGAAATTTCTTAATTTCAAATCGCCTTCATTCCATATACCTTAATCTCGTAAAGTCCCTGTCTTTATACTACCAGAGAAAAATATATTAATCAACAGCCTTTTCATTCTTATGTTATCTTTTTATTTTTTATTTTATTCATATTACAAAACATAAAAACCCTTTCGCATTCTGCCAAAGGGTTTTTATATTACAGTATTAATCTACTATTCTATTTCTTTTTCATAATTTTTTTGGCCTCCAGCATTTCTTTTACCTGCTGCAGTCTCGCCTCTCTCATTTCTTCCACAGCCTTTGCCTGTTTCCTGACATATGCTTCCTTTGCCTTTTCAGCCTCTCCTACGCTGGCCTGCAGATACTTCAGTGGATCTACCGCTCTTCCGTCTTCTTCCACTTGGAAATGCAGATGATTCCCTGTTGAATTTCCTGTTGTACCAGACAAACCAATCTGCTGACCCTTCTCGACTTTATCTCCTTCTTTTACATAGATTTCCGCGTGATGCATATACTTGGTTACCAGTCCGTCCCCATGGTCTATCGTTATCAGATTCCCACATGCTCCCGCTTCTCCTGCAAAGATTACCGTTCCTTCCTTCGCTGCATACGTCGGTATATTATAAGCTCCTGTTCCTAAATCCAGTCCCTTGTGATAGGTACTTGCCCCCGCTATCGGCGCATTTCTTCTCCCAAACAGGCTGGTTATTGATGAACCAGGACAGGGATTGGCAAATTCTCCGATTAACTCGCTGAACTCACCCAGCGTCATTTCATCCAGACGGTACAAATCATATCGCCGCATAGTATTAATCAAATGCTTTCCATAGTTCAAATCTGTCGCCCATCTTCTCCCTATCTTCATGGCAAATGTATTCGCATCCGTCACATCCTCTGTCAAATCCGAGTAGACTTCCTTCAAAAGCTTGCTCCGGTCTTCGATACACTCTGTATAAGTATGATAACTGCGGAATCCTGCATAGGTAGAATATGTACTACCGTCAGCCTCCATCTCGCTGGTCTTCATGGAC
The DNA here is from genome assembly GCA_910574185.1 of Lachnospiraceae bacterium. Lineage (GTDB taxonomy): Bacteria > Bacillota > Clostridia > Lachnospirales > Lachnospiraceae > Claveliimonas. The sequence continues at coordinate 110,337 of CAJSZQ010000010.1, forward strand.
ACGCTTCCCGCAGTTCCCTTACCCTTAATTCCAAATAAATTGCAGTACTCAAATGCCAGATAGGACAGTCCCTTTCCGTCTTCGCCGCCGGGACCGTATTTGCCATATCCTGATTCCTGAATAATCTGTGCAATCGTCACCGACGCTGGATATCCGGTCTCATCCTGAGCCTTTAAAGCTCCTACAATCATCTCCTGAGTGATAAAGGATGGAATCCCATCTATCGGCACATCCACATTGTACTGAATCCGGTCGTGAATCGCGCGAAACTGAGCAGACGTCAGGTAGAACGGCTCTTCCTCCACACCTTCAAATCCCGGCGCCAACTCTATGGACGCTGGTTCTTCCATATCCGATGTTTCTTCCGGCACTTCCTCTTCTATGGACTCCTCCGGCATCTCCTCCATTTCAGGCGTTTCTCCTTCCATGGATATCTCAGACTCTTCCGGCGCTTCTGTCTCTTGGTCCTCCTGATTCTCATCTGGACAATCTGCGTTGTTATTATCCGATTGGTCTCCAGAATCCTCAGAGCCATCTGACTGTTCGGTATCATCCTTATCTGGTTTATCTATAGACTCCCCAGAGCCATCCGACTGCTCAGTATCATCCTTTCCCGGCTTATCTACAGACTCTCCAGAGCCATCCGACTGCCCGGTATCGTCCTTGCCCGGCTTATCTACAGACTCTCCAGAACCATCTGGCTGCTCGGTAGTATCATCCTTATCTGACTTATCTCCGGACTCTTCCGTACTGCCCGATTGTCCTGCATCCCCCTTATCCGGCTTACCTTCGGCCTCTCCTGCGCCGCCTGTCTGCTCTCCGTCTCCTATATTCGGCTTATTGCCGGATACTCCGGATTCATCCTCTGTATCCTTATCACCTGTCCCGATATCGGTGGAATTTCCCGGTTTATTTGATATTCCTGGGTCTTCCGATGCACCGGGTTCTGACGGCGCATCAGGATTTACAGAGGTCTCAGGCCCTGACGGCGTCTGTTCCCCCGGCTCAACCGGAGCTTCGGATTCTTCCGGCAGTGCTGGAGCTTCCGGCTCCACAGGTAATGCCGACGCGTCCGCCTCCAAAACCGGATTCCCGCTTTCATCTAAAATAATATACTGCCCATCCAGCACATAGTGATACCCTGCCGGAAGTACATAACCAGTACGCCCCGCATATTCTTCTGGCGTTTCCATTGTCTCCGATGCCTGCGCCGGAATCACTATGCTGGGCGCCGCCACTGTAATCGCAGTGGCAAGCGCCAGAATTTGCAATACTTTTGGATATTTCATTTGCTTCAACTCCTTTATACCATCTATTTCCCCTAATACATCAAAAATAAATAACTTCCACATTCACTCGTTTATCTTCGCCGACAGCACATTACAAAAACTCCAGTGCAATCTATAGCACCTGCATTCCATCTATTCTTCCAAAAATGTATGCGGTGCGAATGTAGCAGTTATTTTTTATGCATTAATATTTATTATACAATATAATATTCTTTTGGTCAAAGTATTTTTCCTAAGATTATGTAATTACTGTTTACTCCATTTATAATTCCTCTTTCTCTTCATCGTTCATCTGACATAAAAAGAATGTGCCCTGGCACATTCTCGCGCCGAGCGCGGTCGCTTGCGACAAACTTCCTCTTCGCGCGAGTGCGCATCCCCCCGGAGGGTTTTTATGATATAGGGAACGAAGTTTCCTATATCATAAAAAACAGGAGCATAAACTGCATCTATTTAAGCTCCTGTCTGGAACCAGCTATATTCAGTAAAACACCCAGCGCAACAATGCATACTGCCGTAATCTTTCCATGCAGAGAGGTCATAATCATAAGTACCTCTCCCATATAAGGCAGGGAGAATTTCACCCTGCCAATATAAAAATCATACTCTACCGGCATAGGGTCCTCGCTGTCATTTGCATCTCCCTTTGTCCTGAAATTACCGGAAACCACATTATTCTTCACAACCCGGTGAGTTATAATACTTCTGTCATCCGAAAAACTGTAAAAAGCAATGATATCATCCTCTTTTACATCCTCCGGCAAATCCTCATATATATAGATTAGGCTTCCTACCTCCAGCGCAGGCTCCATGCTCCCGCTGATAACATTATACATATGCCATCCGAATATCCCTGGTAACACCAAGGCGGAACACAAAAGGATTACCGCCAGGATTAACATTGTTCCCGTAATCCTGCAGGCCGCCGCAAGCTTCCTTCTGTATTCCTTCTGTGTTCCGTTATTCTGCATTTTCCTGTTCTGTTCATTCATAAGCATTACTCTTCATCATGCATATTTTTAAGCAGTTCCTCCGGTGAAACAGGCGCTTTTCGCCGTTTTTTCAGATAAATAACTGTCACGCCAAGAGCTGCTGCTGCCGCTATGCCAATTGCAATATAGATGGGCAGATAGCTCATTCTGGTACCCGGACGTTCCATACTATCCAGACTCTTATTCGCCAGAGGCGTTTCCTCATCATCCAAATCTATCAAATCCTGTGGCACTTCCTCCTCTGGAACTTCCGCATCCTCTGCTCCGCCTTCCAGCGCCTCTCCTTCTTCCGGAGCTGTCTGGTCCTGCACCGCAGTTTCTGTATTTGTTCCCGTTCTTCCCGGTGTGGCCGTAAGAATTCCTGCATTTGTTGCTCCCACAATTCCCCCAGGTCCCACAACGCCAGGTCTATACTGAAAATCAAATACATTTTCCTCTGTATTTGCCGAAATCGTTTTTACCAAATTATATGCTTGCGGTACATACCCCTCCACATAACGGGCCGACACAAACTGACGCTCGCCTATATTGCCGTAATAGGTATCGCTTTCTATAAGCTTATTACCGTCTGCATCCAGATAATTTACCGTATAAGCCGCCATATCTCCGCTGATGCCATAACCGATAACAAAATCCCGATCTCCGTCAACACTGAAGTTTGAAGAGACATTTCCCTCTTCATCCGTATCCCTTCCTGCAATCTTAACGCCCTTTACATAATATCTCTCATCCACCGGCCGGGCCGCGTCTCTTGCAGAAATATATACCACGTCATCATACTGAAGCCCTGTTGATTATTCTAATGCTTGGGAGCCATCTATTTAAAGCTTGAGAGCCACCTGAATCCAGTGTATTTTAAAGCTTGGGAGCCACCACTATATATTGTGGTCATCCAAATATATTGCTTAAGATAAGACCCCTCTTTTAAGATGTGTTTAT